>NZ_JBSFDG010000001.1:0-37725 GCF_053593775.1 Streptomyces sp. NPDC002092
CCTGCTGCGGTTGCTCTTGCTTCCCACCTGGCACTACTTCCTCTGGAACCTCACGTCCCAGTCTCCAGGTGTCCGACATCAAGGGGAAGCTTCAGTGGTGATCCGCCGCGCGCAGGGCGGCGGTGAGGCGTTCGCGTGGTTTCAGGCCGAGGCCGGCGGTGGCGTGGAGGGCGCCGAGGGCGTACTCGTCGCCGCAGCCGACCGCCGCGTACCCGTCGGCGGACTCACTGACCTGGTAGTCGCCGTGGATGGCGAAGAGCCGGCCGTGGATGCCCACGAGGAAGCTGCCGGCCCGTTCCTGCTCGGACTCCTTGCGCGCCCAGCCGCCGTCCTTGAGACAGGCGCGGACCGCGTTGACGAAGGTCGTGGCCATGAAGCGGTAGAGGGCGCCTTCCGGGTGCGGGGCATCGAGCGCGTAGTGCAGCAACTGGCCCATGCGGAAGGATGTGGTGTACCCGAGGACGTAGGGCCCGTTGGTGAACACCTTGGGGTCGCGGCAGATGGTGAGCCGGTAGTCGTCACTGCCCGCGGAGTCTCCGGCCAGATGTACTCGCTTGCGGTGAACCAGGCCGACGATGACGGTCAAGTCAGCACCCCCGTAGTGGTGTTGAGGCTTGGGTGGCCGCCTCGGGGCATTTCTGCCCGCCGACTGCGCGGAGTCACCGCTTCCGTTCAGCGGTACTGCATCAACAGCTCTGCGGCGCGTCCGACTCGGCGGGACGGCCGAGCGGGCTCGTGGTGTGGGGCCGGGCCGGTGACCCGCGGCCGTGGCGTCTGCTGCGCGGTGGGCGGTGGGGCCACAACAGGACGTAGACGGCGGAACCCGCCGCGAAGGCCAGGCGGATCAGGCCCTGGGCGGAGTCCGAGGGGACGAACAGGGCGCTGCCGTACAGGGAGATGAGGGCGAGCCAGCTGACCCATGGGACCAGCCGGCGCTGGCCGATGGAGTCCCAGATCAGGGTGCCGAGGAGGACCGAGGCGTTGTAGTACGTGTAGACGCTCGGGTCCAGGACGATGCGGGCGTCGGCGGCGAGCAGCACCACCGCCGGCCAGCGGTGCCGGCGGACGGCCAGGGTGCCCAGGGTGATGCCGAGGGCCATCTGGGCGGGGCGGTCCCACCAGGGGGTGGCGGCGTCGTGCACGCCGAACCAGCGCAGGGCCGAGGCGGGCTGGTTCGGGATCGTGAAGCGGGCGGCGGCCAGGGTGTCCAGATGCGTGAGGTAGAAGGGCAGCCAGGCGACGGCCACCAGGCCGACCGTCCAGGCGGCGGAGCGCAGCCAGGCGGGGCGCGGCAGGGCCAGCAGCAGGGGCAGGAAGCCGACCGCCCAGGGTTTGGAGTCCACCGCCAGGGCCAGGAAGACGCCCACGGCCGTCGCGTTCCCGCGCACCAGGGCCCGTACGGCGAGGGTGGTGAAGAACAGCGCCAGGACGTCGTCGAGGTGCGCGAACCGCACCGAGACCTCCACCCACATGGGGATGAAGGCCGCTCCGGCGATCAGTACGCGCTGCTGGAGGCGTTTGTGGTTGAGTCCCGTGCCCCGGTAGTGGTCGGCGGCGGCGCGGCCGACCAGCACCAGCATGTACAGGCCGAGGCCGGACATGAACGCGTCGGCGAGCTTCTCTCCGAGTTCGGCGGGGAACGGGGCGAACAGCCCAGCGACCAGGAAGCTGACCGGGCCGATCTGCAGATCGGGGTGGTTGGCGTAGAGGGCGAGGCCGCCGCCGGGGAGTTGGTGGAAGAGCAGTTGCTGGCCCTTGACCAGATAGTGCCAGGACACGGCTTCGTGGCGTTCGGCCACGAAGAACCAGGCGACTGTCCACAGGGCCAGCAGTGCGATGTGCCAGCGAACCGGATAGCCGCCGATACGGCCGATCCGTGCCCCGTCCCCGGGCACGGCTGTCGCCGTCCTCCGCTTCCGCACTTTCCGTCCTCCCCCTCGGCCCGCGCCCGGCGTCGGGACGGCCGAGGTCGCGGGTACTACCCCGTCATTCCATTAGAGGGGGACTCGGCGCTGTGGGTTGCCTGTCCGGGCCCACGATCCGGGCCGCCGGCCGAGAGGCACGAGCTCGGCGCCCGGATCCTCGCAGGGAGCCAGGAGTCGATGAATCGTTCATCCAATGAAGTGTTGACTTCCGGATGAATAAGCCAGAACAATCCATGGGGTGACCTCCGAGCAGCTGTCCGTGGGCCCGGCCCTGTCCTCCGTCTCCTCCGACCTGGACGAGGCGGTCCATCGCTGTCTCGTCGCCGGCTTCGAGGGCACGACGACCTTCCCCGACACCCTCAAGCAGCTCATCGACCGCGGTCTCGGCGGCGTCATCCTGTTCACCCGGAACGTGCGCGACGCGGAGCAGGTCCGTGAGCTCACCGACGCACTGCGGGCGATCCGCCCCGATCTGCTGGTGGCCATCGACAACGAGGGCGGCGGCATCGGCCACCTGGTCGCCGCGGGCGTCCCCGAGGTCCCCGGCTCCTACGCCCTCGGCGTCGCCGACGACCCGAACCTGACCGCCCGTTGCGCCGACGCCCTCGCCGGCCATCTCGCCACCCTCGGCATCACCGCCTCGTACGCCCCCGTCGCCGACCTCCAGCGCCGGGCCGACAACCCGATCGTGCGCACCCGTGCCTTCGGCGCCGACCCCGAGCCGGCCGCCCGCCATCTGCACGCCTGGATCACCGCCACCGAGGCCCGTGGCATCGCCTCCTGCGCCAAGCACTTCCCCGGCCACGGCGGCACCGAGACCGACAGCCACCACGGCCTCGCGGTCGACCCGCGCCCGGCCGACGAGCTGCGCGCCGACCTGGAACCGTTCCGCGCGGCCGTCGCCGCGGGCGTGCCCATGCTGATGAGCGCCCATGTCGTCTATCCGGCGCTGGACGCCAACCGCCCCGCGACCCTCAGCCGCCGCATCCTCGGCGACCTGCTCCGCCACGACATCGGCTTCGACGGGGTGCTGGTCAGCGACGCCCTGGAGATGAAGGCCATCGCCGACCGCTACGGCGAGGCGGCCGGCGCGCGCATAGCCATCGCCGCGGGCGCTGACCAGGTGATCGTCGCCGTACCGGACCTGGAGGTCACGCTCGCCTGCCGGGACGCGGTGCTCGACGCGGTGGACTCCGGCCGGCTGTCCGAGGAGCGGGTGTGGGAGGCGGCCGGGCGGGTGCGGCGGCTCGCTCAGCGGTATGCCACCCCCGCCCAGGTGGTGGCCGCCTGGGATGCCGGGGCCGGGCTGGAGGCGGCGCGCCGCGCCGTACGCAGCCGGGCCGTACCGCCCGCCGTACGCGGCGCCCATGTCGTCGACCTCTTCCCGCCCCCGCACCCCGCGCTCAACTGGGGCGGCGAGGACCTCCTGACCGAGCTGCGCCCCCTCGACCCTGGGGCGAGTGGTACGGCGGTGAGTGGGGAGCCCTGTGACCAGGGCGCCCTCGTCGACGGCATCCTCCGGCTGGCCGCGGGTTCGCCGCTGGTCGTGGCCACGTGCGACGCCGGGTTGCATCCCTGGCAGGCGCGGTTCCGGGACGCCCTGCTGGCTCGGCGTCCGGACGCGGTGCGGGTGGATACCGGGCTGCCGGAGGGTGGGGATCTGTGCTCGTTCGGGCGGGGGCGGGTCAATCTGCGGGCCGTGGCGGAGATTTTGGGCAGGTGATTGGGCTGCGGGTGAGTGGGGGCTTGTCGCGCCCCGCGACGGAGCCGCATATCGGCACAGCCCCGCGCCCCTAAAGAAGCTGCACGATCCGCCGCGTTGCCAAGTACCCCTTGTCGTCCGCCCGTTCAGCAAGCACCACCGCCGGGCGTTCGCCCTGCCTGCGCAGCTGCATCCACGCATCGAAGTACGCGCCGCCCGGACCCGACACGGAACGTGTCGCGGGCGTGCAGTCCAGCACCAGGGCGGCGGTGCGTGGCTCGGGGGAGACGGGGCTTGCGCGCAGTTCGGCGATCGTGTCCGCGAGGGCGGTGGCGATCGGCTTGGGGCGGCCCGTGGAGTCGAACAGGCCCAGGGTGTACTCCAGCTCCGGATAGTCGGCCAGTGAGCGGTCCACGTCGTGGGAGCACCACCACGTCACGCCCCAAAGCCCTTGGCAGTCGCCCGCGTTGAGGACCGTGGCGCGGGCGAAGCCGGGGGCGTCGGCCGCCGGGATGTGCGGTTCGGGGGCGCCCGTCTCCTGGACCCAGACGGGGCGGGACGGATCGTCGGCGTAGGCCTTCGCGAGTTCCGTGCCGTACTCGGCGAGGTGCTGCACCTCGAAGGAGGCGGGGCCGTAGCGGCGGGCGCAGTCGGCGGAGAACACCCACGGGTGGACGGTCGTCACGTCGCCCTTGCGGGCCGAGGCCTCGGGCGTGAACGGGTGGTCGTCGCCGTACCAGGCGGCGTCGTACGCGGAGTGCGTGGCCAGCTGACCGGGGCGCAGGCCCTCGCGGGCGGCCGCCAGCAGCGTGTCGAGGTAGTGGTCGACCTCGGCCGCCGTCACCGGGTTGTGCTCGACCAGGTTGTTGAGCTCGTTGCCGAGCTGGAGGCCGATGAGGTTCGGGCGGCCGGCGAGGGCGTGGGCGAGTGTGCGCAGGAGCTCCGCCTGGGCTTCGACGGCCTCCGGGTCGGTGAAGACATTGCGGTGGTGCCAGCTGCGGGTCCACTCCGGGTAGAAGTCGAAGCTGGACAGATGGCCCTGTACGCCGTCCACCATGACGTCGAGGCCGGCCTCGGCCGCCAGGTCGACGAGCTGCGCCAGCTGGTCCACGGCGGCCGTGCGGATGAGGGTGCGGTTGGGCTGGAGCAGCGGCCAGAGGTGGAAGACCCGGATGTGGTCGAGGCCCAGACCCGCGATCTGGGCCAGGTCCTCGCGGGCGTGCTGCGGGTCGAAGTCGTGCCAGGCGTGGAACCAGCCGCGGCGGGGCGTGTAGTTGACGCCGAAGCGGAGCGTAGGGATGGGATCCTCCTCGGGTCGCCGACCCCGTGGGGTCGGGGGCTTGTCCTCGCTGAATGTATCAACCACCATGGTCGATGATGAATAACGATTTCAACCAGGAGTCAGGGGAGCTGGTGGTCGGCCTCGACGCCGGCGGCACCCGTACGCGGGCGGTCCTTGCCGCCGCGGCGGACGGCCGTGTGCTCGGCGAGGGCGCCGCCGGGCCGGGCAACGCCCTCACCGTCCCGCTGCCGCGGCTCACCGACCACCTCACCGAGGCCGTCGCCCAGGCGGTCCCGGAGTCCGCGCGGGGCCGTGTCGCGGCGGTGGCCGGCGGTTTCGCGGGCGCCACCGGGGCGGCCAACGACGACCCCGGGCGCCTCAACGCGCTCACCGCCCTGACCGCCGCCCTGCGCCGGCTCGGCATCGCCACCGGCTCGATCGGCATCAGCAGCGACATCGAGGCGGCCTTCGCCTCCGCCCCCGGCGCCCCGGCCGACGGCCTCGCCCTGGTCGCCGGCACGGGCGCGGTCGCCATGCGCATCACCGACCGCCGCTGCACGGCCACCGTCGACGGCGACGGCTGGCTCCTCGGCGACGACGGCAGCGGCTTCTGGATCGGCCGCGAGGCGGTCAGGGCCGCCCTGCGGATGGCGGACGGACGGGGCGGGCCGACCACCCTGGCCGGCGCGGTGGGGCGGACCCTGGGCCTGCCGCGGGAGGTGCTGCCGCAGGGACGGGAACCGGGGGCGCCGCCTGTGCCGCCCGACGCGGCCTCCGGCGTCCCGGGCGGCGGGTCTGGCGGACGGCACGGTGAGCCTGGCGACGCGCCGACCGCAGCGCCCGTGGACGGCTCCGCCACGTGGTCGCTTGCCGATCGCGAGGCCTACCGCATGCATCTGCTCCCCGTCGTCATGGCCGAACCCCCGACCCGGCTGGCGCGGCTCGCTCCGCTGGTGGCCGAGGCGGCCCGGGAGAAGGACCCGGTGGCCGGGGCGATCCTCGACGAAGCCGCCGGACAACTGGCCGAGACCGTAAGGGCGTTGGCGCCGCAGCCTGGTGAGCGTGTGGTCGCGACCGGCGGCCTCCTCGGCCCCGGCGGCCCCCTCACCGTCCTTCTCGCCACCCGCCTCCGGGCTCTGGGCCTCACCCTCGACTGGGTGGCAGACGGCTGCGCAGGTTCCGTGGCCCTCGCCCGCCTCCTCCTGTGACCGGCACCCACCAAATCCGACCCGCCAGCAAGGAAAGGACCGGCCGCATGCCGAAGCCGGAGCGCGCGGCCGAACGCGCCGAACACACCCAAGAAGGCCGCCCCCTCTACCGGGACCCCGACGCCCCCGTCGACGCCCGCGTCCATGACCTGCTCGCCCGGATGACCCTCCGCGAGAAGGCCGGTCAGCTCAACCAGCGGATGTACGGCTGGGACGCCTACCGCCGCAGCTCCGACGGAGGCTACGAACTCACCGACGCGCTGTTGGCCGAGACCGACCGTTTCGAGGGGCTCGGTGCTCTCTACGGGCTGATGCGCGCCGACGCCTGGTCCGGTGTCGACCACGGCAGCGGGCCCGGCGCTCAGGACAGTGCGGCTCTCGCGGAGCTGGTGCAGCGGCACGTTCTCGACCGCAGCCGGCTCGGCATACCCGCGTTGTTCGTGGAGGAGGTGCCGCACGGCCACATGGCCCTGGACGGCACGGTCCTCCCCGTCAACCTGGCGGTCGGCGCCACCTGGGACCCCGGGCTGTACGAGCGTGCCGCTGCGCACGCCGCAGCCGAACTCCGCGCCCGCGGCGGCCACTTGGCGCTGGTCTCGGCGCTCGACATCGTCCGCGACCCCCGCTGGGGCCGTACCGAGGAGTGCTTCGGCGAGGACCCGTATCTCGCCGCCCGGATGGCGGAGGCACTGGTGCGCGGCATGCAGGGGGAGCCCGCCGAGTTCTTCGCCGAGGACAAGGCACCCGTCGTGCTCAAGCACTTCGCCGGGCAGGGCGCCACCGTCGGCGGCCGCAACTCCGCCGAGTCGGAACTCGGTTGGAGGGAGCTGGACGAGATCCACCTCCTCGCCGCCCGCGCCGGCGTCCGCGCCGGAGCCGCCGCCGTCATGGCCGCGTACAACGAGGTCGACGGGATGCCGTGCTCCGGCAACCGCGCCCTGCTCACCGGGCTGCTGCGGGAGAGCTGGGGGTTCGGCGGGCTGGTCATGGCCGACGGGCTGGCCGTGGACCGGCTGGCCCGTATCACCGGCGACGAGGTCTCCGCCGGGGCTCTCGCCCTCAATGCCGGGGTCGACCTGAGCTTGTGGGACGAGGGCTTCACGCATCTCGAGGAAGCCATGGAGAAGGGGCTCGTCGAGGAGTCCGTCCTCGATGCCGCCGTCGCCCGCGTCCTGCGCCTCAAGTTCCGCCTCGGGCTCTTCGAACGGCCTTACGGAGGTGGCGAGTTGCCGTCCCCCGAGCAGGGCCGCGCCCTGAGCACCGCCCTCGCGCGTGCCTCGGTCACCCTCCTCCACAACGACGGCGGCGCCCTCCCGATACCGGCGACCGTCTCCCGTATCGCCGTCCTGGGACCCCAGTCCGCCACCGCCGCCCACCAGTCGGGCGACTACACCGCCCCGCAGCGCTCCGGCAGCAGTGTCCTCGACGGGCTCCGCAAGCTCGCCCCGCCCGGCACCGACATCCGGTACGCCCGCGGCTGCGCCCTCACCGGCGGCGACCTCTCCGGCATCCCCGAGGCGGTCGCCGCGGCCGCCGCCTCCGACGTCGCCGTGCTGGTGCTGGGCGGCAGCAGCGCCCGCAGCCCCGAGACGGACTTCGCCGCCAACGGAGCCGCGCTCACGGCCGTTTCGGAGATGACCTGCGGAGAGGGTGTGGATCTCGCCGGGCTGCGGCTGGGCAGGGCCCAGTACGTGCTGCTCGACGCCGTCGTGGCGACGGGCACGCCCACCGTCGTCGTCCTGGTCCAGGGCCGCCCGCACCTCGTGCCCGAGACCGCGGCCGCCCTGCTCACCGCCTGGTACCCGGGCCCCTGGGGCGGCGACGCGATCGCCGAGGTGCTCCTCGGACACACGGCACCCGTGGGCCGGCTCCCCGTCTCGGTGCCCCGCTCGGCGGCCCAGCTGCCCGTCCACTACAACCACAAGGACATCGAGTACGGCGGCTACGTCGACGAGAGCGCCGAACCGTTGCACTCCTTCGGGCACGGGCTGTCGTACACGAGCTTCGCGTACGGCCCGCCGCGCACGGACGGGCGCACCGTCACGGTCGACGTCACCAACACCGGTGCGCGGCAGGGCCGTACCGTCGTGCAGGTCTATCTGCGGCGGCTGATCACGTCCACATGGCCGCGCACCCTCGAACTGTTCGCGTTCGAGGGTGCCGACCTGGGACCCGGCGAGTGCCGTTCGGTCACCTTGCCGCTCGACAGGGACCGACTCGCCGGGACCAGGACCGTGGAGATCCGGGTCGCCCAGTCCGCGCGGGCCGCGCTCACCGCCGTCCCCGCCGTACTGGACCTGCTGGAGGTCAGAGCTTGACGGCCCCCGCCGAGACGCCCCTGTAGAACCAGCGCTGGGTGATCACGAACAGCACCAGCACCGGGATGACGGAGATCACCGAACCGGCCATCACCACCCGCTGGTCGTAGCCGAACGACGAGCTCTGCAGCCTGGACAGGCCCAGCGTCAGCGTCATGTGGTTCTCCGAGCGGAGCACGATCAGCGGCCACAGGAAGTCGTCCCAGGCGCTGATGAACGTGTTGATGGTGACCACCATGATCGCGCCCCAGGCGGACGGCAGATACAGGTACCTGAACCGCTGCCACTCGTTCGCGCCGTCCAGCATCGCCGAGTCCTCGATCTCCCGAGGGACGGCGAGGAACGCGCCGCGCATCAGCAGCACGTTGATGGCGCCGACGAACCCGGGCAGCCAGACGCCCGCCAGATTGTCGACCAGGCCCAGGTCGCGGATGCTCAGGAACAGCGACACCATGATCGACTCGAAGGGGAACATCATCGAGGCGACCAGCACCACCCAGACCGCCTTGCGGCCCTTCCAGCCGGGCTTGGAGAGCATGTAGCCGGCCGTGGTGGAGAACACCAGCTGGCTGGTGATGGACAGGACGACCACGATCAGGCTGTTGCGGATGTACGTGGCCACCGGGACCTGGTCGAAGACCTCGCGGTAGGCCCGCAGGGTCGGGTGGTGCGGCAGCAGCGAGGCGTCCGCGCCGAAGACGTCCTCGCCGACACCCTTCAGCGAGGCCAGGAACTGCCAGACCAGCGGGCCGACCGTGATGCCCAGCACGAGGAGCAACAGCAGGTAGCGGACGACCAGTTCGCGGGGCCGGCCGTACTCCCGCCAGCGCGGCATCAGCCGCCGGGGCTTCTCGACGGCGGTCGTCATGCCTCGTCCTCCTTCGTCAGGCGCTGCGCCAGCAGGGTCAGGCCGAGGGTGAGTACGAACAGGGCGACGCTGACCGCGGAGCCGTAGCCGGCGTTGCCGGTGATCGGGTCGAGGCCGACGTCGCGGATGTAGAAGGGCAGGGTGCGGTCGGCGCCGCCGGGGCCGCCGGTGGAGCTGCCCAGCATGAAGATCTCGGTGAACACCCTCAGACAGCCGATGCCGGTGAGCGTGCCCACCAGCATCATCGCCTGGCGCACGCCCGGCACGGTGATGTGCCAGAAGCGGCGGACCGCGCCGGCGCCGTCCATCTGCGCCGCCTCGTGCAGCTCCTTGGGGACGTTCCCGAGCGCGGCCAGGTAGAAGATCATGTACCAGCCGAGCCCCTTCCACAGCGTCAGGCCCATCGCGGAGAAGAGGATGAGCCAGGAGTCGGAGAGGAACGGAACGGCGGACTTGATCAGGTGGGCTTTCTGCAGCCAGGTGTTGACCAGCCCGTCGTCGGCCAGCAGCCACTGCCAGCTCAGGCCCACGACCACGCTGGAGGCGAGGACGGGCGTGTAGAAGGCCGAGCGGAAGAACCCGATGCCGGGCAGGTTCTTCTCCACCAGGACGGCCAGCATCAGCGGCAGCAGCACCATCAGCGGGACGACGACGACCGCGTACAGGATGCTGTTGCGGGTCGCCAGCCAGAAGTCCGAGTCGCCCAGCATCCGGGTGTAGTTGTCCAGCCCGACGAAGCTCGCGGCGCCGCCCAGCGGCTTGGCGTCGGTGAACGACAGGATGACGGTGTTGAGGAACGGGAACACCCCGAACACCACCGCGCACACGATCGCCGGCGCGGTCCACAGCCAGGGCAGCCACCAACGGCGGTACAGCGCCGCGCCGTTGGCGCCCGGCACGGGGCCGGGCAGCACGGCCCGGCCGATGCGGCGGATACGGGACGGGGCCGTGCCCGGCACGGAGGCAGTACGCCCCGTACCAGGCACGGTCACCGGCTCAGCGGTCTCGGTCGCCACGCTCAGCCCGCCTGCTTCAGCAGGTCGTTCGCCTTCGCCTGGGCGTCCTTGACGGCCTGCGCGGGGCTCTTCTTGCCCTGCATGGCCAGCTGCACCTGTCCCACGATCGCGTTCTGCACGGCCGGGGAGAGGTTCGTCTGGTTGGTGTCGGCCGTCTTGAGCTGGTCGGCGACGAGCTTGCGGGCCTGGGAGAACGGGTCGCTCCCGGTGACGTTCTGGAAGAACGGGTCGTTCAGCGAGTCCGTGGTCGTCGGGAAGATCACCACGTTCGGGTCCTTGCACCAGGCCGTCTGGTTCTCGGCGTTGGTCAGGTACTCGGCGAAGGCCAGCGCCACCGGTGCGTGCTTGCTGGTCGCAGCGACCGAGATGTACTGCGGGGCACCGGCGGAGGCGCGGCCGAGCGCGTCGTAGGGCTGCTGGCCGACGGCCGTCCTGGGGTAGATCGACGGGCTGTTCTGCTTCACGAACCGCACGAAACTCGGGTTCGTCGAGCCGTAGGCGACCTTGCCCTGGCTGTAGAGCGTGGACGGGTCGTTGCTGGAGGACAGCGAGTCCTTCGGCATCGCGCCCTCCTTGTACAGCTTCGCCATCCAGGCCACCCACTGGGTGGTCCTCGGATCATTGGCGAAGACGGCGGACTTGCCGTCCGCGGACAGCGTCTTGATGTTCATCTGGTCGAAGTCCGACGGGATCCGCCAGATCGGGTTGGCCATCGTCGCGTAGAACTTGCCCTTGCCCGCCTTGGCGACCTTCTCGTAGTCGGCGAACAGGCCGAACAGCGTCGTCGGCGGCTTCGCCGGGTCTATGCCCGCCTTGTTCAGCAGGTCCTTGTTGTACGTCAGCAGGACGCCGCCGGTGTACCAGGGCAGCGTGGTGTGGATCGCCGAGCCGGACGCGTCCTTGAAGGTGGCGGACTTCCAGAACGACGGCACGAAAGGCTTCGCGACCTCCGGGTCCTTCACGCTGAGGTTGAGCAGATAGCCCGCCTTGGTGAGGGCGGTCGCGGTGGGGGCGTTGACGTTGATGACGTCCGGCAACGTGCAGGCCTGGGCGTCGGCGACGGTCCGCTGGGTGAAGGTGTTGTCGCCCGGGTCGTCGATCCACTTGACCTTGGCGCCGGGGTGCGCCTTCTCGAAGGAGGCGATCACTCCGTTGAAGAAGGCCCCGAAGTCTTTCTTCAGATTCGTCGTCTGGAAGGTGATCTGTCCCTTGACGTCACCCGTCAGCTTGCCTGAGCCGACGTTGCCCTTGTCGACCTTGCAGCCCCCGGCGGTGCCGTTCCCGCCGCCGGATCCGCCGCCGGACAGGCCGCAGCCGGCCGCCGTCAGCGTCAGGGCGATGATTCCCGCCACGGATGCGGTGAGTCTTCCAGCGCGCATGTCCACCCTCCTGGGACCAGCCGAGAGGCTGGTTCAATCAACCAACTTCGACTCCGATTGATGAAAAGGTGGACCAGAATTCATCGGAGGTCAATGGTTTGCCGTGTTGCGTTTCGGTTCCGCGCTTGGTTCCGCCGATGACTCAGTGGCGGTGCTCGTGGTCCGGGTGCGCGGGGTCGCCGGGGTGCTCGTGCCCCGCGGCGTACACCACGTCGGCCCGCGCGCGGTCGAACCAGGCGAAGAAGGCGCGCCGGCCCGCGGCGCGTCGCAACTCGTCCGCGACGGACTGTCGGACCTGCTCGAACGGCAGGAAGTCCGTGGATGCCGCCCGCCGTCCGAACGGGTCGACTCCGCGCCGTAGTGCGTCCGGGGTGAGGAAGCGGTCCCGGTTGCGGTCGTAGTAGTCGCGTACGGCTTCCTCGGGGATGTGCTGCTCGGCCTCGAGTTCGGTGAGGAGGGTACGGGCGGCGGGGGAGTGGGCCAGGGCGGCCGCGATGATGCTGCCCAGGTCAGCGACGTCTTTTTCGGCCACGGCCAGTAGGCGTGTCGGGGACACCTCTGCCACCGGGGGGAGGCCCCGTTCCGCCACGGCCCTGCGGGCCAGCTCGTCTGCGACGACGACCTGCGTGGCCCAGCGTCGGCGTTGGCGCTCCGCGCGGGCGGGGGCGGACAGTGCCTCGTGGTGTCGGTGGTTGTCTGTCGCGCCGTCGTGGCTGGTCGCGCCCCGCGGCGGAGCCGCTGATGAATACAGCCCCGCGCCCCTGACGGGGCGCTCTGGCACCGTCTCCAGGAAGGCGTCTACGCGGTTTTTGGGGACCGGTTCGCCGTGTACTACGGCTGCGTGGTCTGTCATGGCGTTATCTCCAGCTCTACGGCCTTTGTGTAGGCCACCCGGCCATGCCACGCGATCTTTGCCAGCAGCCAGTACGAGCCCGGTGGTATTGCGGCGGCGTTCACGTCGATGGTGCTGTTCAGTTGCTGTTCGGCTGCGATCGTGAAGCCCTGGCAGGCCGGGGTGACTCCCGGCCAGGTGCCCCAGGAGGAGACCGCCCACAGGGTGCCGTTGATGGGGCCATGGGTGGCGTTGTGCAGGGTCACCGGGACGCGGGCGCGTTCGCCACTCCTCAACGTGATTCGGTCAACTCCCAGGTCCGTCAGGAGGGTTGGCCCTGCCGGGGCGCCCGGTACGTCGACCGCCACGACGTCCTCGTATGTCTGCCCTTCGTACGACAGCCGTGCCGCCAGCCAGTGCCGGCCGGGTGGGGCCTCCGGCGGTGGCGTCACCGTGACCTCGGTGAGGGTGAAGCCGCCGGGGGCCAGTGCGTACGGCAGTGTGGGCGGCTCGGTGGACCAGCCGGGCGGGGCCTCGACGGTCACCGTGCCCGAGACGGGGGCGTCGGTGAGTTCCGAGGAGATGCGGACGGTCGCGTTGAAGGGGCCGCCGGAGGCGGTGAGCGTCGTCGGTGAGATGTACACCGCGACCGGCATGTTGCCGCGGGGAGCGGGGCCGGAGTTGTGGAGCCAGTAGCGGGTGTGGACCGGCTGCGCGGGCTCGTGGGCGGCGACTCCGGGGTCGTACGCGCTCCGCGAGCCCTCGGTCGGCGTGGCCAGGGCCGTCGCGACCTCGAACCCCGTCAGGCCGACGGAGAGCACTCCCTGTTCGTCCGGCGCCAGTTGCTCCCCGGGTGTTTCCAGTACGTCGGTGCGGGCGCCCCGCGTCCAGGGCCGCGGCCCGTGCACCCGCGCCCGTACCGGACGGCCGTTGACCTCGTGCATCCGCACGACGACCCCGCGCTCAGGGGCCGCCGGTGCCACGCTCCCGCGGGCGAGCGGTGAACCGGCCGGCTTGAGGGCGTCGAGCAGGACCTCGCCCGCCGGTTCCAGGCGCAGCAGGCTCAACTCCCTTGGGAGAGAAGCTGCTTCCGACGGCCGTCGTACTCTGGCGCTCAGCGGGTGATTGAACTCGTGGCCGACGCAGGGCAGTTGTTGCTTGCGCCAGTCGCCTTCGCCCCCCACCACCGCGTACTCGAAGGTGTGGGACCAGCGTTGGAGCTGGAAGCCCGAGCCGTCGGGGGCCGTGCGGCGGGGTGGGTCGACCCAGATGCCGGAGGGCCAGCCCGTGCAGGAGCGCATCAGCGACATGTAGAGGTCGCCCGAGGAGGTGACGACACAGCCCGGCGTGCCGCGGTTGAGGACGGCGAAGCCGCGCCCGTCCCAGGCGTCGCCCGGCGGCAGGGCCTCGCCGCCGCCCGCTGCCGTCGCCGTGACGGTCGCGTCGCCCAGGTCGGCGATCAGCGCGTCCACCGCCTTCGCGTCCCCCTCGGCGTCCGCGCCCGCCACCACCAGCAGCGGCAGCCGTTCGAGGTCGCGCAGGTCGGCCCCGGGCACCCACTCCTCACGCAGTGAGGCGCGCGGCGCGACCCAGACGGCGGCCACGCCGCCCTCGGCGAGCTGCCGGTGCAGCTCGCGCCCCGCCGCCGGATCCCAGCCCAGCGCCTCGGCGACGAGGGAGTTGCGGTCCGGGCCGCCGACGGCGATCCGGATGTCGGGCAGGTTGGAGTCGACCTCCAGGTCGCCGTAGCGCGGACCGTCGGCGATCGTCGAGGTCGCCGTGACCCCGGCGCGCACCAGCGCGGCCGCCAGCGGCGTCCCCAGCTCACCCGCCTCGTCCCAGGAGGCGTACACCAGCTCCGCGACGCCGATCGCCCGGCGGCCGAGCAAACCGCCCGTGTCGTCGCGCAGTTCGACCCGCGCCGTCGACCCGAGCCCGAACCAGGTGCCCGCCGGATTGTCCAGCGTCCACGGGAACTGCTCGCTGTCCACGTCCACGAACCCGAAGCCGCGGCCTATCACCGCGTCCGCCACCTCGTGCACCGGCAGCCCGCCCTGCACGTCGGACGGCCAGCGCACCCGGATCAGCCGGTCGGCGCCGTCGTAGCCGTCGATGGTGGTCGTCACGTCGACGCGCGGAACGCCGGTCCACAGCGTCAGGCGCTGTGTGTACCGGAACAGCCCGAGGTCGGCGCGGACGGTGATCCGGGACCCCGCCGGAGAATGTGACACTTCCGCGGAAGCTGTTACATCTTCGCCGCGAGCCACCGTCCTGCCCGTCGGCGTGAGGTGCCAGGGGCCCTCGCCGAAACGCGGGTGCCTCGGGTACTCCTCCTGGACGACGAGCTCGTTGCCGATGTCCCCGGCGCGCAGCAGCTCCCGGCCGCCCTCGGTGAGCGCGCGGAAGCTGCTGACGCCGCCGCCGCGCGCCGGGTCGACGGTGACCTCGTAGAACTCGTTGCGGATGGTGGTGCCCTCGCCGGGCGCCCACTCGGGGACGGTGCCTTCGGTCAGGGGCAGGGCCTTGAGTCCCATGCCGGGCAACTCCGGTACGACGACGTGGAGTTTCCCGTTCTCGCGGACCGCGGGGAGGCCGACGGGGACGAGCCCCGGGTCGTCGACCGTGAGGACGTCCCGCCGCTGCCAGGTAGCGGAGTTGAAGACGACCAGGTCGGCGCCCTCGCCCGGGGTGACCCGGTCGGCCAGTGCCTGTGTGGCATCGGTGTGCACGGTCTCGGCCAGGTCGGCCAGCTCGCGCCAGCCGGTCATCAGGTCGATGTAGACCTGGTCGGACTCGGAACCCGTGATCGCGTCGTGGTGGGCGCCGTAGATCAGCTGCCGCCACGCCTTGTCGAGCGCCGCGTCCGGATACGGATGCCCCGCGACCAGCGAGGCGAGCGTCGCCCAGGCCTCCGCGTCGGCGAGCAGCGTCTCGCCGTAGCGCTGGGCCTGCTTGGTGTCGATGTAGGAGACGTCCTTGCCGGTGTAGACCGGGTTCATGTCCCGTGTCTGCGGGGAGGCCTTGCGGCCCTCCGCGTCGAGCTCGGCGCGCACGGCGGTGAAGAAGTCGCGCGGTGTGCCGCTGATGAACCGCGGCCAGACGTAACGGGCGTTCCAGTCCCGGTGGATGTCCATCACCCAGCGGCACGGCGGCGCGTAGTCACCGCCGACCGGGAGCAGCACGTTGCGGGTGAGGGCGACCGACCTCAAGCCCCGGAACAGCTTGAGGGCGGCCGCCTCCGCCGCCGGCAGGGTGGGCGCGTTGTCGATCGCCCAGCCGGCGCCGTAGTGGTTGACCATGTAGGCCGTCAGCAGCCCGCGCCCCGACGGGGCGATCCAGCTGAACTCGGCCGGGAACTGCATCCGCCCGGGATCGCGCGGCTCCTCGCCGAAGACGGAGAGAGTCGGCCCCCACTGGTGGAACGGCCCGCGCGCCCACGAACTGGAGCTGATCCCCGCGTCCGCCATCAGCCCCGGGAACTGCGGATCGTGCCCGAACGCATCTAGCTGCCAGGCCGTCTCCGGCGACGAGCCCATGACCCCCCGCTGGAACCCGTCGCCGTACAGCGCGTTGCGTACGGTGGCCTCGGCGCCGGTGAGGTTGGTGTTGGGCTCGTTGTAGGTGCCGCCCATGATCTCGACACGGCCGGTGCGGATCAGCTCGCGCAGGAAGGCGCGCTCCTCGGGGAAGGAGTCCCAGTACGGCTTGAGGTAGTCGACCTCGGCGAGCACGAAGGTGTATGCCGGGTCGCGACGGGCCAGGTCGCAGTGGGCGCGGACCAGGCTCATCCCGGACTGGCCGCGCGAGTCGAAGGTCCGGGCGGGCAGTCCGGTCGAGGCGGGGTCGTCGGCGACGTCCCAGGTCTCGGTGTAGGCGGCCTGGGTGTTCCACCACACGGGGTCGTAGTGGAAGTGGCTGACCATGAACATGGTCCAGCCGGGCTCGGCGGCCGTGAAGGGGACCGTGAGCGCACCCGTCTGCGCGGGGTCGCCGGCATCCTCGGCGGTGACCGTGACATGGGTGCCGGCGCCGGGGGCGAGGTCGGTCGTCACGGGTATCTCGGCGCGGACCCTGCCGTCGTCGCCCGTGGTCGCGAGCGTTGTCCCCAAGACACCCGGTCCGGCGACGGTGATACGGACCGTGCGGCCCGGGGCGTGGCTCAGCTCGACGGCCATCACCTGGTGCGGATGCTCGGTCGTCCCGACGAAGAGCTCGGTCGACTCGGCAGAGGTGACGCGCATGGGTCTCCTACGAGGATGCTCGGGGGGAGTCCCATCCTGGCACCGCCGGGATGATTCAAACAACCACCTTCACGTATTCTCGGTGGTTCATCCATGCAGTCGCGTCCGGTTTCACCTCGTCCGGCGCGACTTCACCGCGTGCTGCGGGGCGATGTGGTCGGTGAGGGCGAGCGAGGCGCTGGCCCGCTGGTAGGAGAGCTGGCCGACCCGGACGTAGAGACAGTCGACGATCATCAGGACCGAGTGCCGGCCGCCGATGCTGCCTGTGCGGAAGCTGGTCTCCGAGGTGGCCGAGATGAGCCGGATGTCGGCGGCCCGGGCGAGCGGGGAGCGCGGGTCGGTGGTGATGGCGACGGTGGTGGCGCCGCGCTCCTTGGCCATCTCGAACGGTTCGAGGGTCTCGCGGGTGGCGCCGGAGTGGGAGATGCCGATGGCCACGTCGGCCGGTGTGAGCAGGGCCGCGGAGGTGGCCGCGCCGTGCACCTCGGTCCAGCCGCGGACCGCGCAGCCGATGCGGAACAGCCGGGTCTCGGTCTCCTGCGCCACCGTGCCGCTGCCTCCGACGCCGTACACATCGATCCGCCGGGCCTTGGCCACCGCCTGGGCCGCTCGCTCGACCGAGTCGAGGTCGATCCGGTCGATGGTCTGCTGGATCGCGCGCAGGTCGGCGCTGCCGACGACCTGGACGACCCGCTCCAGGCTGTCGTCCGGCGAGATGTCAGGGCCGATCTCGGCGGAGCCCCAGTCGGAGACCTCGCCGCGGCCGCGCTCCTGGGCCAGTTCGATCAGCAGGTGCTGGTAGGAGTCGAGCCCGATGGCGCGGCAGAAGCGGGTCACCGTCGCCTGTGAGGTGCCGGTGCGGCGGCCCAGTTCGGCGGCCGAACAGTGGGTCACGGCGGCCGGATCCTCCAGGATCAGCTCGCCGACCTTGCGAAGGGATCCGGCCAGCCGGGGAAGCTCGGTGCGGATCAGTGTGGTGACGTCCGTCGAGGGCATGAAGAGAAGGTATCAGCCACCCATAGGTGGATGGATTGAATACCAGGACCATGAAGGCGAGCCATGTTCACGCAACGGCCCGCTGCATTGCTCGCTGCATGGACCATGTGATTTATTGATTCATCTAAGGAGCCGGGTGGGGTGGTTCAATCCACCAGTAGGGAGTGTCGTGTGTCCGTCGAGTCTGTGAGCGCCGAGGGCTTCGCGCGGGAGAGCCTGGCCGTCCTGGCGAACCTCACCGAGTCCGCACGCGAGGAGGTGGCGGGCGCCGCCGGACTGATCGCCGACTGTGTCCGCTCGGACGGCGTGATCCAGGCCTTCGGCACCGGCCACTCCCAGGCCGTGGTCCTCGAACTCGCGGGCCGGGCAGGCGGGTTGGTGCCGACGAATCGGCTGAGCATCGCCGATCTCGTTCTCTACGGCGGTGACGACCCGAGCGTGCTCGACGATCCGCTCCTGGAGCGCAGCGAAGGGGTGGCCGAGCGGCTGTACCGCCTCGCCGGGCCGAGCCCCCGGGACCTCTTCGTGATCATCTCCAACTCCGGTGTCAACAATGTGATCGTCGAGATGGCGTTGCAGGCCAAGGAGCGGGGGCATCGGGTGCTTGCCATCACCTCCCTCACCCATACGCGGGCCGTGCCTGCCGGGCATCCGAGCGGGAAGAAGCTTGCCGATCTGGCCGATGTCGTGCTCGACAACCGGGCGCCTCGGGGGGATGCGTTGCTGGAGCTTCCCGGGGGCGGGGCGGTTTGTGCGCTGTCCACCCTCACCGGGGTGATGTTGGTGCAGATGGCGGTGGCCGAGGCTACGAAGCTGCTGCTTGAGTCCGGTGAGCGGCCGCCCGTGTACGTCTCGGCCAACGTGCCCGGTGGGTTTGAGGGGAACCTGGAGTTGGAGAAGCGGTACGCCGGGAGGATTCGGCGTACCGCCAGTTGAGGGCTCCGCGCCCCTAAGGGATCAACGCCACCGCCAGGGGATATGCACCGGTGGGGAGGGATGTCCCAGCTGTGCCCGTGGCTGTGTCGATCGTTGCCAGGGTGTTTTCGTCAGCCGTTGTCACGTATGCCGTCGTGCCGTTCCAGTTCAGGGCTACGTCGAAGGCCGACTTGCCGACCGGGATCTGTTTGCCGGGGGCGCCGGTCACCGTGTCCACGGGGGTTACGGAGTTGCCGTTGCTGGGACTCACCCAGAGGGTGCGGCCGTCCGGGGAGAGGGCGAGGCCGTAGGCCTGGCCTGTGACCAGCAGTGTCGGCTCGGTGTCGTTCGTCGCGGTGTTGATCGGAGTGACCGTCGAACCGCCGGAGTCGGAGACGTAGACCGTCCTGCCGTCGGGTGCGGCGACCACGTTGAAGGGGCTCGGGCCGACCGGGACGGCGGTCTCGGCCTTGCCCGTGGTCAGATCGACGGGCGAGACCGTGTTGTCGTGGATGTTGGCGACATACAAGGTCCTGCCGTCGGGTGTGATCGCCATGTTCTCCGGTCCGGAACCGACCGGGACGGGTGTGCCCGCCTTCAGTGTGGTCGTGTCCACGGGCTGGACCGTGCCGTCCGTGTAGTTGGCGACCCAGAGCGTACGGCCGTCAGGGGTGAGGGCGAGGCCGGCCGGGACCCGGCCCACGGCCACCGTCGCGGTGACCTTGCCGGTACTGACGTCGATCACGCTGACTGTGTTCGAGCCCTGGTTGGCGGCGTAGGCGGTGCGGCCGTCGGCGCTCACGACCACCTCACCGGGGTTGGCGCCCACCGCGATGGCGGTGCTCTTCCCGGAGGAGAGGTCGATCGAACTCACCGAGGCACCGCTGAAGTTGGCGGTCAGTGCCCTGGGCGTTCCCGTTCCGTCGGTGACCCGGACCGGGAGCGCGCGGCTGAGGATTCCGGTGCCGGACACGACGAGGGAGCGGACTCCCTGGGCCGTCCCGGCGGTGACCTTGACCGTTGCCGACCCGCTGCCCCCGGCCGGGACGGTGACGCTGCCCTCGGTGGGCGAGGCGGTGACGCCTGCGGGGACGGCCAGCTTCCAGGACACCGTGCGGGAGGCGGTGGAGCGCTTGTCGGAGAGGTTGAGCGTGACCGTCTCGGTCGCGCCCGGTTCGAGGCTCAGCGAACCCGGGGCGAAGGACGCGTCGACGCCGGGGTCGGGCGCCGTGTCCAGCATCGTCGTATAGAGGAACTGGTCCATCACGCCCGGCGAGACCTGCTGGGGGATCGCGTCCAGTTCCTTGCGCTCGGCCCTCAGCCGGTTCCAGTACGTGGTGACGGCTTCCGTGTCGCCCTTCTTGTCGGCCAGCAGCAGGGCCACGGCGGTCCGGCCCGCGCTGCCGTAGCGGCCGAGCTTGTCCAGCCAGGACGAAGTCTCGTCCAGGAAGGCCGGGTTGGAGAGGTGGGTGCGCAACTCGGCGGGCGTGGCTGCCATGTCGGTGAAGTACGACGTCAGTGCGGCGGCCGCCCGGTCGAGGCCGTCGTCTTCGGCGTAGGCCTTGCGGAAGGCCGCGATGAGCTTGGTGAGCGTGGGTGATTCGGTCGGGTCCAGCTGGGAGGAGTAGTTGTTCTCGGCGAAGATGCGCAACCATGAGGCCGATGAAGGCCCTGCGAGGTCGCGGACCGAGGCGAGGAAGGCCGCGCGGGGGTCGTAGGCGCCAGGGTTCCAGAGGTATGCGGCGGAGGTGAACAGGGCCAGGCGGCTGGCCTCGCCCTGGATCATCGGGTTGGCGGTCACGCCGACGGCCTCGCTCGCCACACCGGGTTCGCGGCCGGTGTAGGGGCCGAGGAGGAGACGGCTGGTGACGTAGTCGTTCACCGGGTAGTTGTCCCAGACCAGGATCGGGTGACCGTAGACCGTGCGGGCCTGCTTCAGCTGCTCGGTGGTGATGCTCGGCGCGATCACGCCGGCACCGGTCCACTCCACGACCACGGACGGGTCCAGCTTCTCGCGCAGCGCCTTCTTGTACGGGGAGTCGGCGAGGTCGGAGTACTCGGTGGGGACCATCTCCAGCGGCTGCAGGCCGGTGTGGTGTGCGGAGAAGTCCCGCCAGACCTGGTTGAGGAGATGCGCCTGTGCCGCACCCGCCGCTCCGCCTCCCGTGCCGAACTCCTTCTCGTCGGCGTCGCAGTTCCACTTGGTGTAGCTGATGTCGTCCAGCGGGATCGCGAACGACCGCACGCCGATGCCGTACAGCGAGTCGAACTTGCGGGTGAGGGCTGCGATGTCCGACGCGGAGGAGTAGCAGACCGACAGGCCGGGGGAGAGGGCGTAGGTGAAGCGGACGTGGTTGGCTTCGGCGCGGCCGACCAGCTCCTTGAGCCGGGCCAGCTCGGCGGCCGGGTACTCGTCGCGCCATCGGGCGCGCAGGTAGGCGTCGTCCTTGGGGGAGTAGACGTACACGTTCTGTTTCGTACGGCCGTAGAAATCGAGCTGGTGGAGGCGCTCGGTGTGTGTCCAGGGGGTGCCGTAGAAGCCTTCGACTACTCCGCGCAGGGCGGCGGTGGGCCAGTCGCGGACGATGACCGGAGGCAACTTGCCCTTGTCGGTGACCAGTTGGCGCAAGGTCTGGGCCGCGTAGAACGTGCCCGTGGTGTCGACGCCGGAGAGGGCGAGAAGGGCGCGACCGCCGGCGCGGCCGGATGCGAGGGCGTAACCGCCGGAGGGAAGACCGGTGGGGGAATTGGCGTGCAGGCGTTTCAGGATGCCTGCGGTGGCCGGGTTTTCCGTGGGGCCGCCGAGATAGACGGTGAGACGGGCCTGCGGAGGTCTCTTGCCGGCCCGCACGGTGGTGATGTGTGTGGCGCCGGCGCCGCGGAGGACGGAGTCGACGAGACGGCGGGCCGAGGGGTCGGTGCCGGCACCGACGACCTCGACCACCCTTGCAGGGACGGCGAGTTGGCCCGGCGCCGTCCTCTGGATCTGCTGGGGCGTCGGCCATACCTGGGGTGGCCGTGCGGTCGGGGCGGCCGTCGCGGTGGCAGCCGTGGGGGCCGTCAGGGCGGCGGTCAGCACAAGCGCGGCGGTCGTGAAGCGCCAGGGACGTCTGGCTGGGAACATGGATTCTCCTGAGCCAAGGGTGAATGCATCCACCGCGTGATGCTAGAGATGCTGAATGCATCATTCAATGGTGCGCCGACCGTGAGTGCCTGATGTTGTGGTGTGGGTCACAGCGGAGCTAGGGTGAAAGCGCTTGGAGGACCACGCCCGGGCGTACCGATCGGCGGCGCGCGACCGGGCCTGCTCCAGGTGAGGAAGTGATCTCGGTGTCCGTCGCCTGGGACGACATCGGCGGACTCGTCGATGCCCACGAACGTTTCCTGGCGGGTGCGCGGGTCGAGGCGGACGTCCGGGGTTCGGTACTCGAATCCTGGAAGCGCTGCCGCTCCGCGGGGCTCGAACCCGGCCATCTGCTGGTCCCCTACGAGCAGGGCCTGACGCTGGACGAACGGTTCCTGCGCGCGGCCGACCCGGTGCTGACGAGACTGAGCGCCTCCCTGGCCGAAATGGGCATGTCGATCGCGCTGTGCGACGCGCGGGGCCGCATGGTGCGGCGTCTCGACGGCGACCTGCGGCTGCGCGACCGGCTGGACGAGGTGAACTTCGCCCCGGGCTTCGACGCCTCCGAGCCGGTGGTCGGCACCAACGGCGTCGGCACCGCCCTCGCCGAGCGCGGCCCGATCTATGTCGTCGGCCGCGAGCACTTCGCCGACTGTCTGCAGCCTTTCGCCTGCGCCGGCTCACCCGTCCGCAACCCGCTGAGCGGCCGGATCGAAGCCGTCCTGGACCTCACCTGCCTGCGCGACGACGGCGACCCCACCATGCTGCGGCTGGTCCGGGCGGCCGCCCGGGACATCGAGGGCCGCCTCCTCGAACAGGCCACGGCACGGGAACGCGCACTTCTCGCCGCCTACCGGCGGGCCGCCCTCGACGTGCGCGGCGCGGCACGGCCGGACGGCCGTCCGGTGCCGGACCACGGCGACGGACACGACGGCGACGGCCTCGGCCGGATCGACCTGGCCGTACTGCGCGAGCGGGCCGAGGAACTCATCGCCTCACCGGGCCGCACCCTCGACGAGGTCCCGCTCTCCGGCGGCCGTATCGCCACGCTGCTGCGGCGCCAGGTGATGGGCGAGGCCGGGGAGACGGGCGTCGCGGTGGAGGCTCGCATCCTGGGCGGGCCGCGGCTGAGCGGCCTCGGGCTGCCGACGTCGCCGCCGGTCGCCGCACGCGAGGCGACGGTCCCGACGGTGTCCCGGCCCGCCGTCGTCGTACGGGCCGTCGTGTCCCCGGCCCCGCCACCCCAGCCCGCCGAAACCGTCGGCGACATCCTCGACGGCGCCGAGAGCCGGCTGCTGCTCGTCGGGGAGCCCGGGGTCGGCCGGCTGGCCGTACTCGCGCGCAGGCGGCTGGAGTTGCTGCATGACGCCGGGGTGCGGATCGGCACCACCCTCGACGTCACCCGCACCGCGGAGGAACTCGCCGAGGTGACCGTGCCCCGGTTCGCCGACTTCGTCGCCGTCGACCTGCCCGACGCGGTGCTGCGCGGCGAGGAACCGGTGGCGCTCGGCGGCCGTACCGCGCTGCGCCGGGTCGCCATGCGAGCCGTACGCAAGCAGCCCGCGAATCTGTACGACGTAGGAGATGCCGTCGAGTACGTCCCGTCCACTCCGCAGGCCCGCTGCCTGGAACTCACGCAGTCCGTCATGGAACCCGTCCTGGCGGAGGCGGGCGGCTGGATCGCGCGGGATCCCGAGCGGATGGGGCGGGTGCTCGCCGCGGGCGTCCACTCCCTGATCACCGTGCCGCTGCGGGCCCGCGGCACCACGCTCGGCGTGGTCAGCTTCTACCGCTCCGAGCGGCCCGCACCCTTCGAGGACGACGACCTCTCCCTCGCCCAGGAGCTGGTCCTGCGCGCCGCGACCTGCATCGACAACGCCCGCCGCTACACCCGCGAGCACAACACCGCCCTCGCCCTGCAGCGCAGCCTGCTGCCCAAGGGCCGCCCCGAGCAGAGCGCCGTCGAGGTCGCCTACCGCTATCTGCCCGCGCAGGCCGGCGTCGGCGGCGACTGGTTCGACGTCATCCCGCTCTCCGGTGCCCGCGTCGCCCTGGTCGTCGGGGACGTCGTCGGCCACGGTCTGCACGCCGCCGCCACCATGGGCCGGCTGCGCACCGCCGTGCACAACTTCTGCTCCCTGGACCTGCCGCCCGACGACCTCCTCGCCCACCTCGACGACCTGGTGGGACGCCTCGACCGGGGCGAGGGCTGGGCGGTGGAGAGCACCCAGGCCGACTCCGGCATCGTCGGAGCGACCTGTCTCTACGCCGTCTACGATCCGGTGTCCCGGCGCTGCACCCTCACCCGCGCCGGGCACCCTTTGCCCGCGGTCGTCGCCCCGGACGGCACGGTCGAGTTCGTCGACCTGCCGCCCGGACAGCCCCTGGGCCTCGGCGGCATGCCCTTCGAGACCGTCGAGCTGGAGCTCGCCGAGGGCAGCCAACTCGTGCTCTACACCGACGGGTTGGTGGAGGACCGGCTGCAGGACATGGACTCCGGCCTGGACCGGCTCCGTACCGTCCTGGGCGTTCCCGGCCGGTCGCCGGAGGACACCTGTGAGGCGGTCCTCGACGCGCTGCCGACGGAGCGGCCGCGTGACGACGTGGCGCTGCTGGTGGCCCGGACCCACGTCCTGGGCGGGGAACGGGTTGCCGAGTGGGTGCTGCCCAGCGACCCGGCGGTCGTCTCGCGTGCCCGCACCGCGGTCACCGGACAGCTCGCCGCCTGGGGGCTGGACGAGCTCGCCTTCACGACCGAACTGGTCGCCAGCGAACTCGTCACCAACGCCATCCGACATGCCACCGGGCACGTGCAGCTCCGTCTTCTGCGCGATCGGGCGCTGCTGTGCGAGGTCTGCGACGGGAGCAGTACGTCGCCGCGGCTGCGGCGCGCTCTCACCGAGGACGAGGGTGGCCGCGGGTTGTTCCTGGTGGCTCAGCTCACCGAGCGGTGGGGGACCCGGTACACGCCGTACGGCAAGGTGATCTGGACGGAACAGCCGCTTCCCCGCGCTCACCACCAGGTCAGCAGCAGGTGATTGACGAGCAGCGCCAACGCCGCCTGTGCGGCGAGCCAGGCGCGCGGCCGGGTCAGGAAGGCGCAGGCCGGGAGCAGCCACACCGCGAACGGCAGCCAGATGCGCTCCGTCTCCGCCTTGCTCATGCCGGAGACGTCGGCGACCAGGATGGCGATGAGGGCGGCGGTCGTGAGAACGGCCAGGCGCAGGGCGGGACTCGGGGAGCGTCCGACGAGGGCCGCTCCGGTGCGCCGCAGCGCCGCCGCCGTCGCCGGGCCCACGATGAACACCGTGCAGGCGAGGTTCGCCCACACCCAGTAGGAGTACGGCCGTACGCCGCCCACCCCTTGGTAATAGCGGGTGACCAACAGGTGGTAGGCCGTCCACCAGTTGAAGCCCAGCGCGGTGAACACGGCCGGGACGACGGCCAGTCCCGCCAGCAGGAAGGGGAGCGGGCGGACGCGGCGGGAGCCCAGCAGCAGGACGGCGGCGGCGATGAGGGCGAAGAGGGTGAGCCCGTAGGAGAGATAGGCGGTCAGGCCGAGGAGGAGGCCCGAGACGAAGCCCGTCGCCCGCGGGCGGTGTCCCGTCACCGCCAGGGCCAGGAACGCCACTGCCCAGGCGGCGACCCCCGTGAAGTAGCCGTCCGCCGAGGCACCCACCCACACCGCGCCCGGCAACAGGACCAGGAAGGGCGCGGCACGGCGGGCGAGCTGCTCGTCGGCGAGCGCCCGTACGGCGACCAGGACCGCGGCCGCCGCGCTCGTACCGACGGTGATGACGAAGGCGCCGGCCCAGCCTCCCCCGCCGAGGCCGATCCGGTCGAGGAGGACGAAGGTGACGGTCGCTCCCGCCGGGTGCCCGGCGACATGGGCCGGCCAGTCGTGCGGGCCGCTCACGATGTGCTGGGTGAAGTCCCGCAGGGTGTGCGGGATGTCGTGGAAGCGGCCGATGACCTGGAGGTACTCGTTGCGGGTGGTCAGCCGCTGGGCCACGCCCCGGTACCAGCCGTCGACCAGGGCGAGGGACCACGTCCAGGCCATGCCCGCTCCCCACGCGGCGAACAGCAGGGGGCGCCAGGGCAGGCGGGCCGCGAGCGTGGGGCCGTAGATCACGACGGCCACCGCGACGGCGATCGCCGCCGGGGTGCCGGGGCCGAGGTGGGGCTCCCATTTCGCCAGCAGCGGGGGCCAGGGCACGTAGAGGGAGCGGTTGCGGTGCTCGATTCCGGTGCCGACGACGGCGGCCGTCACGACGAGCAGCGCGGCTGCCGCAGCGGAGTAGAGGTCTCGGCGGAGGTCGCGGTTCACGGCGCACACGCTAGGCGGCGGGGCGTCCACCGGACGGCTGACATGCATGGACGTCAGAGTTTCGTCATGGTTCGCGGAGCCGTTTCCGGGCGGTCCGGACCTACGGTCGGGGCATGAGACGGACTCCCTTCTCGCCATCCTTCTGGCGCAGCCCCGTGCGCGGCCCCTGGTTCACCTCGGTCCTCGGCATCGTCCTGCTCGGCGGCATCACCGTGCTGTTCGTGACGGGACTGCTGTCGTACGCGGCCTACAACCCGGACCTGTCGCCGGTGAACGACCAGACCCCGGACAAGGGGATCCTCGGCTTCTACCTCTTCTCCTGGCCGACCGATCCGCACTGGCTGTACCGGCTGACACAGGGCGTCCACGTCACCCTCGGGATCACCCTGATCCCCGTGCTGCTGGCCAAGCTGTGGTCGGTCGTGCCGAAGCTGTTCACACTGCCGCCCGCGCGCTCCCTCGCGCACGCCCTGGAGCGGATCTCGTTGCTGCTGCTGGTCGGCGGCGGCCTGTTCGAGTTCGTCACCGGTGTGCTGAACGTCCAGCTCGACTACGTCTTCCCGGGCTCCTTCTACCCGCTGCACTTCTACGGGGCGTGGGTCTTCTTCGCCGCGTTCGTCGCGCACGCGGTGCTGAAGACCCCGGCGGCCCTGCGCAATCTGCGGGGTATGCGTCAACCGTCTCAACTGACGGAGGAGGAGCGGGAGTTGGTGTCTCCTGACCCCGCCCCGCCGACCGTCTCCCGGCGAGGCGCCCTGGGGCTGGTCGGAGGCGGCTCGCTGCTGCTGTTCGGCACGACGGTCGGGCAGGACTTCGACGGGCTGCGGTGGTCCGCCGTTCTCGCCCCGCACGGGGGCGCGGACCCGGGCAGCGGACCGGGCGGCTTCCAGATCAACAAGACCGCCGCGTACGCCGGCATCAGCGCGGCGGAGCGGAGTGCGGAGGCGTGGCGGCTGACCGTCAGCGGTCGCACCGGCGCTGTCCGTCTCAGCCGCGCCGACCTGCTCCGGCTCCCGCTGCACAGCTCGGCGTTGCCCATTGCCTGCGTCGAGGGCTGGTCGACCTCCGACCAGTGGTGGCGGGGCGTGCGGCTGCGGGATCTCGCGGCCCTCGTGGGGTACGAGGGCGATCCTCCGGACGTCTTCGTGGAGTCGCTGCAACGGCACGGCGCGTTCCGGCGGGCCGCCCTGCGCGCCAACCAGGTCGCCGACCCGCGATCCCTGCTCGCCCTGTTCGTCAACGGCGAGGAGCTGACCCCTGACCACGGCCATCCGGCACGGGTCATCGTGCCCGCGGCGCCCGGTGTGCTCAACACCAAGTGGGTGGCGCGGATGACGTTCGGAGACTTGTGATGAGGCGCCCCCGGTTCGCGCTGCCGCTCGGCAGCCCGCTCCAGATCCTGCTGCTGGCCTGCTCGTTCGCGCTCGCCGCCTATGCGGGGGTGCAACTGCTCGCGGGGGACTGGTTCGGGGTCGCGCTGTGGTTGGTGGGTGCGGCGCTGTTGCACGACCTGGTGCTGCTGCCGCTGTACGCGGCGGCGGATCGCGCCCTGGTGAAGGCGGCGGGCCCGCGGCGGCTGTGGGTCGGGTACGTCCGGGTGCCGGCAGCCCTGTCCCTGCTGCTTCTGCTGGTCTGGTTCCCGCTGATCACCGGTCAGGTGACGGCGCGTTACGCGTCCGCCACCGGCCTGTCCGCGGACCGCTTCCTGTCCCGCTGGCTGCTGCTGACGGCCGTGCTCTTCGGGGGTTCGGCGGTGCTGTTCATGCTGCGGGTGCGCAAGGCGACGAAACAGCTGCCTCCGGTCGTCCACTGACCGACGGCACGCCGGCCCGCGCGGCGCGCGCCGACGGCACGCCGGCCCGCGCGGCGCGCGTGCCGCAGCGGGGCGGCCCGGCAGCGGGCCGAGATGCTCCGTGACCGGTCTGTCCGCCGATGGCTATTTTCTCGCCTGCCGGCTGGCGGTGACGGCGCTGGTGTCCGTGCTGCGGCTGCGCAGTGCCACGAAACAGCGGCCTCCGGCCGTCCACTGACCGACGGCACGCCAGCCCGCGCGGCGCGCGTGCCGCAGCAGGGCCGGCGTGCCGAGCCGGGCCCATGGGAAGGGGCTGCCGGCAGCCCCTCGGGCGTCGGTGACATGCACCCGGACCCGCTCGTCGACGTCCGGGTCCGGAACCGTCTCGGCGATCAACAGGCCGCCGGGGGCCAGGAGTTGGGCCATGCGGTCCAGCAGGGCGCGCGGGTCGCCGCCGATGCCGACGTTGCCGTCGAGCAGGAGTGCGGTTCCCCAGCGGCCCTCGGCGGGCAGCGGCTCGAAGACGGAGCGGCGCAGCGCCTGCCCGCCGAGCGCGACCGTGCGTGCCACTGCCGCCTCGCTCACGTCGATCCCGAGCACCGGCAGCCCCCGCTCGCCCAGCGCGACGACCAGCCGCCCGGGCCCGCACCCCACGTCGAGCACCGCCCCCTCACACCGCCGCAGCACCTCCAGATCGACCCCGTCGGCCTCCGCACACCACCGCTCGACCTCCAGCAGAAGCAACCAGCCGTCGGCACGGCGCAGGAACAGGGGGCCGCGGCCGGTACGCAGGGCGTAGGCGTAGGGATCGGCGGACCAGGTGCCGTCGTCCGCCGGGGCGGTCGCCTCGCGAGGTCCCGGGGTGGCGAAGCCGGTGTCCTGGTACGTCTGGCGGGGCCCCGGTGGGCGGTCGTCATGGGCCGGTCGGTCGTGCGGACCGTCGGTGCCCGGCCGGCGTCCGATCCGTGTCGTCAGCTCCGGGGTGCCGCTCATCGGTCCGCCGCCGCGAGGTGGGCCAGCTGGGTCGCGAAGCGGCCGGTGGGTGCGGTCTCGGCGACCAGTTCGGCGTCGTACGCCGTGTCGACGTCCCGTAGGCGCGGCAGGTCCCGTACGCGCAGGCCGGCCAGCCGGGCGCGCTGGACGGCGCCCGTGCGGGGTGTCGACATCGGGACGCCGAGCAGGAGAGCCGGGTCCGGGTCGGCCAGGCCCAGGGCCCAGAAGCCGCCGTCCTCCGCCGGGCCGAAGTACGCGTCGCAGTCCGCGAAGTCCACAGCCAGCAGCTCGGGCGTCACCTGGGGGGTGTCCATGCCGATGAGCAGGGCGGGGCCGGTGCAGTGCGCGAAGGCGGCGGCCAGGCGTTCGTCGAGGCCGCCGGGGCACTGCCGTACGACCTCGAAGCCGGGCGGCAGCCAGGGGCCCGGCTCGCCCTCCAGGACCAGGACCCGGCGGTGGGCCGGGGTCCGGGCGACGGCGTCCAGGGTGTCCGCCAGCGCCGCCTCGGCGAGTGCGGCTGCCTCGTGAGGGGTGAAGGGCGGCGTCAGCCGGGTCTTCACCCGCCCGGGCCTCGGCTCCTTCGCGATGACCAGGAGCGTGGGCAGGTGGGTCATGGGCGGACTCCTTCGGGTGCCTTCGCTGCCACCGGCGCCTCGGCCAGGACTTGGCTCATGTCCCGCACCGCCTGCCAGGTGCCGCGCCAGGTGCCGGTCACCTTGGAGGCGCCCGCGCGCGGCAGATACGGGACGTCGTACTCGGCGATCCGCCAGCCCGCGTCCGCGGCCCGGACGACCATCTGCAGGGGGTAGCCACTGCGGCGGTCGGTGAGGGCCAGGGACAGCAGCGGCTCGCGGCGGACGGCCCGCAGCGGACCCAGGTCGTGCAGGCGCAGGCCGGTGCGACGGCGCAGCAGGCGGGCGAGGGCGAAGTTGCCCGCGCGGGCGTGCAACGGCCAGGCGCCGCGCGCCCCCGGCCGCCGCCGGCCCAGCACCAGGTCGGCCTCCCCGGCCCGGATCCGTTCCACGAACGGCACCAGCTCGGCCGGGTCCAGCGAGGCGTCGCAGTCGCAGAAGCAGACGATGTCCGCCGTGGCCGCCGTCAGACCGGCGTGGCAGGCGGCGCCGAAGCCGCGCCGCGCCTCGCGCACGACACTCGCGCCGAGTGCCCGGGCGATCTCCGCCGAGCCGTCGGTGGAGCCGTTGTCCACGACGAGCGCACGCCAGCCGGGCGGGATGCGCTCCAGCACCCACGGCAGCGCCTCGGCCTCGTCGAGGCAGGGGAGTACGACCTCCACGGACGTCGCGCCCGGTTCTCGTACGTCGGATACGTCTTTGCCGGACAGGTCTTTGCCGGACACGTCTTTGTCGGAAGGGGGCGTCACGGCACTCACCCTACGAATCGGAATCGGGCAAATCGGGCTTTGGCTCCTTACGAAACAGGGACGTCAGGAGCCCGGCGACGGCGTATGCGCGTGCGCGGTGCGAGGCTGGCTCCATGGAGCAGCAGCAGTACGCACAGGGCGGCGCCCGGGTGCTCGTCGTGGACGACGATCCCACCGTCGCGGAGATCGTCACCGGCTATCTCGACCGCGCCGGGTATGTCGTGGACCGGGCCGGTGACGGCCCCGACGCGCTCGCCCGCGCCGCCGCCCACTGGCCCGACCTCGTCGTCCTCGACCTGATGCTGCCCGGAATGGACGGCCTCGAGGTGTGCCGGCGGATGCGGGGGCAGGGACCGGTGCCGGTCATCATGCTCACCGCGCGCGGCGACGAGGACGACCGCATCCTCGGCCTGGAGGTCGGCGCCGACGACTACGTCACCAAGCCGTTCAGCCCCCGCGAGCTGGTACTGCGCGTCGAGTCCGTGCTGCGCCGCACCCGGCCCTCCCAGCCGTCCGGCCCGCTGCGGGCGGCCGGGCTCTCCGTCGATCCGGCGTCCCGGCGTGCCCTCAAGAACGGCGCCGAACTCGCCCTCACCATCCGGGAGTTCGACCTCCTGGCCTTCTTCCTGCGGCATCCCGGCCGGGCCTACAGCCGCGAGGACCTGATGCACGAGGTGTGGGGCTGGGACTTCGGCGATCTGTCGACCGTCACCGTTCATGTGCGGCGGCTGCGCGGCAAGGTCGAGGACGACCCCGGCAGGCCCCGGCTGATCCAGACGGTGTGGGGCGTCGGCTACCGCTTCGACGGCTCCGAGGACGTCACCGAAGGCGTCTCCCGAGCGGAGGCGTGACCATGCACGACAACCTCCTCATCGCCCTGTTCGCCTTCCTCGGCGCCGCCGCTGCCGGACTGCTCGGCGCGTGTGTGCTGCTGCTGATCCGGCGGCGCTCTCTCGCCCTGCACCTCGGTGTGGTCGCCGCGGTCGCCGTCACCGCGATGCTCGCGGGCACCCTCGCGGTCGCGCAGGCCATGTTCCTGTCCGGGCACGACCTGAAGGTCGTCACCACCGTCGTCGCGATGGCGGCCGTGGTCTCCCTGGCCACCGCCCTGCTGCTGGGCCGCTGGGTCGCCGCCCGCAGCCGCGCCCTCACCCTCGCCGCCCGCTCCTTCGGCGACGGCGGCGACTTCACCTCGCCAGCCGGTCCCGCCACCGCCGAACTCGCCGCCCTCAGCCGGGAGTTGGAGGCCACGAGCGCCAAACTCGCCGAGTCCCGGGAGCGCGAACGCGCCCTGGAGTCCTCCCGGCGCGAACTGGTCGCCTGGATCTCCCACGACCTGCGCACCCCCCTCGCCGGCCTGCGCGCGATGTCGGAGGCGCTGGAGGACGGTGTCGCCGCCGACCCGGACCGCTACCTCAGACAGATCCGCACCGAGGTCGAGCGCCTCAACGACATGGTCGGCGACCTCTTCGAACTCTCCCGCATCCACGCGGGCGCACTCGCGCTCAGCCCCAGCCGGATCTCCCTCTACGACCTCGTCGGCGACGCACTCGCGGGCGCCGACCCCCTGGCCCGCGAGCACGGCGTACGGCTGGTCGGGGACCGGGTCGAGCCCCTGCCGGTGGAGGTGGACGGCAGGGAGATGAGCCGGGTGCTGGGCAATCTGCTGGTCAACGCCATCCGGCGGACTCCGGCCGACGGCACGGTGGCGATCGCCGCGGAGCGCTCGCCGGACGGTGTGGTCGTGTCCGTGACGGACGCCTGCGGCGGCATCCCGGAGGAGGACCTGCCCCGCGTCTTCGACACCGGATGGCGGGGCACGCATGCCCGGACTCCCCCTGCCGGAGCGGGCCTCGGCCTCGCCATCGTGCGGGGCATCGTGGAGGCGCACCAGGGCCGCGCGACCGTCCGCAACATCCCGGGCGGCTGCCGCTTCGAGGTGACCCTGCCGGTCGCGGAGGCCTGAACGGTCACCTCTCGGGGCGGCACTCGATGTCGGTCGCGGAGATCTCCCGGCAGGTGAGCCCGCTCCCGGGGCCGATGGCATGCGAGAGGAGCGGTGCGACGAGCTTCTCGCAGGTCCCGTCCGCGCCGTCCTCGGAGTCCTCGCTCGCGTGCTTGCAGGCCCTGTCGATGACGGTGGCGCTGTCGACCTTCTTGCCGGGCGGCGGCGTGTCCGCAAAGGCCGACGGGGCGAGGAGGCACACGCCTACCACGGGCGCGCTGAGCAGCGCGGCGATCCGGGTGCGGGTGGGCTTGAGGGTACGGCGGAGCATTCTGCGGTCCTTTCAACTGATTTGTCGCGAACAGCGCCATGATCGACGACAACGACGTCGTCCCGGCGTGGACACGCTCAGTGCGTCCGCGTGAACTCCCGCATCCCCGGCGGCCTCCATGTGTGGTGGTGCCGCCCGCCGCCGCTTCGTGAATGCGGGCGGCACCACCGGTCCATCGCGGGCCTATGCCTCACGCATTCCGGCCCGGGCGAACTCCCGCATGCCCTCCTCGAAGCCCACCTCGGCCTTCCAGCCCAGCTCGGCCCGCAGCCGCGCCGAGTCCGCCGTGATGTGCCGTACGTCGCCGAGCCGGTACTCCCCGGTGACCACCGGCTCCGGGCCGCCGTACGCCGCGGCCAGCGCACGGGCCATCTCGCCGACCGTGTGCACCTCGCCGCTGCCGGTGTTGTACGCGGTCAGCGCCCCCTCGCGGCCACCCGTCTCCAGCGCCGCCAGGTTGGCCGCCGCCACGTCCCGCACATGCACGAAGTCCCGGCGCTGACGGCCGTCCTCGAAGACCCGCGGGGCCTCACCGCGGGCCAGCGCCGAGCGGAAGAAGGAGGCGACGCCCGCGTACGGGGTGTCGCGGGGCATCCCCGGCCCGTACACGTTGTGGTACCGCAGCGACACCGCCGAGCCGCCCGTGGCGCGCGCCCACGCCGCCGCCAGGTGCTCCTGGGTGAGCTTGGTCGTCGCGTACACATTGCGCGGGTCGACCGGGGCGTCCTCCCCGACCAGTCCGGGGGACAGGGCCGCACCGCACACCGGGCACGGCGGTTCGAAGCGGCCGGCGTCAAGGTCGGCCACCGTGCGCGGGCCCGGCCGTACCGCCCCGTGCCGCGCACAGGCGTAGCGCCCCTCGCCGTACACCACCATCGACCCGGCCAGCACAAGGCGTCGTACGCCCGCCTCGGCCATGGCGGTGAGCAGGACGGCGGTGCCGAGGTCGTTGTGGGAGACGTAGTCGGCCGCGTCCGCGAAGCCGGTGCCGAGGCCGACCATGGCCGCCTGGTGGCACACGGCGTCGACACCGGTCAGGGCGCGGCGGACGGCCGTGGGGCTGCGTACGTCCGAGGCGGGATCGGCCCGGACGTCGTACCCGACGGGCTCGTGCCCGTGTGCCTCCAGTGCCCGCACGACATGGGACCCGATGAACCCGGCACCGCCGGTGACCAGTACTCGCATGCGGCCACGCTAGGGCCGCGACCGGGCGGGACACGTGGGCCGCGCCCGGGACGTCACGGCTCCGTAAGACCTCCCGGCCCCAGGAGCCGGGCGCGCACCGGCAGCGAGACCGTGAACACCGTCGACCCCGGTGCGCTGCGCAGTTCGATGGTGCCGCCGTGGGCGCGGACCAGGGAACCGGCGACCGACAGGCCGAGCCCGCTGCCGCCCCGGTCGCGGCTGCGGGCCTTGTCGACGCGGTAGAAGCGGTCGAACACGCGTTCCTGATCGGCGGCCGGAATTCCGGGACCGGTGTCTTCGACCCGTACGACGGCCTTGTCGCCCGTCACCTCGATCGCCATCGACACGGGCGTACCGGCCGGCGTGTGCACGGCGGCGTTGGTGAGCAGGTTGTCCAGTACCTGGCGGATGCGGTGCGGGTCCAGACGGAGCTTCAGCGAGGGCGGGCCGGACGTCACCTTCAGAGGGCGCTCCGGGTGGGTCGCCCGGAAGGCGGCGGCCGCCTCGTCCACCAGCTCCACCAGGTCCGTGTCCTGCATCCGCAGCGGCGCCTCCACCTCCGCCGCGTCCAGGCGGGCGAGCAGCAGCAGGTCGTCCAGGAGCACGCCCATCCGGGCCGCCTCGGCGCGCAGCCGGGCCAGGTGCTTGTCGCGCTCCTCGGGGGCGTTGGCGGCGGCGTACTGGAAGAGGTCCGCGTAGCCCCGTACGGACATCAGGGGGGTGCGCAGCTCGTGCGAGGCGTCCGCGACGAAGCGGCGCAGGCGCTGCTCGGCCTCCGCGCGGACCGCGAGCGAGTCGTCGATGTGCTCCAGCATGGTGTTGAAGGCGGTGCGCAACTCCTCGACCTCGGGGCCGCCGCCCCGCTTGTCGGCGCGCAGCGGCAGCCGGGCCGCCGACTCGGTCAGGTCGTGCGAGGCGATGCCGTGGGCGGTGTGGGCCATGTCGCTGAGCGGGTTCAGGCCCCGGCGCAGCATCCGCCGGCCCGCCAGCACCAGCGCCAGCAGGGCGAGCCCGAAGGCGATGACCTGGACCGTGATCAGCCGCCGTACCGTGTCGTCGATGTCGGCCATCGGCGCGCCGCTGACCAGGACCACACCGGGCTTGACCTCGCAGGCGCGCAGCCGGTAGTCGCCGTCGCCCCTGAGGTCCGCGGTGCGCAGGATCTCGGTGTCCGCGGCGGCCTGGGCCTCGGCCAGGGAGGTGAGGGGGGCGATGTCGGAGGGGAGGTCGGTGGTCTCCTCCGGCTTGCGGAGCACGGCCCTGCCGCCGGACACGTCGTACACGGCGTAGTACCAGCCCCAGTACTTCTTGCCCTGGAGCGTGCCCGTCTCCGCGACGTTCTTGGACTGGGCGACCTGGGCGAGCCCCAGCTGGTCGTCGAGCTGGTTCGACAGATAGTCCCGCATGTACGTCGTCAGGGCCGTGCCGACCACGGCGAACACCACCAGCGCCAGCATCCCGAGCCCCAGCGCCAGCCGGGTGCCGAGGCGGAGCCTGCGGTACGACCTGAGGAGCCGGCGGATCACCCGGCCGCCTGCCGGATCACATACCCGAAGCCCCGCACCGTCTGGATGAGCGGCTCGCCCGTGTCGTCGAGCTTGCGGCGCAGCCGGCTGACGACCAGCTCGACGACGTTGGAGCGGCCCCCGAAGCCGTACTCCCACACATGGTCGAGGATCTGCGCCTTCGTCATCACCGTCGGCGACTTGCGCATCAGGAAGCGCAGGACCTCGTACTCGGTGGGGGTGAGGGTGAGCAGCTTGTCGCCGCGGCGCACCTCGCGGGTGTCCTCGTCCATCGTCAGGTCCGCGACCCGGAGGACGGACCGCTGGAAGCCGGGCCCGGCGCTGCGCCGCAGCACCGTGCGCAGCCGGGCCATCAGCTCCTCCACCGCGAACGGCTTGACCAGGTAGTCGTCACCGCCCCGGGTCAGGCCCGCCACCCGGTCGGCGACGCCGTCCCGCGCGGTCAGGAACACCACGGGCACCATCGTGCCCGAGCCGCGCAGCCGGTCCAGGACGCCGAAGCCGTCCACGTCGGGCAGCATCAGGTCGAGCACCACGATGTCCGGGTGGAACTCACCGGCCAGCCTGAGCGCCTCCTCACCGGAGTTCGCGGTGACCGCGTCCCAGCCCTCGTAACGGGCCACGGTCGCGACGAGATCGGCGATGGGCGGGTCGTCGTCCACGACCAGGAGGCGTACTTTTTCCACCCGCTCATAGTGCGGTACGCGGCAGGCCGGACCCTGTGGTCGGGCGCACAGCCGGCACATCGATAAGTACTTGTAAGTTGTACGACAGGTTATCGACAGCTCCCGCCAGCCAAGCTCGGTCACCCAGGACCCGATCAAGGAGCTGCCCTCCCGTGACGACCGTCCAATCACCCCCTGCGCCCCCCACGGCGATACGCCCCAGGGTGGTGGCCCGCACGGGCCTGTACGCCGTGCTCGCCGCGAACGCGGCCGTGGTCGCCTACTTCTTCGCCCAGGCGGGCTTCGCCTCCAACGCGCTGATCGTCATCGGCCGCCTCACGGGCCTGTACGGCGCTCTGGTCATGGCCTTCCAGCTGGTGCTGGTGGCCCGGCTGCCCTGGCTGGACCGCCGGATCGGCATGGACCGGCTGACCTCCTGGCACCGGTGGTCCGGCTTCGCCCTGCTGTGGACGCTGCTCGCGCACGCCGTCTTCATCAGCTTCGGCTACGCCGAGGGCGCGGGTGTGGGCCCGATCACCGAGATCGTGGACCTCGCCCGCACGACGGAGGGCGTGCTCCGCGCGATCGTCGCCCTCGGCATCATCCTCGTGGTCGGCGCCGTCTCGGCCCGCTACGCCCGCCGCCGCCTCGCCTACGAGACCTGGCACTTCATCCACCTCTACACCTACGTCGCCGTGGTGCTCGCCTTCACGCACCAGGTCGCCGTCGGTACGACGTTCACCGCGTCGTCCGCCGCCAAGACGTACTGGTACGGCGTGTGGGGCGTGGCCCTCGGCGCGGTGGTCCTCGGTCGCATGGTCCTGCCGCTATGGCGGAACCTGCGCCACCAGCTGCGGGTCTCCGCGGTCGTCCACGAGTCCGACAACGTCGTCTCGATCCACATGACCGGGCGTGACCTGGACAAGATGCCCGCACAGGCCGGCCAGTTCTTCCTGTGGCGGTTCCTGACCCGCGACCGCTGGTGGCAGGCGAACCCCTTCTCCCTCTCGGCCGCCCCCGACGGCCGCACGCTGCGCCTCACGGCAAAGGCGGCAGGCGACGGCAGCGCCGCCCTGCGGCATGTGAAGGTCGGCACGCGCGTGTTCGCGGAGGGCCCCTACGGCGCCTTCACCACGCTGCACCGCACGAAGTCGGAGTCCCTGCTGATCGCGGGCGGCGTCGGCGTCACGCCCATCCGGGCCATCCTGGAGGACATCCAGGGCCACGCGGTCGTCATCTACCGCGTGGCCTCGGACCGCGACGCCGTCCTCTACGACGAACTGCGCGAGCTGGCGGTGGCCAAGGGCGCCGAGCTGCACCTGGTCACCGGACCGGCGGTCCCCGACAAGCTGGCGCCGCGGGAGCTGGCGCGGCTGGTGCCGGACATCGCCGACCGGGACGTCTTCCTGTGCGGGCCGCCGCCGATGATGAACGCGGTGCTGCGCAGCCTGGGCGACCTGGGCGTGCCCAAGCAGCAGATCCACTTCGAGCGCTTCAGCCTGGCCGGATGAGGAAGACGGGAAAGACATCGTGAAGCGAGCCATACCTGTCGTCGTCCTGAGCATCGCGGGCCTGGTCCCCGTCTGGCGCTACGAGCCGTCCGTGGGCGCTGCGACCTCCACCGCCGAGCCCGCCTCGACGCCCACGGCGTCCTCCTCCGCGGGCTCTTCGTCCGGCACAGTCGTCAAGGGCACGACGATCCAGACGGAGAAGGGTCCCGTGCAGGTCCAGGTGACCTTCTCCGGCGAGAAGATCACCGCTGTGAGGATGCTGC
>NZ_JBSFDG010000001.1:37823-371834 GCF_053593775.1 Streptomyces sp. NPDC002092
GCAGCAGCCGAACCATCCGCAGACGGCGGCGGCGGTGCCGAAGCTGGTCGCGGAGACGCTGAAGGCGCAGAGCGCGGACATCGACACCGTGTCCGGTGCGACTATCACCAGCGAGGCCTATAAGAAGTCCCTCCAGGCGGCGATCGACTCGAACGGCGCGAGCGCGAAGACGTCCGCGTCCCAGACCGTCTCTGGTTCCACTGTGAACACGGAGAAGGGCCCCGTGCAGGTCCAGGTGACCTTCTCCGGCGAGAAGATCACGGCAGTGAGGATGCTGCAGCAGCCGAACCATCCGCAGACGGCGGCGGCGGTGCCGAAGCTGGTCGCGGAGACGCTGAAGGCGCAGAGCGCGGACATCGACACCGTGTCCGGCGCGACTATCACCAGCGAGGCCTATAAGAAGTCCCTCCAGGCCGCGATCGACGCGAAGGGCTGATCCGAATGCACCGCATCGAACACGTCATGGGCTTCCCCGTCTCGCTCCGGGTCGACGACGAGGACGTGCCGGAGTCGGCCGCCGAGGCGGTCTTCGCATGGCTGCACGAGGTCGACGCCCGGTTCAGCCCCTTCAAGCCCGACAGCGAGGTGTCCCGCCACGGCCGCGGCGAACTGGCCTCCCACGAGCTCAGCGCAGACCTCGTCGAGGTCCTCGACCTGTGCGAGCACTACCGGATCGCGACGGGCGGAGCCTTCGACGTACGGCTGCCCGGCCGCGGGCTCGACCCCTGTGCGGTGGTCAAGGGCTGGTCGGTGCAGCGGGCGGCGGGGCTGCTGAAGGCGGCCGGCGCGCGGAGGTTCCTCCTGAACGCCGGCGGTGACGTGGTCGCCGCCGGCGGCCCCTGGCGGGTCGGCGTACGCCACCCCGAACACGCCGACAAGCTGTGCACCGTCCTCGAGCTGACCGAAGGCGCGGTCGCCACCTCCGCGCGCTACGAACGCGGCGACCACATCATCGACGGCCGTACGGGACTCCCGGCGACCGGACTGCAGAGCCTGACCGTCGTGGCCGCCACCCTGACCGAGGCCGACTCGGTCGCGACGGCGGCGTTCGCGCTGGGCGCGCAGGGCATCGAGTGGGCCGCCTCGCTGCCGGGCTGCGAGGTGTTCGCCGTGGACGCCGGGAGCCAGGTGCTGCGGACGCAGGGGTTTCCGCTCGCGGGGGAGCCCTCGGCGGCCGCGTGATGCGACAGCCGCCCTCTTGGACCCCCCTTTCGGCCTGGACGGCCTCGTCCTCAAACGCCGGACGGGCTGAAAGTCTGACTAACCTGGCCCGGTGACCATCGAGTTGACGCTGCTGTCGTCCGTCTCCCACCGCGGGCAGGAGATCACCGCGCCCCGGCTGCGGGGGCTGCTCGCGCTGCTGGCGGGGGAGTTGCGGGCGGGGTGCGGTGCCGGGCGGCTGGTCGACGGGCTGTGGCCGGACGAGCAGCCCGAGAACCCGGTCAAGGCGTTGCAGATCCTGGTGTCGAGGGCCCGCCGTCAGCTCGGCGCCGAGGTCATCGCCAGCACCCCGACCGGTTACCGGCTCGCCCTGCGCGAGGACCAGGTCGACACCTCCGCCGTTCTGCTGTTCGCCGCCGCCTGCGCCGAGAAGGCGCGGGCCGGGGACCACGCGGGCGCCCTCGCCGAGGCGGAGGAGGGGCTCGGGCTGTGGGACGGCGCCCCGGCCGGCGCAGCGGGCACCTTCGGCGATCCCCTCGGGGAGCTGCGCGCCGAGCGGGCCGTGACCCACCGCGCGCTCGTCCGCTGCCGCGCACTCTCCCTCGCCCGCACCGGCCGCCGGGACGAAGCCCTCGGCCCGCTCGCCGAACTGGCCGCCGACCGGCCCCACGACGAGGAACTGCTCCTGGAGCTGATGCGCTGCCGGACGGCTGCCGAAGGACCTGCCGCCGCCCTGGCCACGTACGACGCCCACCGCCGTCGCCTGCGCGAGGAACTCGGCACCGACCCCGGGCCCGCCCTCCAGGAACTCCACCAGGAACTGCTGCGCGGCGAGGCACCCGTCGTACGCCGCGGGGTGCCGCACGAGCCCAACCCCCTTCTCGGCCGGGACGCCGATGTCGCGGCCGTCACGCGGCTGCTGCACAGCGCCCGCGTCACCTCGGTCGTGGGGCCCGGCGGCCTCGGCAAGACCCGCCTCGCAAGCGCCGTCGCCCGGGACGCCGAGCAGCGTGTGGTGCACCTGGTGCCGCTCGCCGGCGTCCGCCGGGACGCCGATGTCGCCGCCGAGGTCGCCTCCGCGCTGGGCGTCGGCGAGAGTCTGCGGCCCACCGCGGGCGGCGAGGTGATCGCCGGCATCGTGGCCGCCCTGGGGTCCGGCCCCGCGCTGCTCGTCCTGGACAACTGCGAGCAGGTGGTCCGCGGGGTCGCCGACCTGGTGCAGGCACTGGTGTCGCGGACGAGGGACCTGCGCGTCCTGACCACCAGCCGCGCCCCGCTCGGTCTGACCTCCGAGACCGTCTACCCCCTGCCCGAGCTGGACCTCGCCACCACCGTCGAGCTGTTCGAGCAGCGGGCCCGTGCCGCCCGGCCCGAGGCCGAACTGCCCGCCGACTCCGTGGCCGCCCTCTGCCGCCGCCTCGACGGCCTGCCGCTGGCCGCCGAACTCGCCGCCGCCCGTGTGCGGGTGATGTCGGTCGCCGAGATCGCCCGCCGCCTGGCGGACCGGTTCGCGCTGCTGCGCGGCGGCCCCCGCGACACCCCGCAGCGCCACCGCACCCTGCATGCCGTCGTGGACTGGAGCTGGAACCTCCTCGACGAGCAGGGGCAGTCCGCCCTGCGTGCCCTGTCCGTCTTCCCGGACGGCTTCACCGCCGACGCCGCGGAGCAACTCGTCGGCGGCTTCGACGCGTTGGAGGTTCTGGCGGATCTCGTCGACCAGTCGCTGCTCAAGGTGACCGACACCTCGTACGGCACCCGCTTCCGGATGCTGGAGACGGTACGGGAGTTCGCCGCCGCCCACCGGGAGCAGGCCGGCGAGGAGGCCGCCGTCACGGAGCGGTTCCTCGGCTGGGCGCGGGACTTCGGGGTCGTCCACCACGACGCCCCGTTCGGCGCCGATCCCTTCGCTTCCTGGCGGCTCGTCCGCGCCGAGCAGGACAACCTCGTCCAGGCCCTGCGGCTCGCGCTCGCCCACAACGAACTCGACACCGTCGCCACGGTCACCGCGGTCCTCGGCGGCCTGTGGACGACGGAGACCAACTACCCCCGGATGATCGCCCTCACCGAGGACACCGCCCGGCCCCTGTCCCACTACCGGCCCGGCCCCGAGTACGTCGAGCCGACCCGCACCGCCGCCGCCCTGCTGACCGCCAACCTGTTCCTGGGCGTCGGACCGGGCGCCGTCCGCACCCTGGTCACCCTGCGCCGGCTGCCGCCCGCCGAACCGGACACCCTGGTGCGGGCCGTCGCGGCGGTGCTGTGCGCCTTCCCCCACGTGCTCGCCGACCATGACGCGCTGGCCGAACTGTGCGACAGCGACCGGCCGTTGCTCGCAGGAGTCGCCAACTGCGTGGCCAGCTATGTGTGGGAGAGCCGGCACCGGCCCGACCTCGCCCTCGCCGCCGCCCGCCGCATGGTCCGGGCGCTCGGCGACGGCGACATCCCTCTGCTGCACATCTGGCCGGCCTCCCGCCTCGCGGAACTGTGCCTGCAGACCGAGCGCGGGGGCGAGGCCGTGGCGCACATGGAGCGCGCGCTGGCCACCCTGGAGGGCCTCGGCGAGTGGAGCGACACGATCGGCATGCGATGGGGCCTCATGCTCGCCAACCTGCAGACCGGCGACCTCGATGCCGCCGAGCACTGGCTGGAGGAGGCCCTGCGGAACCAGCCCGAGGGCAGCGCCTCCGACGCCTTCACCCCCGACCTGGGCGCCCGCGCCGAGATGGCCCTGGCCCGCGGCGACATCGACACCGGCCTCGGTCTGTGGCGACGAGCCCTGGAGCGGGTGGAGCACGGTTCGAGCCCGGTCTTCGGCGACGAACTCGTCATGGAGGGCTGGCTGCTGGAGCTGCAGTCGGTGGCCCTCACCGCGCATGCCCGGCACGGCCGCACCGACCTTGTCGCCCCGCTCGCCGCCGCGCTGCCCGCCCGCCTCACCGCCCTGCTGACCCGCTCGACGGCCGCACCCCACTACGTGACCGTCGACTTCCCGGTGTGCGGCGCACTGCTGCTCGCCCTCGGCACGGTCGCCCTGGCCGCCGGCGAGAGCGAGCGCGGAGCCCGGCTGACCGTCCTCGCCGAACGCTTCCGTGCCCTGCGCAACTTCCAGCCGACCATGTCCTCGGCGCTCGCCCGCGAGGCCGCCCGGAACGCCGACAAGGCGGCGTACGAGGACGCGGTGTCCACGTACGCCGCCCTGGACGGGGACGGATTGCGCGAGGTCGCACTCGGCCTGCTGCGGGCCCGGCTCACAGCCTGACCGGCAGGCTCAGCAGATGGAAGCCGTCTCCGGGCCAGTGCCCGAACCGCACCTCGGCGCGGTCCACGGCGAGCTCCGGTGCCGCCGGCCGCCGTACCAGAAGCTCCTCGAACACGACGCCCGTCACCAGGCGGCCGAGCGCCGCGCCGATGCAGTAGTGCGGGCCGTGCCCGAAGGCCAGGTGTCCGTCCCCGCGGCCGAACCCCCTTGTCACGTCGAGCCGTTCGGGCGCGTCGTAGGCGGCTGGGTCGTGGTCCGCGGCGAACAGCGCGACCGTCACCGCCTCGCCCTTCCGCAGCCGGGTGCCGGCGAACACGAAGTCCTCGGTGGCGTACAGCGTGGCACCCATGCGCACCAGGGTGACGTACCGCAGGAGCTCGGGGACCGCGCGGCCCAGCAGCTCGGGCTCGGTGCGCAGCCGCTCCAGCTGGTCCGGGTGGTCGAGGACGGCGAGGACGGCGTGGGCGAGGAACAGGGCGGGCGGGGTGATACCGGTGTTGATCAGCAGGAAGAAGACGGTGACGATCTCGTCGTCGGTCATCTGGCCGTCCGCCAAAAGCGCCGACACCAGGTCGTCCGCGGGCTCCGCGCGCCGCCGGGCCACCAGCTCCTTGGTGTACTGCACGACACCGCCGAGCCCTTCGAGGGCGCGGCTGCCGTCGCCGTAGGCGAAGTCCCGGATCCAGCCGCAGACCTTGTCCTGGTCGGCCGCGTCCACGCCGACGAGTGCGCAGATGACGGCGGTGCTCAGCGGATAGGCGAACTCGCCCAGCAGGTCGGCCTGTTCGCGCTGGTCGAGGGCATGGATCAGCTCCTGTGCGGTCTTCTCCACGAAGGGGCGGAGCGCGGCGACCCGGCGGGCGGTGAAGGCGCGGGTGAGCGGGTTGCGGCGTCTGGTGTGCTCGTCGCCGTCGAAGAGCGCCAGGTGGCCCGAGAGGTACTGCGCGTACTCGGGCGGCAGTCCGTCGGCGCCCTGCGCCAGCAACTCGGCCTGCGGGTCCGGCATTTCGGAGTCCGGGATCGTCGAGCGGTCCCGGACCAGCCGCGGTTCGGTGAGCGCGGCCTTCACGTCCTCGTGGCGGGTGACGAGCCGTACGGCGGTGTCCAGGCCGGGCAGGACGACATGGCCGAGGCCGGGGCGGGCGCGCAGGGCGGCGTAGGCGCCCACGGGGTTCTCGACGAGTTCGGGGGTGAGGTGAACGGGGGTCTCGGTGGTCATCTCGGGTTCCTTTTCTGATAGTTGGAGAGAGGGGTCAGCTGGGGTCGCGGTCGAAGAGGCGGAGCGACCAGACGAACCCGAGGACCGCGATCCCCACGCTCCACGCCACCGCCATCCAGCCGTTGTGCCCGATCGCCGTTCCGGTCAGCAGCCCGCGCACGGTCTCGATGACCGTGGTGAACGGCTGGTACTCGGCGAACCAGCGGATCCAGGACGGCATCGAGGCGACCGGAACGAAGGTGCTGCTGACGAAGGGCAGCAGGAACGAGATCGGCAGTGGGGCGTTGCTGGCCCCCTCCGGGGTCTTGCTGATCAGCCCGAGGGCGACCGAAAGCCAGGTCAGGCCGAGGACGAAGAGCACGAGCAGCCCACCGGCCGCCAGCCATTCCAGGGGGCTCGCGTCGGGACGGAAACCGATGGCGAGGGCGACGACGGTCACCAGGACCAGGTTGATCACTGTCTGGATGACACTGCCGACCACATGACCGACCAGGATCGACGCACGGGAGATCGCCATCGTGCGGAAGCGGGCGACGATGCCCTCGGTCATGTCCGTGCACACGGCGACCGCCGTCGGCACGCTTCCGGTGCCCGCGGTCATCAGCAGGATGCCGGGGACGAGATAGGCGAGGTACGCGGCACGGCCGCCGCCCTGGCCGATTCCGGCACCGAGCGCCGAACCGAAGACGTACACGAACAAGAGGAGCAGGAAGACGGGGATGAGCGCGACCTGGAGCGTCATCGACGGGTAGCGGCGGGCGTGCAGCAGATTGCGCCGCAGCATGGTGAGCGAGTCGCGGACGTGCGGGGCGGGCGGGGCGGCGGTGGTCATCGGGCCTGCACCTTCTCGTTCTCGGGGCGGTCGGTGACCGCGAAGAAGACGTCGTCGAGGTCGGGGGTGTGCACGGTCAGGGAGTCGACGTCGACGCAGGCGCTGTCGAGTACGTCGAGCAGGGTACGCAGGGTGTGCACGCTGCCGTCGCCGGGGACCTGGAGGGTGAGCGCCTCGTCGTCGCACCGGCCGAGCCCCAACACCTCGACCGCGCGGGCGAGTTGAGCGGGATCCAGGAATCGGAGCCGGACATGGCCCCCGGGGACCAGCCGCTTGAGCTCGTCCGGCGTGCCCTCGGCGACGATCCGGCCGCCGCTCAGCACCGCGATGCGGTCGGCGAGCTGATCGGCCTCCTCCAGGTACTGCGTGGTGAGGAAGACGGTGACTCCGCCGTCGACGAGTTCGCGGACGATCTGCCACATGGTGTGCCGGGAGCGCGGGTCGAGACCCGTGGTCGGCTCGTCGAGAAAGATCACCTCGGGGGAGCCGACCAGCGTCATCGCGATGTCGAGGCGCCGTCGCATACCGCCGGAGTAGGCGGCGGCGGGCTTCTTCGCCGCCTCCGACAGGTCGAAGCGCTCCAGGAGTTCGGCGCAGACGCGCCTCCCCTCGGGGCGGGGGAGGTGGTGCAGGTCCGCCATGAGCGCCATGTTCTCCTCGCCGGTGATCAGGTTGTCGACGGCGGAGAACTGTCCGGTGACGCCGATCGCGGCCCGCACGGACTGCGGTGCGGCGGCGACACCGTGCCCGGCGACCCGGGCCTCGCCGCCGTCGGCGCGGATCAGGGTGGAGAGGATCTGGACGGTGGTGGTCTTGCCGGCTCCGTTCGGGCCGAGCAGCGCGAAGACCGTGCCGCGCGGGACGTGCAGGTCGATGCCGTCGAGGACGACCTTGTCGCCGTATGCCTTGCTCAGGCCGGTGGCCTCGATGGCCGCTGGTGTCGTCGGGTTCATGCCGCAGAGCGTGCGGGACGCCGGATTCAGGCCGGCTTCACGGCGGTTTCAGCAGGGCGGAGGGACGGAAACCCGGGCAGGGGAGCCCGGCCGAACTCCCGAAGGAAACGCGTAACACAAGCGGTCTAGACTCTGCCTGCAACGGCCCAGACCGAAGGGTGTTCGGCGTCTTGATACGCATAGATTCAGTCACCAAGCGCTACCCCGACGGTACGGTCGCGGTCGACAACCTCTCCCTGGAGATACCCGACCGGTCCATCACCGTCTTCGTCGGACCGTCGGGCTGCGGCAAGACGACGACCCTGCGCATGATCAACCGGATGATCGAGCCCAGCGAGGGCACGATCACCCTCGACGGCAAGGACATCACCCAGCAGCCGGTCAACACGCTGCGGCGGTCCATGGGTTACGTCATCCAGAACGCCGGCCTCTTCCAGCACCGCACCATCGTCGACAACATCGCCACCGTGCCCCGGCTGCTCGGCTGGAGCAAGGACAAGGCGCGGGCGCGGGCGCGGGAGCTGATGGAGCGGGTCGGACTGGACGGCGCGCTCGCCAAGCGCTACCCGTACCAGCTGTCCGGGGGGCAGCAGCAGCGCGTCGGTGTGGCGCGGGCACTGGCCGCGGATCCGCCGGTGCTGCTGATGGACGAGCCGTTCTCGGCCGTCGACCCCGTGGTCCGCAAGGGCCTGCAGGACGAACTGCTCCGCATTCAGGAGGAGTTGGGCAAGACCATCGTCTTCGTCACCCACGACATCGACGAGGCCGTCAAGATCGGCACCATGGTCGCCGTGATGCGCACCGGCGGCCACCTCGCCCAGTTCGCACCGCCCGCCGAACTGCTGTCGAACCCCGCGGACGCGTTCGTCGAGGACTTCCTCGGCGCCGACCGGGGCATCCGGCGGCTGTCGTTCTTCTCCTCCGCCGGACTCGACCTGCTGACCACGCCCGTCGTGGCCGTCGACGCCACCGCCGAGCAGATCGCCGAGCGCAGCGCGAACGGCGCGCCGTACCTGCTCGTCACCGATGTGGACGGCAGGCCGCTCGGCTGGAGCGAGCCGGGCGCCCTGACCGCGGGAGTCGTCGACCCCGCCCGACTCCTCTCCCACGGGCGCCCCTTCGAGCAGGGCAAGGACTCGCTGCGCGCCGCGCTCGACTGCGCCGTGCTCTCGCCCACCGGGTGGGCCGTGGCGGTGGGCGCCGACGGCCGCGTCGCGGGCGTGGTCTCGCAGCAGACCATCGGCGAGGCCATCCGCACCGCCCACGCCGAGGGTGCCGGCGACGCGGACAACGTGGACGACGCGAAGGTCGCGGGATGAGCGGCGGCTTCTTCGACATCCCGAGCGACCTGCAGAACACGTACTGGGGTCTGGTCGGGCTGCATCTGCGCGAGGCGCTGATCCCCGTCGTGGCCGGACTGGTCGTGGCGCTGCCCGTCGCCCAGTTGTGCGTGCGGCTGCGCTGGCTGTACCCGCCCGTGCTGTGGGTGACGACGATCCTGTACGCGATCCCCTCCCTCGCCTTCTTCGTCGTCCTCATCGACTACACCGGCCAGACCGAGACGACGGTGATGATCCCGCTGGGCATCTACAGCCTGGTGGTGTTCGTCCCCGCGATCGTGGACGGCGTCCGGTCCGTGCCGCAGGAGACGCTCGACGCGGCCACGGCGATGGGCCTCGGGCCCGTACGGCGCTACTTCCAGGTCCAGTTGCCGATCGCAGCGCCCGCGATCATCGCCGGGCTTCGGGTCGCGACCGTCTCCAGCATCTCCCTGGTCAGCGTCGGCATGCTGATCGGCAACCAGGGCGGCCTGGGCAATCTGCTCAACGACGGCATGATCTACCACCAGCCGCGCCTGGTCTGGCTGTCCGTCGTCGGCACGGCCGTCCTCGCCATCCTCGCGGACGCCCTGCTGGTCCTCGTCCGCGTCCTCGTGACGCCCTGGATGCCGCGCGGCACCCGCAAGCCCCGTCCCGTCGACGAACCCGAACCGATGCAGACCGCACTGGAGGACGCAGCCCGATGAACGTCCTCCACTTCATCAATGCCTTCTTCAGCGACAGCGCCCACTGGCACGGCTACGACGGCATCCCCACCCGGCTGCGCGAGCACCTCCAGTACTCGCTGACCGCGCTCGCCATCGCCGCCGCGATCGGTCTGCCGGTCGGCCTGCTCACCGGCCACACCGGACGCGGCGGCAACACCGTGGCGTTCATCGCCACCGCGGGCCGGGCCCTGCCCAGCTTCGGCCTCCTCGTGCTGATGTTCGTGCTGCTCGGGCTCGGCCTGACGCCGGTGATGATCCCGCTGGTCGTCCTCGCCGTCCCGCCGATCCTGGTCACCACCTACGAGGCGGTGCGCTCCGTCGACCCGTCCCCGGTGGACGCGGCCCGCGGCATGGGCATGGCCGAGCCGCGCATCCTCTTCCAGGTCGAACTCCCGGTCGCCCTCCCCCTGATCCTCAGCGGCCTGCGCTCGGCGGCCATCCAGATCGTGTCGACGGCCACCATCGCGGCGTACGTCTCGTTGGGCGGTCTTGGGCGGTACATCGTCGACGGCCTCTACCAGCGCAACTACGAGAAGGTGGTGGGCGGGGCGACCTTGGTTGCCGTGCTGGCGCTGCTGACGCTGGGGTTCTTCGGGCTGGTAGCGCGGTTCACAGTGTCGCGGGGCGTCCGCAGGAGCGCCGGTTAGGGGCGCGGGGAACGGCGCGAACAGCCCCCACCGGCCCGCAGACTGAAGAGGACCGGATCGCGCGTCACCCCTCCGTGCGCGCCAGCGCAAGCTCCAGCACAACCAGCAGCGCGTCCCGCACGGATCCCCGCTCCCGGGCGTCGAACACGACAACCGGCACACCGTCGGAGACATCCAGTGCCCAGCGGACCTCGTCCATGCTGTGCTCGACCTTGCCGTCGAAGGCGTTGACGGCGACGGCGAACGGGATCTGGCGGTGCTCGAAGTAGTCGACGGCGGCGTAGCAGTCGTCGAGACGGCGGGTGTCCACGATGACCAGGCCGCCGACCGCGCCCTCCACGATGTCGTCCCACATGAACCCGAACCGCTCCTGCCCGGGCGTGCCGAACAGATACAGCTTCAGCGTCGGGTCGATGGTGATGCACCCGAAGTCCATCGCCACCGTGGTCGTGGTCTTGCGCGGGGTGTGGCTGAGGTCGTCCACGCCCGCCGCGACCTCCGTGATGGCGGCCTCGGTGGTCAGCGGCTCGATCTCGGAGATCGCGCCCACGGCGGTGGTCTTGCCCACGCCGAAACCGCCCGCGATCACCATCTTGACCGGCAGCGGCGGTCGTACGGCGGCCCCCTGGTCGGCCGGGGCGAGGGTGGCCGGTTCAGTCGGTGTCACGCAGTACCCCTCGGGAGTTCGGGATGGCGCGCAGGCCATCGATCACCCTGCGCAGGACGGATGCGTCGTGGGTGACGTCGACGTCGGGCACGTACACCGTCAGATGCCCGGCGGCGCGCAGGTCCTCGGCGAGGACCCGCACGACGTTGAGGTGCAGCCGCAGCCGGGCCGCAAGTTCCGCGACGGACTGCGGCAGCCGGCAGGCGGCGACGATGTCGTGCTGCTCGAAGGAGAGCCCGTCGAGGACGGCGAGGCCCTCGGCGGTGGCCACCACCTGGGTCTCGACCGGCATCGGCCTGCCGGACGCCGACGGCGCCACCCGGCCGGCGGTGACCAGGAACGGCCGTACGGCGGGGGCCGGACCGACCGGGTCCGGGCCCGGAGGTGGGGAGCCGTCCGCCATGGGTGAAGTCTTTCTCCTCGACCGGGCCCGCGGAACGCGGGCCCGGGTGGCGGTCAGCGTGCCGACGCGGCGCCGACGCTGTTCTTGAGCTGGAGCACGAGCTGCGGGTTGAGGGCGCTGCCGGCCCGGTTGGCGAACAGGGTCATCTCGTAGGCGATGTTGCCCAGCTTGGCCTCCTTGTCGGTGACGACGCCGAGCACGGCGCCGCTGCCGATCGCGGAGACCAGGACATGGCCGCCCTCCAGGTCGATGATGACCTTGTTGAGGGCGCCCAGGCCGTAGTTGCCGGACGCGCCGGCGGCCAGGCTGGTGATGCCGGAGACGATCGCGGCGAGCCGCTCCGAGTCCGCGGGTTCGCGCAGCTCGGACACGGCGATGAGCAGCCCGTCGGACGAGACCGCGATGGCGTCGACGACGCCCGCGGTCTCCGTCGCGAAACGGTTGAGCAGCCAGGTGAAGTCGGCTGCGGCGGCCTGCAGTTCGGCGGGCGTGGCGCCAGTCGGCGTACTCACTGCTCGGCTCCTTCCGGGAGGTGCTTCTGGTCGTGCGGGTCGGTGGTCGCGGGCCGGCTGCCGGCGGCGCTGTCGCGGTGCGCGCGCTCCACGGCCGCCTCGAACTCGTCGAGCGCGTCCCGCACGGCGTCGGCATCGGCGAGCCGCGGGGCCTGCCGTGCCGCCTGCTGGGCAGCGGCGTCGGCGGTCGTACGGAGAGTGGCACCGCGGACACGGCGACGCAGGGGCCGTGAGGAGCCGTCACCCAGGGGCGCCTGGCCGGTCCCGCCGGGAGCGGACGGCACTGTCGCGTCCCGGGTGACCTGGGAAGACGATACCTCCGGGCCAACGCTCGAAGAACCGCCGGGTGTTGTGTCCTCGGACCGGGAGTGGCTCACGTCGCTGAACGCCTCGGTACGGGCCCGGGGGATCTGCCCGGAGCCGGACGGGGAGAAAGGAGCACCCACGCCGGGTATTGCCGACGCCGTGTCCGACACGGGTGCGGCCGGTGTCGCGTCCGCGGTCGTGCCCGCGCCCGGTGCGACCCCCGTGATGGCTTCCGCCTTGGCCGGTGCCGGTGCGGTCTGTGCCGCCCCTGTGGTGGGTGCGTTGGGTGCCGTGTCCGTGGTGGTGCGCGGTGCTGGTGCGGCCGGTGCCGCATCGGCTGTGTTCGGTGCGGTCGGCGGGTGCGAGGCCGAGTCAGGCTCAGGTGCGGCAGATGCCTCGCCCGAGGCCGGCGTGGTCGCGAGCGCAGGCTCGGCTGGGTCCGCCTCCCGACGGGGCACCCGGCGCGGGAGCGGCCCGGGGCTGCCGGCGGCCGACGTTCCAGAGGCTTCGGCGACTGCGGCGGACCGGCGCGGGCCGGACACGGCACCGGACACCGGCAGTTCGGCGCCCGCCCGCCCCGCCGGCACTTCGCCCCGGTCCATCGTGGGCCCGACCGGGCTCATCGTCAGCAGCAAGGACGACGGCACCGTCACCTCCGCCGTCATGCCGCCGCCCGGTGTGCGGGACAGCAGGACGCTGATGTCCCAGCGGCGCGCCAGGGTGCCGACCACGAACAGGCCGAGCACCTTCGTCGGCACCACGTCGAGGCGTTCGCGGCGGATCAGCCGGGCGTTCTCCTCGGCGAGCCGCTCGGCGCTCATGCCGAGGCCGTGGTCGGAGATGACGATGGAGGCACCGCCCGAGAGGGCTGCTTCCTCGCCGGAGGTGTCCCGCACGTACACCTCGACGGGGCTGCCCGCGGGGGAGAACGACACGGCGTTCTCCAGGAGTTCGGCCACCATCAGCGTCAGGTCGCCGATGATGTCGGGCTCCACCATGACCTCGGTGCGCGCATGCAGCCGTACCCGCTGGAAGCCCTCGATCTGCCCGAGCGCGGCGCGTACGACGTTGGTGAGGGCGGTGGGCCCGGAGTCGAGGACCGTCTCGCGGATGCCGGCCAGCAGCATCAGGCTGTCCGCGTTGCGGCGCAGACGGACGGCGATGTGGTCGATGGAGTAGAGGCGTTCGAGGAGGGCGGGGTCCGTCTCGCCCCGCTCCACCGCGTCGATCAGCGCGAGTTGGCGAGTCGTCAGGTTGCTGACCCGGCGGCCGACGTTGCCGAACATCTCCGCGACGTTGCGCCGGCTGAGCACCTGCCGTTCAAGGAGCGCGATCGCGGTGGTCTGCACGCGGTTGATCACCTCGGCCAGCTCACCGATCTCGTCGTCCGCGGTGAGTGGCATCTCGCGCAGCTTCGGCGGGCTGTCGTCCTCGGCGTCGTCGTCGGCCACCCGGGCCAGTTCGCGGCCCGCCACCTCGGCGACCTCCCGCGCGGCGCCGGTGAGGGCCTGCACCGGCCCGACCACCGAGCGGCGCACCAGCACCGAGAACGCGAGCCACAGGACGAAGCCGAGCAGCGCCGCGGCCAGCAGCAGACCCGCGCGCCACCAGGCCTTGGTGGAGGCCTGGTCGGCGCCGTCGGCGATCTGGCCGATGAGAGACGAGGTGATCTTCAGCCGGGCCGCGGCCTGCTCCGGGTAGTCGGGGTAGTCGCTCAGGGCTTTCTCGAACGCCGCCTTGATCTCCGTCGGCGTGGTGGCCTGCAGGGTGCTGGGGGCGACCTGCAGCTCGGCGTACGCCTGGGCGATGTCCCGCTGGGCGGCGGTGTGCTCGATGCCGGAGAGTTCGTCGGCCTGCTGCTCGGTGGCGAACCGGGAGAAGCGTTCGGCCTGACTGGTGTAGAGCTGGTACGCGCCGACCGCGGTCGTGAACTCGATCTGTGCGTTCGTGTCACCGGTCGTCGCGGAGAACACGCCGGTCTCGAAGGAGCCGTGCGCGGCGTCGGCACGCAGCAGCGAGTCCAGCAGGTTGCCGGTGAAGGTGGCCGCCAGCTCCGCGTTGCGGTCGAGGCCCAGACCGTCGATCACGGTGCTGGCGGCGTTGTCGTAGGCGGGGTCGATGTTGCTCGCGGGCAGATAGCTCTGCTCCACCGTCCCGCGCAGGCTGGTGAGGCCCTCGACCTCCTTCAGCGCCTGGGCCTCGCTGCCCGGCAGCCCGTCGCCGAAGGACGCGCGCACCTGCGCGATCTGCCTGTCGACCGCGTCCTGTGCCTTGCGGTAGGCGGTGAGCGTGGACTGGACGCCCCGGCTTTTGGCCTCGTAGCGCACGGACAGCAGGATCGCCAGCTGGTGCTCGCTCTCCAGGTCGTTGACCAGCGACGCCACCTGCTCGCTGTTGCGCACGAGGTCCGCCGCGGACGCCGCGTCCCGCGCCTGGCCCACCTGGCCCGCGATGAGATAGGAGAGCAGGGCGGCCACCACCGCCAGGGGGACACCGACCAGGAGGTTGAGCTTGCGCCGGAACGACCATCGATCGGCGAAGCCCCGTATGCCGGCCACCGGGCCTCCTTTTGACCGATTCTGATCGCCAACTGCGTGGAGACTACCGTCTCATTGAACGATCAAGCACGTTGCCCTTAGTCAAGAATCCATTACGAAGAGCCTCCGATTCCGCCTCCAGCCGTTTACACAGAATTCACAACTGATCACGCATCGACGCCAATTGGTGACCCGAGTGCTCTTGACTGAGCAAAACAGGCTGGATTGGATCAGTTCCAGAGCTTGCTTCTCATCAATCCCCAAGGTCCGGAACGGGAATCGTGACTTCCAACGCCCCACGCAGCAGGTCCCTCAGGAGCTACCCCGCGGCGGCCGTCGCGCTTGCCGCGACCACGGCCCTGCTGGCGGGATGTGGCTCCTCCGACGGCAACAAGTCCTCCGATCCGCTCCAGGGCGGGGGGTCCGACGGCAAGACCGTCGTCGTCGGCTCGAACAACTTCGCCGAGAGCATCCTGCTCGCCGACATCTACGGCGAAGCCCTCAAGGCCAAGGGTGTCAAGGTCACCTACAAGCCGAACATCGGCAGCCGCGAGACGACGTACGGCCTGCTGAAGAACGGCTCCATCACCGTGCTGCCGGAGTACAACGGCGCGCTGCTGGCCTACCTCGACCCGAAGGCCGCACCCAAGACCGTCGAGGCGACCACCGCCGCGATCGAGGCCAAGCTGGACTCCAAGCTGACGCTCCTCGACCCCGCCGCCGCGCAGGACAAGGACTCGGTCACGGTCAACAAGGCCACCGCCGACAAGTACAAGCTGACGTCCCAGTCCAGCATCGCGGACCTCAAGGACATCGCGAAGGAACTGACCATAGGCGCCTCGCCGGAGTTCCAGACCCGGCAGCAGGGCCTGGTGGGCCTGAAGTCGGTGTACGGCCTGGAGTTCGAGTCCTTCAAGGCGCTGGACGCGGGCGGCCCGCTGACCCAGGCGGCGCTGAAGAAGAACACGGTGCAGGCCGCGGACCTCTTCACCACCGACCCGACCATCGTCAAGGAGAAGCACGTCGTCCTCCAGGACCCGAAGAACCTCTTCGGCTTCGAGAACGTGCAGCCGCTCGTCTACAAGAGCGGCCTGTCCTCGGCGGGCAGTGCCGCGCTCAACGCGGTCTCGGCCAAGCTCGACACCAAGGCCCTGCTCGAGCTGGACTCCCAGGTCCAGCTCGACAACAAGGACCCGCTGGACGTCGCCAAGGCCTGGCTGAAGTCGGTCGGCCTGGTCTGATCCCGGACGGACACGAGTCGGGCGTCCCCACTGCGGGGGCGCCCGCCTCGTCTGTGCGGGCCCGCTCAGTAGCCGACGTGGAAGGTCGCGTCCTGCTTGTCGGTGGTGGTCGAGATCGGGTCGATGCGCAGAGCGTAGTTCGAGTGCCGGACATAGCGCGTCGGGTAGTTGTACGAGCGGAACGACGACCAGGAGGAGTCGGCCAGCCCGGCCGTCCGGTAGAAGGTGGCGTCCTGGGCGAACGTCGACGTCCCGTCGTTCACGTCCAGCTGGAGTGCGTAGTTGTAGTGCCTGAGGTACCGGGTCGGGAAGCTGACCGACTGGAAGGAGACCCCGGAGCTGTCGGCCAGGCCGGGCACCAGCTTCCACTGGGAGTCAGAGGGCGGGTCGATGGGGTACGGGTCGATGCGTCCGAGGTAGTTGCTGTGCCGGACGTAGCGGTCGGGGTAGTTGTATGACTTCAGCCGGTTCCAGGCGGGGGTGCCCCACTTGGCGACGAGGTTGTCGTATTCGGTCGTGGTGATCGTCGTGATGCCGCAGTGCTTGGAGTTGAGCGGCTGGGTGTACGTCCGCTGGTCGAGCGGGGTCCAGGTGCCGGCCGCCAGGTCGGTGGTCTGCCAGGCGTAGAAGACGCCGTTGGGTGTGTAGGTGTCGCCCCACATCCAGTAGGTGCTGGAGGTGAGGGACTTGACGACCGTCGGAGCCTCGGTGCCGCCGTGTGAGACGGCCGGGGTGAAGGGCGTGAAGCTGCCCGGGGCGAGCGAGGTGGAGCGGGCGCCCAGCAGTGTCCCGTTCCTGTTGTTCTTGAAGTAGAGGTAGTTGACGCCGTTCACGCCCACCGTCATGTCGCCGTCGATCGCGTCGTACCCGGGGTCGAAGAAGACCTGCGGCGCCGAGACCGTGACGAAGTCGGTGGTGTAGTTCACCATGATCACGTTGTGGCCGCTGGAGTTGACCGACGAGTAGATGATCGCGTACTGGCCGCGGCCCGCGTCCCAGAAGGCCTCCGGCGCCCAGCTGTGGGTGACCATGTCGTGCAGCTTCAGCCGGTGGTAGCCGGTGAAGGTGCGCAGGTCGGTCGAGTACCAGACGTGGATGTACTGGCTGTTGTACGTCCAGTCGGTGCCCTTGAGGTCGGTGGCGAGCACCACGAACGTGCCGTCCTGCTTGCGCAGGATGAACGGATCGCGCAGGCCCATGGCGCCCTCGGTGGGGGTGACGACGGGGTTGTTCTGGTTGAGCGGCGTCCACTCCAGTCCGTCAGTGCTGACGGCGAGGTGCAGGCCGTAGTCGGTGCCCTCGCCCAGGGAGGTCGACTCGGTGAAGTAGCACATGACGTAGGCCGAGTTGGTGGCGGCTCGCGCGGCTCCCGCGCCCAGGGCCAGCGCACCGGTGGCGGCGAGCGGGACGGTCGCCGCCATGCCGAGGAAGGAGCGGCGGGAGGGGTGGGGGCGCGCCGGGCGCGGTGTCGCGTTCATTCGTGCTCCATGAGGGCGTGCGGGGGCCCGACATAGCGACCCTGCTGGTCGATATATCGAACTGAGTTCGGTAAATCGATCAGAAGGTAAGGAAGTGGCGCGTGTGCGTCAATGAATCGGACATGCTTGGCCGATTTTCGTCGTTCACTTCTCCGTCGGCCATGCAGCGCCTGTGTGGACCGCCGCCGCGATCAACTGGTCGATCAACGCGATCAGTACGTCCCGCGACGACTCCCGCTCGCGTGCGTCGCACAGCAGCACCTGGACGTGGTCCGGGAGGGCGAGTGCCTCGCGGATCTCCTCGGGCGGGTACGGATGGTCGCCGTAGAAGCCGTTGACGCCCACCACGAAGGGGATGCCCCGGCGTTCGAAGAAGTCGATGGCGGCGAAGCTGGTCTCCGGGCGGCGGACGTCGATCAGGACGACCGCGCCCAGGGCGCCCAGGGCGAGGTCGTTCCACATGAACCAGAAGCGCTGCTGGCCGGGCGTGCCGAAGAGATAGAGGACGAGGTCGCTGCCGATGCTGATGCGGCCGAAGTCCAGGGCCACGGTGGTGGCCCGCTTCTGCTCGATGCCGTCCAGGTCGTCCACGCCGAGACCGGTGGCGGTCAGCGGTTCCTCGGTGCGCAGTGGGGCGATCTCGCTGACCGAGCCGACCATGGTGGTCTTGCCGACGCCGAAGCCACCGGCGATCAGGATCTTCACCGTGTCGGGCGCCGCCCGGGTGACGAGGTCAGAGCCGGCCAAGGCCGTCCCTCACTTTCTGCAGCAGGTCCAGGTCTTCCGGTCTGCAGGAGACGGGGTGCGGGGGGCGTGCGGTGATACGGCCGCTCTCCAGCAGATCGCAGAGCATGATCACGACCACGCTCACCGGCAGATCGAGCAGGGCGGCGAGTTCCGCGACGGCGACCGGCTCGGCGCAGCGGCGCAGGATGCGCTGGTGCTCGGGCTGCGGTCGCGTGGCCCCGGTCGGCGGCGGGTCCACCGCGGTCACCGTGGTGATGAGCGTGAAGTCGGCACGGCTGGGCCGGGTCCGTCCTCCGGTGAGCGCGAACAGCCGTACCAGACGGCCGTCCGTGTCGCCTCCGCTCACCTCACGCGCCGGACTCGGCGGTCGGGCCGAGACCCGCCCTCGGTGCCGCGCTGAGATGCTCGCCGATCTTCTTCACCAGCATGTTCATCTGGTACGCCACCACGCCGACGTCCGCGCCCTGACTGGTGAGGACGACGAGATGGGCGCCCGGCCCGGCCGAGGTCAGGATCAGATAGCTGTGCGCCATCTCGATCAGCGCCTGCCGCACCGGGCCGCCACGGAAGTCCATGCTGACGCCCTTGCTCAGGCTCATCAGACCGGACGCGGTCGCCGCCAGCCGCTCGGCGTCGTCGCGCAGGAACCCGGTGGACTTGCTGACGACCAGCCCGTCCTCGGAGAGCACCACGGCGTGGTTCACCTCGGCGACCCGCTCCACGAGTCCGGTCAGCAGCTGGTCGAGCTGGGTATGGGTGGCTGGGATGGGGGGTGTCATGGCGGTGTTCCTTCGTCAGCGGTCGGCGGGCGGAGTCGAGGGGACGGTTGTGCCTTCGTCGGCCAGGTGCGCACCCGGTTCCCGAGTGACGGATGCGCCCTCCTGACCCTGGTCGTACTGCGTCTCTGTGTCGTCGTCACGTGCATGGAGCGTGCCGCGCTGGAAACCGGCGAGCGAGGAGGCGGCCCGCTCCGCGGTGAACTCCTCGGCGTGGCCGTCCGGTTCGTCACCGGGGGCCTCCTCGCGCAGTTCCGCGGCCAGGCTGGTCTGGGGGACACGGCGGGGGAGCGGCGCGAGGCCGTCCTGCCGGGCCGAGGACGCAGCGGCGGCGGGGGCGGTCCGTGCCGGGGCGGCGGCGCGGGGCTCCCGTACGGGCTGGGCGGGCTCCTCGGCAGGGGGCGGGCCCGCCCCGGCGGGGGTGTCCTCGGCGGGGGCCGACACCGGCTCCCGTACGACGATCTCGTGCGGGAGCAGCACGATCGCCGTCGTTCCGCCGTACGGCGAGGGGCGCAGAGTGACCGCGATGCCGTGCCGGGTGGCGAGCCGGGCGATCACGAACATGCCGAGCCGGAGGTCGTCGGCCAGCGCCACCACGTCGAACTGCGGCACCACCGCCAACTGCGCGTTGAAGGAGGCGTAGTCCTCCTCCGACAGGCCGAGGCCGCGGTCCTCCACCTCGATCGCCAGGCCCTTGGCGACCAGCGCGGCCCGTACGTCGACCGGGGCCGGCGCCGGCGAGTATGCCGTCGCGTTGTCGATGAGCTCGGCCAGCAGATGGATCACGTCGGCCACCGCGGGCGGTGCGATGTACACGTCCTCGTCGGTGTGCACCTCGACCCGCTGGTACTCGGCGACCTCGCCGACGGCACTGCGCAGGATGTCGATCAGCGCGACCGGCTCGCGCCAGCTGCGCCGCGGCTGCTCGCCGCTGATGATGACCAGGTTCTCCTCGTAGCGGCGCAGCTGGCTGGCCGTGGAGTCCAGTTCGTACAGGCCCTTGAGGACGTCCGGGTCGGAGTGGCTGCGCTCCAGCGCGTCCAGCTTGGTCAGTTGAAGATTGACCAGGTTCTGGCTCTGCCGGGCGATGCCGAGGATGACCTTCTGGAAGCCGCGCCGGGTGTCGGCGAGTTCGACCGCGGTGTGCACGGCCGTGCGCTGCGCCTTGTTGAACGCCCTGGCCACCTGGCCGAGTTCGTCCCGGCCGTAGTCCAGTGGCGGGGTCGCCAGGTCCGCGTCGACCTTCTCGCCCCGGTCGAGGCGGGCCACCACGTCCGGCAGCCGTTCCTCGGCCAGGCTGAGAGTGGCCTCCCTGAGCCCGCGCAGCCGCCGGGACAGGGAGCGGGTGATCCGCCAGGACATGCCCACGCACACCAGCAGAGCGAGCAGACCGCCCGCGCTCAGCGAGGCGGCGGTGAGCAGCAGGCTGTCGGATTTGTCGGCGCTGCGGTCGAGCAATCCGGACGTCTGGGCCCGGATCAGCTGCCCGTACTCGTCGCCGACCTTGGCGAAGGCGACCGCCCACTGCGTGCGCGCAGCGGGCAGGGTCACCTTCCCGTCCGGACCCGGCCGGGCCGCGAGCACCTTGTCCTCGATGTCCTGGACGGTCTGCCACTCGGGGCTCTGCAGGATCCGCTCGGTCTGCGTCTTCGCGTCGCCCTGCAGCGAGGGGACGATCTGGTCCTCGACCAGCCAGCGCCGGGTGTCGACCAACTGCGTCAACGTGACCCACGACTTGTCGCTCAGCCGCCCGGCCGGCCAGGCCAGCGTGAGCTGCGCGTCCTCCTGCGCGACCAGCTCCGCCGCATGCTCCAGGGCGACCAGCGGTCCGGCCTGCGAGGTGAGGTCGCCGTCGTCGACCTGGGAGAGTTCCTGGAAGGCGTGGATCTGGTCGTCGATGATCGAGCTGTACTGGTCCAGCGCCTGCGCCGCGGTGATGTCGGTGGGATCGTCCACCTGGCCCCGGTAGTACTCCAGACTGCCCACCGAGCCGAGTACCGAGTACAGCCGGTCCGAGATACGCGCGGGCGCCTTCTTGATCGCGTCGGCCTGGCCGACCAGCTTCGCGACCGCCTTGTCCGTCTCCTTGCGCTGCGCGACCAGCGCGGTGCGGGAGCCTCGCGGGTCACCGGCCAGCCAGGCCGCCGACAGGCTGCGCTCCCGCTGCAGCGCGAGCGTCGCCTCCGTGCCCATGGCCCCCGTCGACCGGCTCAGTTCGGTCTGCCCGCGCAGCCGCAGCCCCTCGTCGAACATCTGCGTGGTCGTCAGGGCCCACATCGCGGCCAGGGTGACGCTGGGCACCAGGGCCAGCAGGATCAGGGAGAGACGTATGGAGCCGAGACGGCGCCGGGCACCTGTCCGTGGAGACATCGTCGTCCTAGGCGGTCAGCGGAGCGGAGGGGACGGAGGGGGAAACACGGGGGTGGCCGTGAGCGGGGAGAGAAGGGGTGCACAGGATGCTATCCGTACAAGTGGCCGCACGTGCCACAGGTCTCCGAATCTTTCGCGACATTGATGGACGAAGTGTCGCCGGCCGTCCGGCTCAGCGTGTGCCGCGCGCCGCGTACCTGGCGACCGAGGCCACGTTCGCCTTGGTCACGAAGGCCGGGCCGGTGAGCAGGGGGGACACACCGCCACCGCTGACGTTGCCGTTGGTCTTGTACAGCCACAGCGCGTCCACCGCGAGATAGCCCTGCAGATACGGCTGCTGATCCACCGCGAACTGCACGTCACCGCTCTCGACGGCCTTCACCAGGTCCTGGTTGAGGTCGAAGGTCGCGACATGGGCCTTGCTGCCGGACTGCTGCACCGACTTCACCGCGGTGAGCGCGAACGGGGCGCCCAGGGTGACCACTTCGTCGATCGTCGGATCCTGCCGCAGCTTCGCGGTGATCGCGGCGGCGGTCGCGTTCGTGTCGGCGCCCTCGACGTAGAGCATCTCGGTCCTGCCGTCGAAGGTCTTCTTCACGCCGGCGCAGCGGGCCTCCAGGGCGACGTTGCCACGTTCGTGGATCACGCACAGGGCGTGCTTGGCCTTCAGGTCGTCGAGCTTGTCACCGACGGCCCGCCCGGCGAGGCTCTCGTCCTCACCGAAGAACTCCAGGACCCCCTCGGACTGCCAGGAGTCGATGCCGGAGTTGAGGCCGACCACGGGTGTGTCCGCGGCCTTGGCCGCCGCTATCGGGCCCTTCATCGCCTGTGGCTTGGCGAGCGTCACCGCGATGCCGTCGACCTTCTGGCGGATGGCGTCCCGCACCAGTTCCGCCTGCCCCGCCCCGTCGGAGTCATTGGCGTAGGTCAGGTCGATGCCGTCCTTCGCCGCGGCGTCCTCGGCGCCCTTCTTCACCAGGTCCCAGAAGGTGTCGCCCGGCGAGGCGTGCGTGACCAGGGCGACCTTGAGACGGGCGGTGCCCGCCCTGCCGGCGCCGTCCTTGGAGTCGGACGTGGCGCCGGCCGCGGAGCAGCCGGCCGCGAACAGGCACACGGCCGCGGCCAGGGCGGCGACGCGCGCGGGTCTGGGGGAAGCGTGAGGTGGGGGAGGAGTGTTCATGAGGGTGCGGCACCTCGCTGTACGGCCGAGCAAGCGGAACGGCGAGAGGAGCCCCCGAACGGCGTCCGACACACCGCACACCATCCGGATGACTCTCGCTGGCCGGAGCCAATCGTGTGTGACCGCCGGTAGTCAAGTGATCAGCAACCTTGAGTGAGTTGTTGCTGCCGCATCGTGATGATGCATCACGGCCGGCAGGGGGCAGCCACGGCCCGCGGGCCGCGCCACGACCCGTCACGGCTTGCGGGCCACCGCCCCGTACATGGCGATGTCCTCGTCGCGGATCGCTTCGCGGTACGTCCTGTCCGGATGCCACTTGTGGACCTGGACGATGCCCGGCGCGACGAGTTCGAGGCCCTCGAAGAACTCCGCGGCCTCCGCGAGGGTGCGCAGCCGCATCGGCATGCCGCGGGCCGCGTACTCGCGGGCGACCCGGCCGACCTCCTGCGGCGCGAACTCTGCCGTACCGATGGACATCGCCAAGTAGCCAGCCACCGCACGGCACGGTTCATCCAGTCGCGGTTGGCCCGCATATGGACCGGCAGGGCGGGCCACTCCCGGCACATGGCGTCGCCCGCCTCCCGGTCCGCGGGGTAGTGGTCCTTTCCGCCCAGGATGTAGTCGTAGATCCGCGCGGCGTGCGCGGTCGTTCCCGCGGCGGAGCCGCTGTCGGCTGCAGTGATGCGGCCGGTCGGCCGGGCGCTGTCCTCGGGCACGGCGGGCCCTCCCGTAACCTCGTCGATCTCCAGGAAACCTCGACGGCAACCTCGTCAACTCGCGGGCCGCGCAACCCACTTGGGCCACAGCAGTCACCGGTTGGCCCTCGCCGGCCCGGCGGGCGTGATCGTGCCCACCGCCTTGAGGGTGCGCTGCACGGGTGCGGTTTCCAGGGTGCGGATCGCCTTGACCGCGCCCAGGCCGTGGGTGAGGTACTGGTACAGGGCCGCCGTGTCCCGGCACAGCGCGTGCGCCACCAGATTGGTGGGGCCGGTGGTGTGGGCCACGAAGGCCAGCTCGTCGTGGTGGGCCAGAGTGGTGGCGACCTCGTCGAGATGGGCCGGGGCCACCGCCATCCACAGGAGCGTCTTGGCGCTGCCGCCCAGCAGGCCGGGGTCGAGCTCGATGTCGAAGAAGATCGCGCCGCAGGCGCGCAGATGGTCGAGGCGGCGCGAGACCGTCGCCGACGACCAGCCGGTGCCGGCGGCGAGCTCCCCGACGGCGGCCCGCCCGTCCCGCCGCAGTGCGTCCATCAGGGCGTGGTCGGCGGGCGTGAGCTGCACCTGGTGGCTGCGCAGCGGCTCGCCGTACCCGGTGAACCGTGGTGCGCCCAGCATCCGTTGCTGACGTACGGTCAGCGCGTTGGCGCTCATCCGCCACGGCGTGCGCCAGCCGAGATAGGTGTGCAGCAGATGGTGGGCGGAGACGGCGGTGAGGCCGACGCTGGGCGGCAGTTCGTGCAACAGCAGGGAGTGGCCGTGCGCCATGCCCAGCGGGGTCTCGAGAACGGCGACGATCTCGGTGCCCCCGCCGGTCAGATACACCCAGGAGGTGTCCGGGCGGCGCACCAGCGCGTGCGCGAGGTCGAGGGCGGTCTCCGGGCCCGCGGTCAGTCGCAGCAGCCACTGCTCCTGTCCCGTCAGCTGCGGGTCGGGCAACCCCACCACGCGCAGCGCCGCCTCGTCGCGCAGCCGCTCGTAGCGGCGGGAGACCGTCTGCGGGGAGACCGCCAGCACGGCGGCCAGCTGGGTGAAGGAGGCACGGCCGTCGATGTGCAGCGCGTGGATCAGGGCGCGGTCGAGTCCGTCGAGCATGCGCACACCATCCTTCGGGCACCCCGCGCGGCGGGGGCGGACACGGCCGTCGGCGGGGAGAACCCTCCCATGAGGTTCCCCCCGCCGACGGGGCGGTGCGTGCGCACCGCCTCGGGCAGGGGCCGGTCGGGCCGGGTCAGTCGCGGATCACCGACTTGCAGCGCATCAGGAACTCGGCGAGATAGCCGTCGTGGGGCAGTCCGGACTCCATCCGGTGGGTGGGCTGGTCGCCGACGTACACATTGCCGATCGAGGGCTCCTGGACCAGGGCGGACACCAGGTCCTCGTCGTCGGTGAGCGCGGTCAGCACCAGGCTGTCGCGCAGCGGCCCGAGCCCCGCCTCGCGCGTCCAGGGCGCCACCCACACACAGGGGAACGGCAGTTCGGCCGCCGCCTGCGGAGCCTCGGGATGCGCCAGCTGGTGCACGGCGGCGCGCAGCACGGCACTGCCGTCGCCGATTTCACCGAGGACCTGCTCGCCGCCCAGCCAGGCCTTGGTGCCGGAGGCCCGGTGCTGCAGATGCGCCTGGAGCGCCTTCGCGACGGCCAGCGGCTGCACCGGGAACACCGCCGCCGGGTCCTCGGGAGGCAGACTCGGTACGGCCGCCAGCCGCTCCGCGAGCGCCGCGCACAGCGGTCCGGGATCTCCCTCCACGAACACGGCCGTGGTGTTGACGCAGCCCGTGCCGCCGTGCCCGCTCACCGAGTCGACGATCACGTCCAGATGGTCGCGCCAGTCCACCTCCCGGGTGATCAGGATCTTCGACCGGCCGGGTCCCTGCGGCAGCACCGAGGGGTTTGAGGCGTACCCCCGCACCACGTCCGCGCCGCCGTACACCAGCCCCAGATCGGCGCCCCGGAGCAGGGCGTCCGCGGTGGTGTGGTCGGTCGGCAGCAGCGCCACCCGGTCGTCGCCGAAGCCCGCCGCCCGCAGTGCGGTGACCAGCCGGTGCGGGGTGAACGGCTCGCGCCGGGAGGGCCGCACGGCGACCCGGTAGCCCAGCGCGAGCGCCTCGGGCCACAGACTGTGCGGCCCGGGATGGTTGCCCGCCGCGTGCACCGCGAGCACACTCCCGCGGCGCACCCACACCGCCCGCCCCGCCCGCGTCAGCGGATCGTCCCACCGGTGCACCGCCCCGGCCGGCCGGGCCTGCTCCACCGCGTGGTGCACCTTGCGCAGCCGCGCCTCGATGGCCGCGGCGGTGGCCCGGACGACCGAGATCGGTGTCCCGCCCACCCGGCTGACCCGCAGGGCGTACTCCTCGGGTGTCAGACCGTTCAGCTCGGCGGTCGCGAAGAGCCCGGCCGCCCGGCCGATCATGCCGATCCGCTCGTCGGGTCCGGGCTCGGCGGCCCGGCGCAGCGCCTTCATCGTGCGGTCCACGAACAGCCGTGGCACGAGGCTGAGTTCGGCGCTCTCCCGGCCCGCCACGTCGGTCACGCTCAGCCGGTTGCGGGCCCGGTAGGGCCCCCGGGCGCCCAGCGCGTCCAGCGCGACCACGCGTGAGGAAGACCCGGGCATCAGTACACGCCCTCGATCACGGTCTCGTCCTCGAACGTGGCCACGGGCGCGATGTCCGCCACCGCGTCCCCGCACTGCCCCTCCAGGGGCTCGACCCGGGTCGCCACGTCCCGCTCCAGGTTGTTGGGCAGGAAGAACGACTTGCTGACGTGATGCACCAGCACCCGCCCGCGCTCGCCGTGTCCCACCGGGAGCAGGGTCGCCGGGTCGACGACACGGAAGGTCACATACGGGCTGTACGGGTCGAAGACGCAACCCGCGTCCTCGGGCAGGCCGGGGCGCTCGCCGGCGAAGCCGAGGATCATCGTGGAGCCGTAGTTGCCGCACAGCACCGTGTCCGGGAAGACCTCGGTCCGGTACAGGTGCCGGGAGTCGGGGTCCAGCTGAGTGCCACCCCAACGGATCGCCCGCACCTTCGAGTTGACCAGCTCGGCCAGGTCGTCGCGGCGGGCGATGCGCTCAAGGAGCGGGGGAGTGACGGTCAGCACACCGATGTCCTGGGTGCGCAGCACGAACTCCGCCTGGTCGACGAGGTGTTCGGCGTAGGCGTCGGCGTCCGCCCCGCGGCCGGCGGCTATCAGCTTCCTCACCCAGCGCGGGTCCAGGTCGAGGGTGAAGCCGTGCCGGCCGTGGGTGGCCGCGGAACGGCGGAAGTACTCGCCGACGATGTGCGGTCCGGTCGGCACCAGGCCCAGCCAGTCCACGCCGCGCGGGAAACCGTGCGCGTCCAGGTTGAGATTGCTCCAGTGCAGCATCCGCTCCAGCCAGTCCCGCAGCAGGACGACCCGCTTCGGCGCCCCGGTCGTCCCGCCGCTCTCGAACACCCCTACCACGTCCGGGTGTTGGCCGTACCCGCGCGGTATCAGGTCCTGTGCGGGGACCTCCCGCAGCTCGGCCGCCACATTGGGAAACAGCGTCAGGTCGTCGTGGCTCCTGACGTCGGTCAGCGGATCGAAGGGCAGGCTCTTGGCCCGCTCCAGCCAGAACGGCGATCCCGTCCCGGGGTCGAAGTGCCACTGCATGGCGGCACGGATCAGCTCGTCCGGCTCCGGCCGGACGCCCGGGGGCAGGTCGAGGATGTCGGTGGCGGACTGTGGCACGGGGAACTCCTGACGGGGTCGGTGGTACGGCGGTTGCGCGGGCTACAGCTCGACGACGACGGCGCCGATGTGCCGTCCCTCGATCACCTCCAGCAGGGTCCGCGGCGCGTTCTCGATGCCCTTGACCCGCACATGCGGGAAGGAGATCTCCCCGGCCCTGAGCCAGGCCCCGAAGCGCTCGGTCCACTCGTCCTTGCCGGCGAAGTCGTCGGAGCTGAAGCCGCGCATCTCGATCCGCTTGTGGATCAGCGGCAGCGAGTCGAGCTCCACGGGGGCCGTGGTCCCGGTGCTCTCCGCGGCCAGTTGGCCGGACAGCGCGCCGATCAGTACGAACCGGGCGCCGGGCCGTGCCACCGCCACGGCGGCCGCGAGCTGCTCGCCGCCGACGTTGTCGAAGAAGACGTCGATGCCCTCGGGCGCCGCCTTCGCCAGCTGCTCCACCAGCGGCCCCTCGCCGCGGACCACCACGTCGTCGTAACCGATCTCGGCACGCAGCCGCTCGGCCTTCTCCCGTGAACCGGCGCTGGCGATGACCCGCCCGGCTCCCAGCCGGCGTGCGATCAGGCCGGCCATCGAGCCGATGCCGCTGCCGCCGGCGGAGACGAACACCGTGTCGCCCGCGCGCAGTTCGACCCCGTGGGTGAGCGCCGCGTACGCCGTCCAGCCCTGCTGCAGATGGGCCGCCGGGTCGGGCAGCACCGTCGGATCCAGCCGGGTGCACTCGGCGGCGGGTACGACGGCGTACTCGCGCCAGCCCAGCCAGTGCGAGACCAGGTCACCCGGGTCCAGGCCGCTGCCCTCGGGGGACTTCTCGACCACGCCGATCGCCGCCCCCACCAGGGTGTCCCCGTCGTGGAGCACCGGGAACGGCGTGTCCTGGGTGGCGCCCGCGATCAGGATGCGCAGGGTGGCGAAGACATGGAAGAACAGGTTGCGCACCAGCACTTCGCCCTCGGCGGGCGCTGCGACGGGTGTCTCGACGACGCCGAAGTGCTCGGGCCCGGGCAGACCGGCGGGCTTGGCGAGCAGGCGGACTTCTCTCTGGGTGACGGGCAGGACAGTCATCCACGCTCCTGAACAAGGTGAACGAAGGAAGTAGGCCTCCGGCACACGGGGGGTGGCCGGGAGAGCCCAGCGTGGAGTGATCACGCCCGCCCGCTCCAGTCGCGGCGGCGGACTGGAACATTTCTTCCATCGAGGACGGCCCTGTGAAGGAACCTCACACCTCCCAGGGGGACCCGTCTTCCCCCGGGCGGCGCGGGCGACGGCGGACGAGCCCGGTCCCGCAGTGTGGGAAATCGACACGGCCGAGGGCGCGGATGGAAGGAATCCACCATCTTCCCGCTCTGGCTGGAGCCTCCTGTCCACCCCGCCCCACGCTGAGTCGTGGTCGGCCCGAGGCCCCGAAGACCGGGGCCGGGCCGGCGTGTCGACAACGGTGGAGAGGAACCCCCGATGACTGCTGAGCGTGTGCTGACGCCGACTCCCACGGCGTACCGATGGCGGTGGCTGGCGCTCACCGCACTGCTGCTCGGTGAGGCGATGAACCTGCTGGACGCGACCATCGTGCAGGTCGCCGCGCCGGCGATCCATGCGGACCTGGGCGGGTCGGTGTCCGACATCCAGTGGTTCACCACCGCCTACACCCTGCCGTTCGCCGTGCTGCTGATCACCGGCGGGCGGCTGGGCGACATCGCCGGCCGCAAGCGGCTGTTCGTGATCGGTGTCACCGGATTCATGATCGCGTCCGCCGCCTGCGCCGTGGCGCCCTCCGTCGGTCTGCTCATCGCCTTCCGGGTGGTGCAGGGGGCCGCGGCGGCCGTGATCATTCCCCAGACCATCGGTCTGATCAAGACGATGTTCGCCGGGCCCGAGATGTCCAAGGCCCTCGGCAGCATCGGCCCGGTGATGGGCCTGGCAGCCGTCTGCGGGCCGGTGCTCGGCGGGGTGCTCACCCATGCGAACCTGTTCGGCTCCTCATGGCGCGCGGCCTTCCTGGTGAATGTTCCCGTGTCACTGGTCGTGCTGGGGATCTCGCCCAGGCTGATGGAGAACCGCGCGCCCAAGCGGCCCACCCTCGACCTGACCGGCACCCTGCTGGCCATGGCCGGCATCGGGCTCGTGGTCTACCCGCTGATCGGCGCCGATCTGTCGGCCATGTCCGGGTGGAGCTGGGCGGCCATCGCGGCCGGGCTGTGCCTGATGCTGGTGTTCGCGGTGCACCAGCGGTCGGTGGCGGCCGCCGGGCGCAGCCCGCTGGTGGAGCCGAGCCTGTTCGCCCACCGTGGTTTCCCCGCCGCCCTGGTGACCTCGACCGCCTTCTTCGCCGTCACCAACGGCCTGATGATGGTCATCGTGCTCCAGCTGCAACTGGGCCTGGGCACCGATGTGTTGAAGGCGGGCCTGACCCTCGCGCCGTGGTCGGTGGGCCTGGCGGTCGCCTCCTGGGTGGCCGGTGCGCACCTGGTCAAGCGTTACGGGCACCGCATGATGTCCCTGGGGCTCGCCGTGCTGCTGGTCGGCGCGCTCGCCGCCGTCGCCGTGTACCACGCGGCGGACCCGGACAAGTACCCCACGCCGCTGCTCCTCGCGCTCGGTGTCGTCGGGCTCGGCGTGGGTCTGTTCAGCCCGGCCTTCTTCACCATCGCCCTCAAGCCGCTGCAGCCCCAGGAGATCGGCTCGGCCGCCGGTCTGCTCAATGCCGTCCAGCAGCTGGGCGCCACGCTCGGGGTGGCGGTCCTCGGCAGCGTCTACCTGGGCAGCGCCCACTCCGGCGACCCGTCCTCGGCGCTGCACGCCGTCCAGCTGGCCTTCTGGGTCGCCGTCGCCCTGGTGGTGGTGAGCTTCGCGACGAGCCGCATGATGATCGACAGGGACGCGTCGACGGAGGCCGGGGCGGGACATTAGCCGAGCCCTTCCACACGGGGAGCGGACCAGCGGATCAGCGCAGGGACGAGCGGCGGCCTTCGGGCCGCCGCTTCTTCCGTACGGGCGGGGTTTCAGACCCGGGTACGGGGCGCCGCCGCGGAGCGCCTGGTCCGGGCCAGGTCCGTGATGATCGGGCTCGCCGCCTTGAGGTTCTGCAGGACCGGGCTGGTCTCCAGGGTGTGGATCGCATCCAGTGAGCCGAGCCGCCGGGCCAGGTAGTGGTGCAGGTCGGCAGGGTCCCGGCACAGGGCCTGGGCCACCAGGTTGGTGGGGCCCGTGGTCGCGGCCACGAAAGCCAGCTCGTCGTGGCCGGCGAGCGTCGTCGCCACGTGCTCGAGGTGCGCGGGGCTCACCGACATCCACAGCAGCGCCCGGGTGTTGGCGCCGAAGTGCCCGGTGTCGACCTCGACGTCGAAGAAGATCGCGCCGCCCGCCTGCAGATCCGCGAGGCGGCGCGCCACGGTGACCGGGGACCAGCCGGTGGCCTGCGCCAGCTCGGCGTGTGTGGCCCGCCCGTCCCGCTGCAGGGCGACCAGCAAGTCCGTGTCGGACTCGGTGAGTTGGCGCGGCACGGGGGCGTAGGAGGTGTCCGCCGCCTCGTGCTCGCGCAGCACCCTCTGCTGCTTGTCGTCGAGGCTGTCGGCGCTGCGCCGCCAGTTCGTCGACCCGCCCAGGTAGGTGTGCAGGATGCAGTGCGCGGACACCGCGGTGATGTGGTTGGTGCGCGGAATGTCGCGCAGGAGCAGGGAGTTGCCCGCGCCCGCCTCGGTCGGCGTGTGGATGATCGCGACGATCTCGGTGCCGCCGGAGGTGAGCTTCACCCACGAGGTGTCCTGCCGCCGCACCAGGGCGTGCGCCAGGTCCTGCGCGCTGCTCGCCGCCGCGGTGAGCCGCACGAGCCACTGCGTCTGACCTGCCTGATGAGGATCCGGCAGCCCCACCACCCGCAGAGACGCCTCGGTGCGCAGCCGGCGGTAGCGACGGGCCACGGTCTGCGGCGAGACGTCGAGCGCTGCGGCGATCTGGCTGAACGGCGCACGGCCGTCTATGTGCAGCGCGTGGATCAGGGCACGGTCCAGGTCGTCGAGCATGCACACATCCTTCAGTGGGGGCCTGCTCCGTGGAATAAAGTTGAAGATAACGCAGTGCACGCTACCATCGCTGCCGCAAGGCCCCGCAGAATTCCATCAGATCGCCGCTCGGGCCATGTTCCCCCGGGCATTCGAGCCCCATCTGCCGGGAAATAGTCAGCAATTGCGCCGGAAGTTTCACGCTTAACTATCCACTGTGCAGGCCTGGGCTTTTCCATTGAGTTGAACTCATCTTGGGGAGGATTTTATGGTGGAGCTGAAGACGCCTTCGGCCGGAGTCGGGCAGACCGCACTCTTCATCGCATGGATGCGTCAACTGGAAAGCGAGAGTCCGGATCCGCTGTTCCGGGACCCGCTCGCCGGTGCGATGCTCTCGGCCCTGGCCGAGGACCCGGTGCTGGCCGACGTCGCCGAGGTGATCAAGCAGACGCACACCAGCGCCGCGGGCTTCCCGACGTACTTCGCGGTCCGCACCCGGTTCTTCGACGACGAGATCCTCGCCGGGCTGGGCACCGGGATCCGGCAGGTCGTCACGCTGGCCGCCGGGGTGGACGGCCGGACGGTACGGCTTGATCTGCCGGCCGGCACCCGCTGGTTCGAGGTGGAGCTGCCGGAGATGACGGAGTTCAAGGACGCCCTGATCGCGCGCTGCGGGCTGCCCCTGGCCTGCGAGCGCCGCGGGGTCGCCGCCGATCTGCGCGGGGACTGGCAACAGGCCCTGCGAGCTGCCGGTTTCGATCCGGCGCAGCCCACGGTCTGGCTCGTCGAGGGCCTGCTGATGTACCTGACCGACGCGGCGAACGAGTCGCTGCTGGCCGGCCTGACCGAGCTTTCCGCCCCTGGCAGCCGGCTGATGCTGGAGCACCTCCAGGCGGCCATGCTGCAGGAGGAGGGCAGGCCCGTGCGCGAGCGGGTCGAGGAACAGGGCGCCCAGTGGCTCTCCGCCCGCGACGACCTGCCCGAGTGGCTCGGTGGCCACGGCTGGCGGGCCCAGGTCTACGCGGGCGACGACCCGCGCATCGGCCACGGGCGCACGGTTGCCCCGCTTCCGGCCTGCTGGCTCACGACCGCGGCGCTCACCGATCCGCGGTAGTGGGGACCACGGGGGGAGAAGTCCCGCGCCCGGTAATTCGGAATTCCCCATTCCGTTGCCCGTCGCCGTTTTCGGTCACCGTCGCGGTATTCGGCCCGGACCGGTTGAGCATCCGGTTTTGCCGGAGGAGCGATCGGGCCGACCGGACGGCGTATTTGAGCCAGGTCGCATGAGCCCTGCCGTATCAACTCGCCGAAAGTCGCCGTTCCGCGCTTCGGAACGCGGGATTACCCGGAAATTCTCCTGCCCTGCTTTTGCGGTTGCATCCGGGAATCCCGCTCGGCCATCCGCCTCACGGACAGCAGAGGAATCGCATGTCTGACGACACCGCACGCCCCCACGATCCCAAGGAGCCGCGTGCCCGCGGCGGCGGCCACTGCGTGGTGCTCGGGGCCAGCATCGCCGGCCTCTTCGCCGCCCGGGTGCTGTCCGACACCTTCGACCGGGTCACCGTCGTCGACCGGGACACGCTCCCCGAGACCGACGAGAACCGGCGCGGGGTGCCGCAGGGCCGGCACGCCCACGCGATCCTGCCCGCCGGCACCCGGGGACTGCAGCAGATGTTTCCCGGTCTGCTGGAGGAGTTCGAGGCCGACGGGGTGCCCGTGGTCCGCGAACCCGTCGAGATGCACTTCGCGCCGGGCGGCCATCTCCTGTGCCAGGAGGGCCGGTACGCCGACCCCACCCCCACCTACCAGCCGACCCGGCCCCAACTGGAGGGCCGAGTCCGGGCCCGGGTACGGGAACTGCCGGGCGTGGAGATCGTCGACCGGTGCGAGGCGTCCGGCCTGACCGGCACCGCGGACCGGACCCGGGTGACCGGCGTACGCCTGGTGCAGCGGGACTCCGGGGCCGAGCGGGAACTGGCCGCCGACCTCGTCGTCGACGCCACCGGCCGCGGCGGACGCACCACCCGCTGGCTCTGCGACCTCGGCTACGAGCCCCCGGCGGAGGAGAAGATCGCCGTCGACATCAAATACGTCAGCCGAAGCCTGCGGCTGGCCCCCGGCGCCCTCGGCCGCCGCAAGGTCGTCATCGTCGGCGCCGAACCCGGCCGGCCCACCGGCGCCACCTTCCTCCAGCACGAGGCCGACCGCTGGATGCTCACCCTGATCGGCTACGGCGGCCACCACCCGCCGACCGACCCGGCCGAGTTCCTGGAGTACGCCAAGCCCATCGTGCCCTCCGACGTCTTCGAGGCCCTGTGCGCGGCCGAGCCGATCGACGACCCGGTGGCCCACCGCTATCCGGCCAGCGTGCGCCGCCGCTACGAGCGGCTGCAGCGGTTCCCCGAGGGGCTCCTCGTCTTCGGCGACGCGATCTGCAGCTTCAACCCCGTCTACGGCCAGGGCATGTCCGTCGCCGCGCTCCAGGCCACCGCACTGCGCGAGTGTCTCGACAACGGCCGCGACCGGCTGCCGTACCGCTTCTTCCGGGCGGCCGCCCGGAAGATCGAGGTGGCCTGGCAGATGGCCGTCGGCAGTGACCTGACGCTCCCCGAGGTGGCGGGACCCCGACCGCTGCCGGTGCGGCTGAGCAACGCCTTCTTCGGCCGGGTGATGACCGCCGCGGAGCGGGACCCCGTGGTGGCCCAGGAGTTCGTCAAGGTGGGCTCGTTGCTCTCGTCGCCCCTCATCCTGCTGCATCCCGCCACGATCGGCCGGGTCCTGCTCGGCAACCTGCTCCACTCCTCCCGGCCGAATTAACAATTCCGCTTCGCAGAACGCGGAACGTAAAACGCGCCGCGTCGCTGGAACCTGCCCATTTTCAGAAATCCGGGTTCCAGCCGAAGTTGAAATGATGGCCTTGACTCCAAGGTTTTGTGCGGCTTAGCGTCACAAACGCCGAGAAATTCGAGAGGAATGATTCGGAATGACGATTCCCGACCGTGCCGAGCTTGTCGCGCGGGCCGACGGCCTGCGGGAGCTGCTGTGGGAGGCCGCCGAAGAATGCGAGCGTGAAAGGCGCCTCTCCGACCGGGTGGTCGCCGCCCTGACCGAGGCCGGGCTGCTGCGCCTGCAGACACCGCGCCGGCTCGGCGGCCACGAGACCGACATGCGCACCCTGCTCGACGTCGCCACCGCGCTCGGCCGGGGCTGCCCGTCGGCCGCCTGGATCGCGGGCGTGCTCAACGCCGGCAACTTCATGGCCGGCCTCTTCCCGGCCGCGGCCGGCGACGAGGTGTGGGGCGAGAACCCGGACGCCCGGGCCGCGCTCGTGCTGGGCATGCCCTCGCCTGCCGTCGAACTCGTCGAAGGCGGGGCGATCGTCAGCGGAGAGTGGGCCTATGTCTCCGGCTGCCTGCACGCCCAGTGGGTGAGCGCCCTGATCGCCGTGCCCACCGAGGCGGGCCGGCCCGACGTGCGGTTCGCGCTGATGCCGGTCGACGAGGTCGCCATCAAGGACACCTGGTACTTCGCCGGCATGCGCGGCACCGGCTCCAACACCGTCGTCGCCGACCGGATCTTCGTACCCGACCACCGCCTGGTGCCCTACCTGCCGATCCTCAACGGCGAGACCGACGGCGTGGTCGACCCGTCGCTGCCCTACCGCAACAGCCTGACCGGCCTCTTCGCGATCGGGCTGATCGGCGCACTGATCGGCGGCGCCGAGGCCGCCCTCGACTTCGTCCGCGCCAAGGGCCCCACCCGGCCCGTGGCCGGTTCCACCTACCGCGACCAGACCCAGTCCCCGACCTTCCAGCTGGACCTCGCGGAGGCCACCTCGAAGATCGACACGGCGAAGCTGGTGGCCGCCCGCATCGCGGACACCGTCGACGAGCTCGCCCGCGCCGGGGTCAACGCCGACCTCACCGTCCGCGCCCGCAACCGGCTGGAGTCCGCGCAGGTCGGACGCCTGTGCCGGGAGGCCGTGGACACCCTGCTGACCGCCCACGGCTCCTCCGCCTTCAACGAGTCCAACCCGCTGCAGCGGCTGTGGCGCGACATCAACGTCGGCAGCCGGCACGCCGGCTTCGGCATGGGCATTCCCGAGCAGGTCTACGGCCGTGCCCTGGTCGGCGGCGACCCGCGCGACATCAGCTTCATCGTCTGAGCGCCCCATCCACCCCCCACCGAGAAGGACACCCATGTCAGAGCCCCGAATACCCACCGACCGGACCGAGCTGCGCACCCACAACCGGGAGATCGTCGAGCGGTACATGAACACCCGTGGCGAGGACCGGCTCCGCCGCCACCTGCTGTTCACCGAGGACGGCACCGGCGGCCTGTGGACCACGGAGAGCGGCGAACCGATCGTCATCCGCGGCCGCGACCGGCTGGGCGAGCACGCCGTCTGGTCGCTCAAGTGCTTCCCCGACTGGGCCTGGACCAACGTCGAGATCTTCGACACCCAGGACCCGAACCGTTTCTGGGTCGAGTGCGACGGCGAGGGCAGGATCCTCTTTCCCGGATATCCCGACGGGTATTACCGGAATCATTTCCTGCATTCCTTCCTCTTCGAGGACGGGAAAATCAAGCAGCAGCGCGAGTTCATGAACCCGTGCCAGCAGTTCAAGGCCCTGGGAATCGGCGTCCCGCGCATCGAGCGCGCCGGCATCCCCACCTGACCAGAACGTTGACCCTCTCCGTTCACGGGGGAATTTTCGTGGGACAAGCACTTACTGAAATCCAGCGGGCCAAGGCCCTGCAGCAGCCCGAATGGCCCGATCCCGCGCAGGTTCAGCGGGTACGGGAGATCCTCGGTTCGCGTCCGCCGCTGGTCCGCGTCGACGACGTACGCACCCTGCGCTCACTGCTGGCCTCCGTGGCCGCGGGCGAGGCGCTCGTGGTGCAGGCCGGCGACTGCGCGGAGGACCCGGAGGAGTGCACGGCCGAGCATGTGCGGCGCAAGACCGCCGTACTCGATCTGCTGGCCAGCACCCTGAAGATGCTCACCGGCAAACCCGTCGTCAGAGTCGGGCGGATGGCCGGCCAGTTCGCCAAGCCCCGCTCGAACAACTACGAGCAGATCGGCGAGGTGGCGCTGCCCGTCTACCGCGGGCACATGGTCAACAGCCCCGAGCCCGACCCGGAGAGCCGGCGCCCCGACCCGCTGCGCATCCTCACCGGCTACATGGCGGCCGGCGACATCGTGGAACACCTCGGCTGGCGCGCCCCCGCGCTGCGCTCCTGGCCCGGCACCGAGCCTCTGGTGTGGACGAGCCACGAGGCCCTCCTGCTGGACTACGAGGTGCCGATGATCCGCGAACTCGGCGACTCCACCCGCTGGCTGGGCTCCGCCCACTGGCCGTGGATCGGCGAGCGCACCCGCCAGCTGGACGGCGCCCATGTGGATCTGCTGTCCGACGTGGTGAACCCGGTCGCCTGCAAGGTCGGCCCCACCATGACACCCGAAGAGATCACCTCGCTGTGCGAGCGGCTCGACCCGCTGCGCGAGCCCGGCCGCCTCACCCTGATCTCCCGGATGGGCGCCGACGCCGTCGCCGAACGCCTGCCGGTGCTGGTGGCGGCGGTGCGCTCGGCGGGCCACCCGGTGATCTGGCTGTGCGACCCGATGCACGGCAACACGATCACCGCACCCGGCGGCCACAAGACCCGGCTGCTGACCACCATGGCCCACGAGGTGCAGGCCTTCGGCCATGCGGTCGCGGCGGCCGGCGGCGTCGCCGGCGGACTCCACCTGGAGACCACCCCGGACGACGTCACCGAGTGCGCGGCGGACGCCTCCTCGCTCGGCCGGATCGGCGAGCGCCACACCACCTTCTGCGATCCGCGCCTCAACTCCCGGCAGGCCGTCGCCCTGGTCACCGCCTGGGCGAGCGCCCTGTGACGCCCGTTCCGGCCGACGCGGCCACCCCGCTGGAAAGGAGCTGACCTCATGGCCGGCCTACCCCCCATAGCGTCGTACCCTCTGCCCACCCGCGCGAGCCTGCCCGAGAACGTCGCGCACTGGACCCCCGACCCGGACCGCGCCGTCCTGCTCGTGCACGACATGCAGCGCTACTTCCTCAGGGCCCTGCCCGACCCGCTGCGCTCCGAACTCGTCGACAACGCCGCCGCGCTGCGGGGACGGGCCGCCGCCCTCGGGGTGCCCGTGGCCTACACCGCGCAGCCCGGCCGGATGACGGACGAGGACCGCGGTCTGCTGAAGGACTTCTGGGGCCCGGGCATGCGCACCGACCCCGCCGACCGGGAGGTCACCGGGAAACTGGCGCCCGTCGAGGGCGACTGGGTGTTCACCAAGTGGCGCTACAGCGCCTTCTTCCGTTCCGACCTGCTGGAGCGGATGCGGGCGGCGGGCCGCGACCAGCTCGTCCTGTGCGGGGTGTACGCCCATGTCGGCGTCCTCGCCACCGCGCTGGAGGCGTACACCAACGACATCCAGGCCTTCCTCGCCGCCGACGCGCTCGGCGACTTCTCCGCGGACCACCACCGCCTCGCCCTCCAGTACGCGGCTCAGCGCTGCGCGGTGGTCCTCCCGTCCGCGGAGGTGTTCGCATGAGCGCCGCCCACGGCGACCTCCTGGAGCGCGTGCTGAACCTCGAGGTCCCCGCCTTCGCCCTGCTGCACCGCCCGGAGACCGGCGTCCCGGACACCGTCGACGTCCTGGTCGGCGAGGTGACACTGCCCGAAACGCTCGCCGGCATCCCGCTCGCCGGGCAGTCGTCGGGCGCCGGGCACGACGTCCTGGTCGTGGTGCCCTACCGGCAGCTCACCGAGAGGGGCTTCACCGCCCCCGACGACGGCGCGCCCCTCGTCGCGCTCTCCGTGACCGGCCAGGACCGGGTGTCGCTGCCCGACCTCCTGCTGCGCCTCCCGGACGCGGCCACCTCGGTGACCGCGCACGGCTTCGACATCGACGACGAGCAGTACGCCGAGACCGTGCGCCGGGTCGTCGCCGACGAGATCGGCACCGGCGAGGGCGCCAACTTCGTCGTCAAGCGGTCCTTCCTCGCCGACATCGGCGGCTACTCGCTCCGCGACGCACTGGTGTTCTTCCGCCGGCTGCTGGAGCGGGAGCAGGGCGCCTACTGGACGTTCGTCATCCACACCGGCGAGCGCACCTTCGTCGGCGCGACGCCCGAGCGGCACATCTCGGTCGCCGGCGGCACCGCCGTGATGAACCCGATCAGCGGCACCTACCGCTACCCCGCGGCCGGGCCCACCCTCGAAGGCGTCACCGAGTTCCTCGCCGACCCCAAGGAGACCGACGAGCTGTACATGGTCGTCGACGAGGAACTGAAGATGATGGCCCGCATCTGCGAGGGCGGCGGCCGGGTGCTCGGCCCCTGTCTCAAGGAGATGGCCCGCCTCGCCCACACCGAGTACTTCATCGAGGGCCACACCCGCAGGGACGTCCGCGAGATCCTGCGCGAGACCCTGTTCGCGCCCACCGTCACGGGCAGCCCGCTGGAGAGCGCGGCCCGGGTCATCGCCAAGTACGAGCCCGCGGGCCGCGGTTACTACAGCGGGGTGGCGGCGCTGATCGGCCGCGACAGCAGCGGCGAGCGCTCCCTCGACTCGGCCATCCTCATCCGCACCGCCGACATCGACACCACGGGCCGGGTGCGGATCGGCGTGGGCGCCACCCTCGTACGGCACTCCGACCCGCACTCGGAGGTCGCCGAGACCCGCGCCAAGGCGGCCGGACTGCTCGGCGCCCTGGAGTCCGGCCGCAGCGCCCGCTACGGCAGCCATCCCGACGTCCGCGCGGCACTGGACCGCCGCAACGACGGCATCGCGGAGTTCTGGCTCAAGGGCGCCGGCGCGGCACGGCCCGCCGTGCCCGGGCTCGCGGGCCTGAGCGCCCTGGTCGTCGACGCGGAGGACACCTTCACCGCGATGATCGGCCACCAACTGCGTTCACTGGGCCTTGAGGTGACGGTACGTCGCTTCGACGAGCCGTACGCCTTCGAAGGTCACGACCTCGTGGTGATGGGCCCCGGCCCCGGTGACCCCCGTGCCGTGGACGACCCCAAGATCCGCCACCTGCGTGCGGCGATCGACCGACTCCTCGCCGAGCAGCGGCCGTTCGTCGCCGTCTGCCTCAGCCACCAGGTCCTCAGTCTGAGCCTCGGCCTCGACCTGGCCCGCCGTGATGTGCCGAACCAGGGCGTGCAACGGGAGATCGATCTGTTCGGCAGCCGGGAGCGCGTCGGCTTCTACAACACGTTCGCCGCCCGCAGCGCCGAGGACAAGCTGGACACCGCCGCACACGGGCTCGTGGAGGTCAGCCGGGACCCGGTGACCCGCGAGGTGCACGCCCTGCGCGGGCCCTCGTTCGCCTCGATGCAGTTCCACGCCGAGTCGGTGCTCACCGTCGACGGGCCGCGCATCGTGGGCCGCACCCTGCGGGAGGTGCTCCAGCGTGCGGGTTGACATCGCCTGGTGGGACCTCGACGGCACCGGGCAGACCATCGACTCCCTGCGCGCCGACCTGCGCGACTCGGCCGCCGCCTGGAGCGACGTACCGGGGCTGCGGCTGAAGATCTGGCTGGCGGACCGGGAGACCAACCGGTGGGGCGCGGTGATGCTGTGGGAGGCGGACCGCCCGGCCGAGCTGCCTCCCAACCGGGCAGCGGAGCTGATCGGCGGCCCCCCGACACACCGCGGCCGCTTCGAGGCCGAGGCCACCGTCGAGGGAGCCCACGGCCTGCCTCGACTCGACGGCCTGGGGCCCGTGTTCACGACCATGGCAGCTACTACGGGGGATCCGGAACCGTGCACGAATACATAGTCGTCGACGCCTTCGCCCGCACCCCGCTCGAAGGCAATCCCGTGGCGGTGTTCCTCGACGCCGCGGACCTCACCGGCGAGCTGATGCAGCGCATCGCGAAGGAGATGAACCTCTCGGAGGTCACCTTCGTCCTGCCGGCCGAGCAGGGCTCAGACGCCCGCATCCGCATCTTCACGCCGGTCAACGAACTGCCTTTCGCGGGCCATCCGTTGCTCGGCACGGCGGTGGCGCTGGGCCGCACGCTCAAGGAGGACCGGCTCAGGCTGGAGACCGCCATGGGCGTGATCCCCTTCGAACTCACCCATGACGAGGACGTCTCGACGGTGCGGATGCGGCAGCCCGTCCCCACCTGGGAGCCGTACGAACACCGCGAGGAACTCCTGGCGGCGCTCGGCGTGCAGGAGACGGTCGCGCCCGTGGAGATCTACCGCAACGGTCCCCGGCACGTCTTCGTGGGCCTGGAGAGCGTGGCGGCGCTGTCCGCCCTGCGGCCCGACCACCGCGCCCTCGGCGCCTTCGAGGACATGGCCGCGAACTGTTTCGCCGGGGCGGGCACCCACTGGCGCACCCGTATGTTCTCGCCCGCCTACGGCGTGGTCGAGGACGCGGCGACCGGCTCTGCGGCGGGTCCCCTCGCCATCCATCTCGCCAGGCACCGACTGGCCGGCTACGGGCAGCACCTGGAGATCCTCCAAGGCGTCGAGATGGGTCGCCCCTCCCTCATGCTCGCCACCGCCGAGGGCACCGGCGAGACGGTCCACTCGGTCGAGGTGGGCGGCCACGGTGTCATCGCCGCCCACGGCACCCTTCACGTCTAGCGCCCGGTGAGGAACCCGTGAACAGCAGCCGATTCGAAAGCCTCACCGGCGAAGTCGACCTGGACTTCCCCGAGTACGACGACCCGCCGGCCGAACCCATGGGCCTCGTCCAGGAGTGGATCGACGCGGCCACCGCCCATGGCGTGCGCGAACCCCGCGCGCTGGCCTTGGCCACCGCCGACAGCCAAGGACGCGCCTCCAACCGCATCGTCTCCATCAGCGGCATCAACGACCGGGGTCTGGTCTTCGCCAGCCACGCCACCAGCCAGAAGGGCCGCGAGATGGCCGCCACCGGCTGGGCCTCGGGGCTGCTCTACTGGCGCGAGACCGGGCAGCAGCTCATCCTCTCCGGTCCCGTCTCGCAGCTGAGCGAGGCCGCCTCCGACGCCCTGTGGTACGGCCGCCCGATCCCCATGCACGCCATGTCCGCGGCCTCCCGGCAGAGCGAACCCCTGCGCGACGCCGCCGCTCTCCGTGCCGAGGCCGACCGCCTGGCCGCCCCCGGCACCGCCCTGCCCCGCCCCGCCCGCTATGTGGGCTATCTGCTCGCCCCGGTCGCCGTGGAGTTCTGGTCCGCCGACTCCGACCGGCTGCACCGCAGGCTCCGCTACGACCGCCACGACCACGGCTGGTCCACCAGCCACCTCCAGCCGTGACCGGCCCCTCCGCGGCCGAACGCCGTCCGCTTCCCGTACTGCGCGCCACGTCCGGCGCCGGGGGCCGGTCGCTTCCCGTCCTGACCGTGACGTCCGCGGCCGAGCCCCGGCCGTTTCCCGTCCTGACCGCCGCCACACCGGAGAGTGATCACATGGCTGCCCCGATCGGCACCGCCCTGACCCGCGCCATGTCCCGGGTTCCCGGGCCGGTGACCGTCGTGACGACCGTCGACGGCACCGGACGGCGCTGGGGGTTCACCGCGACCTCCTTCACCTCCCTGTCCCTCGACCCGCCCCTCGTGCTGGTCTGCCTGAACCGCACCGCCAGCACACACCCGGCGTTCGCGAGTGCCGACCGTTTCCTGGTCAACCTGCTCGCGCACGGCCAGGACCACCTCGCCCGCCGCTTCGCCCGCTCGGGCATCGACCGGTTCGCCGAAGGGGACGCCGAGGGCGACGTCGTACCGTGCGAACTGGGCCTGCCCGGTGTCCCGGACGCGTGTGTCCGTGTCGCCTGCGCCCTGCACGCCCTGCACGACGGCGGCGACCACAGCATCCTCGTCGGCCGCGTCCTCGACACCCACGTGGACGACGACCGCACCCCCCTCGTCTACTACGACCGCACGTTCACCCACCCGGCCACCGCGCTCGACGTGCCGGACCCGCTGCTCTCCCTGCACCTTGCGGACTGGTGAGGCCGGCATGGACGTGACCGTGAAGCTCGCCGTCGTCTACTACTCCGCCACCGGCCATGTCGCGGACATCGCCCGCGAACTCGCCGAAACCGCCGAGAAGGCCGGTGCCGAGGTCCGGCTGCGCCGGGTCGCCGAGCTGGCTCCGCCGGAGGTCGTCGCCGCCCAGCCCGCCTGGGCGGCCCACGCGGCGGCAACCGCCGACATCCCCCTCGCGGCCGTCGAGGACGTGGTGTGGGCCGACGCCGTCCTGATGGGCTCGCCGACCCGGTTCGGCAATGTCGCCGCCCAGCTCAAGCAGTTCCTCGACACCCTCGGCCCGGCCTGGAAGAAGGGCGAGCTGGCCGACAAGGTCTACAGCGCCTTCACCTCCACCGGCAGCCCGCACGGCGGCAACGAGTCCACGCTGCTCGCCCTCATGCAGTCCTTCCACCACTTCGGGGGCATCGTCGTCGCCCCCGGCTTCACCCACCCGGACAAGTTCGCCGACGGCAACCCCTACGGCACCGCCCACCACGACGCGGGCGGCACCACCCCGGTCGGCGACCTCACCCGCAACGCGGCCCGCGTCCAGGCCGACCGCGTGGTCCGCCTCGCCAGGGCCCTCAAGCCCGCCGCCCCTTGACCGGGCCGGAGGGCTCCCATCCCCCGGGAGCCCCCCGGCCCCGCTTCACGCCCTTCATCAGCCAGCAGCCGCTGCGACCCCAGGGAGAGCCATGTCCCGCCGCCTGTTCACCTCGGAATCCGTGACCGAGGGACACCCCGACAAGATCGCCGACCGGATCAGCGACACCGTGCTCGACGCCCTGCTCAGGGACGACCCGCGCGCCCGGGTCGCCGTCGAGACCCTGATCACCACCGGGCAGGTGCACCTTGCGGGAGAGGTCACCACCACGGCCTACGCGGACATCCCCGCGCTGGTCCGGGAGGCGATCCTCGACATCGGCTACGACGCCTCCCACAAGGGCTTCGACGGACGCTCCTGCGGGGTGTCCGTGTCGATCGGCGCACAGTCCCCGGACATCGCGCAGGGCGTCGACACCGGTGGCGCGGGCGACCAGGGGCTGATGTTCGGGTACGCCTGCGACGAGACGCCCGAACTCATGCCGCTGCCCATCCAGCTGGCTCACCGCCTCGCCCACCGGCTCTCCCAGGTGCGCAAGGAGGGCCTCGTCCCCTCTCTGCGCCCCGACGGCAAGACCCAGGTCACCATCGAGTACCTGGGCAGCCGCGCGGCCCGTCTGGACACGGTCGTCGTCTCCGCGCAGCACGCCGCCGACGTCGACCTCGACGGCCTGCTCGCCCCCGCCATCCGTACCCATGTCGTCGAGCACGAACTGGCCCGGCTGGCCGACGACGGCATCAAGCTGGACACCGAGGGCCACCGCCTGCTGGTCAACCCGACCGGCCGCTTCGAGGTCGGCGGCCCGATGGGCGACGCCGGCCTCACCGGCCGCAAGATCATCATCGACACGTACGGCGGTATGGCCCGCCACGGCGGCGGCGCCTTCTCCGGCAAGGACCCCTCCAAGGTGGACCGTTCGGCGGCGTACGCGATGCGCTGGGTCGCCAAGAACGTCGTCGCCGCCCAGCTCGCCCGCCGCTGCGAGGTGCAGGTGGCGTACGCGATCGGCAAGGCGGAGCCCGTCGGCCTGTTCGTCGAGACCTTCGGCACCGCAGCCGTACCGCAGACCGCGATCGAACACGCCATCCGGGAGGTCTTCGACCTCCGCCCGGCCGCGATCATCCGCGACCTCGACCTGCTGCGCCCGATCTACGCCGAGACGGCGGCCTACGGCCACTTCGGCCGTGAACTGCCCGACTTCACCTGGGAGAAGACGGACCGCGTGGACGCGCTGCGGCTCGCGGCGGGGGCCTGACATGCGGATCGCCGTCACCGGCTCCATCGCCACCGACCATCTGATGACCTTCCCCGGCCGCATCACCGATCAACTGCTCGCCGACCGCCTCGACCACGTCTCGCTGTCCTTCCTGGTCGACACCCTGGAGATCCGCGACGGTGGAGTGGCCGCCAACATCGCCTACGGCCTGGCGCAACTCGGCCACCGGCCACTGCTGGTGGGCGCTGTGGGCGCGGACTTCGCCCCGTACGGCGAGCGACTGGCCGCACTCGGCGTGGACGTCTGTGGCGTTCATGTCTCCCGCACCCGGCACACCGCCCGCTTCCTGTGCACCACCGACCCGGACGGCAACCAGATCGCCTCGTTCTATCCGGGCGCCATGACCGAGGCCCGGAACGTCGACCTCGTCGACGTCCTGCGCAAGGCCCCCGCCGACCTGGTGCTGATCGGCGCCGACGACCCGGCGGCGATGCTCAAGCACACCCGCGCGTGCCGCACCCACGGCATTCCCTTCGCCGCCGACCCGTCCCAGCAGCTCGCCCGGCTCGACGGGCACCAGATCCGCGAACTCGTCGAAGGCGCGGACCATCTGTTCACCAACGAGTACGAACACGCCCTGCTGCTCGCCAAGTCGGGCTGGACCCGCGCCGACGTCCTGCGCCGGGTGGGCACCTGGGTCACGACCCTCGGCGAGAAGGGCAGCCGCGTCGAGCGCGCCGGAGACCCGCCGCTGGACATCCCCGCGGTCCCCACCGACCAGGCCACCGACCCGACCGGCGTCGGCGACGCCTTCCGCGCCGGATACCTCGCCGCCCTGACCGCGGGCCTCGACACCCCCGCATGCGCGCGGCTCGGCTCGGAACTGGCCACGCTCGCCCTGTCCAGCGTCGGCACCCAGACCTACACCGCGCCCCGCGCCCTGGTCCCCTCAGGAGGCGACCCGACATGACGGTCCACGCACCGGTGGCCGAGCGGACCCTCAGGGGCCCCGCCGAACTCATCGCGTCCGGCCACCGCTCGTACTCCTTCGAGTTCTTCCCGCCGAAGACCGGCAAGGGGCAGCGGGCCCTGTGGAGCGCGCTGCGCCGCGTCGAGACCCTCAACCCGTCTTTCGTGTCCGTCACCTACGGCGCCGGCGGCACCTCCCGCGAGCGCACGACCGAGGTCACCCGGCGCATCGCCGAGGACACCACCCTGCGCCCGGTGGCCCACCTCACCGCCGTCGGTCACTCCGTCGCCGAACTCCGTTCGATCATCGGCCGGTACGCCGACGCCGGCATCCGTGACGTCCTCGCCCTGCGCGGCGATCCGCCGGGCGACCCGCAGGGGCCCTGGACCCCGCACCCCCGGGGCGTGCGGTACGCGGCCGAACTCGTCGAGCTCATCCGTTCCTGCGGCGCCTTCTCCGTCGGCGTCGCCGCGTTCCCCGAACGACACCCCCGCTCACCCGACTGGGACACCGACATCCGGCACTTCGTCACCAAGTGCCGGGCCGGCGCGGACTACGCCATCACCCAGATGTTCTTCCGCGCCGAGGACTACCTCCGGCTGCGCGACCGGCTGGCCGCCGCCGGATGCCACACCCCGGTCATCCCCGGGATCATGCCCGCGACCGGCTGCGAGCAGATCGCCCGCTTCGCCCGCCTGAGCAACGCGACCTTCCCGGACGACCTCGCGCTGCTCCTGTGCACCGCACAGTACGACCCGGCCCTGTCCCACCGCATCGGAGTGGACCACGCCACCGGTCTCGCCCAGCGCCTCCTCGACGAGGGCGCCCCCGGCCTGCACTACATCACCCTCAACCACTCGTCCGCCGCCATGGACATCCACCGTGGCCTGCGTCTGCCGGAGGCCCGCCCGTGAGCAGGTTGCGCTGGCTGACCGCGGGGGAGTCCCACGGTCCCGCACTCGTGGCGACGCTGGAGGGTCTTCCCGCCGGTGTGCCGATCACCACGGAGATGGTGGCGGATCACCTGGCCAGGCGCCGGCTCGGTCATGGACGCGGTGCGCGGATGAAGTTCGAGCGTGACGAGGCCACCTTCCTCGGCGGCGTCCGGCACGGCCTCACCCTCGGTTCCCCGGTGGCGGTCATGGTGGGCAACACGGAGTGGCCGAAGTGGGAGCAGGTGATGGCGGCCGACCCGGTCGACCCGGAGGTCCTGGCGGGGCTGGCCCGCAATGCCCCGCTGACCCGTCCGCGTCCCGGCCACGCGGATCTGGCGGGCATGCAGAAGTACGGCTTCGACGAGGCCCGCCCGGTCCTGGAGCGTGCCTCGGCGCGGGAGACGGCGGCCCGGGTGGCGCTGGGGGCGGTGGCGCGGTCGTACCTGAAGGAGACGGCGGGCATCGAGATCGTCAGCCATGTCGTCGAGCTGTGCTCCGTGAAGGCCCCGCAAGGGGTGTACCCGACGCCTGCCGACGTGGAGAAGCTGGACGCGGATCCGCTGCGGTGCCTGGACGCGGATGCGTCGAAGGCGATGGTCGCGGAGGTCGACCAGGCTCACAAGGACGGTGACACCCTGGGCGGGGTGGTGGAGATCCTCGCGTACGGCGTGCCCGTGGGCCTTGGCTCGCATGTGCACTGGGACCGCCGGCTGGACGCCCGCCTGGCCGGAGCGTTGATGGGCATCCAGGCGATCAAGGGCGTGGAGGTCGGTGACGGGTTCGAGCTGGCCCGGGTGCCCGGTTCCAAGGCGCATGACGAGATCGTGGGCACGCCCGAGGGCATCCGGCGTACCTCTGGCCGCTCGGGCGGCACGGAGGGTGGCCTGACCACGGGTGAGCTGCTGCGGGTGCGGGCGGCGATGAAGCCCATCGCGACCGTGCCGCGGGCGCTGCAGACCGTGGACGTCACGACCGGTGAGGCGACCCAGGCCCACCACCAGCGCTCCGATGTCTCCGCGGTGCCGGCGGCGGGCATCGTCGCGGAGGCGATGGTCGCCCTGGTGCTGGCGGATGCGGTGGCGGAGAAGTTCGGGGGCGACAGCGTGGCCGAGACCCGCCGTAATGTGCAGTCCTACCTCGACAACCTGGCCATCCGGTGACCGCGCCTGAGGTGGTGCTGGTCGGTCCGATGGGTGTGGGCAAGTCCACCGTCGGCAGGTTGCTGGCCGAGCGGCTCAGGGTCGGCTACCGGGACACGGACGACGACATCGTGGCCGAGCAGGGCCGTTCGATCGCGGAGATCTTCGTCGATGAGGGTGAGCCGGTCTTCCGGGCGATCGAGAAGGCCGCCGTGCACAAGGCGCTGGCCGAGCACGACGGTGTCCTCGCCCTGGGCGGCGGCTCCATCCTGGACGCGGACACGCGGGCGCTACTGGCCGGGCACCGCGTGGTCTACCTCTCGATGACTGCTGAAGAGGCCGTCGAACGCCTCGACCTGGACTTCGCGCGCCCCCTCCTCGCCGCCGACCCGCACAGACGATGGCGCGCGCTCATGGAGGCCCGGCGGCACCTCTACGAGGAGGTCGCCGACGCCGTCGTACCGACCGACGGCCGTAGGCCCGAAGAGGTCGCCCGGTCGATCGCAGTGCACGAAATCGCCGTGAACCGTCCGGCCCATGGAAGGAATCCGCGAGTTGCCGGCGCCGGCTGGAGTCGCTCCGGGCGCGCGGCCACGCTGGTCGAAGATCAGTCGCTGCGACCCCAGGAGAACCGATGAAGATCTCTCGTCACCCGGCCGGCGCCCCCTGCTGGGCGGACCTCGACACCACCGACGTCCCCGCCGCCCGCACCTTCTACGGCTCCCTCTTCGGCTGGGAGGCCCTCGAACTGCCCAGCGGATACGTGAACTTCACGCTGGGCGGAGAGAAGATCGTGGGTGCGGTCGCGCTGCGGGAGGGCCAGGAGCACTCGGCCGGCTGGAGCGTCTACTTCATGTCGGACGACCTGGACGCGACGACCAAGGCGGTCGAGGAAGCCGGCGGCCGGGTGGTGAGCCCGCCCGCCAAGGTGGGGCCGGCCGGCACCGCCGCCGTCTACCACGCGCCCGACGGCGCGGTCTTCGGCGCCTGGGAGCCGGACAAGCACATCGGTTCCGGCCTGGTGCGGGAGCCCGGCACCGCGGCCTGGTACGGGCTCAGCAGCCCGGACATCGACGGTGCCAAGGCGTTCTACGCCCAGGTCTTCGGCTGGACGTCCGCCGTGCCCGGCGAGGCCGGGGGCGCCGCCGCGCACCTGAGGTTCGTCGGCGGCGTCGCGGACTTCGGCGGTATCACCAGCGGCCCCGAGGGCGCGGCCGGCTGGACCCTGCACTTCGGCGTCGAGGACATCGACGGCGCGGCCGTCACGGCGTCCGTCCTGGGCGGCAAGGTCGTGACCGCCCCCACCGAACTGCCCGGCGTCGGACGCGTCGCCGTGCTCGAGGACCCGTCAGGCGTGACCTTCGCACTGGTGCAGCACGCCTGACGGAGGCGGACCGCCCCGGCGGGCAATCCCCCGGTCCGCCGGGGCGGTACGCGATCAGCTGCACGCTTCCTTCAGCCGCCCCGTCCGGCGTGGAAGAAAACCCGCAGATCGTCCCCGTGGCTCGCGTTCGCGCGACACGGTGAGCACGATCTGCCTGTCGGCCCGAGAGCTCCGTAGCGGAGGGAGGTGGTTCGCCGTGCAGAGCGAACCTCCCAGTCAGCCCCCGCGTACCGCAGCCCTTTGCCCGGGGGCGCCGTGACGGCTCACGGCTGACCCTCCGTCCCTCGGCGACGGCTCCGGTGCGCGCCTTCGAGCAGCAGCCAACCGTCCCGCCGTTCTGCCGAGGTGACCCTGCCATGACGTACACCCAGCTGCCCAGCGAGCTCCGCCACCCCCAGCAGCGCCACGACCTGCCCCGGATCGACTGTCCGCAAGGCTCGGTGGGCCGCAGCATGACGACACAAGTGATCGTGCTCGATGGGGACTTGACGGTACGTCAAGCACTTGAGCGGGTCCGCGACGACGGCGCCGGCGCCGACACCGTCTACACCCTCCCGGTGGTCGACCGGGAGCGCCGGCTGACCGGTGTGGTGGCCCTGCGCGATCTGGTGCTCAGCCCGCCCGAGGACCACATCGCCGCCCACGTCGACGTCTCCGGCGCGCGGGCGCACGCCGACGACCCCGCCGAGCAGGCGGCGCGGCTGATGCGGGAGACCGACGCGCTCGCCCTGCCCGTCGTCGACGGCGAGGAGCGGCTCGTCGGGCTGCTCACCATCGACGACGCCGTCGAGGTGATCGAGGACGCGGACACCGAGGACGTGGCCCGGCAGTCCGGCTCCGAGCCGTGGACGGGGCACTACATGGCGGCCACCGTCTGGCGGCTCGCCCGCTACCGGGTGGTGTGGCTGCTGCTCCTGCTGCTCGCCGCGACGCTGACGGTCACCGTGACCGAGGCCTTCGAGAGCACGCTCGAGAAGGTCACCCAACTCGCCACGTTCATCCCGCTGTTGATCGGCACCGGCGGCAACGCCGGCGCGCAGGCGGCGACCGCGGCCGTGCGTGCGCTGGCCGTGGGGGAGGTGCGGGTGTCGGACCTGCCCGCGGTGGTGTGGCGGGAATGCCGGGTGGGCTTGGTGCTCGGCTCGATCCTGGCCCTGCTCGGACTGGTACTCGGCACCCTGTTCGTGGGCGTGCACATCGCCGTCGTGGTCGGCGTGGCGCTGGTCATCATCTGCGGCTGGGCGGCGACCGTGGGCGGCACCATGCCCCTGCTGGCCAAGCGCCTGGGCATCGATCCGGCGGTGGTCTCGGCCCCGATGGTCACGACCCTGGTGGACGCCACCGGCCTGGTCATCTACTTCCTCACCGCCCGCGCCGTACTGGGCATCTGACCACCGCGCGACGGCGACCCGCCCGCCGGCCGGCCCCGAGACGGGCCGGCCGGTGCGGGCTGCGGTGCTTGTGGCGGTGCGGCTCGCAGGCCGCACGGCTCACGGCTGTACGGCCTCCAGGGCGCGCGCCTCTTTCTTGCGTTTCCGGCGGCTGACCCGCGGCTCCTGGTCCGGCAGCCAGCCGAAGGCGAGGCAACTGCCGACGGCACCCAGGAGCAGGCCGAAGAAAAAGCCGCCCAGGTTCGAGGTGAGCCAGGTGGCCAGGGAGGCCAGCACGCCGATGATCGAGTAGAACAGGCGCTGCGTGGGGTTGAAAAGGACCAGCAGTCCGCACAGCAGCATCACGGTGGGCAGCAGGTAGCCGGCCAGGGTCTGCGCGCCGGAGTGCAGGATGACCTTCAGTGAGGCCTTCTCGGTGAGCAGGATCTCCGCCCCGCCCAGGGCGAGCAGCAGCCCGCCCCAGAACGGACGGCGGGCCCGCCACTCACGAAAAGCGGGCCGCGCGCCTTGCTTCGGACTGTCCGACATCAGCAACCCGAGTCGCTGAAGCTGAGTTTCAGGCCCGGCAGCTTGAACACCCCGGCCGTCGTCGCATAGTTGGTCTGCCGCAGGTTGTCGATGTGCACCGTGTCGGCCTGCTGGCTGAAGACGCCCGCCGGTCCCTTGACACCGGCCTTGTTGAGTGTGCTCGCGTCGTTGCCGATCTCGATGTTCTTGAAGGCGGCGTCGCCGGTCAGCTGGGTCGAGTCAGTCGTGAGGTCGGTCGCCTGCACCTTCGACGAGCCGCTGCCCGCCTTGATCAGCAGGTTGGTGCCACCCAGGTCGACGCTCTGGCACAGACTGTCCAGTGTCGCGCTCTTGATGGCGGAGGTGACGACCAGCACCTGACCGCCGGTGTCGCCCGCGTTGGGGCTGTTGTCGATCATGCTGTCGAGCGCGCCGAACTGCTCGAAGCCGGTACCGTCGAGCGACTTGGCGGTCACCGTGAAGGGCATTCCGGAGATCGAGAACGAGACCCCCAGCGCCCCCTCGCCGGTCATGATCGCGAGGCCGGCCGCGATCGCGACGGCCGGGACCGCCATCACGGCGGCGCGGCGCAGCCGGACCCGCCCGCGTCTTGCGGGGTCGGGCGAGGAACCGCTTTCCGGGTTCCCTGTGGTGAGTTCGGCGGACGAGGCCATTTCTGCTCCCATGTGCATAGTCAGTGCGGGTTGGGCATCATCGGCGCGTTGTCCTGGCGCGGACAGCGGCTGCAGACGCACGCCTCCTCCCAAACTCCCGGCGGGTGGAAGGGCTTTCTCGTACTCCGCAGTAGCCAGCGAGGAAGTTACCCGTGGTTACTTTCAAGGGTCAAGGGAGTTGTGAAAAAAGGGTGTTGGTTGTGCCCCACCTGTGGCTCAGCAGGTCCCGCGGGTTTCACCGCACTCTTGAATGATCGTCAACTAACCTGCCCCGCCTTGACGTTGACTGACACTCAGGTCTACAACTGCCCCTGGCTTCCCCCAGATCCGTGGCGCCGGATCCAGCCACGCGGCACCGTCCGCGTCTCCCGGACCCCTCATGTCCGCACGGGCCCTTCACAGCCCGAGATCCCCCCAGACGGCCCGGTAAGGGCACTTCCCCCTGGTCCGCTCCAGGCCGTCGCTTCCGCCCGGCCCGGCCGCAGGCCCACCCCCAGGGTCTGCGGCCGGTCACCGGCCGGACGTCGTTGCCGGTCCGTGACGTACGGAGAAGGCGTCACGGTCCGGCATTGGCGGACGCCGACCGGCGTCCCCCCACCTTCCCCGCGCCACATCGGAAGCCCCCCAACCCTCGAACCCGCACAAGAAAGAGGTACGTCCGCATGCGCACTCGCACCCTCCTCACCCTGGTCGGCACCGTCGCCGCACTCTCGATCCCCGCGGCCGTCCCGGCCTCGGCGGCCGACACCCCCGTCCTGACCACCGGTTCGACCGGCGGCACCGCCGTCGCGGTCGGCGACGTCCTCACCGCGCCCCTGGCCAGCGGCACCAACGCCACCCTCTACTCCAGCGCGACCGGCACCAGCGGCGTGAGCTGCAAGTCCTCGACCTTCACCGCCACGGTCGCGGACAACCCCGCAGCGCCGGGCACGGCCACCGAGTCGGTCGGCGCGCAGACCTTCGACAGCAGCAGCTGCACCAGCAATGTCTTCGGCGTGACGGGCGTCACCAGCATCACGGTCGACAACCTGCCGTACACCACCGCCGTGGCCTCCGACGGCACGCTCACCGTGACCCCGGCGAGCGGCTCCACCATCCAGACCACGGTCAAGCTGAAGACCCTGCTGGGCTCCATCACCTGCGTCTACCAGGCTCCCAGCCTGACCGGCACGACGAGCAACAGCGACGCCAGCATCAACTTCACCAACCAGCAGTTCACCAAGGTGTCCGGTTCGTCGCTCTGCTTCAGCAGCGGCTACTTCACCGCCAAGTACGCCCCGGTGACCGACAACGGCGCCACCGTCTACGTCAACTGATCCTCAAGCAGGCGTAGTTCAGCGTCGACGCAGACGCAGCGCCAGGGCGGCGCCGCCGGTGAGCACCAGCACCGCAGCGGCGCCGCCCGCCAGCATGGGCGCGGACGGGCCCGAGCCGGCGGTGGAGGTCGAGGCCACCGGCGTGCTGTCGGGCTCGGTGGAGCCCTGCCGTGAAGTCGCCGCCGCGGCCGTACGGGACGGAGTCGTACGGGGTTCGGGCGTGGCCGTGGGGCTGCTGCTCGCGCTCTTCCCGGCATCGCCCGCGGACGTCGGCGCCGATGCTGCCGTACCGCCGTTCCCGGCCGTCCCGAACACCACGTCGGAGCACGAGTAGTACGTGTCCGTGGTGCTGCTGTTCTGCCAGATGGTGTAGAGCACGTGGTGCCCTCGCCGGTCGGACGGCAGCTTCGCGGTGATGCGGTACGCGCCGTTCGTCAGGGCCGGGTCCTTGACCGAGGCGAACGGCTGCTCCGGCAGCTCGGCCCAGGTCAGCGGCTTCCTCGGGTCGTAGCCTGGCTTGGTGAGGTAGAGCTTGAACGTGCCGGTGTGCGGGATCGTCGAGGCGTATTTCATCGTCAGGGCCGCGCCCGGCTTCAGGGTCGTCGAGGGCCAGTCGGAGCGGGCGAGGTCGAGGCCCTTGTAGGCGGCCAGGCCCCCGCTGCACAGCTTTCCGTCGGGGATGACCTGCCGGTCCCTGCCGCCCACGTCCGCGACCCGCAGGTTGTCCCAGAAGGTGAAGGGGGCGCCGTTCGCGGCGACGGCCGCCTTGCACGCCGCCGACTGCGCGTCGCTGCCGCCGTCGGGCGAGCAGGCGTAGGCCCTGCTGACCGGATCCGTGGGGGCGCCGTGCGCCTGCGCTGGGCCCGCCGCCCACAGAGGCAGCAGGAACGAGGTCACGAGCGCGGCCGCCAGGGCGGTGCGGTGTGCGGTCATCCGGGGCATCCGGAACGTCTCCTCGGCCGGCGTGGAACGATGTGCTCCCGTGAAGTACGGGCGACCGGCCCGCCGCGTTCAGCAGTTGACGTTCGACAGTGGTCCGGCGCGAACGTGTCCTTGAACCTTGACCGTTCACCTGCGCCGTACGCCCCTCGGAGCCACCCCGGTCACATTGAAGACCAACCGGTCGCCTCGTACTCTGGCAGTCGCCGGGACGGGCACCTCGCCGTCTGGTCTGTCATCCGTTTCCAGGGGACCGAAAGAGGGACATGCTCCAACCGACCATGCCTCGACCTGCCTTGACGGCCACCGTGCCTCGTCAGCTCGTTCACCGCCCCGCCGCAGCGGAAACGTTTCTCACCGGCTGGGTGCGCACCGGTCCCGACCGGTTCGCGCTGGTTGCGCAGTGGCCCCGGACTCACCGGTTACACGTGTCGCCTCACTGGTCGCCGTATGAGCCGCTGCTCATCGCGGAGACCGTTCGTCTCCGCCACTGGCAGCTGCGGATAGATACCGTCCAGCCTGTTTTCTTCGAGCCGCTCGATCACGTTCCTGGCATGCTGTTCCTGTGGGCGGCCCGGCAGGGCGCCCGCCTCCGGGCCGTCGGGCCGACCGGGGGTGGGTCCTTCTGTGCGGCCTTCCGTCGCTATGCTGAGCTGGACAGACCCATCTGGACCGAGGTGGCCGACGAGGCCGGGACGGGTCAGGGGGTCCGCGGGTCCCCGGGGCGAGCCGACGGTCTTCGGGTGCGAAGCCGGCGCCGCCGCACGGTGAGATATCGTGCACTGGGAGTGAAAGAAACAGCCAGTCCGGCCCGTTTACGTCCCAGGAGTGTTCAGTCGATGGCGAGGCAGTTACGCGCCGAGCAGACCCGCGCGACGATCATCACGGCCGCAGCAGACCTGTTCGACCGCTGCGGCTACGAATCGACCAGGTTGAGCGACATCGTGGAACATGCCCAAGTCACCAAGGGCGCCCTCTACTTCCACTTCGCGGCCAAGGAGGACCTCGCCCACGCCATCATGGAGCTGCAGTCCAAGGCATCGCACGAGGTGACGAAGGACCTGGACGGCAAAGGCTACTCCTCGCTCGAAACGCTGATGCGCATCACCTTCGGCATCGCCCGGCTCTCCGTCGAAGGCCCGATACCCCGGGCGGGGCTCCGGCTCGCCGCCGGCGAAGTCGCCGTGCGGCCGCCCCTGCAGCACCCCTTCACCGAATGGCGGGACATCGCCACTCGCAAACTCCTCGGCGCCGTCAAGGAGTCCGACGTCCACCCGGACATCGATGTCGACGCCGTCGCCCACTCCCTCGTCAGCTTCTTCGTCGGCACCCGCGTCGTCGGTCGCTCCCTCGAACCCGTCGCCCACCAGCCCCGCAGACTGGCCGAGATGTGGCACTTGGCGATCCGCGGCCTGGTCCCGGTGACCCGCCGCGCCCGCTATGTGAGCCTCGTCGCCCGGCTGGAGCGGGAGCGCTCCGCCTGAGGTGCCGACGTGCGGCTCGGCCGTGGGGTGCGATGGACGCCGGACGGCGTCGGTCGTCGGACGGCGGTCGTCTTCGGTCGTCGGACGGCGGTCGTTGTCGGTCGTCTGCGGCGCCGTCGTGGTCTGTCGCGCAGTTCCCCGCGCCCCTGAAGGGGCGCTTGTCTGCTGCGTCGTCGTGGTTTGTTGCGGCCGCGTGGCGGAGCCGCAGATCGATACAGCCCCGCGCCCTTCAGGGGCGGTCGTCCGGGGGAGCCGCAGATCGGTACGGTCGCGCGGCCCTTTCGGCGCAGGCAACCGGAGTGGACTCGCTCGGCCCGCTTAGGGTGGGCGCATGCCCCACAGCCCGTCCGCGCCCTTGATCCTCGGCAACGAGCCGGGGTCCTTCCCCCACAGCGTGCTCGCCGAGCGGCACCCCGCGATCATCCGGCAGGTCCGGGAGGCGTTCCCCTACGGCCCCGCACAGCACCGCGCTCTCGACGCGCTCCTGGCGAGCTGCACCAAGGGCGTCGTGGAACCGCTCCCCGCCGAGGCGCACGACCGGGACCGCTGGGCGGCGTGGGGCCTGGCCCGGTACGCCGGCCGTTCCTGGTACGACATCCCCTGGCTCTGGTCGGAGAGTTACTTCTACCGCCAACTCCTCGACGCCGTGGGCTATTTCGGCCCCGGGCCCTGGCAAGGCATCGATCCGTTCCGCCCTTTCAAGCTGGCCGAGCTCGACTCTCCGGAGACGGACGAGGAACTGGCCGCCCTCGACGCCCTGTCCGCCGACGACCAGGACCGCGCCCTGCTGCACGGCTCCCTGTGGGGCAACCGCGCCGACCTCGGCTTTCGCCTGTCCGCCTCCGACGCCGGCACCGCGGACACCGCCCCGGGTCTGGTCGCCGACGACAGCGAGACCCTCTGGTCGCTGCTCCCACGGTCCGGCGCGGGCACGCTCTGCCTCATCGCGGACAACGCGGGCCGCGAACTCATCCCGGACCTGCTCCTCATCGCCCACCTCCTGGAACGCGGGCGCATCGGGCGTGCCGTCCTGCACATCAAGCCGTACCCGTACTACGTCTCCGACGCGACGACAGCCGATGTGCTCGACGCGCTGAGGAGACTGGCCGGGGCGCGGGGCGCAGCCGTCGAGTACGGCCGCATCCTGTGGTCGGCGATGACCGACGGCCGGCTCAGCCTCCGTGCCCACCCCTTCTCCGCGGCACCGCTGCCGTACGCGGACATGCCGGGCGACCTCCGCGCGGAACTCGCCACGGCCGCGCTGACCCTCGTGAAGGGCGACCTCAACTACCGCCGCCTCGTGGGAGATCGGCTGTGGGCCCCGACCACGCCCTTCGCGGACGTCACCTCCCACTTCCCCGGCCCGGTCGCCGCCCTGCGCACCCTGAAGTCCGACGTGATCACCGGCCTGGACCCCGACACCGAGGCCGCGCTCGTGGCGGCCGAGGGGCAGCGTTGGCGGACCGGCGGCACCCACGCGCTGATCCAAGTGCGCACGTGAGGGCCTGTATTCGAACTCAGTCCACCCGCACCGGCAGCGACTTGATCCCGTTGATGAAGTTGGACGTCAGCCGCCTGGCGGGCCCCGCCGGGCGCAGGACCGGCAGGGCCCGCAGCGCCTCCCCGTACAGCACCCCCAGCTGCAACCGGGCGAAGTGCGCGCCCAGGCAGACATGCGGACCGTCCCCGAAGGAGACGTGCGGGTTCGGCGTACGGGACAGGTCGAGGCGGTCCGGTGCGGCGAAGACCCTTTCATCGTGGTTCGCGGAGGCATGGAAGACGACCACCTTGTCGCCCGCACTGATGCGCCGCCCCGCCAGCTCGGTGTTGCGGGCGGCGGTGCGGCGGAAGGTGAGGACGGGCGGGTGGCGTCGTAGCAACTCATCGACGGCAAGGGGCAGTTCGGCCTTTCGGGCGCGCAGGAGCTCGTACGCCTCCGGGTGATCGGCCAGGATCAGCAGGCCACCGGGGGCGGCGCTGCGGACGGTGTCGTTGCCCGCGACGGTGAGCAGGAAGAAGAACATCTCCAGTTCGGCGTCGTCGAGTTCGGGGTCCTGGGCGAGCGTCGTCATCACGTCGTCGGCGGGGTGGCGGCGCTTGTGCGCGGCGAGCTGCTGGGCGTAGGCGAACATGTCCCGGAGCATCGCTGGGGAGCGGGGGTTGACCGGTTTGCCGTCCGCGTCGAGCACGGGGGTGCCGGCCTCGTCCGGGTCCTGGTAGCCGATGACCCGCTGCGTCCAGTGCAGCAGCAGGCCGCGGTCACCGTCGGGGACGCCGAGCAGGTCGGCGAGGTTGAGCAGGGCGTAGTCGTCGGTCACGGCGGTGACGAGGTCGACCTTGCCGTCGGTCGTACGGGCCGCCTCCAGCGCCTGTGCGAACAGGATCCGGGCCCGCTCCTGCGCGACGGACGTGAAGCGGTCGATGCGGCCTGGGGTGAAGGCGCGGCTGACCAGCCGCCTCAACCGCCCGTGCCGCGGCGGGTCCTGATTGAGCATCATGCGCCGGATGAAGGGGAGGTCGGCGGGGTCGGGGTCGCGGATCTGGGTCGCGCCGAGGTGTGAGGAGTACGTGGCCGAGTCCTTGAGGACGCGTACGACGTCCGCGTGCCGTGTCACCGCCCAGAACCCGGGCCCGGCCGGCCAGCCCAGCACCTCGGGCTCGTCCTGCCAGGCCACGGGGTGATGGTCGCGCAGGACGCGGTAGGCGGCGTGGGGGACTCCGGCGGCGTACTGCCGCGGATCGAAGACGTCCGGGACGGGCGGGGCCTCGTGCGCATGCATGCGACCACGGTGAGGTTCCCTGCGGGGCTTCGGCAAGGCAGCGCGGCACGTTTTGCCTGAGGTGCCTCTTTGTCTGCGACGGTGTCGTGGCTGGTCGCGCCCAGGAGGCGGAGCCGCAGATCGATGCAGCCCCGCGCCCCTTTGGGGCGCGCCCTCCCGTGCAGGGTGTGGTGATCATGACAATTAGCTGGTAGTCATGCCGCATGGCGTTACGGGGATTGCGGACGGGAATCGGGAAAACGGCGGCAGCCGCGGCTGCCCTGGCGCTGCTCCTCGCGGCCTGCGGTGACGGCGGTGGGGGTTCCGCGTCCGCGGGCGGACGTACGAAGATCACCGTGGCCGCCCTGCCGTTGACCGACTCCGCGGCGCTCTACCTCGCACGGGACCGCGGGCTGTTCACCAAGGAGGGGCTGGACGTCAGGATCCAGCCGGTGCAGCAGAGCATCCAGGCACTGCCCGCGCTGGCCAAGGGACAGGTCGATGTGATCGCGAGCGCGAACTATGTGACGTTCCTGCAGGCCGACGAGAAGGGCACCCTCGACCTCCGCATCCTCGCCGAGGGCGTACGGGTGGCGCCACACATGATGGACGTCCTGGTGCCGAAGGACTCGGACATCAGGACCGTCGCCGACCTCGCGGGCAAGAAGGTCGCCGTCAACATCCTCAACAACATCCAGTCGCTCACTCTCAACGCGATCCTCGACGCGAAGGGCGTCGGCCGGCCCGACTACCGGCAGATCGCCTTCCCGCAGATGGGCCCCGCCCTGGAACGCGGGCAGGTGGACGCCGTGCACGCGGTGGAGCCCTTCGACAGCGCGATCCGGGGGGAACTGAAGGCGAGGGTGCTGCTGGACGGCGGGTCGGCGCCCGTCCAGTCGCTGCCCATCAGCGGGTATGTCACCACGCGGAAGTTCGCCGCCGATCACCCCAAGGAGGCCGCGGCCTTCCGGCGTGCCATCCAGGCCGCTTCGAAGATCGCGGCGCAGGACCCGGCCGCCGTACGGGAAGAACTCCCGAAGTACACCAAGGTGACCGCGGACCAGGCCACGTCGATCGGGCTGCCGGCGTATCCGGTCTCCATCGACGCGGCACAGCTGCGGCGGCTGACCGAACTCATGAAGAAGCAGGGGCTGTTGAAGAAGGCCCTCGACCCGGCGACGCTGCTGGTCAAGTGACGCCCAGGTGAAGCGGCTGACACGGCGGGAACGGCTCGCACGGCATCAGGAACTGTGGCTCGGTCTGCTCGGGGTGGTGCTGGCCTTCGGGGTCTGCGAGGCGGTCGGCCGGGCAGGCATCGTGAGACGCAGTTATCTACCGCCCGTCTCCGAAGTCCTCGTCCGCGCCGTCGAGTTGGCGGGCGACGGCGCCTTCCTGGACGGGGTCGGGGCCACCCTGCGGGCCTGGGCGCTCGGGCTCGGCCTCGCCGTCGCGATCGCCGTCCCGCTCGGGCTGCTGCTCGGCAGTGTGCCGGTCGTCGACTCCGCCGTACGCATGATCGTGGAGTTTCTGCGGCCGCTGCCCTCGGTCGCGCTGATCCCCCTGGTCTCGCTGCTCCTCGGCACCGGCACCGAGACCAAGGTCGCACTGATCACCTACGCCTCGGTCTGGCCCGTCCTCTTCAACACCGTCTACGGCCTCGGCGAGACCGACCCGCTCGCCAAGGACACACTACGAGCCTTCGGCTTCGGCCGGCTCTCGATTCTGCTGCGGGTCGAGTTGCCCGGTGCGGCCCCGTTCATCGCCGCCGGCATCCGCATCTCGGCGGCTGTCGCCCTCATCCTCGCCGTGGCCACCGAGCTTCTCTCCGGCTTCGGCGAGGGCCTCGGCATCTTCATCGCCCAGGCGGGCCTGGCCACCGACGGCACCCGGGACGTGCTGGCCGGCGTGGTGTGGGCGGGCGCCCTCGGGCTGGTCATCAACGGTGTCCTGGTCCGGTGCGAACGCCGGTTGTTCCCGTGGACACCGCAGCGGCGGGCGGACGGGCGCGGGGTGCGGCCGTGACACAGGCGATCGGGCCGAAGACCACAGCACGCCGGGGGCCGGGGGAAACCGCCCGGAGTACGCCGTTGCGCCACGTACTCCTCCGCGTGCTGGTCCTTCTCCTCGCCCTCGCGCTGTGGCAGGTGGCCGCGCAGGCCCACGGCAGCGTGTACTTCCCGCCCCCGGGCCGCATCGCGCACCGCACCTACGAGCTGTGGTTCTCGGGGCCGGTCCGGCACGGGTTTCTCACCGAGGCCGCCGTGGGGGACGTACTGCCGAGCCTCGGACGGATGGCGGCCGGGTTCGGGATCGCCGCCGTCGCCGGGATCGCGGCGGGTGTCGCGGTGGGACGGTCGCGCCGGGCGTACGCCCTGTGCAATCCCGTCCTGCAGTTCGCGCGGGCCGTGCCGCCGCCCGCGCTGGTGCCGGTCTTCGTCGTCGTCCTCGACTTCGGCACACCGATGCAGATCGCGTCGATCGCCTTCAGCGCCGTCTGGCCGGTGCTGGTCAACACGGCGGAAGGGGCACGCAACACAGACCCGCTGCGGCTCGACGTCGCCGCCGTGCTGCGCCTGAACCCCGTCGAACGGCTCCGCTTCCTGATCCTGCCCTCCGCCCTGCCCCGCATCTTCGCGGGCCTGCGCCTGAGCCTCTCGCTCTCCCTCATCCTCATGGTGTTCTCCGAACTGCTGCCGGGCACCGCCAACGGCATCGGCTACACCCTCACCGACGCCCAGTCCCGCTCCGACCTGCTCACCGTATGGGCGGCACTGCTCCTGCTCGGGGTCCTCGGCTACCTCCTCAACGCCGCGCTGCTGGCGGTCGAGAAGCGGCTCCTCGGACCGGGAAGGAGCACGGCATGACGCTTCGCCTCGACTCCCTCGGCCAGCGCTACGGCGACCAGCGCGTCCTGCACGACATCACCCTCACCGTGCCCGACGGCCAGCTCCTGTGCGTCGTGGGCCCGTCCGGCTGCGGCAAGTCCACGCTCCTGCGCACCGTCGCGGGACTGCAGCCCGCGCACGAGGGCACCGTCACCGTCGACGGAACCCCGGTCACCGGCGTACCCGGCCAACTCGCCGTCGTCTTCCAGGACTACGGCCGTTCCCTCTTCCCCTGGCTCACCGTCCGCGACAACGTCGCCCTCCCGCTGCGCCGCCGCGGACTGGCGCGGGCCGAGCGCCGCGCCGAGGCCGAGCGGATCCTGGAGCGCGTCGGCCTCGACGGCGCCGGCCGCCGCCACCCCTGGCAGCTGTCCGGCGGCATGCAGCAACGCGTCGCCATCGCCCGCGCCCTGGTCTGCCGCCCCTCCCTGCTGCTCATGGACGAACCCTTCGGCTCCCTGGACGCCCAGACCCGCGAGGACCTCGAGGACCTGCTGCTGGAGGTCCACCGCACCGAGGGCACCACCATCGTGTTCGTCACCCACGACATCGACGAGAGCGTCTACGTCGGCGACCGCGTCGTCGTCCTCTCCCCGGCCCCCGCCTCCCGCATCGTCCTCGACCTGCCCGTCGAACTCCCCGGAAAGCGCGACCAGATCGCCACCCGGGGCCTGCCCGAGTTCGTGGCGCTGCGGGCGGAGGTGGGGCGGGCGGTGCGGGGCTCCTAGGGCCGCCGCCTGTTCCCGGATCGCCCCCGATTCACGCGATGGTGTGATCATGTCCCGGCCCGCGGATGGTCCCGCAAGGGCACGGGTAGGGCCCCGGCCATGACGCAGCAGCCCTTCGAACTCCCGCACTTCTACATGCCGTATCCCGCACGGCTGAACCCGCATGTCGACGAGGCGCGTGCCCATTCGACCGAGTGGGCACGTGGGATGGGCATGCTGGAGGGATCCGGGATCTGGGAGCAGTCCGACCTCGAGGCCCACGACTACGGGCTTCTGTGCGCCTACACCCACCCCGAGTGCGACGGCCCCGCCCTCTCCCTGATCACCGACTGGTACGTGTGGGTCTTCTTCTTCGACGACCACTTCCTGGAGACGTTCAAGCGCAGCCAGGACCGCGTCGGCGGCAAGGCCTACCTGGACCGGCTGCCCTTGTTCATGCCCCTCGACCTCGCCACTGCCGTACCGGAACCCCAGAACCCGGTCGAGGCCGGGCTCGCCGACCTGTGGGCGCGCACCGTGCCGTCGATGTCGGTGGACTGGCGCCGCCGCTTCGCCGTGGCGACCGAGCACCTGCTCAACGAGTCCCTGTGGGAGCTGTCCAACATCAACGAGGGGCGGATCGCCAACCCCGTCGAGTACATCGAGATGCGCCGCAAGGTGGGCGGCGCGCCCTGGTCGGCGGGGCTCGTGGAGTTCGCGACCGCCGAGGTGCCCGCGTCCGTGGCCGCGTCGAGGCCGCTCAGGGTGCTGATGGAGACGTTCTCCGACGCCGTCCACCTGCGCAACGACCTGTTCTCCTACCAGCGGGAAGTCGAGGACGAGGGCGAGAACAGCAACGGCGTGCTCGTCCTGGAGACCTTCTTCGACTGCACCACCCAGGAGGCCGCCGACACCGTCAACGACGTCCTCACCTCCCGCCTCCACCAGTTCGAGCACACCGCCCTCACCGAAGTGCCCGCACTGGCCCTGGAGAAGGGCCTCACCCCGGACGAGGTCGCCGCCGTCGCCAAGTACACCCAGGGCCTGCAGGACTGGCAGTCCGGCGGCCACGAATGGCACATGCGCTCCAGCCGCTACATGAACGCCCGTGCACAGGCCACGCACCCGTGGCACGGCCTGACCGGCCCCGGCACCTCCGCCGCGGACGTCGGTGCCCTGCTCGCGGCGGCCGGCGCCGAGCGCCTGCGCGCCTACACGCACGTGCCGTACCAGAAGGTCGGCCCGTCCCTGCTGCCCGACTTCCACATGCCCTTCGGGGTGGAACTGAGCCCCCACCTGGACGGCGCCCGGCACCGGCTCACCGGCTGGACGCACGCCATGGGCATGCTCCAGGAGGGCGTCTGGGACGAGGACAGGCTCGCCGCAGCCGACCTGCCGCTGTGCTCCGCGGGGCTCGACCCCGACGCGACACCCGAGGAACTCGACTTGAGTTCGCAGTGGCTGGCCTGGGGGACGTACGGCGACGACTACTACCCGCTCGTGTACGGCCACCGCCGTGATCTGGCCGCCGCCCGGCTGACCACCCGGCGCCTGGCGGACTGCATGCCCGTCGACGGCGAGGAGGCCCCCGCCCCGCTCAACGGCATGGAACGCGGCCTCACCGACCTCTGGGCGCGCACCACGGCGCAGATGACCCCCGAGCAGCGGCGCACCCTCAAGGACTCGGTGAACGTCATGACCGAGAGCTGGGTGTGGGAGCTGTCCAACCAGTTGCAGAACCGCATCCCCGACCCGGTCGACTACCTGGAGATGCGCCGCGCCACCTTCGGCTCCGACCTCACCCTGAGCATGTGCCGGATGGGCCACGGCCCCGCGGTCCCGCCCGAGGTCTACCGCAGCGGCCCCGTCCGCGCCCTGGAGAACGCCGCCATCGACTACGCGTGCCTCATCAACGACGTCTTCTCCTACCAGAAGGAGATCGAGTACGAGGGGGAGATCCACAACGCGATCCTCGTCGTGCAGAACTTCTTCGGCATCGACTACCCGACCGCGCTCTCCGTCGTCCACGACCTGATGACCCAGCGCATGCAGCAGTTCGAACACATCACCGCGCACGAACTGCCTGTGGTCTACGACGACTTCAAGCTCTCCGAGGAGGCACGCAAGGCGATGGACGGTTATGTGAAGGACCTGCAGAACTGGATGGCGGGCATCCTCAACTGGCACCGGACCGTGGACCGTTACAAGGCGGCCCATCTGGCCCGCCGCACTCACGGCTTCCTTCCGGACCGGCCTGCCGCCATGACCGCACATTGACTCTTCACGGGGGAGACGGCGTCGGCTCCGGACGAACTGGCGCCGTGCGTCACGCCGTTGCCCGTACCGCCCGTCGTGCGTCCCGGATCCGGTGACGTCCTGCGGGAGACGTGGCTACAAGGACGTCTTCCGGGTCCCCGGCGGTCAGATACTGCGCGTCATGGGGAGGTTCGACGGCGTGTACGGCCGGTTCATGTACCACTGCCACCTCCTCGAACACGAGGGCATGGGCATGATGCGGCCCTTCGTCGTGATGCCCGGGGAGGCGATGAAGTTCGACCACGGCGGCACACACGGCGGCCACGGCGAGGGCCACACGGGGTGACCCCCGCGGGCCGTCGCAGTCTCACCCGTTCGTGGCTCGTCGGGCGCCGGGACTCCGGGTAGAGCTTCAGCCGGAGGCGATCCATGGAACAGACTGCGTTGCGTCCCAAGCCGATGCCGGGTGGGGAGCCCGGCGGCGGCACCGAACCCGGCACCGCCCGGCGCCCGCACGCCGTGCGCCGGCGCGGCCGACGGCTCAGGGCCGCCTTGTTCGGCCTGCTCGTCGGAACGGTCCTTGTGCTGTCCGGGGTAGGACTCGGCACCGTCGGCGCCACGGTGATCGGCATGAGCAAACTCGCCGGCCTGCAACGCCAGGCGCAGGCCCCGGGCAGCCCGTCGGCCGCGGCGCATCCCAGTCCGTCGTCCCCGACGGCGTCCGCGTCCCCGGCGCCCGCCGTCGCGACCCTGGGCCTGGAGGCCGTGGACGCGTACAAGGCGGGCGCCCTGGTCGTCGGCGTCCACGTGCCCGGCCCGGGCTATGCGGCGGGCCTGGTCCGGGGAGACGCGATCCTCGCGTTCGGCAGGACCCGCATCGACTCGGCCGCCGACCTCGCACGCGCCGTCGCCCGGGCCCGCCCGGGCGACGGCGTCACCCTGACCGTCCGTCATCGAAGCGGCGGCTACCAGCAGTTGACGGCGATCCCGGGCGTCGTCACATGACCACCCGGAAGTGAGCGGTCAGCCGCCCGTCGTCGTCCAGCACATGAAAGGCAAGGCCGACCGGGGCCTCCCGGTCGGCGATCCGCTCGCCCTCCCGGGGCAGCCGCAGCGTCCGGGTCACGCCGGGAGCGACCATCAGCGCAGCCGGCGGCTCTCGCCCAGCTGGTAGGAGTCGGGCAGGGGGTGGTGCAGCGCGAGCGGCGGGTGGTGGAAGGCGAGCAGTGCCGGCAAGGTCCCACGCCCTCGTCGAAGACGTGCACGCTGTTGACCCGCCCGTCGGCCGCGGGCCGCCCCAGCAGGGCCACGGTCCGACGCCCGGCTGTCGTGGTTGCCCGGGCAGGTCAGCACCGGGAGCACGGCCGTACGCCTCCCCGGATCGGTTTCTAATGGTGTGAGGGCATCTAAGCATTACTGCTGATGGTCTGGTGTCCTGCATCCGTTACGCGGCGGGGAAATCGCTGGTCCCCGTCCACGGAGTGGGCCACCATGAGCCGCATGCTGAGCACCGTTCTCGCCTTCCTCGGCGCCTGCACCCTGATCGCCGCCTCACCCGGCCCGAGTACGGTGCTGATCATCAAGCAGTCGCTGCGCAGCCGCCGCTCCGGCTTCCTGACCGTGCTCGGCAACGAGACCGGCGTCTTCGTCTGGGGCGTGGTCGCCGCGTTCGGGCTGACCGCGCTGCTCGCGGCCTCCGAAATGGCGTACGAGGTGATGCGGATCGTCGGCGCGGTCGTCCTGGTCGGCTTCGGCATCCAGGCGCTGCGGCAGGCGCGGCGCACCGACCAGGCCACGGACGGCTGGGAGGGCGCCGAGAAGAGCGGCTGGGCCACCTACCGCGGCGGGCTGCTGCTCAACCTCGCCAACCCCAAGGCGGCGATCTTCGCCATGTCCTTCCTGCCGCAGTTCGTGCCGCAGGGCGCCCCGCACCTGCCCGCGATGGTGGGTCTCGCCGCACTCTGGGCCGTCTACGAGGTCGGCTACTTCGGCCTGTACGTGTGGTTCGTCGGCCGGATGCGGGCCGTGCTGTCCCGCGCCGGGGTGCGCAGGCGCCTGGAGCAGGTCTCCGGGGGCGTGCTGCTGCTCCTCGGCGCCCGCCTCGCCCTGGAGAGCTGACACCATGGCCGACGCGGCGCCCGAAAGACCCGCAGACCGGTCGCGCCACTCCCGCGGTGCGGGCAGGATGCTGCCCGTAGTCCCTTGTGGTCCCTTCACCCGCTCAGGGAGGCCCGGATGACCGGCAGTACGCGCGCGCCCTTCACCGCCGACGACTACCGGGACCGGATGGACCGCGCCGCGCGGGCCGCCGCCGACGCCGGTCTCTCCGGGCTGCTGGTGGCGCCGGGCCCGGACCTGGTGTGGCTGACCGGCTATGCGCCCCCCGCGGTCACCGAACGGCTCACCTTGCTGGTCCTCGTCCAGGGGCGCACCCCCGTCCTTGTCGTCCCCACTCTGGAGGCCCCGGACGCCGCACAGGCCGCCGGCGCTCCCGCCCTGGCGCTGCGCGACTGGACCGACGGCAAGGACCCCTACGCCGCGACCGCCGCCCTGCTCGCCGGAACCGGCCGCTTCGGCATCAGTGACAACGCCTGGGCGATGCACCTGCTCGGACTGCAGCGGGCACTGCCCGGCACCGACTACGCATCCCTCACCGACGCCCTGCCGATGCTCCGCGCCGTCAAGGACCCGGCGGAACTGGAACTGATGGCGGCCGCGGGAGCGGCCGCAGATGCAACGTTCGAGGAGATCCGCAAGGTTCCCTTCGCCGGCCGCAAGGAGTCCGAGGTCGGCGCGGACCTCGCCGACCTGCTGCGGCAGTTCGGCCACTCGCAGGTCGACTTCACCATCGTCGCCTCCGGCCCGAACGGCGCCAACCCGCACCACGAGGTCGGCGAGCGCGTCATCGAACGCGGCGACATGGTCGTCCTCGACTTCGGCGGCCTCAAGGACGGCTACGGCTCCGACACCTCCCGCACCGTCCACGTCGGCGAACCCACCGACGAGGAGCGCCGCGTGCACGACCTGGTGCGCGAGGCCCAGGAGGCGGGCTTCAGGGCGGTGAAACCCGGCGTGGCCTGCCAGGAGGTCGACCGCGCCGCCCGGGCGGTCATCGCGCAGGCCGGGTACGGCGAGTACTTCATCCACCGCACCGGGCACGGCATCGGCGTCACCACGCACGAGCCGCCGTACATGATCGAGGGCGAACGGCAGCCCCTCGTGCCCGGCATGTGCTTCTCCGTGGAGCCCGGGATCTATCTGCCGGGCCGCTTCGGCGTGCGGATCGAGGACATCGTCACGGTCACCGAGGACGGCGGCCGCCGCCTCAACAACACCGACCGCGAGATGGTCATAGTGGACTGAACGACCCCAGGAGCCCCAGCAGACCTTCGAGTGACAACGGCGCGACCATGACCCAGGCACCGACACCCACCGCGGACACCGTCCGCCGGCTGGTCAGTTCTCTGATCAAGGAGGGCACAACAAGAGGCACCACCGCCGCCGGACTCGAGGTGCGGCCCGTCGCCGAGGGCGGCGAGCATTCCACCTGGTGGGTCGGCGCCCGCCATGTGCTGAGGCTCGCCCCCGACCGCGAGGCCGCCTTGCGCCAGCGCCGCGAACTGCGCCTGCGCGACCTGGTACGCCCGCATCTGCCGGTCGCCGTGCCGACCAGCGTGGCGCACGGCGAGTGGGCACCCGGGCTGACGTACACGCTCGACACCAAGGTGCCCGGTGGGACGGCGGAGCAGTACGACGTGTCCGCCGTCGGCGAGGCCGACCTCGCGGGGGTGCTCACCGGGCTGCGCGAGGTGCCCGCACGGCAGGCCGAGACGCTCGGCGTGCCGCGCACCGCCCCGCGCTCCCTGGAGGCGCTGCGCCGGGCCGCCGGGCGCGCCGCCGAACGCCTCGCCACGGCCGACGAGTTCGACCCCGTCCGCCTCCACCAGCTCACCCCGCAGGCCGCCGTCCAGCTCGCCGCGCAGCCCGGCACCGCCGTCCTCGTCCACCACGGCCTCAGGGGCGAGCACCTCGTGGTCAGCGCCGACGGCAGGGTGCGCGGCATCCTCGACTGGACCGACGCGGCCGTCGGCGACCCCGCCGAGGACATCGCCGGCCTCGCGATCGCGGTCGGCTCACCCGCGGCCGTCCGCGCCGCCACACTCGCCGGCTACGCCGCCCGCCCCTGCCTCCGCGGCCTCTGGCTGGCCCGCTGCGACACCGTCGTACGCCTGGCCGAACACCTCAAAGGCCAGGACACCGACCCCCTGCCCCTCCTCAGGCTCCAACTCCGCCGCGCCTGGGAGGCGATCCTCCTGGAGAGGGTGACGGAGCTCCGGGACGAGGACACGGACGAGGAGCTCTAGGCGGCGTCGGCAAGTCCGCTGCAGGGGCCAGGGGCGGTGTGTGGCTCCGCGGGGTGGGCGCGACCAGCCACGACGGACCCGCAGACGGCCGAGCCTGGCACGGCCCGCGGAGCGCCCGGTGGCCGTTCAGGCCTGCGGCAGGACCACGACCGACTCGCCGGGCCGATGCGGCACCCTGTGCGCCCCCTGGGGCGCGGGGCGGTATCCGTGTGCGGCTGCGCCGGGCGGGCGCGGCCCGCCGCGACGAAGGCGCAGACGGCCGATCGCGGCGTGGCCCGCGGGGCGTCCGGCGGCCGTTCAGGGCTGTGGCGGACCATGGCCGATGCCCCGGGCCGATGCGGCACCCTGTGCGCACCCTGGGGTGCGGGGTGGTATCCGTGTGCCTTCGCCGCGGGGGCGTGAGCAGCCGCTACGGGTCCGCGGACGATGGACGGGCGAGCGTGGCACGGCCCGCGGGGCGTCCGGTGGCCGTTCAGGCCTGCAGCAGCACTGCGGCTGCCCCCGGGCACACGCGGCACCCCCGTGCGCGCCCGGGGATGCGGGGCGGTATCCGTGTGCGGCTCCGCCGGCGGGTGCGACCCGCCGTGACGGACTCGTAGACGATGGGCGGCCGGTCGCGGCACCGCCCGCGAAGCGCCCAGCAGCGCTTCACGCCTGCAGCAGGACCACGGCCGACTCCCCGGGCACATGCAGCACCCCGTCCGCGCCCGGCGGCTCGACGGGCTCCCAGGCGGCGAGTACGTCCGCGTGGCGGGGGCCCAGGGGGATCGCTGCCGGCTCCTTGGCGAGGTTCACGGCGACGCGGACGTCCCCGCGGCGGAAGGCGAGCCAGCGCTCCCGCTCGTCGAAGGCCACCTTGGTGTCGGCGAGGTCGGGATCGGTCAGGTCCGCCTGCTCGTGCCGCAGGGCGATGAGCCTGCGGTACCAGTCCAGTACGCGCGCGTGGGGCTCGTTCACGAGCTCGGCCCAGTCCAGGCAGGAGCGGTCGCGGGTCGCCGGGTCCTGTGGATCCGGGACGTCCTCCTCGGCCCAGCCGTGCGCCGCGAACTCCCGCCGCCTCCCCCGCCGTACCGCCTCGGCGAGTTCCGGATCGGTGTGGTCGGTGAAGAACTGCCAGGGCGTACCGGCCGCCCACTCCTCGCCCATGAACAGCATCGGGGTGAAGGGTGCGGTGAGCGTGAGGGCGGCCGCGCAGGCGAGCAGACCGGGGGAGAGGAGCGCCGATAGGCGGTCGCCCTGGGCGCGGTTGCCCACCTGGTCATGGGTCTGGCTGTAGCCGAGCAGCCGGTGCGCGGCCACCCGCGTGTTGTCCAGGGGGCGCCCGTGGTGCCGGCCGCGGAAGCTGGAGTACGTGCCGTCGTGGAAGTAGCCGCGGGTGAGGGTCCGGGCCACCGCGGCGAGCGGAGCGCGGCCGAAGTCCGCGTAGTAGCCCTGGGACTCGCCGGTCAGCGCGGTGTGCAGGGCGTGATGGAAGTCGTCGTTCCACTGCGCCTGCAGCCCGAACCCGCCCTGCGCCCGGGGCGTGATGAGCCGAGGGTCGTTGAGGTCGGACTCGGCGATCAGGAACAGCGGCCGGCCCAGGTCGGCCGCGAGGGCGTCCACGGCCGTCGACAGTTCCTCGAGGAAGTGGCACGCGCGCGTGTCCGCCAGCGCGTGCACCGCGTCCAGGCGCAGTCCGTCGATCCGGTAGTCGCGCAGCCACGCCAGCGCGCTGCCCAGCAGAAACGCCCGCACCTCGTCCGATCCGGGGGCGTCCAGGTTGACCGCGGAACCCCAGGGCGTGTGGTGCGTGTCCGTGAAGTACGGGCCGAACGCGGGCAGGTAGTTGCCCGACGGACCGAGGTGGTTGTGCACGACGTCCAGGACCACGCCGAGGCCGAGTTCGTGCGCCCGGTCGACGAACCGTTTCAGCGCCTCGGGTCCGCCGTACGGCTCGTGCACGGCCCACAGCGAGACGCCCTCATAACCCCAGCCGTGCCGGCCCGGGAAGGGGCACAGTGGCATCAACTCGACGTGGGTGACGCCCAGTTCGACCAGATGTCCGAGCCGCTCGGCGGCCGCGTCCAGGGTGCCTTCGCGGGTGTACGTGCCCACATGGAGCTCGTACAGGACCGCGCCCGGCAGCGGGCGCCCGGCCCACTCGGTGCGCCATGCGTACCGGTCGTGCTCGACGACCGCGCTCAGCCCGTCCGGGCCGTCCGGCTGCCGGCGCGATCGCGGGTCGGGCAGCACGGGGCCGTCGTCCACCGCGAACCCGTACCGCGAGCCGTCCCCCGCCGCGGTCTCCGTCCGCCACCAGCCCTCCCGGTCCTGATCACGCTCCAACGCGCGCGTGGCGCCGTCGCACTGGAGCGTCACTCGGCCGGCCTGCGGTGCCCACACCTCGAACTGCACGGACGGTTCCCCTTCGTCTGCTCACCGTGATGTAGCCCGTCCATGGTGCTTCAAACGAGATCAATCCGCTTTTGAATCACCCCTTTTACGGCGGGTGTCGTCAGGTACGCGCGCGTGGCGGCCGTTTTCTCGTTTTCTGGACACCCGCGGTTGACTGACCGACAATCACCAACGTGACGTCGTCTTTCGAGTTCAACACGTACCCCGCGCGGCTGTCCGACGTGGAGCGCGACAAGGCGCTGAAGGTGCTGCGTGACGGCGTCGCCATGGGTCGGTTGTCGCACGACACGTTCATCCGCCGTATGGAGCTGGCCCTCGCCGCCCGCCGCTCCGAGGAACTCGCCGCACTCACCGCCGACCTCCCGCAGGAAAGCCGCGTCGCCCGCCTGGTGTTCGGTACCGTGGAGGCGGTCTCCGGCTTCACCGTACGGCTGCGCAGGGCGTGGCAGGCCGAGCGCCTCCCCAAGCTGCTGCTGCCCCACCCCGCGGGCGGCTACCCGCTGCGCATCGGTCGGGATCCGGCCAACGGACTGCGCCTCACGCATGAAACCGTGTCCCGTGTGCACGCCGAACTCAGCCGCCAGGGCGGCATGTGGGTGCTGCGCGACCTCGGCTCGACCAACGGCACGACGGTGAACGGCCGACGGGTCATCGGAGCCGCCGTCGTCCGCGAAGGCGATCAGGTGGGCTTCGGGCGGATGGCGTTCCGGCTCGCCGTCGACTGAGCCCCGACTGAGTCCCGCCTTAGCTTTGGCCTGGGCATGACACCCTGTTGACGTGGGGTGATGGCGCAAATCGCATTGCGTTCCATGGTGTTGACGTACCCCTCAAGTCGTGACTGACTGTGCGTACGCCATGCACATCAGGTGAACCGACGGCGCCACATTGTGGAGGTGTGCCCTGCCGCCCCTCCTGCGCTACCCGACTGTCGACGAGCTCGGCGCGCGGGCGGCAGCACTCGTCTCCCGGCGTCCGAGCGACGCCCGTCTGCGCCGCGTCGGCACCTCGCGCGCGGGCACCCCCATGTGGCTGCTTTCCGTCGGTCACGGCAGCCGCCAGGCCCTCGTCGTCGCAGGGCCGCACGCCAACGAACCCGTCGGCGGCGCCACCGTGCTCCGCCTGGCCGAACGGGCCCTGGCCGACCCCAGGTACACGGAGGGCGCCGACGCCACCTGGAACCTGCTGCTGAGCCTCGACCCCGACGGCCTGCGCCGCAACGAGGGCTGGCTGCCGGGCCCGTACAGCCTCGGCCGGTACTTCCGGAACTTCTTCCGGCCCGGCTTCCTGGAACAGCCCGAATGGCTGCCCGACGGCGCGGCCGCCGCCGCCCTGCCGGAGACCCGCACCCTGCTCGACCTCCAGGACGAACTGCGGCCCTTCCTGCAGTGCTCCCTGCACGGCGTCGACGTGGGCGGCGGCTTCGTCGAGCTCACCCACGACCTGCCGGGCCTCGCGGGCCGCGTCGCGCACACCGCCGCCCGCCTCGGCATCCCGCGCGAACTCGGGCCCTACGACACCCTGTACTGGCCGAGCCTCGGCCCCGCCGTCCACCGCATCCCGCCGCCCCGCATCGGCGACCTGGCCGCGGCCATCACCGAGGCGGCCGTCGAGTCCACCTGGTTCCACCCCTACCGGCACGGCACGGTCACGGCGGTCGTCGAGGCGCCCATGTGGGGCGTGGCGGCCGTGGAGGACGGCTCCCCGCCCGCCGACGCGGCCACCGTGCTGCACACCGTCAGCCACACCCTGCGCCACGACACAGGGCTCCTGGAGGTGCTCCTGGCGCGGCTGCGGCCCCATCTCGCAGGCATGCCGGACGCGGCCCGCCTGCTCGCCCCGGTGGACGACTATTTACTGGTCTGCCCCGGGCTCGCCGACGCGTGGGACCCCGATGTCGCCGACGGGGCGCGCCCTCTCCCGCCGCTCAGCACCGCCCATCTGGCCGCCCTGCGCATCGCCGGGCGGCGGCTGGCACTGCGCACGGCGGGGCTGCTGCACCAGCTCGTGACCCGCGCCGGCCGCGACCCGGCCGGTGTGCTGCCGGACCTGGACCGACTCATCGACGGCTGGTGCGCCGACTACCGCGACGGCATGGGAGCGCGCTGGATCCCGGTCCCGCGCCAAGTGGAGTACCAGTCGCGCGTGGTGCTCGCCGCGTTCGAACTCGCCCTGCGGCATGCGCCCGCATGCTCCCGTTCGGGTGAGTCGGGGTGGGGTTCCCAGGCCGCTGTGCCGATGCATCGGGAATGACGATCAGCACCACAGTGAAAGCGGTACGGGGCTCGCTGCTGGCGGCCGCCCTCCTCGCCGGCGGCGCGGCCCCGGCCCAGGCGGCGTCCCACGGTTTCCCGCCGAGCGACTGGCTCTACCTCACGGTCACCAAGGGCGACGCCCGGTCCCCCCACACGCGTGACACCCTGCTGCTGTGCGACCCGCCCCAGGGGCATGCACGAGCGGCCGACGCATGTTCGGAGCTGGCGGCGGCGGACGGCGACATCGCCCGCATCCCGTCGAAGAAGAACATCTTCTGCCCGATGATCTACGCCCCGGTGACCGTCCACGCGCGCGGGGAGTGGAACGGCCGACGGGTCGAGTACACCCAGACCTTCTCCAGCGCCTGCGTCATGGCCGGCCGCACCGGGTCGGTGTTCGCGCTGGACGCCTGACCCGCGTGCTGCGGCGGCCTGCCGGGCGCGTGACGGCGTGCGGTCAGGCCGCCCGGTCGCGCGCGTGCAGCGCCGCCGCGACGACCGTCCGCAACTGGTGCTCGACCTGGTGCTCCAAAGGCACCCAGCGGGCACGGAAGCGCTCCGCGAAGGCGTCGCTCCAGGTCGCCACCAGCCGCTCCAGGCCCGGTGCCGCCCGGTCGTCCGCCTCCTGCAGGACACGCAGCAGCATGGCCGCCGCCCGCAGCGGCAGGCGGCGGCCGAACGCGTCCACACTGCCGACGTACGCCATCGTGTTGTCGGCGGGCGGTGTGTGCATCCAGTCCGCGGCCAGGCCCGGAACCAGTTCCAGAGCCCACTTGGCGGCCCGCAGCAGCGGACCGTCGAGGCCCTCCAGACGCGGCAGCGCCTCGGCGAGCACCCGCTCCACCTCCAGCGCGTCCCGCAGCAGCCGACGCGCCAGCCGTCGCATCGCCGCGGCCGGAGCCGGATGCGGAGCGGGGTCGTCCACCAGGTCGCTCGCCCACATCGGCACTTCGACCACCGCCGTCAGACCGCCGTGGCGGTGGGGGCCGTACCAGGTGCTGTGGCGTGCGTCGTCCGGCATGCTCGGATACGCGGCGCCCGCGCCGGGGGAGGGCATCACATGCACCCCGGGCCCGGACGCGGCCCAGCCCGCGGCGTCCGAGGCGCCCGTCTCCACCGGGATGTGCAGCTCGGCCGCGGATTTCGCGAACGGCTCGGCGAGACCCGGTATGTCCTTGGTCAACTGGACCCAGCTGCCGCCCAGATCGGTCCCGTGGAGGGTCGCCTGGAGGTAGGGGCGCAGCTCGTCGATGACCCGGGTGAGCGCGCGGGTCTCGGGCGGCAGCCGGTGCGGCGGCAGCACCGACGGTGACCACTCCGGCTGCTCCTCGGCCGCCGGCCGGAAGAACCCGAGGTGGTAGTCGAACAGGCTGCGGGGTGCCGGAGTGCGGTGCAGACTCGCCCCGTCGGGGTCGGCGCACAGCAGGAAGTGCCAGGAGGTGTCCGCACGTAACTCCCGCTCGGACACCACCCGTTCGGCGAGCGCCAGCGACGTCGAGCCACCGGTCGGCTCATTGGCGTGAGCGCCCGCGACGACGAGCACGGCACGCCGCGCATGGCCCACGGACAGCAGGTGCAGCGGTCTGCCCGCCCGGGAGACGCCGACCTGCCTCAGCGTGCACAGACCGGGCCTGTGAGCGGCCAACGCGCCAGCGGACGCGACGAGTTGAGTCAGGGTGGGGTAGCGCAGCTGCAGCAGGAGACTCACCCCCGTTACGTCCGCCCGGCTTCGCAATCCGCAGTACCCCACGCTCCAGGTGAAGTGTCAATAACGCCTGGGGGGAGCCTCCAGGGGGCGCCCAGATGCATTCACCGCCGACGACATGGGATGTTGCTGCCGGCGCGGGGCGCGGACACCGGCGCTCACTGCTGGTGCAGTCCGCGCCCGGCGAGCGTCAGGAAGGTCTCGCCGACCGCCTCCGACAGCGTCGGGTGGGGATGGATGTGCCGGGCCACGTCCGAGGGGTAAGCGTCCCAGCCGACGATCAGCTGGCTCTCCGCGATCATCTCGGACACATGCGGGCCCACCAGGTGCACACCGAGCACCTGCCCGCCGCCGGCCTCCGCGACGACCTTCACCATCCCGCCCTGACCATGCACCATGCCCTTCGCGACCGCCGTCAGGGGCATGGTGTTGACGTCCGGCTCGTACCCACGCGCGCGTGCCTCCGCCTCGCTCAGACCCACGGCCGCGGTCTGCGGCGACGAGTACGTCACCCGGGGCACGGCCGCGTAGTCGACCGGCACGGACACCACGCCGGCCAGCGTCTCGGCCACCAGCATGCCCTCCGCGAACGAGGCGTGCGCCAGGCCGAGTGAGGGCGGCGGCAGCAGGTCACCGACGACGTGCACGCCACCCACCGGGGTCTCCAGCCGGCCCCAGTCGGCCGGCTCGACGAAGCCCCGGGCGTCCGTCGCAAGGCCCGCTGCGGCCAGGTCCAGGCCGTCGGTGACCGGCGCCCGGCCGACCGCCACCAGGAGCCGCTCCACCTCGACGGTACGGGTCTCGCCGCGAGCGGTGCGCACACGCGCGCGTACGCCGTCCTCGAGCAGTTCGGCGTCCAGCAGCCGGGCGCCCGCCTGCACGTCGATGCCGCGCTTCTTCAGGCCACGCGTCAGGTGACGGCTCACGTCCACGTCCTCCAGCGGCACGAGCCGGTCGGCGGCCTCCACGAGGGTGACCTCCGCACCCATCGAGCGGTGGAACGAGGCGTACTCGACGCCGATCGCGCCCCCGCCGAGCACCAGGACGGAGGCCGGCAGACCCGGCGCGAAGAGCGCGTCGTCGCTCGTCACCACGCGCCGGCCGTCCGGCTCGAGCCCCGGGAGCGTGCGCGGCCGCGAGCCGGTGGCCAGGACGATCCCACGGCGTGCGGCGAAGTCCCGCACCCCCGGCGCGGATTCACCGTCCGGGCCCTGCACCAGTACCGTGCGTGGCCCCGTCAGCCGGGCGCTGCCCCGCACGACCCGTACGCCGGCCTGTGCGAGGTGTGCCTCCACACCCCGGTGGTTGCGGCTCACGATGTCGTCGCGCGTGGCGACCAGCGCGGACCAGTCGACGGCGTCCAGGCTCGCCTTCACCCCCCAGCGCTCGCGCGCCTCGGCGATGCCGTCGACGAGCTCGGCGGCGTGCAGCATCGCCTTGCTGGGGATGCAACCGCGGTGCAGACAGGTCCCGCCGACCTTGTCGCGCTCGACGAGCACCACATCCAGTCCGAGGGCGGCGGCGCGCAGGGCGGTGCTGTATCCGCCGGTGCCGCCGCCGATGACGATGACATCCGCAGTGCTCAAGTCCCGTGTGTCGGCCATGCCCTCACCCTCCGTCCGCCCCTTGTCATAAGTCCAAGGCAATATTCTTGTGGGACCGATGCAAGACGTTTATGAGACGAGGCCGGTCATGAGTCTGCGCCAGATGGAGTACTTCCTTGCGGTCGTCGAGGAGGCATCCTTCACCCGTGCGGCCGAGGTCCTGCACGTCTCCCAGCCCGCGCTCTCGCACCAGATCAAGGCCCTGGAGCGGTCGGTCGGCGGCGCCCTCCTGGAGCGCCTGCCGCGCGGAGTGCGCCTCACGCCGATGGGCCGCGCCTTCCGGCCGCACGCCGAGCGTGCCGTCCGCAGCGCCGCCCAGGCCCGCCGCGCGGCCCGTGCCGCCGCCGGCGCCGAGGGCGGCGAACTGCACATCGCCGCCGTCCACTCCGTCGCGGTCGGCGTCCTGCCGGACGTGTTCGCCCGCTGGCGCACCGCCCACCCCCACGTGCTGCTCCACCTGCACGAGTACGCCACCTCCCAGGCCCTGGAGGAGGAGATCGAGCGCGGCACCGCGGACCTCGCCGTCGGCCCCGCCCCCGCGGACTGTCCCGGCACCGTCGTGCCGGTCGGCGAGGAGGAGGCCGTCCTCGTGGTCCCCTTCGACGACCGTTTCGCGGGCCGTACGACGGTGACCCTGCCCGAACTCGCCGACCGCCACTGGATCCGCTGCGCCATGGAACCCGTCGTACACGGCGAGCGCTTCCTCGACTGGGCCTGCGGACAGTCCGGTTTCACACCGCGCACCGCCGTGTGGACCGAGCACACGTCAACGGCCGTACGGATGGCGGCGTCCGGAGTCGGCATCTGCGTCGCCCCCTCCCACATCGTGCGCGGAGCAGTGGGCGAGGACTGCACGGTCCTCACCCACACCCCACCCTGGCGCCGCCAGATGACCGCCTTCGCCCGCGTCCCACCGACCGGCGCGGCAGAGGCCTTCGTAGACCTCCTCAGAGCGTCATGGCCGACACCGGGAATACCCGAACCCGCCTACGGAACGACCGCGTCCTGAAGGGGCGCGGTGCTGTGTCGATCTGCCGCGCAGCCCGCGGAGGCTCATTCCGCGGCAACCCGCTCCAGCAAGACCACCGGCAGCCGCCCGAAAAGCTCCTCCACGCGCGCGTGCCCCTCAAACTCCCGCCCCGGAGACAGCACGTCGGACCAGCGCCCGCCCGGCAGCGGCAGCACGGTGTCCCCCCAGCCCCCCGCCTCCACCAGCCGCAGCGACAACCGCGTCACGGCCGTGACAACCTCTCCGGACCGCGCGAACGCCACGCAGTGGCCCGCCGCCGGGCCCTCGGCGGTCAGCGGCGCGTACGTCGCCCCCTCCCCGAAGACCTCGGGCCGCCGCGCACGAAGCCGTAGCGCCGCCGCGGTCACCTCACCCTTCTCGCCGGGGTCCGCGGAGGGCGGGAACCGCACCGGACGCCGGTTGTCCGGGTCCACCAGCGCCAGGTACTCGCCCTCGGTGCCCTGGTAGACGTCCGGCACGCCCGGCATCGTCAGCTGGACCAGGGCGGTGCCCAGCACGTTCGCCCGGATGTGGGCCTCCAGCGCCCTGCGCAGGGCCACCACGTGCTCGCCCGGAGCCCCGCAGGGACCCGCCGAGACGAACGCCGCCACCGCCTCCTCGTAGGCGGGCTCCTGCTCCGTCCAGCTCGTCAGCAGCCCCGCCTCGCGCACATGCTTCAACAGGGCCTGCTGAACGCGCTCCTCGGCCGCCGTGCCGAGCCCGAACACCGTCTGCCACGCCGCCCACGCCATCTGCGCGTCCGGCACGCCCTCACCCGCGCGCGTCACCTCCGCCAGCACGACCGCCCACCGCTGCGGGCACTCGGTGAGCACGGCCAGCGCCGCCCGTACGTCGGCACTGCGCTTCGTGTCGTGGGTCGACACCACGGTCCCGGTCGCCGGCCAGTCGCGCTGCACGCGCGCGCAGTAGGCGTGGAAGTCCTCCGCGGACACCGCAGGGCTCCCCGGGTCGCCCCCCACCTCGGTCGCCGACAGCAGCGGCACATAGCGGTAGAACGCCGTGTCCTCCACGGACTTGGCCCGTAGCGCGGACGCGGTCTGCGCGAACCGCGCCCGGAACTCCGCATGGTCGGGCCCGTCGCCATGACGCCCGAGGACCAGATCCCGTACGACGTCCACCGCGCCGGCCTCCTCCGGCACGACGAAGGCGAGCCGGGCCTCGGCCGCGGCCTCCTCGGTGACCACACAGGCCGCGTCCCCGGAGGCATACGGCCGGTAGACCTCCAGGCGGACCAGAAGTTCCTGCAGCGCCGTGCGCAGCGCCCAGGGAGCGCGGTCGTGCAGCGCGGGGTCCGGCGAGGCGGCGCACAGTCGGCTCGCCACCCGGGTCAGCCGGTCGGTCTCGGTGGCCAGCTCGTGCGTGAGCACCTTGTACGCCGCCCGCCGCACCGTCGCCGCCCACTCGCCGCCGCGGTCGGTCTGCGGGGCCGCGAACCGCCGGTACTGGCCGAGGAGTTCCCCGAACCCGGCCGGATCGGTGAAGAGCCCGTCGATGTGCCGCAGGGCGTCGTAGCCGGTGGTGCCCGCCACGGGCCAGGAGGCCGGCAGGGCCTCTCCGTCGGACAGGATCTTCTCCACGACCGTCCAACGGCCGCCGGTCGCCTCGTGCAGCCGCCGCAGATACGCGTCGGGGTCGGCGAGTCCGTCGGGATGGTCGACCCGCAGCCCGTCGAGCACGCCCTCGTGCAGCAGCTGCAGGATCTTCGCATGCGTGGCCTCGAACACCTCCGGGTCCTCGACCCGCACCCCGATGAGCTCCGAAATGCTGAAGAAGCGCCGGTAGTTGAGCTCGGTGCGGGCCAGCCGCCACCACACCGGCCGGTACCACTGCGCGTCCAGGAGCTGCGGCAGCGGCAGCTCCTCGGTGCCCTCGCGCAGCGGGAACACATGGTCGTAGTAGCGCAGCACGTCACCGTCGACCCGCAGCTCACCGATGACCGAGCCGAGCGGGCCCCCCAGCACCGGCAGCAGCATCTGGCCGCCTTGCGCCTCCCAGTCGATGTCGAACCAGCGGGCGTACGGCGACTTGGGGCCCTCCCGCAGCACCTCCCACAGGGCGCGGTTGTGGCGCGGAGCCATGGCCATGTGGTTCGGCACGATGTCCGCCACCAGACCGAGACCGTGCTCCCGCGCGGCGTGCGCCAGCGTGCGCAGCCCCTCCTCGCCGCCCAGTTCCTCACGCACACGCGCGTGGTCCACGACGTCGTAGCCGTGCGCCGAGCCCGGTACGGCCTCCAGGACGGGGGACAGATGCAGGTGCGAGACGCCGAGCGAGGCCAGATACGGCACGGCGGCCGCCGCGGCCGCGAACGGGAACTCGGGCTGCAGCTGCAGCCGGTAGGTGGCCGTGGGCAGCGGGGGGTCGGGGCGCTCAGGTGTCATGCAAACCTACGTACCCGCCCTGCCGCCCTTCGTGTCATCGTCCCCTCCACGGGTGCACGCGCGCGTGGCTGGCGTCGAACGATGGGGAGCACCGGGCGAACGTACAGGGACGTCATCGGCCTGACCGGGCCGCTGCTGCCGGTGGTGTCCTTCCTGGGACGGCTGCCGACGGCCACGATCCAGTTCGGCAGCGTGCTGCTCATCGCCCGCACCGGCGGCTCGCCGGCCGCCGCGGGACTGACCGGCGGGGCCCTGGCGGCCGGGCAGGTGGCCTGCGGTCCGCTGGTGGGGCGGCTCGCCGACCGGCACGGCCAGCGCACGGTCGTGCTTGCCTTCTCCCTCGCCAACGCCGTCGCGATCGCCGCGCTCGTCGCCGGGGCCCTCGCCGGCCTGTCCGTCGCGCTGCCGGCGCTCCTCGGGGCGGTGGCGGGCGCGACCGTGCCGCTGATCGGCCCCCTGGGCCGCGCCCGTCTGGTGGCGCTGGCCCGCCGGTCCGCAGTCCCCGAGTCCACGGTCGGCGCGGCCCTCTCCTTCGAGAGCACCCTCGACGAGATCTCCTTCGTCCTGGGCCCGGCCCTGGTCGGCCTGGCCGCCGTACTAGCCCACCCCGCCTACGCCCTCGGCGCCGCAGCGCTGCTGGTGGCCGTGTGCGGCAGCGGTTTCGCGCTGCACCCGACGGCGAGGGCGACACGGCGCGGCCGCCCGGCCCGGAGCGTCCCGCGCCCCCGCATGCCCCGCGCTGTGCACCCCCTGCGCGCCGCCCTGGCCCTCCAAGGAGCGATGTTCCGGGCGGTACCGCCCACCCGGCTGGCCGAGGCGATGGCGTTCGCGACGAGTGCGATCGTCGGCGGGCTGGCCCTCGCGGTCGCCCTCGCCGGCCGCCTCGCCGAGGCGTACGGCCCCGCGGCCGCCTTCGCCGCGGCGAGCACGGCTGCCGCACTCGCCTGCGCCATCGCCCTGACGGCGCGCCCGTCCTCGTACACCGGGCCCGCCACCGAACCTGCCCTCCACGCGCGCGTACCCGACGAGCGGCCGACCACACCGACGCAGGACCTGGAGCCGACCTAGACCGGCCGCTGCAACACCGTCAGGCTGCGGTCCACCAGCGTCAGCCGGTCGCCCGCCTGCACCTTCGGGCCGGTGTGCGGCGGTACCCCGTCCGAGCGGGCGGTGTCGACGACCACCTCCCACTGGCGGCCGTGGTTGACGGGCACCACGAAGTCCAGCGTCTTCGGCGAGGCGTTGAACATCAGCAGGAACGAGTCGTCGGTGATCCGCTCCCCGCGCGTACCCGGCTCGGAGATCGCGTTGCCGTTGAGGAACACCGTCAGCGCCGAGGCCGGCGCCGAGTCCCAGTCCCGCTGGGTCATCTCCTTGCCCTCCGGCGTGAACCAGGCGATGTCCGACAGCTCGTCATGGGTGCCCTCCACCGGGCGCCCGTGGAAGAAGCGGCGCCTGCGGAAGACCGGATGGTCCTTGCGCAGCCACACCATCGCGCGCGTGAAGGCCAGCAGCTCGCCGTCGGCCCCGTCCTCCTCCGCCTCGGGGGCCGGCCAATTCACCCAGGACAGCTCGTTGTCCTGGCAGTAGGCGTTGTTGTTGCCGCGCTGGGTGCGCGCGAACTCGTCGCCGTGGCTGATCATCGGGACGCCCTGGGAGAGCATCAGCGTGGCGACGAAGTTCCGCATCTGGCGCGCCCGCAACTTCAGCACCTCGGCGTTGTCGGTCCCGCCCTCCTCCCCGCAGTTCCAGGACCGGTTGTGGCTCTCGCCGTCCCGGTTGTCCTCGCCGTTGGCCTTGTTGTGCTTCTGGTTGTAGGAGACGAGGTCGTGCAGGGTGAAACCGTCGTGGCAGGTGACGAAGTTGATCGAGGCGAGCGGGCGCCGCCCGTCGTCCTGGTAGAGGTCCGAGGAACCGGTCAGCCGGGACGCGAACTCCGCGAGCGCGCGCTGCTCGCCGCGCCACATGTCCCGCACGGTGTCGCGGTACTTGCCGTTCCACTCGGTCCACAGCGGCGGGAAGTTGCCCACCTGGTAGCCGCCCTCGCCGACGTCCCACGGCTCGGCGATCAGCTTCACCTGGGAGACCACCGGGTCCTGCTGCACCAGGTCGAAGAACGACGACAGCCGGTCCACCTCGTGGAACTGGCGGGCCAGGGTCGCCGCGAGGTCGAAGCGGAAGCCGTCGACGTGCATCTCGGTGACCCAGTAGCGCAGCGAGTCCATGATCAGCTGCAGTACGTGCGGGGACCGCATGAGCAGCGAGTTCCCGGTGCCCGTGGTGTCCATGTAGTAGCGCGGGTCGTCGGTGAGCCGGTAGTACTGCGGGTTGTCGATGCCCTTGAAGGACAGTGTCGGGCCCAGGTGGTTGCCCTCGGCCGTGTGGTTGTAGACCACGTCGAGGATGACCTCGATGCCCGCTTCGTGCAGCGCCCGGACCGCCGACTTGAACTCCAGGACCTGCTGGCCGCGGTCGCCCCAGGAGGCGTACGCGTTGTGCGGGGCGAAGAAGCCGATCGTGTTGTAGCCCCAGTAGTTGTTCAGGCCCATGTCGACCAGCCGGTGGTCGTTGACGAACTGGTGCACCGGCATCAGCTCCAGCGTCGTCACGCCCAGCTCCACCAGATGCTCGATGATCACCGGGTGCGCGAGCGCCGCGTAGGTGCCGCGCAGCTCCTCCGGCAGCCCTGGGTGCTGCATGGTGAGGCCCTTGACGTGGGCCTCGTAGATCACCGTCTCGTGGTAGCCGCGCCGCGGCCGCCGGTCGTCGCCCCAGTCGAAGTACGGGTTGACCACGACCGACGTCATCGTGTGCGGCGCCGAGTCCAGGTCGTTGCGCCGCTCGGGCGCGTCGAAGTGGTAGCCGTACACCTCCTCGCCCCAGCGGATGGAACCGCTGATCGCACGCGCGTACGGATCGAGCAGCAGCTTCGCCGAGTTGCAGCGCAGACCGCGCTCGGGGGCGTACGGGCCGTGCACACGGAAGCCGTAGCGCTGCCCCGGCATGATGCCGGGCACGTACGCGTGCCGTACGAATGCGTCGCTCTCGCGCAGTTCCACCGCCGTCTCCGAGCCGTCGTCGTGCAGCAGACACAGCTCTACTCGGTCCGCGGCCTCCGTGAAGACCGCGAAATTGGTGCCGGCGCCGTCGTACGTGGCACCGAGGGGATACGCCTCGCCAGGCCAGACCTGCATGGACACGACTCTTTCAGGTGGAGCGAGCCCCGGGGGGCGCCTTGGCGTCGAGTGTCCCCGAAAGTGATGGAACCACCTATGACTTACGTCCCTCTTACCGAGCGACCTGTGCATACGCCGTATGGCAACGCCGTATGCCAATCAGTGGGGCAGAAAAGTACTCCCGGGGATGAAGGGGGAGTAGGGGGCAAATGTGCGCAAGATAGTGCACCGCCACCTGGGCAAGGTGGTGGCCGGTGCGGCCATAGCGGTGGCCGGAACGGCCGTGATGGTCGGGATCACGCTACCGGGGACGGCGGGGGCCGACGATTCGGGAGGGACCAGGGCCGGGCAGGCCCAGCAGGCGGCTCAGGCGAACGGTGCGCCCGCCCCGGGTGTCGTCGAGCAGGCACCGGCCGAGGGCGAGAAGGGCAAGGGTCTCGATCCGCTGACCGACGACGAGACGAAGCGCGTCGAGAAGATCGCGCTGAACCGGCAGCTGCTGAACTCCGGTGAGAACGTCAAGGGCGCCCGCGGCCCGCAGCGGCTCACCGTGGAGCTGACCGAGCCGGACACCGACCAGCCGGACAGCGCGGACGCGCCCCGGCGCGCGGACGTGACGTTCTACGACTACCGGAACGACACCGTGGTCACCAAGACCGTCAACCTGGACACCGGCAAGGTCGAGGAGACGAGCACCCAGCGCGACGTCCAGCCGCCGCTCAGCATCGCCGAGCAGACCGAGGCGGCCCGGCTGCTGATCGCCGACCCGCTGGGCGCGGGCCTGAAGGCGGACTACAAGGACGCCACCGGCAAGGAACTCACCTCCCCGGACCAGCTGACGCTCACCAGCATGGTGTTCCGGGCGACCCCGGGCGTGAAGCCGGCCGAGCTCGGCAAGTGCGGCGAACACCGCTGCACCCGGCTCTTCCCGAAGGTCAGGAACGGTGCCTGGATCGACACCCGGGACTTCGTGATCGACCTGAGCGCCCGCAAGGTCGTCAGGCTCGGCTGAGCCGGGCTCCGTTCGCTTTTCACACTTGCTTCTCCTGTAAGGGAGTCACTTCGTCATGCACGTCAACAGAGACAGCCGTGCCCGCCGCAGTGCGCTGCGCAGGCGGGCCCTGGTGGGCCCGCTCGCGGTCGGGCTCGCCCTCGGCGGCACGGCAGCGGCACCGGCCTTCGCCCAGCACAAGGAGGCGGCCGCCGCCGCGGCCCCCCAGTGCAGCGCGGCCTACCAGATCGAGCAGAAGCTCTCCTCCGGTACCACCTGGCGGATGTGCTGGCGCTTCGAGAGCAGGTCCGGGGTCGTCCTGGACGACATCTCCTACCAGCCGCCCGGCGAGTCCCAGCCGATCAAGGTCCTCAACAGCGCCAAACTCGCCCAGATAGACGTGCCGTACGACGACGGCAGCGTCGAGTACAACGACGTCACGGACTACAACTTCGGCGACGGCCTGCTGAACCTCACGCCCGACGAATGCCCGGGCGGCACCATCAAGACGGTCAAGGTCGCCGAACCCTTCTACTCGGACTCGCCGAACGTCAACGGCCTGTGCGCCACGACCCGTTCCCGCGGCCACGCCTACCACCTGCTCTCCGACGCGGGCAAGACCTACCAGGCGCAGGGCAAGGACCTGCTCCTCTACACGGTCAACAAGGTCGGCTGGTACGAGTACATCACCGAGTGGCGCTTCCAGGACGACGGCACGATGAGCATGAACGCCGGCGCCACCGGCAGCCTCTCGCCCGACGACTACGACGCGGGCGACGGCCGCGGCTGGCCCATCGGCAAGGGCGCCAAGGCCTACGCCACCAGCCACAGCCACAACGTCTTCTGGCGGCTCGACTTCGGCCTCGACGGCTCGTCCAAGACCAGGGTCGAGCAGTACGACTCGAAGGTCAGCGCCCCGGTGGGCGGCCAGCAGGCGCCGACCAACAAGACGACCCTCACCAAGGTCACCAAGGAACTCGCGGGCGACGCCAAGGACATGCGCTGGTGGCGCGTGGTCAGCACGGCCGGCAAGAACAAGGACGACCACCCGCGCTCCTACGAGATCGTCCAGGGTCCCACCGCGAAGTACCCGGGCCACAACTTCACCAAGCACGACGTGTACTTCACCGAGTACAACAAGTGCGAGCAGTACGCCAGCGGCAACCCGCTCAACTGCGGCGCCGGACACGGCAAGTCCGTCGACACATGGGTCAACGGGCAGACCCTCACCCACCCCATAGTCTGGGTGAATGTGGGCTTCCATCACATAGCCCGGGACGAGGACCAGCAGCCGATGCCGGTCCACTGGCAGGGCTTCTCCATCGCCCCGCGTGACGTCACGGCTATGAATCCGCTCACTCCGGCCGACCTTGTCGGTCAGAACGGGCACTGGCGCTAAGGCAGTTGTGAATCGACCTGTCCATCGGGCTGCACCGCTGACTCCTCCCGGAGTACCCTTCCTTGATCGTTGACACGGGGATGCTCGGGGGAGCGGAAGGCGGTGCGCGGGTGGGGTCGGGAGGGCTGGAGTTGCCCCCTGGTGACGAGGGTCACGAGGGGAACTCCACAGATGTCCCGCCCGGCACGGTGTCCCTGGCCCGGCCGATGGCGACGAGTTCGATCGGGCCGGAGCTGGACTGGGATGCCGACGCCTGGCGCGAGGTGCGTACGCGCGCCCAGCGAGCCGGCCGGGCCTACATCTGGCTGAACCTCGTCGAACAGCGGCTGCGCGCGGTCGTGGCCGCTGTTCTGCGGCCCATCTACGAACCCGTCCACGGCGACGACTGGGTGGTCGCCGCGGCCGGGCCGGCCGGCCAGGAATGGGTGCAGCGCGCGGTCGCCGTACGGGAAGTCAGCCGCCGCAAGGGCTATCTGCTCGACCCGGCCGACGACAACGTGCTCAGCTTCCTCACCCTGCCCCAGCTGCGCGAGCTGATGGTGCAGCACTGGCCCTGCTTCGAGCCGTACGTCGACGACCGCCGCGACGTCGAACTCGCCCTGGACGAACTCGAGGTCACCCGCAACGTCGTCTCCCGCAACCGGGCCCTGTCCGAGGCCGTCCTGAACCAGGCCGAGCGGGCCTCGGCGAAGCTGCTGGACATCCTCGGGGCTGCCGGGGACGTGCCGTCGGCCCGCCGGCTGCCCGTGGACGCGGTGGAGGAACTGGTCGGCGACCGGTACGCGGACGTCGTCGCCGTGCACCCCGACCGGGTGCGGCTGCTGCGCCAGTTCCCGGCGGAGGACATCTTCGGCGCCGCCCGTCGCCTCGACGCCGTCGGCATCGGCCTCAACCTGCTCGTGCAGAACTTCTCCGGGCGCCGGCTGGTGCGCCTGGCCGAGGCGGGCTGCCGGGTCCGGCTGCTGTTCCTCAACCCGGCCTCCAGCGCCGTCAAGCGGCGCGAGCGGGAACTGGGCATGAAGCGCGGTGAGTTGAGCCGTGCGGTCGAGATGAACATCCTGCACATGCGTCGCGTCCGGTCCAGGCTGCGCGACCCGGCCGCCTTCGAGATCCAGGTCTACGACGAGACCCCGCGCTTCACGGCCTATCTCGTCGACGGCGACGGCTCGGACGGTGTCGCCGTCGTGCAGTCCTATCTGCGGCGCTCGCGTGGCATGGAGGCTCCGGTGCTGGTGTTGCGCAACGGCAGCCGGGTGGTGAAGCCGGACGACATGGACAAGGGAGTCGAGAGCGGGCTCTTCCCGACATACCGCGAGGAGTTCGAAACGTCCTGGGCGGATTCGCGACCTGTGTCCTGAACTGTCGCCGGGGCCAAGCGGAATGCGGTCCTCGGATTGTCAGTGGCCCATGGGAAGGTGGAGACCACTGGGGGAAAGCACCACCAAGAAGGGGGGCCACGCATGGGCTGGCACCGGGAGCTGCTGATCGGCTTCGACCTGGAGACGACCGGGACCGATCCGCGTGAGGCGCGCATCGTCACGGGGGCCGTGATCGAGGTCAGGGACGGACAGCCCATAGGGCACCGGGAGTGGCTGGCGGATCCGGGCGTGGAGATCCCGGCGGACGCCGTGGCGGTGCACGGCATCAGCAATGAACGCGCGGCGGCTCAGGGCCGCCCGGCCGACGAGGTGGCGAACGCCATCGCGGACGTCCTGGCGACGTACTGGAAGACCGGCGTCCCGGTCGTCGCCTACAACGCGACCTTCGACCTGAGCCTGCTCTCCGCGGAACTGCGCCGATACGGACTGCCGTCCCTGCGCGACCGACTGGGCGGCCTCGACCCCGCCCCGGTCATCGACCCGTACACCATCGACCGCTGGGTCGACCGCTACCGCCGCGGCAAGCGCAACCTCGAAGCGGTCTGCACGGAATACGGCGTCACCCTCGACGCCGCCCACAACGCCTCCGCCGACGCCCTGGCCGCAGCCAACCTGGCCTGCGCCATAGCCGCCCGCCACCCCAAGATCGCGGCCCTCGGCCCGGCGGAACTCCACCTCCGCCAGATCGAGTGGTACGCCGAGTGGGCGGCGGACTTCCAGAACTTCCTACGCGGCAAGGGGGACCCCACCGCGGTGGTCGACGGCACATGGCCCCTGCGGGAACCGGCGCCCCCTAGGGGCGCGGGGAACGGCGCGACCAGCCACACCGAACCCGCGGTCGCCGGACAACAACAAGCCCCGGATCAATAGGCGCTCAGAACGGGTACCACCGCACTGACTCGTCCCCGTCGCGCAGTGACGCCACCCGGCGTTTGAATTCATCCAACGCCTTGGGGTTGCTCGGCACATGCTGGGCCACCCATGCGCAGCTGGCCGTCTCACGGGCACCCCGCAGCACCGAGCACCCCTCCCACTCCCGCACATCCCACCCGTACGCCTCGGTGAACTCCTCATAAGCCGCCGCAGGCAACCCGTAGCGGTCGCGGGACAGCGCCATCACGACCAGGTCGTGCTCCCGCAGGTCCGCGGAGAAGGTCTCCAGGTCGACCAGAACCGGCCCGTCCGGCCCGACATGCACATTGCGGGGCAGCGCATCGCCGTGGATGGGGCCCGGCGGCAGATGCGGAGTGAGTGCCGCGGCGGCCGCGGCGAACCCGTCGCGGCGCTCACGCAGATACGCCGCGTCCGCGGGGTCGATCGCGTCGCCCGCGAGCCGCAGCCAGCGTTCCACACCGCCCAGCAGCTCGCGGGGCGGCAGCCCGAAGGCATCGACAGGGGGAGTGGGCAGTGCGTGGACGACCCGTAGCAGTTCGGCCAAATCCCGGGGCTCGGCCGGCCGTACGGCATCCGGGATCCGGTGCCACACCGTCACCGGGTGCCCCTCGACCAGCAGCGGCTTGGGCTCCGCCGCGCGTACCGCGGGCACGTCCGCCTCGGCGAGCCACAGCGCGATGTCCAGTTCGCGGCGCGCCCGGTCCAGGAGTTCGGCGTCACGGCCCACCTTGACGACCAGGCCGCCGGAGGCGAACACCGCGTTCTCGCCCAGGGCGAGCAGCCGTGCGTCCCGCGCCGGGCCGGGCAGCACCCGCGCCGCGGCCAGTACGTCCCGCGCCCGTGACTCGTCCATCGCCTTCCTCCCACGTCCGCGTATGCATCGGTGAACGGCGTCGAGATCGCGCCACCCACCGGCCCAGTCTCGCATTCGCACAGGTCGGACCGTGTGCGTAACGCCTTGACGGTGCATACCCCCTTCACGACCATGACTCAGGCCCGCCGGGTCCGAACGTCACGAGCCGCGCAGAGGAGCCGATCACGTGACACTGGTGACCGCGACGAGGCGGTCGGCGCAGGGCGTGCCACGTACCGCCGGGGACCGCCGGCTCCCCGACCGCGGGGCCTGGTTCCTGGTGCTGCCCGCGCTGATCCCGATCCTCGTACTGAGCGTCGGACCACTGCTCTACGGGATCCTGCTGGCCTTCACCGACGCCCAGTCGGGGCGCACCAAGTCCACCGAGTGGATCGGCGGTCTCAATTTCCAGGACCTGCTGCACGACACGCTGTTCTGGGAGTCGTTCCGGATCGGGCTGGTGTGGGCGGTCGGCGTGACCGTGCCGCAGTTCCTGCTCGCGCTCGGCCTCGCCCTGCTGCTCAACCAGGACCTGCGGCTGAGATGGCTCGCCCGGGCCCTCGCGATCGTCCCCTGGGCCATGCCCGAGGTCGTGGTCGGCATCATGTGGCGGCTGGTCTACAACCCGGACGCGGGCGTCCTCAACGAGACCCTGCGCGACCTCGGCCTCGGTGACGGGCGGGACTGGCTCAGCGGCCTCGGGTCGGCGCTGCCCGCGGTGATCGTGGTCGGCGTCTGGGCGGGCATGCCGCAGACCACGGTCGCGCTGCTGGCCGGACTGCAGAACACACCGCGGGAACTGCACGAGGCGGCGGCGGTCGACGGGGCGGGCGCCTGGCGGCGCTTTTGCACGGTCACCTGGCCCGCCCTCAGACCGGTCGCCCTCGCCATCACCGCGCTCAACCTGATCTGGAACTTCAACTCCTTCGCCCTGGTCTATGTGCTGACGAACGGCGGGCCCGGCGGCCGCACCCGGCTGCCCATGCTGTTCGCCTACGAAGAAGCCTTCCGCTACGGGCAGTTCGGGTACGCGGCGGCGATGGGATGCGTCATGGTCGCATTGATCTCGGTGCTCCTCGCGGTCTTTCTGGCCGGCCGGCTCAGGGGAGGGGACGACACATGAGGACCAGGACCGGCACCCGCGTCGGCCAGTACGCCGCCCTGCTCGCCTATCTCGTCTTCCTCGCCTTCCCCTTCCTCTGGCTGGTCTCCACCGCCCTCAAGTCGCCACGGGAGCTGGGGAGCCTGCACCCCACCTGGATCCCCCGGCACCCCACCCTGGACAACTTCCGCCAGGCCTTCGACGAACAGCCCCTGCTGCACGCCGCGCTCAACTCCCTGCTCGTGGCGGCCGGGGCGGCGGTGACCGCCGTACTGATCGCGACCCCGCTGGCGTATGTCATGGCCCGGCACCGCACCCCGCTGACCCGGGCCGCCACCGGCTGGGTGGTCGTCAGCCAGGCGTTCCCGCTGGTCCTGGTGATCATCCCGCTGTTCCTCGTGCTGAAGAACCTGCATCTGATCAACTCTCCGGCGGGGCTGACGCTGGTGTACGTGGTGTGGGCGCTGCCGTTCGCGCTGTGGATGCTGGCCGGGTATGTGCGGGCGGTACCGGCCGAGGTCGAGGAGGCGGCGGCGGTGGACGGGGCCGGGCGGGTACGGACGCTGGTGTCGGTGGTGGCGCCCCTGCTCGCGCCGGGGATCGCGGCGACGGGACTGTTCGCGTTCGTCACCGCGTGGAACGAGTTCTTCTTCGCGCTGGTCCTGCTGAAAACACCGGACAGACAGACCCTGCCGGTGGTGCTCAGCCATTTCATCGGAGCAGAAGGCGTCGCCGATCTCGGCCCGCTGGCGGCGGCCGCGTTCCTCGCCACCCTTCCCTCACTGGTCGTCTTCGCGGTCATCCAGCGACGGATCACCGGCGGCATGCTCACCGGGGCGGTGAAGAACTGATGCAAAGCAGCAGAACCGGATTCACGGGACACTCAGGATGCGTTCTGGCTCTCGTCCTCATGCTGCTGCTCGCCGGTTGCGACGGCGGCGGCAGCGAAGACAAGGCCGGCGGACGGATCACCCTCCGTTTCCAGTCCCTGGCCTGGCAGCAGGAGTCCGTCGCGGCCAGCAAGGAGCTGGTGAAGGAGTGGAACGCGAGCCATCCGGACGTCAAGGTCGAGTATGTGCAGGGGAGTTGGGACAGCGTCCATGACCAGCTGCTCACCTCCTTCGAGGGCGGCGAGGCGCCCGACATCATCCACGACGCCTCCGACGACCTCGCGGACTTCGCCTACGGCGGCTACCTCGCCGATCTGACCGACCTGCTGCCCAAGCGGCTCAGGTCGGACATCCCGCAGCGGAGCTGGCAGACAGCGACCTTCGGCGAGGGCGTCTACGGCGTGCCCTTCCTCCAGGAGCCGCGCGTCCTCATCGCCAACGCGACCTGGCTGAAGAAGTCGGGCGTACGGATACCGACGCCCGAACGGCCATGGAGCTGGGCCGAGTTCCAGCAGGTGACGAAGCGGCTGAGCGACAACGGCAAGTACGGCGTGGCCTGGCCGCTCAAGGAGCCCGTGTCCGCCACCCTCAACCTGTCCCTGTCGACGGGCGGCCGGCTCTTCCACCGGGGTACGGACGGCAAGGTCACGGTCCGCTTCGAGCCGGCCGACCAGGTCGTGCCGCGCACGGTCCACGACCAGGCGAACACCGACCGCAGCGCCTCGCCCACCACCCTGGGCAGCGGCGGCTCGGACACCCTGCCCGGCTTCTTCGGCGGCAAGTACGCGATGGTGCCGCTCGGCTTCTCCTACCGGCAGCAGATCGTGCAGCAGGCGCCGAAGGGCTTCGACTGGCAGGTGCTGCCCGCCCCGGCCGGCGCCGACGGCCTCACCCAGGGCGTCAGCCCGCAGACCCTGTCCATCGCCGAGGACAGCCCGCACAAGAAGGAGGCCGCCGAGTTCCTGGACTACCTGCTCCGGCCGAAGAACATGGTGCGCCTGGCGCTGGGGGACTGGATGCTGCCCACGGGCACCCAGGCGCTCAAGGACCCGGCCCTGCACACGGCCGAGAACGGCTGGGCGACCGGGACCGCCCTGGCCACCCACCTCCGCTCGGCGCCCGCCCAGTCCGTCCGCGGCTACCCCGAATGGAAGGACAAGGTGGCGACCCCCGCGTTCCAGGAGTACTACAGCGGGGCCATCGGCCTCGGTGAACTGCGCAGACGGCTGGAGAGGGACGGCAACCTGGTGCTCGCCCGCTACCAGCGCTGACAGCCGGCGGCAGGGCGGTCGCCACGGAAAACCCGTTGCCCGGTGAGCGGCCGCCCGCCTACCGTGCCGTTCGTGGCAGCGAACAACGCGATCATCAACTCCGGTCTCGGCCGGGGCTGCACGCATTCCGTCCGGATGCGTCGTGGCCCCGGAGCCCTGACCGGCCCGGGGAGCCCCACCCGCTGATTCCACGCGGTGCGATCCGCCCCCGTCTTTCTCATCTTTTCTCTTCTTGCCTTCCGGTCAGGGCCTTCGGCTGCCCGTTCCCCTTTCCCGGAAGACAAGGACCGCAGGCCATGGCCCGCCCCATTCCCGTTTCCCGCGCGCTCTCGCAGAACTTTCTCGCCGACCGCGCCACTGCCGAACACATCGCCCGGCTCGCCGTCCCGCGCGGATGGCACACCCCCCTGCTGCTCGAAGTGGGCGCGGGCAAAGGCGCGTTGACCGAACGGCTCGCCCCGCGCTGCCGTGAGCTGCGCGCGTACGAGATCGACCGACGGCTCGTCCCCGTGCTGCGCACCCGGTTCTCCGGCACGGCCCAGGTGCGGGTGATCGGCGGTGACTTCCTCGCCGCACGGCCCCCGGGCACCCCCTTCTCCGTCGCCGGAAACGTGCCCTTCTCCCGCACCGCGGCCATCGTCGAGTGGTGCCTGAGGGCCCCCGCCCTCACCGATGCCACCCTGCTCACCCAGCTGGAGTACGCCCGCAAACGCACCGGCGACTACGGGAGTTGGACCCTGCTCACCGTCCGCAGCTGGCCCCGCCACGAGTGGCGGCTGGTCGGCCGCGTGGCCAGGACACGGTTCCGGCCCGTGCCCCGCGTCGACGCCGGGATCGTACGCATCGAACGGCGCCGCACCCCACTGCTCGAACCCGCCGCGTACGACAGCTGGCGCTGCCTCGTCGAGCTGGGTTTCTCGGGCGTCGGCGGCTCGCTGCACGCCTCGCTGCGGCGCGCCCACCCGAGGCGCCGCGTGGACGCCGCCTTCCGGGCGGCGGGCCTGGACCCTCAGGTGCTGGTCGGGGAGGTGGCACCCGGGCGGTGGCTGAGGCTGCACGAGGTGCTGGCCGAGTGACCCTCGAAATGATTGGACGAGACGTATCGTCTCGCCTACCTTCGACGACATGCCTACCCCGATCCCCGCACCCCGTCCCGCCCACATCGCGATGTTCTCCGTCGCCGCTCACGGCCATGTGAATCCCAGCATCGAGGTGATCCGCGAGCTGGTCGCCCGGGGCCACCGGGTCACCTATGCCATCCCGCCGGCGTTCGCGGAGAAGGTCGCCGGGACCGGCGCCGAGCCGAAGCCGTGGAAGTCCACGCTGCCGGGCCCCGACGCGGACCCGGCAGCGTGGGGGAGTGAACTGCTGGACCACGTCGAGCTGTTCCTCGCAGACGCGATCCAGGCGCTGCCGCAGCTGGCCGAGGCGTACGACGGGGACGTACCGGACCTCGTGCTGCACGACATCACGGCGTACCCGGCCCGCGTCCTCGCCCACCGCTGGGGCATCCCCGCGATCTCGCTCTCGCCGAACCTCGTCGCCTGGGAGGGATACGAGGAGGAGGTCGCCGAGCCGATGTGGGCGGAGCCGAAGCGGACCGAGCGCGGCCGGGCGTACTACGCGCGCTTCCGGGCCTGGCTGGAGGAGAACGGAATCACGCAGCACCCGGACGACTTCGTGGGCCGCCCCGACCGCTCGCTCGTCCTGATCCCCAAGGCCCTTCAGCCCCATGCCGACCGGGTCGACGAGACCGTGTACACCTTCGTCGGCGCCTGCCAGGGCGACCGCGAGGCGGAGGGCGACTGGCAGCGGCCGGCCGGAGCCGAGAAGGTGGTGCTGGTGTCGCTGGGCTCGACCTTCACCGACCGGCCCGGTTTCTACCGGGAGTGTGTCGAGGCGTTCGGCGGCCTGCCCGGCTGGCACCTCGTCCTGCAGATCGGCAGGCGGGTGGACCCGTCGCTGCTCGGGGAGGTACCGGCGAACGTGGAAGTACGGTCCTGGGCCCCGCAGTTGGCGGTACTCCGGCAGGCCGACCTGTTCGTCACGCACGCCGGGGCGGGCGGCAGCCAGGAGGGTCTGGCCACCGCCACACCGATGATCGCCGTACCGCAGGCCGTCGACCAGTTCGGCAACGCGGACATGCTCCAGGCCCTGGGAGTCGCCCGCCACGTGCCCACCGCGGAGGCCACCGCACAGACCCTGCGCAGGACCGCCCTCGCCCTCGTCGACGACCCCGAGGTCGCCCGCCGCCTCAAGGAGATCCAGGCCGGCATGGCGAAGGAAGGGGGCACTCGGCGGGCGGCCGACCTGATCGAGGCCGAACTGCCCGCGGGGCTCCGGTAGTTCGGGCATCGCGAGGGCCCGCCGGCTCCCCTGTGGCCGGCGGGCCCTCGGTCGGTGAGGGGTCAACCTCTCTGAGGGTTCAGCCCCATCAGACGCCCAGTCGCTCACCCTCGTCGCGCCGCACCGGGTGCCTGATGACCTCGGCCGACTCGTCGTGCGTGAGGTCGGGCAGCCGGTTCAGCCACTTCGGCAGATACCAGTTGCGCTCGCCCAGCAGCGCCATCACCGCCGGGAGGAGCACACCCCGGATGATCGTCGCGTCGATGAGCACCGCGGCCGCGAGGCCGACACCCATCTGCTTCATGGACTGCATGGAGAGCGTCCCGAAGATCGCGAACACGGCGACCATGATGACTGCGGCGCTGGTGACGACACCTGCCGTGGTGACCACACCGTGCTGGATCGCGTCCCTCGTCGTGCGCCCCCGCATCCGCGCCTCGCGGATCCGCGAGACCACGAACACGTGGTAGTCCATGCTCAGCCCGAACAGGATCACGAACAGGAACAGCGGCAGCCAGGTGATGATCGCGCCGACGCCCTGCGCGCCCACCAGCGAGGCGCCCCAGCCGTGCTGGAAGACGGCGACGAGGATGCCGTAGGCCGCGCCCACCGACAGCAGGTTGAGCAGGATCGACGTGATCGCGACCGTCAGCGAGCGGAACGACAGCAGCATCAGCACGAAGGCGAAGACCACGACGAACGCGAAGACCGGGACGACGGCGCCGCCGAGCTGGGCGTTGAAGTCGTGCGAGCCGGCCACCTGTCCGGTGATCGGCGCCTGCACGCCGTCCAGCTTGCCGAGGGTGGCCGGCCGTACCTCGTCCCGCAGCTTCTCCAGGCTGGCGCCCGCCTTGTCCAGGTCGGAGCCGCCGACCAGCGGGACGTACACGTAGGCGATGTTCTGCGCGTCGTGCAGCTTGATCTCGACCGGGCCGCGCGAGGCACCCGAACTGATCGCCCGCGCCTTGAAGTCGGCGAGCGCGGACTTCACCTCCGGCGCGTTGATGTCCTTGGCCTTGACGACGACCTCGGCCGGCTCGGAGCCGCCCGGGAAGGCGTCGTTGACCCGGTTGTACGTCTGCACGATCGGCAGCGAGTCGCCGAACTCCTGGTCCAGCGTGAGGTTCTGGGTCTTCATGCCGAGTGCCGGAGCCGCGACGGCCAGCAGTGCACCTGCCGCGACCAGTACGGACACGAGCGGCTTGGCGAGCACACCGCGCAGCACCGCGGTCCAGAACCGGCTCTCACCGCCCGTGCGGGCGGCCCGGCGCTCCATCGCCTTGCGCAGGAAGGGAATCCGCCCCTTCTCGACCCGCTCGCCCAGCAGCGAGAGCAGCGCCGGCAGCACCGTCACCGAGCCGACCATGGCGACCGCCACGACCATCAGGGAGGCCAGACCCATCCCCTGGAACGTGACGAGCCCGGTGAACAGCATGCCCGCCATTGCCACGCACACGGTGATGCCGGAGACGACGATCGCCCGGCCGCTGGTGGCGGCCGCGATCCGCAGGGCGGTCTGCGCGTCCCTCCCGGCGGCGCGCTCCTCGCGCTCACGGCGCAGATAGAACAGGCAGTAGTCGACGCCGACCGCCAGGCCGACCAGCAGCATCACGGAGTTGGCGGTGTCGCTCATCGGCATCACATGGCTGACGACGCCCATCAGACCCATCGTCGCCATGATCGCGGTGATCGCCAGCGCCACCGGCAGCAGCGCGGCCACCAGCGCGCCGAAGGCGATGAGCAGAATGCCGAGAGCCACCGGCACCGCGGACAGCTCGGCCTTCTTGAAGTCGTCGCCGAAAGCGTCCTTGAACGTCTTGTTCATGCTGGCGCTGCCGATCTCCTCGATCCGCAGCGTCTGGTGCTCCTTCTGCGCCCCCGCGACGGCCTTCAGCACCGGTTCCACGCGCTCGTACGCGGTCTCGGCGTCGCCGCGCATGTCGAACTGCACCAGCGCGCTGCGCCCGTCCCTGGAGATCGTGTGCGTGACGTACGGCGACTTCACGTCAGTGACCTTGCCGGTCCCGTCGACCGCCGTCACGACCGCGTCGACCGCGGACTTGAACTCGGCGTCCGCCGCCTTGAGGTTCCCGCCCTTCGCCTGGATCAGAACCGTCTCGGCGGCCGGTTCCTTGATCCCCGCATCCTCGATGATCTTGGCGGCGGTGTGTGTCTCGCCCTTGAGCTGTTCGCTCTCCTTGACGTCGACCCGGCCGGCGGCCGAACCGAGCCCTATCGCCAGGACGACGAACAGTACCCAGATGCCGACGGCAGCCCATCGGTGCCGGGCGCTCCAGCCGCCGGCCCGGGCGGCTATGCCCCGCACCCGCGAATCTCCGTTCCCCATGACGGGCTTGCCCCCTCGTATGCGGTGACGGCCCCCTGCCGCCACCTTTGCTTCGAAGGTATGGGCCGGATAAGAGCGTCTCGTCGTGCTGCCCGGTGAAGTGCGGCGGGCGCGGGTCCTCCCCTCGGACGCCGGTGTCTCACCACTGGGGAGGATTTCGGCCCCTTACATCTATCGGGACTTCTCGGGGATGAAGATCGGGGTGTCCGGTCCGTCGACATCGCCCTCTTTGTTATTGCGAAACCTTGTTCAACAAGTAACAGGTGCGTGTATCGGTTGAACCGGACCCCCGGGTTCGGACAGAGTTTCGGGCAGTCCGCCCGCGCGGACGTGGCGGCCGTCGCGCCCACCCCCACGGGGCACGACGGCCGCTTTATGGTGTGGCCATGACGACGACGTATGCGGCGCTGCTGCGCGGGATCAACGTGGGCGGCAAGAAGAAACTCCCGATGGCCGAACTGCGGCAGCTGATGGACGGCCTCGGCTACGACGGCGTCCGCACCCATCTGCAGAGCGGCCAGGCCGTCTTCGCGTCCGGCCACGGCGACGAGGAGTCCCTGGCCGCCGAACTCGCGCAGGCCATCCAGAAGCACTTCGGTTTCGCGGTCGACGTGATCGTGCGCGACCACGCCTACCTCAAGGCGATCGCCGATGCCTGCCCGTTCCCGGCCGCCGAACTGGAGGCCAAGCAGCTCCACGTCACCTACTTCTCCGGCCCGGTGGACGCCGAACGGTTCGCGGAGATCGACCGGGAGGCCTACCTCCCCGAGGAGTTCCGGCTCGGCGACCGCGCCCTGTACCTGTACGCGCCGGACGGCCTCGGCCGCTCCCAGCTCGCCGCCCACCTCGCCAAACCCCGTATCAACAAAGGCCTCATCGCCACCAGCCGCAACTGGAACACCGTCGTGAAACTGGTGGAGCTCACGGGAGAGTGACCGGGCGGAAACCCGGCTCTTCATGGCAGGTACACACGACTGTGCGAGGCTCGTCCCATGCGTTACATCATCATCGGAGCGGGAGCCGTCGGCGGCTCGATCGGCGGGCGTCTCGCGGGTGCGGGGCACGAGGTGGTCCTGGTCGCGCGCGGCGCGCACCACGCGGCGCTGCGGGAGGGCGGGCTGCGCCTGAAGGTGCCCGACGGCGAGTACACCCACCGGCTGCCGACCGTCGAAGGGCCGGGCGAACTGGGCGAGTTGAGGGCCGAGGACGTGCTCGTCCTCGCGGTGAAGACGCAGGACACCGTGACCGCGCTGCAGGCCTGGGGCCTGGCGCCGGTCGCGGGCGGCGGCACGGCGGCCGAGCGGCTGCCGTTGTTCTGCGCGCAGAACGGAGTGGAGGGCCAGCGGCTCGCCCTGAGGGTCTTCCGGAAGGTGTACGGCGTCTGCGTCTGGCTGCCGTCGACGTTCGTCGAACCGGGCGTCGTCTCCGCCCCATGCGCCCCGCTGACCGGCATCCTGCACCTGGGCCGCCATCCGCACGGCATCGACGAGACGCTACGGCTGGTCGCCGCCGACCTGGAGAAGTCCCGTTTCGAGGCACCGGTCGTGCCGGACGTGGCGCGCTGGCAGTACGCCAAGCTCCTGTCCAACCTGGGCAACGCGCTGGAGGCGGTCGCCGGGCCGATCTCCGATGACGAGGCCGTAACGCTGTACAAGCGCGTGCGCGCCGAGGGCGAGGCCGTGCTCGACGCCGCCGGGATCGCGTACGCGAGCGCCGAGGAGCAGAAGGCGGCACGCGGCCACAAGGTGGACCTGGTCCCCCTCGACGGCGCCCCGCGCGGCGGCGGCTCCTCCTGGCAGTCGCTCACCCGGGGCACCGGCACCATCGAGGCCGACCACCTCAACGGCGAGATCGCGCTGCTCGGTCGCCTGCACGGCGTACCGACTCCGCTGAACGAGCTGTTGCAGCGCCTCGCCAACACCTTCGCGCGCGAGCGCCGGGCCCCCGGATCCATGCCGGTCGAGGACCTCGTCCGCCTCGCCGACGAGGCTGTCGCGTTTGTTCAAGAGCCCTGAGCGGCCTCCTCATAACGTGGAGTGCATGACGTACGACGACGACCCGAAGCACCTGCACACGTTCATGGCCGAGTGTGCCGCCGAGGCGGCGCGTGTTGCGCGCGGCGTCCCGGCGGACCGGCTCGGCGAGGCCACTCACTGCACCGACTGGGACGTCCGAGCCCTGGTCAACCACTGGGTCCTCTACACCTCGCACGGCCTGGAACACCGCGCCCTGCGCAAGCAGCTCCCCGAGGAGCTGACCGCCCGCGACTTCACCGCCGACCCCGACTGGCCCGCGGCCTACGCCGCCCAGCTGGACCGCGCCGTCGCGGCCTGGGCCGACCCGGCGGTGTGGGAGGGCGAGATCGACCTCGGCATGGCCAAGATGCCCGCCGCCGAGATCGCCTCGATGGTCATCAAGGAGATGGCGGTGCACGGCTGGGACGTCGCCACCGCCACCGGCCAGCAGTTCCACGTCTCGGACGACGCGGCCCGCTTCATCCTCGGCGTGGTCGAGAAGCACGCCGAGCTCTACCGGCAGTACGACGGCTTCGCCGACCCGGTGCCGGTGCCGGACGGCGCCCCGGTGTTCGAGCGGGCGCTCGCCGCCAGTGGACGGGACCCCAAAATGGGTCAGTGAAAAAGCCCTGGATTGGGCCGGGACACTGCACCACCTGACCACTACCGTCGACCCCATGACGAACACCTCGCCGACCCGGGTCGACTTCTGGTTCGACCCCGCCTGCCCCTTCGCCTGGATCACCTCCCGCTGGCTCCTGGAGGTCGAGCGCGAACGCCCGCTCGATCTCCGGTTCCATGCGATGAGCCTCTACCTGCACAACATCGGCAATGAACTCCCCGACTGGTACCGGGAGTTGGTCGACAAGTCGATCGGCCCGGTACGGGTCGCGGTGGCCGCGGCCGAGCGGCACGGCGAGAAGGTGCTGAGGGACCTGTACACGGCGTTCGGCACCCGGATCCACGAACGCAAGGACGAGGACTTCGACGCCGTGATCACCGACTCCCTCGCCGAACTCGGCCTCCCCGCGGATCTCGCGACCGCCGCCCACGACCCGTCGTACGACGAGGCCGTACGCCGCAGCCACGAGACGGGCGTCGAACCGGAATCGGGCGGCTATGTGGGCACGCCCACCATTCACGTCGACGGAACGGTGTGGTTCGGACCCGTGCTGAGGGCGATCCCGCGGGGCACGCGAGCGGCCGAACTCTTCGACAGCTTCCGGGTGCTGGCGACCGACCCCGAATTCTTCGAACTGAAGCGCACCCGCACCGGCGGGCTGTCCTTCGACTAGGACCCGTCGCCCCTCAGGCGCTCGCCCGCACCGGCAGCAGCGCCCCGGCGGACGCCTCGTCGTACCTGCGCAGCAGCACCCGTGCCACTTCCGGTGCCGCGCCCAGCACATCGGCGAGGACATCCGCCTGTCCGGCGCCCCGCGCGATGCGGTCCGGCAGGAAACCGGGTGCCAGGACGTACGGCGCCACGGCCACCCGCCTGCAGCCCAGCGCCCGCAGTTCCCGCACCGCGTCCTCGGTGCGCGGAAGAGACGCGGAGGCGAACGCAGGCCGCACGGCGCACCAACCGGTGTGCCGCCACTCCCGCGCGATTTCTGCGATCACTGCGATCGCCTCCGGGTCGGTGGACCCCGCCGAGGCCAGCACGACCCCGGTCGAGGACTTGTCGGCGGGGCTCAGGCCCGCCTCGTACAGCCGCCGTTCCAGCGCGGACAGCAGCAGCGGCGACGGGCCGAGGACGTCCGCCTGCCGGATCCGCAGCTGCGGCGGCGCGTCCCGCAGGACCGCCGGGATGTCCGCCTTCGCGTGGAACGCGCGGGTCAGCAGCAGCGGGAGGGCCACGACATCGCGGACGCCCTCCGCCGCCAGGGACTCCAGCACGCCCTGCACCGAGGGGACGTTGAAGTCCAGGAAGCCCGTCTCCACCCGAACGCCCGGGCGCAGCGAGCGCACCCGGCGTACGAGATCGTGCACCGTCGCGGCGTGCCGCGGGTCGCGGCTGCCGTGGGCGATGACGAGGAGGACGGGCTTCGAAGGATGCATCGGACTCAGCTCTTCACCAGCAGACCGCGGCTGCGCAGCACCCACCGCTCCAGCGGGCTGAAGATCAGCAGGTCGATGGCTATGCCGACGAAGAGGATGAGCAGGATGGCCTCGAACACCATGGCCATGTCGAGGGCGTTGCGGCCGTTCTCCAGCAGCTGACCCAGGCCGACACCCAGATCAGGGAAGGACGCGATGATCTCGGCGGCCATGAGCGAGCGCCACGAGAACGCCCAGCCCTGCTTCATCCCCGCCACATAACCGGGCAGCGCCGCCGGCAGGGTGACGTGCCAGATGCCCTTCAGCCCGGAAGCGCCCATCGTGCGGCCCGCGCGCAGGAACAGCGGCGGCACCTGGTCGACGCCGGACACGAGGCCGTTGGCGATGGACGGGACCGCGCCGAGCAGGATCACCGCGTACATCATCGAGTTGTTCAGGCCCAGCCAGATCACGGCCGGCGGCACCCACGCAACCGAAGGCAGCGACTGCAGGCCGGACAGGATCGGGCCGATGGCCGCGCGCACGAACTTCACCCGCGCCACCAGCAGACCGAGCGGGGTGCCGATGAGCAGCGCGAAGAAGAAGCCGAGCAGACCGCGCGAGACGCTGGTCCAGATGTAGCCGAGCAGCTCGCCCTTCAGCCAGGCGTCCTTGAATGCGCTCCCCACGGCGCCCGGCGAGGGCAACTTGGTCGGGTCGTCGACGATCGGGTAGAGGAGGAACCAGGCGGCGAGGACCACGGCCAGTGCGGTGATCGGTGGCAGGATCTTGTTCGTGAAGGTCTGCCCGAGGGTCGGGCGGCCGGTGGCCGTGGTCTCCAGAGCGTCCAGGCCCGCCTCGACGCTCCCGGCGTCCTGGACCGGTGTCGTCTCAGTGCTGGCCATGACGGCGGATCTCCCCACGCAGTACATCGGTGATCTCAAGGGACAGTTCGGCCACAGGGGCGTCCTCGATACGGCGCGGCTGCGGGATGTCGACCGCCCACTCGCGCGCGATCCGCCCCGGGCGGGACGACAGCAGGACGACGCGCTGGGCGAGCCGTACCGCCTCGCGCACGTTGTGCGTGACGAAGAGGACGGACAGGCCAGTCTCCGCCCAGATGCGGGTCAGCTCGTCGTGCAGCACGTCGCGTGTGATGGCGTCGAGCGCCGAGAACGGCTCGTCCATCAGCAGGAGGTTGCTCTCCTGGGCGAGCGCGCGGGCCAGCGCCGCGCGCTGGCGCATACCGCCGGACAGTTCGTGGACGCGCTTGCCGTGCGCGCCCTTCAGCCGGACCAGTTCGAGCAGTTCCTCGGCCCTGTCCCGGCGGTCGTTCTTGGGAACTCCCCTGAGCTTCAGGGCGAGTTCGATGTTCTTGCCCGCGGTCAGCCATGGGAAGAGGGCGTGCTCCTGGAACATCAGGGCGGGCCGCCCCTCCGTCGTTATGGAGCCCGCGGTGGGCTTGTCGAGCCCCGCCACCAGGTTCAGCAGCGTGGACTTGCCGCAGCCCGAGGCCCCCAGGAGGGTGACGAACTCACCCGGTGCGACATCGATGCTGATGTCGTCCAGGACGAGCTGCTGCCCGCCCGGACCCGCGAAGGACTTCGAGACGTGCTCAAGGCGTGCGGCGTACTCGACGGTCTCGTCGGCCTTGGCGAGGGTCGTGGTCGTGGCCATGGTCGTCACCTCCTGGGAACTCGTCGGTGCTACGTCAGCTGGTGCCGAGGCCGGCGGCGTCGACCGTGCTCTGGCCGTCGGCCTTGAGGACCTTGTTGAGGAGCGTGAGGTCGTAGATGCCCTTCAGGTCCGGCTTCTGCAGCAGACCGGCCTTGACCGCGTGCTCCGCCTCGGTGTTGAGGGTGGAGGCCAGCGGGTCGTCGGTGAACTGGATCGACTTCCACGCCGGGTCCAGGACGTTCGCGGGCAGCGCCTTGCCGGAGTCCTCCTCCAGCTGCTTGTTGGCCGCCGCCTTCGCCCTGTCCGGATTAACGTTGATCCACTTGTTGGCCTCGACGGATGCCTTCAGGACCGCCTCGACGGCCTTCGGGTGGTCCTTGAGGAAGCCGGCCCGCACGATGATGTTCGTGATCACGAACTTCTTGTCCGGCCACAGCGACGCCTCGTCGAGCAGCACCTTGCCGCCCTCGGCGACCAGCTTGGAGGCGGTCGGCTCCGGCACCCAGGCGCCATCGATGGAGCCCGACTTGTAGGCGTCCGGGGTGATCTTGTTGTCCGTACGGACGACTGTGACGTCGCCCTTGCCGCTCTGCGCGTCGACCTTCCAGCCCTGGTCGGCGGCCCAGTTGAGGAACGCCACGTCCTGAGTGTTGCCCAGCTGCGGGGTGGCGATCTTCTTGCCCTTGACGTCCTTCAGGGACTTGATCTTCTTCGGGTTGACGACCAGCTTCACACCGCCGGACGCCGAGCCGCCGATGATCTTCAGGCCCTTGCCGTCGGACTTGACGTACCCGTTGATCGACGGTGAGGGGCCGATCCAACCGATGTCGATGGAGCCCGAGTTGAGCGCCTCGATCTCGGAGGGACCGGCGTTGAAAGTGGCGTAGTCCGCCTTGGTGGCGCCCAGTTCCTTCTGGAAAAGGCCCTGCTGACGGGCGACGAGCGCGGTGCCGTGGGTCAAGTTGCCGAAGTAGCCGATCTTGACGGAGCCGAGACCGTCGATCTTCGACGATCCTGCGGCGACCTTCTCCTTGGCGTTGTCGGCCGTGGACTTGGACCCATAGCCGCAAGCGGCAAGCGTAAGAAGAGGCAGCGCGGCAATGACCGCGAAGGTGCGGCGACGAGCGGATGTAGCAGGCACGGGAGGTGTTCCTCTCGGAGGCCCGGCGGTCACGGTCTCTCAGGTCGTGGCCGGGAGGTCGGCAGGTTGCGTCTACGGCGGTGGGGGGTGAGGGCGCGCAGGCAGTGCGCGTACGTCAACGCACACATCGCGCCACTCCGCCCTGCCCGCTGCCCAGAGCGCCGCTGCCGACGCGGCCGCCCTCCTTCGCGAACGTGGAGTAGTAGTCGAGGGAGTTCATGTCAGAAGTCCCAACCGTCGTCTTCGGACTCGTCCTTGACCGGCTCCGGGGACGCGAACGACTCGCCGACCATGCCCGCGGTGAGCGTGGTGCCGTCGTTCGGGTCGATCAGGATGAACGAGCCGGTGCGGCGCGAGTCGGCGTAGGAGTCCACCGGCAGCGGTTCCGCGGTGCGGATCTTCACGCGGCCGATGTCGTTGGCGACGAGCTGTCCCGGGTGCGGGTGCAGGGACAGGTCGTCGAGGGTGAGCCGGGACGGGATGTCCTTGACGATGGCCTTGACCGTGCGGGTGCCGTGCTTGAGCAGCACCCGGTGGTTGACGGTCAGCGCCTGGTCGGCGACATGGCAGACGGTCGCCTCGATGTCCTGCGTGGTCGCCGGGGCGTCCTTGCTGGGCACGATCAGGTCGCCGCGCGAGATGTCGATGTCGTCCTCCAGGAGGATCGTCACCGACTGGGTGGTCCAGGCGACGTCGACCGGCTCGCCGAGCAGGTCGATGCCCGAGATGCGGGAGGCACGGCCCGAGGGGAGCACCGTGACGGCCTCGCCGACGCGGAAGGAGCCCGCGGCGATCTGGCCCGCGTAGCCCCGGTAGTCCGGGTGCTCGGCGGTCTGCGGACGGATCACGTACTGCACGGGCAGGCGCGCGTGGCAGTGGCTCAGGTCGTGGGTGACCGGGACCGTCTCCAGGTGCTCCAGGAAGGTCGGGCCGCCGTACCAGTCCATGTTCGCGGACGGCTCCACCACGTTGTCACCGGCCAGCGCCGAGATCGGGATCGCGGTGATCTCCGGGACGCCCAGCTCCAGCGCGTACGCCGTGAACTCCTCGGCGATCGCGGCGAAGACCGGCTCCTTGTAGTCGACCAGGTCCATCTTGTTGACGGCGAGGACGACGTGCGGGACGCGGAGCAGGGCCGCGATCGCGGCGTGCCGGCGCGTCTGCTCGACGACGCCGTTGCGGGCGTCCACCAGGATCACCGTCAGCTCGGCGGTGGAGGCACCCGTCACCATGTTGCGGGTGTACTGCACATGGCCGGGGGTGTCGGCGAGGATGAACCGGCGCCGGGGCGTGGCGAAGTAGCGGTAGGCCACGTCGATCGTGATGCCCTGCTCGCGCTCGGCGCGCAGACCGTCCGTCAGCAGCGCGAGGTCGGGGGCGTCCTGGCCACGGCTGGCGGAGGCGCGCTCGACGGCCTCCAGCTGGTCGACCAGGACCGACTTGGAGTCGTGCAGCAGCCGGCCGACGAGCGTGGACTTGCCGTCGTCGACCGAACCGGCGGTCGCGAACCGCAGAAGGGTCGTCTCGGTGAGTTCCGTGGTGGTGCTCATGCTTAGAAGTACCCCTCGCGCTTACGGTCTTCCATCGCGGCCTCGGACATCTTGTCGTCGGCGCGGGTGGCACCGCGCTCGGTGAGCCGGGAGGCGGCGATCTCCGTGATGACCTGCTCCAGCGTCACGGCGTCCGAGTCGACGGCACCCGTGCAGGACATGTCGCCGACGGTCCGGTACCGGACGAGCCGCTTCTCGACGGTCTCGCCGTCCTTGGGCCCGCCCCACTCGCCCGCGGTCAGCCACATGCCGCTGCGGGCGAACACCTCACGCTCGTGCGCGAAGTAGATCTCCGGCAGCTCGATGCCCTCGCGGGCGATGTACTGCCACACGTCCAGCTCGGTCCAGTTGGACAGCGGGAAGACGCGGACGTGCTCGCCGGGGGCGTGGCGGCCGTTGTACAGGTTCCACAGCTCGGGGCGCTGGCGGCGCGGGTCCCACTGCGAGAACTCGTCGCGCAGGGAGAACACCCGCTCCTTGGCCCGGGCCTTCTCCTCGTCGCGGCGTCCGCCGCCGAAGACCGCGTCGAACTTCTCCGCCTGGATCTTCTCCGTCAGCGGCAGCGTCTGCAGCGGGTTGCGGGTGCCGTCCGGGCGCTCCTTGAGCACCCCCCGGTCGATGTAGTCCTGCACCGACGCGACGTGCAGCCGCAGCCCGTGCTCGGCCACCGTGCGGTCGCGGTACTCCAGGACCTCGGGGAAGTTGTGCCCGGTGTCCACGTGCAGCAGCGAGAAGGGCACCGCGGCCGGCGCGAAGGCCTTCAGCGCCAGGTGCAGCATGACGATGGAGTCCTTGCCGCCGGAGAACAGGATCACCGGCCGCTCGAACTCGCCCGCCACCTCGCGGAAGATGTGCACCGCCTCGGACTCGAGGGCGTCCAGGTGGGAGAGGGTGTACGGGGCTGCCGTACCCTCCTCGACCGCAGCGACGGTCGTCGTCATGCCAGTCCCCTTTCGGTGAGCAGCGCGTGGACCGCGGACGCGGACTCCTGGACGGTCTGGTCCTGCGACTCGATGCGCAGGTCGGGAGACTCGGGCTCCTCGTACGGGTCGTCCACACCCGTCAGCCCCGTCAGCTCGCCGGCCGCCTGCTTGGCGTACAGACCCTTCACATCGCGTACGGAGCACACCTCGACCGGGGTCGCCACATGCACCTCGATGTACGCGGCCCCGCTCTCCTGGTGGCGCTTGCGCACCGCATCGCGGCTGTCGGCGTACGGCGCGATCACCGGGACGAGCGCCTTGACGCCGTTGCGGGCGAGCAGTTCGGCTAGGAAGCCGATGCGCTGCACGTTGGTGTGCCGGTCCTCGCGGCTGAAGCCGAGGCCCGCGGAGATGAACTCGCGGATCTCGTCGCCGTCGAGCACCTCGACGAGGTGGCCCTCCTCGCGCAGCCGGCCGGCCAGCTCGTACGCGATGGTGGTCTTGCCGGCACTCGGCAGACCCGTGAGCCAGACGGTGGCTCCGGTCGTCACGTTCGTCTCCTGAATGTCTGTCGTCGTCATCCGTGCAGCCCGCACTCGGTCTTGGCGCTGCCCGCCCAGCGGCCCGCGCGCGCGTCCTCGCCCTCCAGGACGCGGCGGGTGCAGGGGGCGCAGCCGACGGACGCGTAGCCGTCCATCAGCAGCGGGTTGGTCAGTACGCCGTGTTCGGCGACGTAGGCGTCCACGTCGTCCTGACTCCAGCGGGCGATCGGGGAGATCTTGACCTTCCGGCGCTTCTCGTCCCAGCCGACGACCGGGGTGTTGGCCCGGGTCGGGGACTCGTCGCGGCGCAGACCGGTCGCCCAGGCCACATAGTTCTTCAGGCCCTGTTCCAGCGGCTGGACCTTGCGCAGCTTGCAGCACAGGTCGGGGTCGCGGTCGTGCAGCTTGGGGCCGTACTCCGCGTCCTGCTCGGCGACCGTCTGGCGCGGGGTGAGCGTGATGACATTGACGTCCATCACCGCCTCCACCGCGTCCCTCGTACCGATCGTCTCGGGAAAGTGGTAACCGGTGTCGAGGAACACCACGTCAACGCCGGGCATCGCGCGCGAGGCGAGGTGCGCGACGACGGCGTCCTCCATGGACGAGGTCACGCAGAAGCGCTTGCCGAAGGTCTCGGCCGCCCACTGGAGGATCTCCAGCGCGGACGAGTCCTCCAGGTCACGGCCGGCCTGCTCGGCGAGCGCCTTCAGGTCCTCGGTCGTCCGCTCTTCCTTCACCGCGGTCATATTTCGTCTCCCCCTGCCTCGGAGTGCTGAAGACCCCGGGCGAGCAGCCCGAGGAACTTCAGCTGAAAAGCCCGGTTGCACGCGGCGCATTCCCACGCGCCATGGCCCTGCTCGGACGGACGGAGGTCCTCGTCGCCGCAGTAGGGGCAGTAGAAGGGGGCGGCTCGCTCGCTCATGAGAGGGCCTCCTCGGACGCACGGGAGGCCCAGGCGGCGAACCGCTCGCCGTCCTCGCGCTCGGCCTGGAACCGCTTGAGGACACGCTCGACGTAGTCGGGCAGCTCCTCGGACGTGACCTTCAGGCCGCGGACCTTGCGGCCGAACCCGGCCTCCAGGCCCAGCGCACCGCCGAGGTGCACCTGGTAGCCCTCGACCTGCTCGCCCTGGTCGTTGAGGACGAGCTGGCCCTTGAGACCGATGTCCGCCACCTGGATACGGGCGCAGGCGTTCGGGCAGCCGTTGAGGTTGATCGTGATGGGCTCGTCGAACTCCGGGATGCGGCGCTCCAGTTCGTCGATCAGGGACGAACCGCGCTGCTTGGTCTCGACGATGGCGAGCTTGCAGTACTCGATGCCGGTGCAGGCCATGGTGCCGCGCCGGAAGGGGGACGGCTTGGCGGTCAGGTCCAGCGCCTCCAGGGCCTCGACCAGCGGCTCGACCTGCGCCTCCTCGACATCGAGGACGATCATCTTCTGCTCGACGGTCGTGCGCACCCGGCCCGAGCCGTGGGCCTCGGCGACCTCGGCGATCTTCGTGAGCGTGGCGCCGTCGACGCGGCCGACACGCGGGGCGAAACCGACGTAGAAGCGGCCGTCCTTCTGCCGGTGCACACCGACGTGGTCGCGCCAGCGGCCCGAGGGCTCGGCGGGCGCGGGACCGTCGACCAGCTTGCGCTTGAGGTAGTCGTCCTCCAGGACCTGGCGGAACTTCTCCGGGCCCCAGTCGGCGACGAGGAACTTCAGACGGGCGCGCGTCCGCAGCCGGCGGTAACCCCAGTCGCGGAAGATGCCGACCACGCCGGCCCACACCTCGGGCACCTCGTCCAGCGGAACCCAGGCGCCGAGCCGGACGCCAAGCTTCGGGTTGGTGGACAGACCGCCGCCGACCCACAGGTCGAAGCCGGGGCCGTGCTCGGGGTGCTCGACGCCGACGAACGCGATGTCGTTGATCTCGTGCACCACGTCGAGCAGCGGAGAGCCGGAGATCGCCGTCTTGAACTTGCGGGGCAGGTTGGAGAACTCCTTGCTGCCGATGTAGCGCTCGTGGATCTCCTCGATCGCCCAGGAGCCGTCGATGATCTCGTCCTCGGCGATACCGGCGACCGGCGAGCCGATGACCACACGCGGGCAGTCGCCGCAGGCCTCGGTCGTGGACAGGCCGACGGCCTCCAGCCGGTTCCAGATCTCCGGGACGTCCTCGATGCGGATCCAGTGCAGCTGGATGTTCTGCCGGTCGGTGATGTCGGCGCTGCCGCGCGCGAACTCCTCCGAGATCTCGCCGATCACACGCAGCTGCTGGGTGGTGAGACGGCCGCCGTCGATGCGCACCCGCAGCATGAAGTACTTGTCGTCCAGCTCCTCCGGCTCCAGGATCGCGGTCTTGCCGCCGTCGATCCCGGGCTTGCGCTGGGTGTACAGACCCCACCAGCGCATCCGTCCGCGCAGGTCGTTGGGGTCGATCGAGTCGAATCCGCGCTTGGAGTAGATCGTCTCAATGCGTGTCCGCACATTGAGACCGTCGTCGTCCTTCTTGAACTGCTCGTTGCCGTTCAGCGGGGTGTGGTGCCCCGCGGCCCACTGACCCTCACCACGGTGACGGCTCGCCTTGCGGCGGGGAGTCGAAGCGGCAGGCTTCTGCGGGGTGGCGGCCATGGTGATTACGTCCTTCGGGACAGGCGGGAAGCGGCTCTGACCTGCGCGTTCGGGCGCATGGGCATACGTGCGCGTCTTTGCGCAGAATGAGAGGGATGTCTGTAGATGTCGGCTGGGCTGCGCCCGCGGCCGGAGGCCGCTGATGGGTTATGTCAGCTCGCCGGACAGATGGCGCTGGACATGCGGCCGAGGTCGACGTGCCGCCGACTCACCAAGGCAATTCCAGTTCCAGACATGACGGAAGCGTGTCATGGCAATCTGGACACAGTCCAGCTTCGTCCATGATGCGGACACCCTTGTCCCGAAGTGCGAGACAAGGGTGTCTTCGATCACATCGACTGCCGCCGGTCTTGTCGGTGCAGGTCAGGCGCGGTATGCCCCGGGCCACGGGCCCGGCGCCGCCACCTCCGCCTGCTCCTCGACCTTGGTGTCGAAGAGCTTGAAGCCCCGGCGCAGATAGTTGTCCATGGCGTGCTCCCCGTCCAGGCTGCACGTATGCAGCCAGACCCGCTTCGTCTGCGCCAGTGCGGGCCAGCGCTCCGCGAGGTCCCAGGCGCGGGCGGCACCGTACGACAGCAGGTGCCCGCCGATCCGCCGACCCCGGAAGGCGGGAATCAGACCGAAGTACACGATCTCCACGACCCCGTCGTCCTGCGGTTCCAGTTCCACGTATCCCGCGGGCGTTCCCCGGTCGTATGCGACCCATGTCTCCACGCCCGGCCGGCCCAGATGCTCCTGCCACCGCGCATACGTCCAGCCCAGCCGGTCGGTCCAGCGGATGTCACCGCCGACGGACGCATACAGGAACCGGCTGAACTCGGGCGAGGGAACCTCGGAACGAACAATCCGCACGTCCCCTTCCGGCGCGGCAGCCGGAAGCAGATCGGTCGGCGCGGTCTGCTCCAGGGACCAGGTGGTCACGGGAATGTTGGTCATGCGGGTCAGGGAACCATCCGCCGTGCAGTTGTGTCGATCGGCGTTCAGCTCCACGCCCCAAAGGGGCGCGGGGCTGTATCGATATGCGGCTCCGCCGTGTGGGCGCGACCAGCCACGACGATGCCGCAGACGAAAGACAACGGCCAGCGCTCAGCCCAAAGACCTCTCGATCGAGCTCAACGGCAACGCATACAACATCCGCCCGCCCTGAGACCACACCTCACCGGTCTCCTCCCAGTAAGAGAGGGCCCCGGAGGGTCCGGCCCAGCACCGGTTCGTCCCGTCCGCCCCGCACCGCGTGGCCTTCGCGCCGCGCTCGTTCTGCCGCCACAAGGTGCCGTGGCCGTCCCTGGTGTCCGCCGCGTGGACCAGGTACCACTGTGACGCGTACGACAGGACCCCGCCGACGCCGGCCGTCTTCGTCTCGTACGCCTCGGTCGCGGTCGCGCGTCCCGCGGGATCGGTGGCCAGCAGGCCGGCGCGGGACGGGTCGCTGCTGAACGCGTAACGCCACAGCCGGGTGTGCCGACCGCTGTCCGTGGGCACCCACTCGCTCGCCACCAGGCTGTCCGGCGCGGTGCTGCGGTCGAGGGAGATCGCCGCCGGGAGTGCGCTCCCACCGGTGAACCGGTACGAGCCGACGGCCGGCAGGACGTACCGTGCGCCGTCCGCGGCCCAGCCGTCGCGCACCCTGCCGACCGCGCGGCTGTCGACGGTGGCCCGCTGGATGCGGTGCATGTCGTACACGTACAGCCCGTCCGCGGCGGTGACCAGGAGCTTGTCCTGGTACCAGACCATGCCGGAGACGGGGGAGGTGAGCCCGCGGTAGTCGCGGCCGCCGTCCACGGGGACGGCGAGGGTCGCCCAGGCGTAGGTGAGGCGGTCGGGGTCGCTCGCGTCGACGAAGGCGACCCGGGCGAGACCCGGCTTCGCCGACCTGCCCGCCTGGTGGGTCCAGCCGGAGAGGATCACACGGCGGTCGCCCCAGTGGCCGTCGTCGTCCGCGTCCCCGGAGGTGGTGACCGCGCCGGCCCGCCAGCCGCGGGTGTCGGCGGCGTCCCAGCAGTACGCCCGCGTGGCCGCGGGCGCCACGGGCAGCGCCGTGCGCTCCCCGGTCGTACAGTCGGCCGCGCCCAGCAGGGAGTGGTCGGCGTCGTCGAGAACGGTGCTCACGCCGACGGGCCTGCCCATGGCGGCGGCGAGCCGGTCGAGGACGCTGCGCGGCACCAGCCGCTCCTGGAGCCGCAGCCCGGTCGTCCGCTCGGACGCGGCAAGGGCCTTGAGGGCGCCCGGCCTGTCGCCGACCGTGGCCTGTGAGGCACTGATCATGGTGGCGGCGGCGGTGAGCGCGAGGGCGGTCCCGGCGAGGAAGGCGCGCAGCGCACGGCCCCGCTTCTGCCTGCGGTGTCGGCCACGTTGCTTCATACGTCCTCCCGAGGCGGGCCAACTACGGCCATTGGTCCGTGTGTTGACCAAAGGAGCAGGTGGGGCGGCCCGTAGAGGGATGCTACGGCAGTCCGGGGCGGTAGGGCACGAAGACCGTGCAAATATGCGGAAGATACGGCCGTGTGGTCACTGAGGGGCATGTGTCGGACACGGTCAGGGTATGTCGGCCTGCTGCCGTACGTTGATCACCGCCGGTGCCGTCGACTGCGGCAGCAGATCGCGCGGATCGGCCGGCAGGAGCAGCTCCACCTCCGCGTCCTCCGCGAAGCGGTACGGCCGGTGCTCCAGCAACCCGCCGAGATAGCGCCGTACGCGCGACATCTCGGCGCGCACCGTCACCGTGCGGGCCGGGTCGCCGAACACCTCCGCGGCCAGGCCCGCCGCGCTGCGGCCACCGCGCTGCAGGGCGAGCAGATAGAGCAATTCGGCGTGCCGGGGGCTGAGTTCGTGGCTCCAGGAGCCCGCGGACCCGGACACCGTGACCGACCAGCGGCGCGACTGCGTCAGGTCCAGCACGATGCGCGTGGCGCCACGCGGCACCGGCTCGTCCGTGGCCCGCACCAGCCAGCCCTCGGCCAGCGGCTCCACCGAGCACAGACCGAGCGGCGGCAGCCACCGGCGGCCCGCCGTCAGGGACTTGGGCAGGGCGATCCGGCTGGTGTACGGCATCCCGGTCACCGCCGCGGTCCAGCCGTCCCGGTCCACCGCCAGGGCTCGGCCGCCGACCCGGGACAGCACCGGTGCGGCCACCGCGCGCAGCCGCTCCAGCGAGGTCAGATGCAGCTCGCGCAGCCGGGCCTCGGCGAGCTTGGCAACCGAGTCCACCCAGGCGAGCGTGGCCGGGTGCATCGTCTCCAGCGGTCCGCTCACGTCCACGACACCGATCAGCCGGCCGTCGCGCGGGTCGGTGATGGGCGCGCCGGTACAGGTCCAGGAGGTCTGCGAGCGCACGAAGTGCTCGGAGGCGAAGACCTGCACGGGCCGGCGCACCACCGCCGGGGTGCCGATGCCGTTCGTGCCGACGACGTCCTCCCGCCAGTCGGCGCCCAGTTCGAAGCCGAGCCCGTCCGCCTTGCGCAGTACGGCCGGGCTGCCCTCGCGCCACAGCACCCGGCCGTCCGCGTCGGCGACCACCATGATGTGGTGGGCGACGTCCGCGACCGACAGCAGCCCCTCCCGCAACACCGGCAGGACGTGCCGCAGCGTCGTGCTCTCCCGGCGCCGCCGCACCTCGTCGGAGGGCAGCAGCCGGGAACGGTGGTCGCGTTCGGGGTCGATGCCGCTGCGCAGCATGCGCCCCCAGGACTGCTCGATCACCGGGCGCGGCGCGACGGGGGTGCGCTGCCCGGAGAGCCTGGCGGCGCGGACCTCGCTGAGTACCCGAGCCGCGCGCGCCGTGTCGACCACGGCGAGCTGCGTCACGTCCGTCGGCGGGTGCGCCACGGGGCCTCCCGGAAGAAGGGCTCGGGACAACCGGTTTCTCGCCGTGTTTCGGCCACGGAGCCGGAGTCGTCCGTACTGTCCGTCCATAGTGCCGTCCGTTCCCGGCGGAAGGGCCCACTCCAGCCGCAGACAGCAGCAAGTTGCAACCCCTTGCAACCCTGGTGGACCGGCTCCTGCTTGATTGAACATTGAGCAACGCCGTCCCGAGCGGCGTTCGTGGCCTCGAACGGGCCGGTTGGGCGGGGGTGGTGCCGTGTCGGCGCAGCACCACCCCCGTACGACATGAGCCCAGGTCAGGACACCGGCCGGGCCCGCTCCACCACCGACGCGAGGTCCAGGGTGTGGGGCAGCGTCCCGAAGGCCGCGCCCCCGTCGCCGCCCAGTCGTGCGGCGCAGAAGGCGTCGGCCACCTCCGGCGGGGCGTACCGGACGAGCAGCGAACCCTGCAGCACCAGCGCGAGCCGCTCCGTCAGCCGCCGGGCCCGCCCCTCGATCCCGTCCAGGTCGGCCAGCTCGGTCAGCAGGTCCTTGACCGCGGCGTCCAGGCGGTGGTCGGCGCCGCGGGCCTTGCCGACCTCCTGGAGATAGGCGTTGAGCGCCTGCGGCTCGCGCTGCAGGGCGCGCAGCACGTCCAGCGCCTGTACGTTACCGGCGCCCTCCCAGATCGAGTTGAGCGGCGACTCGCGCACCAGCCGGGGCAGCCCCGACTCCTCGACGTAACCGTTGCCGCCCAGGCACTCGGCGGCCTCCACCGCGACCGGCGTGCAACGCTTGGTCACCCAGTACTTGGCGGCCGGTACGGCGATCCGCAGCAGGGCCCGCTCCTGCTCGCTCCCGTCGTCACAGGCGGCGGCGAGACGCAGCGCGAGCGTGGTCGCCGCCTCGGACTCCAGCGCGAGGTCGGCCAGCACGTTGCGCATCAGCGGCTTGTCGACCAGCTTCGCGCCGAACGCCTCCCGGTAGGTGCAGTGGTGCACGGCCTGCGCGACCGCCTGCCGCATCAGGCCCGCCGAGCCCAGCACGCAGTCCAGCCGGGTCGCCGCCACCATGTCGATGATGGTCCGCACGCCGCGCCCCTCCTCGCCGACCCGGCGGGCCCAGGTGCCGTCGAACTCGACCTCGCCGGAGGCGTTGGAGCGGTTGCCGAGCTTGTCCTTGAGCCGCTGGATCAGGAAGACGTTGCGGGAGCCGTCCTCCAGGACACGCGGCACGAGGAAGCAGGTGAGCCCGTCCGGAGCCTGGGCGAGCACCAGAAAACCGTCGGACATCGGGGCCGAGCAGAACCACTTGTGCCCGGTGAGCTCGTACGTTCCTTCCTCGGCGAGGGGCCGTGCAGCCGTCGTGTTGGCGCGTACGTCGCTGCCGCCCTGCTTCTCCGTCATGCCCATCCCGAACAGCGACCCGGCCTTGAGGCGGGCGGGCCGCAGCTCGCGGTCGTAGACCATGGACGTGAGCCGCGGCTCCCATTCGGCGGCGAGGGCCGGGTCGGTGCGCAGGGCGGGTACGGCCGCGTGGGTCATCGACAGGGGGCAGAGGTTCCCGGCCTCGACCTGCGTCCACACCAGGAACGCGGCGGCTCGGCGGACGTGGCCGCCGGGCCGGGCCCAGGCCGCGGTCAGCCCCGCCGCGACACCCTTGCCGAGCAGGCGGTGCCAGGCGGGGTGGAAGTCGACCTCGTCGACGCGGTGGCCGTGGCGGTCGTGGGTGCGCAGCCGGGGCGGGTTCTCGTTGGCCTGGACCGCCCATTCCTGCAGCTGCGCCGAACCGGAGGCCCGGCCGAGCGCGGCCAGGTCGCCGTGCGCCTCGTCGAGCAGCTCGGGGTCCAGGTGCCGTTCGACGGCCTCGGTGAGGGCGCGGTCGGCGCCGAAGAGGTCGTAGTCGGTCAGGGGCGGGGGCTGGTTGGTCACGGTGTGGGTGCGGCGTGCCATGCGGCGAACGTACCCCCGGGCGGTGTCGTGAGCCAGCAGGGGGCTGCGTCCCTGGACCCCCGATGGGCCGGGGGATGAGCGCACTCGGCCACGGCGGATACCGTTAGGTCGTGCAGTCAGCAAGTGAATCGCCGCAGAGCAGCTCCCCCTCCGGGCGTCTCCACCGGGCACGTGCCCTCTATCGGAACGTCTCGAAGCGCAGGACTGCCTGGCTGCTGCTCAAGGACACGGTCAACTCGTGCATGGAGTACCGCATCCTGGGCCTCGCGGCCGAGGCCGCGTTCTTCACGCTGCTGTCCGTGCCTCCCCTGCTGCTGAGCCTGATCGGCCTGCTCGGCTACGTCGACGCCTGGACCGGCGCCCACTCCATCGCCAGCCTGGAGAACAACATCCTGGAGGCGTCCCGCACGGTCCTGTCCGACAAGGGCGTCCACGAGATCGCCCAGCCGATCCTGCACGACGTCATGAAGGGCGGCCGGCCCGACGTCATCTCCATCGGCTTCCTGTTCGCCCTGTGGTCGGGCTCCCGCGCGGTGAACGTCTTCATCGACACCATCACCGTGATGTACGGCCTCGACGGCGTCCGCGGCATCGTGAAGACCCGCCTGCTGTCGTTCGCGCTGTTCATCGTGGCCCTGCTGATCGGTTCGGTCGCGCTGCCGCTGATGGTGGCCGGGCCGGACGCGGTGGTGAACGTCGTGCCGTGGTCGACGACCGTCGTACAGGTCCTGTACTGGCCCGTGGTCATCGTCCTGTCGATCGCGTTCCTGACCACGCTGTACCACGTGTCCGTGCCCGTCCGCTCCCCGTGGATCGAGGACGTGCCCGGCGCCCTGGTCGCCCTCGCGATGTGGGTGCTCGGCAGCTTCCTGCTGCGCATCTACCTGACCAGCACGGTCGAGGGCCCCACCATCTACGGCTCGCTCGCCGCACCCGTCGCCGTACTGCTGTGGATCGGTGTGTCCGCGTTCGCCGTCCTCGTCGGGGCCGCGGTCAACGCCGCGATCGACCGGGTCTGGCCGGCCGCCGCGACCGCCGCCGCCCGCGCCGCCAACGAGCGGCTGCGCGAGGTGCAACTGGCCGAACACGTGGCCCGCGCGGCCGCCGGCCACGAAACCGACCCGACCGACCCGGACATGCCCTCCGAGTTCCCGGAACGCTGGTCCCGCTTCCTGCCCCCGGAGGACGTGACGTCGAGGCTGCGGACACATGTGAAGAGCACCCACCCGCCCCACAAACACGACGGTTCGTGAGGCGCCCTGAAGGGGCGCGGGCGGTGTCGATCTGAACGGCTCATTCCCGTGAGCGGGCGTCTACGCTCACGGCATGGACCCCCTTGCAGGTCTCCTCGACGGACCCCGCGCGCGGGGCGCCTTCATGATCCGGGCGTGTTTCGAACCGCCCTGGTGCGTACGGATCGAGGACCGCGCCCCGCTCACCGTCATGCTGATGGTCCGCGGCGAGGCGTGGATCATGCCGGACGCGGGCGAGCGAAGCGAGATGGGGTTCCCCCCGGCCGAAGGCTGGGGGAGGGTGCTGCTGCGGTCCGGCGACCTCGCCATCGCGCGCGGCCCGGACCCGTACACCTGCGCCGACGACCCCGAGACGGAACCGCAGGCGCTGATCCTGCCGGGGGCCGAGTGCCGCTACCCCGACGGGCGTTCCCTCAACGGCGTCATGGACCTGGGTGTGCGCACCTGGGGCGACCGGCTCGACGGGCCGGCCGTGCTGCTGATCGGCACCTATCTGTGGCAGGGCGAGGTCAGCGGGCGGCTGCTGGACGCCCTGCCGCCGCTGCTGTCCCTCACGCCCGAGGTGTGGGACTGCCCGCTCACCCCGCTCCCCGCTCCTCATGGAGGAGATCGTGCGGGACGAGCCGGGCCAGGAGGTCGTCCTGGACCGCCTCCTCGACCTGCTCGTCATCGCCGCGCTCAGGGCCTGGTTCGCCCGCCCTGAGGCGGAGGCACCGGCCTGGTACCGGGCGCTGGCGGACCCCGTGGTGGGCCGGGTCGTCCGCCTCCTCCACGACGACCCCGCCCACCCGTGGACGGTCGCCTCCCTCGCGGCCAATGCGGGAGTCTCCCGGGCCGCACTCGCCCGCCGCTTCACCGGCCTCCTGGGCGAGCCCCCGATGACGTACCTGACCGGCCGGCGCCTGGCCCTGGCCGCCGACCGGCTGCGCGACACCGACGACACCCTGGAGGCGATCGCCCGCCAGGTCGGATACGGCAGCGCCTTCGCACTGTCCAGCGCCTTCAAGCGGGTGTACGGCGTGAGCCCGCAGGAGCACCGGACGCGGACGGCGTAGCCTTCCGTACGTGTACACGGAGAGGGCGTCCCGGCTGACCGGGGCCGTCGTGTGGACGAACACGCCGTCCGAGGCGGGAGCCGGACGGGTGCTGCCCGACGGCTGCATGGACCTGCTGTGGCACCAGGGCCGGCTGCTGGTCGCGGGGCCCGACACTCATGCCTACGTCACCGCGGACGAGCCGGGAGTGTGGGTAGGCGTCCGCTTCTACCCCGGCACCGCACCCGCTCTCCTGGGCGTGCCCGCGCACGAGCTGCGCGACCGGCGCGTGGCGCTCGGCGAACTGCGGCCGGCCGCGGAGGTCCGCCGTCTCACCGCCCGCGTGAACGCCGCCGCCGAACCGGCAGACGGACTGGAGGAGCTGGCGCTGCGGCTCGCCGCCGACACCGAACCCCCCGACCCGCTGCTGCGGCACCTCGTGACCGCCCTCGGCGAGGGCCGCCCGGTCGCGGCCACCGCCGACGAACTCGGTCTGGGCGCCCGCCAGTTGCACCGCCGCTCCCTGGCCGCCTTCGGTTACGGCCCCAAGACGCTGGCCCGGGTGCTGCGGCTGCAGCGGGCGCTGGGGCTGGCCCGGGAAGGGGTGCCGTTCGCGGAGACGGCGGCCCGGGCCGGGTTCGCCGACCAGGCCCATCTGGCCCGCGACGTCAAGGAGTTGGCGGGGCTGCGGCTCGGGCAGCTACTCGGCGGCGGGTAGCTGCGCGAACAGGTCGACGCCGTTGCCGTCCGGGTCGTGCACGACGGCGTACCGCATCCCCCAGAAGGCGTCCCACGGCTTGAGTTCGCCGTGGTACCCGGCGCCCACGAGGCCCTCGTAGACGGAGTCGACCTCGGCGGGCGACCCGCACCCGAAGGCGAGCGAGATCCGGCCGCGGGCGGTCGGCGGCTGCCACCCCGGGTAGAAGGAACGGACGGTCTCCTCGGGATCCAGGGCGAGGGTCAGCCCGCCGGGCAGTTCGGCCTCGACATGCGGCTGGTCCTCGGAGCCCTCGGGGAAGACGAGCCCGAGGCGACGGTAGAAGGCGAGCGAGGCGGCCAGGTCGGAGACGACCAGGCCGACCACGGCGAATCGTGGAGTCATGCCGTCACCGTAGGCAGCACCCCGGCGGCCGGTCTTGAAGGAATCGGACGCCCTCAGCCGAAGGTCACCGGCCCGCGAGGGGTGTCCACCGTGAACGAGAGACCCACCGGCCCCTCGGTCACGACCAGCTCGGCTTCGACGGCGGCCAGCAAAGGGCGTATCTCGTCCGGGTCCGGGGCAGTCGCCGACAACCGGAGCAGGGGAGTGACGGGCAGCCCCGCAGCCGTCGGGTGCACCGAGGACCCCCAGTCGATGAGAAAGGGAACGAGACCGGACGGATGCGCGGTGTCACCATCGGTCAGGCGCCACTCCAGCAGCGTCCCGTCCGGCCGACGACGACTCATCGGCCGCACCGGCCCGGGGTCATACCCCCGCACCCGCGCAGCCACGACCGCCGCATCCAGATCCGGCGGACTGATCGCCCAGGTCACCGTACGCGCCGAGACCAACTGATCGACATCGAACGGCCGGGGCCCCTGCGGCCCGGCCTGCTCCGGATCCGGACCGATGATCTCCAGATAGCTGGAACCCCCCAGTGACACCAGATGGTTACGCGTACCGAACCCGACATGCGCCCCACCGGGCGCGGGCGTCACACCGGTCCGCCGGGCGAAGTCGGCGACGGTCGCCGCGAGTTCGGGGGTCGCAAGAACGAGATGGTCCAGATGCGCAGGAATGGCGTTCATCGAAGCCGAGGCTACGCAGGGCAGCCGTCGAGATGGAACACCTGTGCGGCGGAACTGATGCAGCCGGGGGTGCGGCAGCGCCCTTCAGGGGCGCGGGGCTGTATCGATGTGCGGCTCCGCCGCGTGGGCGCGACCAGCCCCCACACGGCCGCAGACAACCAACGACCCACACCGGCCCTACCGCCGGAGGCACCCCGTACTGGCCCGCTCCACCAGCCGAGTGGACAACTCCGTACGCGTCCCCTCCGGACGATCCCCCGCCATCATCCGCACAAGCAGGTGCAACGCCCCCGCCGCCATCTCCGACAGCGGCTGCCGGATCGTGGTCAGAGCGGGAGCGATCCAGCGGGACTCGGGCAGGTCGTCGAAGCCCACCACGCTGATGTCGTCCGGGACCCGCAAGCCCCGTGCGGCCAGGGCCCTGTACACCCCGAGGGCCATGTGGTCGGAGCAGACGAAGACCGCCGTCGGCGGCTCGGGCAGGTCCAGGAGGTCCAGCATGCGCCGATGCGCGACGCTCTCGTCGAAGCCGGCGTGCCGGACGTACTCCGGCCGATGCCGCACCCCCGCCGACGCGAGCGCCGAGCGGTACCCGGCGACCCGGGCGCTGCTGCACATCTTGCGCTGGTGGCCGGCGATGACGGCGATGCGTTCGTGGCCGAGCGAGAGCAGGTGCTCGGTCGCGGTGACCCCGCCCTGCCAGTTCGCCGCGCCCACCGAGACCACGCCCGGCGGCGGTTCGAGGACCGGGTCGATCAGGACGTACGGGATGCGGTGCGTGTCCAGCCAGGCGTACTGCGAGGGTGTCAGCTCGGCCAGGTTGAACAGCACGCCGGACGAGCCGCGCGCGATCAGCTTGTCCAGCCAGCCGCGCTCCGGGCGCCCGCCACGGGTCCGGGTGAGCCCCGCCGAGACGACCACCTCGAGACCCACGTCGTGCGCCGCCGCCTCCACACCCTGCAGCACCGCCCCCGACCAGGAACTGTCGAGCGAGTGCACCACCAGGTCGACCAGCCCCGGCACCTTCGCCGCGTCGAACCGGGGTCTGCGGACGTAGCCGAGCCGGTCCAGTGCCTCGGTGACACGACGGCGCGTCTCAGGAGCCACGTCCTCACGGCCGTTGACCACCTTGGACGCGGTCGGCACGGACACCCCCGCCTCGCGGGCCACGACCGCCAGCGTCGGCCCGGCAGCCACGCTCGCACTCCCCGTGCGGACCATCGGGAACCGCCTCTCCGGCCCGCCCGAGGGCCATGAAAGTTTCGACCAGCGCGGAAACAGTAAGCGCTTCCTACACTAAGTTCACCGGATCACGTCGGGAAGAGGCCGGACTTCGCAGGTCTTCGCGGTTTCAGACTTTCGAAACTTCGAACGCGGCTGTAGTCGTCGCCGACCAGGAGGAGCTACCAGCAGACCAGCCGAAAGCCGGTGAAGTCGGCCGTGAATTCCGCGTCCACCAGGTCCACGGCATGGATGCCCGCCATCGAACCCGTGAAACGGAGCCTGGAACCGTGGTCGTCGGAGAGCCTGCCGAAGTCCAACGGCTCCCCGACCGGCACCCGCACCCCGCCCCGCACCCACCAGAACCGCGCCTCGGCCCCGTCGGTCGTCACGCCCAGCGCCACCGGAGCATCCGCGTCGACGTCCACCACGGCCACCGTCCGCGTGCCGGCCTCGTCACGCTCCGCGAGCCGCAGCACCGTACGGCCTTCGCCCCGCCACTGCTGCCCGCGCTGACCTTCGCCCCCGGGCTCCGCCCAGGTCAGGTCCAGGCTCAGATACGCCTCCGCGTCGTACCGGAGCACCAGCCCCGCGGCCTGCGTGAAGGTGTCCGGCCGCGCCTGCACGGTGACCTCGGCCTCCGCGCGGTGCTCCGTGATCCGCTGGGCCAGCAGGCTGTGCGCCCACCGCGACTCGGGCCCGTGCCGGCCGCGCAGCCGGATCCAGCCCGGACGGCTCGCGGTGTCCGCCCAGGACGGGTCAGGGGCCGCGCGCAGGGTGCTCCACGGCCAGCCCAACGGGCCGTCGGGGTCCGCGGGTTGCCGCGGAGACGGCTTCGCACCGGAGTCGGCGAGAGGAGGCGGCAGCGGCTCGGGACGGGTCGGTACGTCGACCTCGACGGCCGGATGCCAACCCCCGTGCGGCATCCTCGGCCAGCCGTCCTCGTCCCAAGTCACCGCCTGGATCGCCGTCTCCCGGCCCAGCGTGCAGCGCGGGCCCTGCGGCGTCCGTACCGGGCGGGCCGTCAGGTGGCTGAGCACCCACTCCCCGCCCGGAGTCTGCACCAGTTCGGCGTGCCCGGCCTTCTGCAACGGCAGTGATGCGTCGTCGCGCGAGGTCAGCAGCGGCCGGTCGTCGAGTTCGTACGGGCCGGTGATCGTGCGAGCGCGGGCCACCCGCACACCGTGCTCGAAGCCAGTGCCGCCCTCCGCCAGCACCAGGTAGTACCAGCCCTCCCGCCACAGCAACTTCGGGCCCTCGACGAGCCGTTCGTGCTGCAGCAGCAGGTGGGTGCCACCGACCGGGTTCAGCGTCTCCCGGTTCAGCTCGGTCAGGACGATCCCGGCGAACCGGCGTCCCCCCGGCCGGTGGTCGTTCTGGAGGTTGAGCAGCCACAGCCTGCCCTCGTGGTGGAAGAGCGCGGGGTCGAAGCCATGGCTCCTGATCCGCTTCGGGGCCGTCCACTCGCCGCTCACCTCGGTGGCCGTGCTGACGTAGGTGTCGGTGTCGAAGTACGGCGTCCCCACCGACCGGACGACCGAGTACACCACCCAGAACCGCTCGCCGTCCCAGCTCAGCGAAGGTGCCCAGATGCCGCCCGAGTCCGGCACCCCGGCCAGCGAGTCGCCGGGGGCGGCGCCGCGCACATGGCCCGCGTACTCCCAGTGGGCCAGGTCCCGCGAACGGTGCAGGGGAATGGTGGGGAACCACTCGAAGGAACTCGTCGCCACGTAGTACCACTCACCGACCCGGACCAGCGAAGGATCGGGGGCGAAGCCGCGGATGACGGGGTTGTGCAGCAGCGTCACGTCAGGGCTCCACATGGTGCTGGTGGACGGTCACTTGAGGGCCCCCAGCGTGACGCCCGTCCGCCAGTAGCGGCGCATCGCCACCATCATGATCGCCATCGGCACGATGGACAGCAGCGCACCGGTCAGCACCAGACCGGTCAGGTCGACCCCGGACTCGAGTCGCTTGCCGGACCAGTTGTACAGGCCGATGTTGAGGGTCCAGTTGTTCTCGCCGCGCAGGACGGTCAGCGGGAGGAAGAAGGCGTTCCAGGTGTTGACGAAGGCCAGCAGGAAGACGGTCGCCCCGCCCGTGGTCATCATCCGCAGCACGATGCTGAAGAAGATCCTGAGCTCACCGGCGCCGTCGATACGGGCCGCCTCCAGCAGCTCGTACGGGATCGTGGCTTCGGTGTAGACCTTCGCGAGGTACACGCTGAACGGGTTGATCAGACAGGGGATCAGCATCGCCCAGGGCGTGTCGACCATGCCGATCTGCGAGAACAGCAGATACAGCGGCAGCGTGAGCAGCGCGATCGGGATCAGGAACGAGCCGACCACACACGCGAACACCAGGTTCCGGCCAGGGAACTGGAAGCGGGCGAGACCGTAGCCCGTGGCGAGGGCGAGCAGGGTGCCGCCGAGCGAGCCGACCCCTGCGTACAGGAGGGAGTTGGCGGTCCAGCGCAGGAAGATGCCGTGCTCGTAGGTGAACAGCTGGCGCAGGTTGCCCCAGAGGTGCCAGCCGGAGAACCACAGGCCGTTGCTCTGGTAGAGGCCGACGCGGTCCTTGGTGGCGGCGACGATCAGCCACCAGACGGGGAAGAGGCTGTAGACACTGGCCAGGCTCAGGCCGACGAGGAGGAAACGCTGGCCGCCGCGTGAACGGGCCGCCGGGTCCGGGCGGCCCAGGCGCCGTACGGCATGCGGCCGGGTGCGTTCTTCGGTGAGCGTCATCAGTCCGCCTCCTTTGCGGTCAGCCGGTAGAAGAGGAAGGAGGCGACGCCGAGGAAGAGGGCGAGCAGCACCGACAGGGCCGCGGCGTAGTGGTAGTTGCCGGCGTTGAACGCCTGGTTGTAGATGATCATGATCGGGGTGAAGCTGTCGCTGACCGTCTGCGGGGTGATGTTCCTGAACAGCGCGGGCTCGTTGAAGATCTGCAGCATCTGGATGATCGACAGCATGCCGGTCAGCACCAACGCACCCCGTACGAACGGGATCTTGATGCTGAGCGCGATCCGCCCCTCGGAGGCGCCGTCGAGCCGCGCCGCCTCGAACAGCTCACGCGGGACGCCCTGCAACGCCGAGTAGATGATCACCATGTTGTAGCCGACGCCGTGCCAGGTGAGCAGATTGCCGATGGACGGCCACACCATCGACGGCGCGAAGAAGTTCCAGTCGAAGCCGAACACCTTGCCCAGCGGGGTCAGCGGGCCGACGTCCGGGCTGTACAGGTTGATCCACACGAGCGCGGCGACCACGCCGGGGATCATGTACGGCACCAGGAGCAGGATCCGGAACCGCCCGGCCACCTTCGAGGCCAGCATGTCCAGAAACAGCGCCAGTACGAGGCTGATCAGCAGCATCACCGGGATCTGTAGGCAGGCGAACAGCACCACCCGCAGCACCGAGCCCATGAACGCCGAGTCGGTCAGGCCGTGCTGGTAGTTGTCCAGCCCGGCGAACTCCTCCGTCGAGCCGCCGAGCCCGAGCCCGGACTGCTGCTCGCGGTAGAGCGACTGGTGGACCGCGTAGCCGATCGGGAGCAGATAGAGGAAGACGAAGCCGAGCTGGAAGGGCACCGTGAAGGCGGCACCCTTCCAGCGCAGTGAGCGAATCATCGGTTCTCGACCCCGGCCTCTAGCCCTTGACGCTGATGCCGCGGGACTTCAGGTCCTTGACCGTCCAGTCCTGCATGTGCGCCAGCAGATCGGTGACCTTCTCCTCCTTGCTCACGACCTTCGCCCAGCCGGCCTGCATCTCGGTGAACATGGCGGTCCAGTCCGGCCCGAAGGTCCAGTCCGTGGTGATGGTGTTCAGGCTGTCGGTGACCACCTTCTGCGCGGGCTGGTAGTTCTTGCCGAGCAGTTTGTCGGAGATCGCCTCACCGACGTACGCGTTGGAGTCGGCGAGCGCCGGCATCACGCCGTTGCCGGTGGTCGGGCTCGCCATGGTCTTCACCGCGCCGGTGTCGGTGGACATCCACAGCGCGGCCTCGGCGGCCTGCTCGACGTCCTTGCACTGCTTGGTCACCAGCGTCACGCTGCCGGTCAGATTGGTGCCGGCCGGCGTCCTGGCGGCCTCGCCCTGGTACGTCGGCCACGGTGACAGCGCCCACTTGCCGAAGGACTTGGTGAAGTTCTGCACCATGCCGGCCATCTGCCAGGTGGAGATCTGCCGGGTCGCGGTGCCCCCGTTGTCGTAGTTGCGCTGCACGGCCGCGTAGTCGGCGAAGGACAGCTTGGAGTCGAGGTCGTTGTCGATGATCTCCTGGATCACCTTCGCGGCCTTCAGGGTGCCCGCGTCCTGGAAGTCGACCTTCCAGGAGTTGCCGTCGATCGCGTACCAGTGGGCGCCGGCCTGCATGGCGAGCACCTCCAGGGTGCTGGGGTCCTCGCCGGCATAGTTGGTGATCTTGATGCCGTGCTTCTTCAGGACCTTGCCCGCGGCGATGAAGTCGTCCCAGGTGGCAGGGGGCTTGATGCCGTACTTGTCGAAGATGTCGGTGCGGTAGATCGTGAAGTCGGGTGCGGAGCTGGTGGGGACGCCATAGCTCCTGCCCTGCACCTGCGCGCTCGCCCAGGAACCGGCGTTGAACTTGTCCTTGCTCGACGAGACGTACTGGCTGATGTCGGCGAGCGCGCCCTGCGAGACCCAACTGGTCACGTACTCGGCGGTGTTCTGCACCAGGCAGGGCGCGTTGCCCGCCTTGACCGCGTTGGTCAGCTGCTTCTGCATGGTGAGCTGGTCGGTGACCTTGGTGTACTTGAGCTTGACGTCCTTGTGCGAGGCGTTGAACGCCTTGGCGACGGCTTCCTGACCGTTGGCCCAGCCCCAGAAGGGGAGGGTGACCGGGCCCGACGACTTGGTGCCGTCCCCGGAGTCCGATCCGCCGCAGGCGGAGAGCAGACCTGTGAGTGCGAGTCCCGCGACAGCGGCGTGGGCGAACCTTCTCCGGGAGCTGGTGAAGTTCATCTGACCGTGTTCCTTCGGAAGTTGGGCGTCTGGAGACAAGAAGACGGCGGCTCGGTGCAGGCCGGGAACGGCGGCCGGATCCGTCGGCTCGCGGCTGAGGGGGGTCGGCCGAGCGGAAGCTGTAGTAAGCGGTTGCCGTGAAGGTAGGCCGACAGGCTCGCCTGGAGCAAGGGGTGTGCGTGAACTTCTTACGCCAGCCTGAGAAATGTGCTGGTAGGCGACAGAAACCGGTTACGAAACGAGCGCTTCGAGGGCGGTGTATCAGCCCCTGCTGGCGGGCGGCCGTACCGAGTTTCGTACGACGACATGGGTGCCGAGGACGAGATGGTCGCCGTCGGGGCCCTTGCGGCGGCCCGCACCGCCCTCGCGCCGGTCGGCCACCGCGCGCAGGGCGACCCGGCCCATCTCCTCGTACGGCACGTGCACGGTGGTCAGTTGGGGCGTGAGCTGGGAGGCGAGCGGGATGTCGTCGTAGCCGACGATGGATACGTCCTCCGGCACCCGCAGCCCGGCCGCGCGCAGGGCCTGCATCGCGCCCGCGGCGACCACGTCCGTGCCGGCGAGCACGGCCGTGAAGTCCGGCGTCTCGTGCAGGGCCGTCTCCACGGCGCTGTAGCCGTGCTCGTCGTCGTACGGGCCGTGCCGCACCATGCCCGGGTCGAAGGGCACGCCGTACGCCTCGAAGGCCCGCTCGGCGCCCCTCAGCCGGCCCTGGGCCGTGGTGAGTTCGGCGGGACCGGGCAGCACCAGGACCCTGCGGTGGCCGGCCGACAGCAGATGGCTGGCCATCGCGTAGGCGCCGCCCTCGTTGTCGTAGTCGACCGTGGTGGCCGGGACGTCGCCCTCCAGGGGCGGCCTGCCCACCAGGACGAGATGCGAACCGGCCGCGTCCAGGGAGCGGGCGAAGCGGGCCATGCGCAGCTGGTACTCGTCGTAGTCGTAGGCGCCGCCGAGCAGCACCACCGCGGCCACGCCCTGCTGGCGCATCATGTTGACCAGCGCGAGTTCCCGTTCGGGATCGTCGCCGGTGGTGCCGACCAGGGAGAGCCAGCCGCGCAGGGTGGCGGCGCCCTCGACTCCCTTGGCCACGTGGGCGAACGCGGCGCCGGTGATGTTGTTGATCAGGATGGCGACCGTCGGGGTGCCACCGCCGGCGAGGGAGCGGGCGTGCGCGTTGGTGACGTAGTCCAGGTCCCGGACGACCTTCATCACCCGGCGGCGCAGGTCCTCCGAGACGGGGTAGTTGCCGGACAGGACACGCGAGACGCTCGCGACGGAGACCCCCGCACGCTCCGCCACATCACGAATAGTGGCCCGTCCGGCGTCCCCGGCCGCCTTGCGCTGACTCACCGTTGCGGCTCCTTCACCTGAAGAACTTCCCTTGCCGGCCGCCGAGAGGGTGCGCTCCTGGGCGGCCCGGGCAAGGTCTGTTGCGGTTCGGCCGCGACCCGAAGGGGCGCGGGGCTGTGTCGACATGCGGCTCCGCCGCGTGGGCGCGACCAGCCGCGACGACGCCGCAGACGGTCGACGACCCGTCGCCCTCCCGCGGGGGAGCCGTACATCCGCGCAGCCCGCGCAGCGCACCCGTGCGGAAACCGTATCCCATTGTTTCTCCGGCGTGCCGGGCTGTGGACAACCGGGTGGAGCGGTGCTCGTCGCAGGCGCGTGGAGAGCCGCTGCCCGACCGCCGGGGGAGCCGCGGGCACCGCCCCGTCACGCGACCCGGGCCAGGTCCGAGTGCCGTACCTCGTGGGCCGGCGGCAGGCCCTCGACCAGGCGTTCCAGTTCCTCCACGACGATACGGCCGAGACGTTCCAGCTCGTTGCCGAGCGAGCCCGCGATGTGCGGGGTGAGGAAGACGTTGGGCAGGCGGTAGAGCGGGGACCCGGCGGGCAGCGGCTCCGGTTCGGTGACGTCGAGGATCGCCTGCAGCCGGCCGGAGACCAGCTCGTCGGTGAGTGCGTCGGGGTCGACGAGGGCGCCGCGAGAGGTGTTGATCAGGACGCCGCCGTCCCGGATCAGCGCGAGCCGGCCGGCATCCAGCATGCGGTAGGTCTCGGGGATGTCGGGCGCGTGCAGCGACACGATGTCGCTGTGCCGCAACAGGTCCTCCAGCGGCAGGAGTTCGGCGCCGAGGGCGGCGGCCGTGGCGGGACTGACGTAGGGGTCGTGGAGCAGGAGCGTGAAGTCGAACGGCCGCAGCAGCTCCAGCAGCCGGCGGCCCACGCGTGAGGCCCCGATGATCCCGATCCGGCGGCCGACGTTGCCGGTGTGCGCGGTCTCGGCGTCGGTCGGGTATGCGTGGGTGGCGCGGAAGCGCTCGCGGTGGGTGAAGGTGTCCTTCCCGGCGAGCAGGATCATCGCGAGGGTGTACTCGGCGACGGGCAGGGCGTTGCCCGTCACCGCGCTGGACACGGTGATCCCGCGCTCCCACAGGGCCTGGCCGACCAGCGATCGGACCGAGCCCGCGGCGTGCAGGACGGTGCGCAGCCGGGGCGCGGCGGCCAGCACCCCGGCGTCGAGGCCGGGGCAGCCCCACCCGGTGATCAGCACCTCCGCCCGGGCTAGGGTCTCCGCGGCCGCCGGGTCGGCGAAGTCCCGTACGACGAACCCGGGATCGAGGTCGCAGGCCTGCTTCAGCCGGGCCATGAGCGGTGGGGGGAAGAGCAGCGGGAGGTGCACCGGATCCATCGCGAACACGGCCCTCGGCGGCTGGGGGTTGGGCATGGCTCTCCTGAACGCTGGACGGGTTGGCTGGGCGGGATGGCTGGACGGGATGGAAACAGTTTCAGAAAGCGCCTTCTACCGTAGATCTGTGGTGAAGCGAGGGTCAATCGCCGGGAAGAGTGGCGTGTGGACCGCCTTCTCCGGTGAGGTGCGGCCCTTGATCCTGCTCTGGGGTGAAATCGGTTACTACGGTTTCCCCAGCAGGGTCGAGCCGTGTAGCCGATTCTGACAACCGGTTGCCGTCCTGAGCAGGACCGTAGCCTCCCGGACCCGCTGCGCACAGCGGACCCACTGTTTTCGAAAGTTCGTCATGCCTCTTGACGTGCCGTGCTCTCCGACGGAAGCTCCGTGACACCGCGTAGCAACCGGTTCCCGAAACATTCGCACGCCGCATCCGTCCCCGTCGCGTGCCCCGACTCCGTCATCCATCTCCGCGAAGAGAGCGGGTAGTTCATGCACTCCCATGCCGGTGCGGCATCACTCAGTGGCTCTGCCCTGCAAGTTGCAGGTGCCGCGACCGGCGGCGAGAGCATCACGGTGATGGGGCTCGATGATGCTGCCGCAGATGATCACGCTCGTGAACAACCTCCTGACCGCGGGTTTCGTGATGTACGTCGTCCCCATCCTGCTGATCTTCCGCGTCGCCCAGCGCGGTTTCGTGGCCGCGATGTCCACGACCGGCCTCAAGCAGCCCCCTTGTCGGCCCTTTGCAAGGAGTCACGCATGAACACGCCTCTGTCCCGCCGCACCGCCCTCCAGGCGGCGGGTGCCACCGTCCTCGCTGCCGGCCTGACCAACCTGACCGCCACGGCGGCCCGTGCCGACGGCGCGGGCGACAACGCGGCGCCGAAGCTGGTCACTTACCCCCGCCCGGCCACCATGCCGACCAACACCAGCTTCAAGGTGCGGGTGCGGACCGCTCCCGACGGCGACTGGCAGACGCTCGACATCTACCGGCCACAGCTGGAGGAGATCAACCCGACCACAGGATCCGGCAAGGTCTACAACACCTCGATGGTGTACTTCGACTTCCAGGGCTCCGTCGAGATCGAGGTCACCTACCTCAAGGGCGGCACCACCAAGGCCCGGGTGAGACCGGACTCGCTGGGCATCGAGCCCGAACTCGGCGGTGACACCCTGGTGTTCACGCTCGACGAGCCGAAGGACGTCGTCGTCCAGATCAACGACGAGATCTTCGACTGTCTGCACGTCATCACCAACCACATCTGCCCCAACCCGCCCTCGGCGGACGATCCGGACGTCATCTACTTCGGCCCCGGTGTGCACACCGTCACCGGCAACGTCCTCACGGTCCCCAGCGGCAAGACCGTGTACCTCGCGGGCGGCGCCGTCCTGCAGGCGCAGGTGTTCTTCAAGAACGTCGAGAAGGCCGCGCTCACCGGCCGCGGCATGCTGAACGCCGGCCCCGGCGGCATCCTCTGCGAGGGCAGCAAGAACATCCGCGTCGAGGACGTGATCATCATGAACCCGAACGGCTATGCGGGCACGTTCGGGATGAGCGAGAACATCCACGTCAAGAAGGCGCGTTCGTTCAGCTCGAAGGGCAATGGAGACGGTTTCGACGTCTTCTCCTCGACCGGGATCCTCTTCGACGGCTGTTTCATGCGCAACTCCGACGACTGCTTCGCCATCTACTGCCACCGCTGGGACTACTACGGCGACACCCGCGACATCACCATCCAGAACTGCACCCTGTGGGCCGATGTCGCACACCCCGTCAACGTCGGTACGCACGGCAACACCGACAACCCGGAGACGCTGGAGAACCTGGTCATCAGGAACATCGACGTCCTCGACCACCGCGAGCCCCAGATGAACTACCAGGGCTGCATCGCGCTCAACCCCGGCGACTCCAACCTGATCAAGAACGTGCGGATCGAGGACGTCCGCATCGAGGACTTCCGCTGGGGCCAGGTCATCTACATGAAGGTGATGTTCAACCCGAAGTACAACACCTCGGTGGGCCGCGGCATCCAGGACGTCTACGTCAAGAACCTCAGCTACACGGGCACGCACGCCAACCCGTCGCTGTTCCTCGGCTACGACGCAGAACACGCCATCGACGACGTCACCTTCGAGAACCTGGTGATCAACGGCGTCGTGGTCGCCGACTCCATGAAGAAGCCGAAGTGGTACTACACCACCGACGAGATCCAGTGGTTCTACAACGAGCACGTGACGAACCTGAGGTTCCTCACGACCGCCGAGGCCGAGGCGGCCGCCGCGTCATGAGCACCCCCGCGACCAGCCGCCGGGGCTTCCTCGGCGGAGCTGCGGCCCTGCTGCTGGCATCGGGCACGAGCGGACTGCTCGTGCCCACCGCCGCCCGGGCCGCCGACCGTAACGACACCGGCACCAGAGCCTTCACCCACCCCGGCCTGCTGCACACCGCCGACGACCTGGCCCGTATGAAGGCTGCCGTCGCCGCCAAGCAATCCCCGGTCTACGACGGCTACCTGGCGTTTTCGGCGCACGCCCGCTCCTCGGCCTCGTACGCCATCCAGAACACGGGCCAGATCACCTCCTGGGGCCGCGGCCCCACCAACTTCCAGAACCAGGCCGTCGCCGATTCGGCCGCCGCCTACCAGAACGCCCTGATGTGGGCCGTCACCGGCAACCGGGCGAACGCCGACAAGGCACGCGACATCCTGGGCGCCTGGTCGGCGTCCCTGACGGCGATCACCGGCGCGGACGGTCCGCTCGGCGCCGGGCTGCAGGCCTTCAAGTTCGTCAACGCGGCCGAACTGCTCCGCCACACCGGCTACGACGGCTGGTCGGACGCGGACATCGCCCGCTGCGAACGCTCCTTCCTCGACGTCTGGTATCCCGCCGTATCCGGTTACATGCTCTACGCCAACGGCAACTGGGACCTGACCGCCCTGCAGACCATCCTGGCCATCGGCGTGTTCTGCGAGGAGCCCGTGCTCTTCGAGGACGCCCTGCGCTTCGCCGCGGCAGGCAGCGGCAACGGCAGCGTCCCGCACCGCATCGTCACCGCCGCGGGCCAGGGCCAGGAGGCCGGCCGCGACCAGGGCCACGAACAGCTCGCCGTCGGCCTGACCGGCGACATCGCCCAGGTCGCCTGGAACCAGGGCATCGACCTGTGGGGCTTCGAGGACAACCGCATCCTCGCCAACTTCGAGTACGCCGCCCGCTACAACCTCGGCGGTGACGTCCCCTTCACCCCCGACCTCGACCGCACCGGCAAGTACATCAAGAAGGCGGTTTCCGCGACCGCGCGCGGCAACCTGCCGCCGATCTACGAGATGGCCTACGCCCACTACGCCGGCATCCGCGGCCTCGGCACCCCGTACACCAAGGCCGCCGTCTTCCGCGGCACCGGCGGCGCCCGCGTCGTCGAGGGCAGCAACGACGACCTGCCCGGCTGGGGCACCTTCGCCCACGCGGGTGCGACGGCCCCCGCTGCCACGGTGCCGACGGCCCCGGCGGGCGTCACCGCGGTCGGCGACGGCAGGTCCGTCACCGTGAGCTGGCTGCCGTCCGCATGGGCGAGCACGTACACCGTCCGCCGGGCCACCAGGCCCGAGGGCCCGTACGAGGAGATCGCCACCCGCTTGGACAAGCCGACGTGCAACGACACCGACGCGCGCCCGGGCCGGACGTACCACTACAGGGTCATTGCCACCAACTCCCAGGGCAGCAGCGGCGATTCACGCGCCGCCTCGGCAGCAACCGGCCTCCCCGCCCCCTGGTCCAGCCAGGACCTCGGCGCCGTGGAGATCCCCGGTTCCGCCGCGTTCGACGGCGAGCGCTTCGTGCTGGAGGCGAGCGGCACCGCCGGCACCTATCGCCTCGCACACCTGGCGCTGCCGGGCGACGGAACGGTCAGCGCGCGGATCGCATGGCCGCTCAGCTCGCAGTACTCCAAGATCGGCGTCACCCTGCGCGACTCGCTCGACGCGGCCGCGGCGCACGCATCCATGCTGATCCAGGGGCTGCCGCTGTACACCTGGAGCGGTGTGTGGAGCGTGCGGCCGTCGGCCGGGGCGGCGATCTCCGCCACCGGCAGCACACCCGTGCCGCCCACCCAGCAGGAAGCCATCACCACCAACGCCGCCTTCCCGATCTCCAGCCTCGGCTCGCTTCCGGAGTCCGCGACCCCGCTGGAGGCCCCGTACGTCGAGGGCGCGGGCGACGGCTACCGGCTGCGGGCGCCGTACTGGGTGCGGGTGACCCGCAAGGGCCGCCGGTGCACCGGCGCGATCTCCCCGGACGGCATTCGCTGGACCGAAGTCGGCTCCACCGAGGTCGAGTTGGGGCACACGGCGTACGCCGGTCTCGTCCTCACCTCCTGCCTCGGCGTCGACGAGGACTACGCCGAGACCGGCACCGGGGCCTTCGACAACGTCACGGTGACGTCGGCCTCGGGCGAGGTGTGGTCGGCCCCGCGCCCGGCCACTGTGGCGACCGGCCTCACGGCGACCACCGGCGCCGACGCCGTCGAGCTGGCCTGGACCGACCCGGACCTCTCGGCCCGCTACAAGGTGCTGCGCTCCACCGGCGCCGACGGCCCGTTCCACACCATCGCCACCGGCATCGGCCCCATCGGCTTCGGCACCCGCATCCGGTACGCCGACGCCACCGGGACGCCCGGCACGACGTACCACTACGTCGTCGCGAAGACGAACGCCGGTGGCCGCGGCCCGCTCCCGGAGCCGGCGACGGCAGCCATGCCGACCCCTGCGGCACCTCAACTCACCTCCGCCACAGCGGCGTTCGCGAACCAGGGCGTCCCCTTCCGGCACCTCCTGCGTGCCTCGCACGAGCCCATACGCTTCACCGCGGACGGACTCCCCGACGGCCTGCGCGTCGACAGACGCACCGGCCTGATCTGCGGAACCCCCAACGAGACCGGTTCGTTCGCCGTCACCACCACCGCGGGCAACGCGGCCGGAGACGGCACCGGCACCCTCGCCCTCACCGTCGGCACACCCCCACCCGACCCCTGGACCTACGGCGACCTCGGCGATGTGATCCTCGACGACCGTGCCTACGGGAGCTTCGGCGTGGTGGCGATCCGCACGCCGGGCAGCACCTCGTACGACGGCGGGACCTTCACCGTCCGCGGCGCGGGCGTCGATCTGACCGTCAACAACCAAGGGATGACAGGGCAGTTCGTACGGCAGCCCGTCTCCGGCGACTGCACGGTCACCGCCCGGCTGGTCTCCCGCAGCGGAGCCGCCGCCGACCGGGTGGGCCTGCTGATGGCCAAGTCGCTGTCACCGTTCGACCAGGCCGCCGGAGTGATCGTCACCGGCGGCACCTCCGCGCAGCTGATGCTGCGCAGGACCGTGGCGGGTGCCTCCGCGTTCTCCGGCACCGCGACCGTCCAACTGCCCCTGCTGTTGCGGCTGAAGCGCGCCGGGACCGTCTTCGCCGCAGCGGTTTCCACCGATGACGGCGCCACCTGGACCGCCCTTGCCTCCGGCGAGATCCCCGGCTTCGGTGACGCCCCCTTCCACGTGGGCCTGGTGGTCTGTTCGCGCAGCCCGCTGGCCCTCGGTACCGCCCACTTCGAAGAGGTGAGCATCACTCCCGACTGATCCCCCCACGGATTGGAGTCGCACACAATGAGCCGCATCTCCCCCCACCAGAGCCCCGACCAGGGCGAGTTGAGCCGCCGCGGTCTGCTGAGGACCGCGGGCGGGCTCACCGCCGCACTCGCCCTCGGGGGTTCCGCGGTCGCGCCGGCGAGCCCCACCGCCGACGCAGCCCCTGCGACCTTCACCCATCCCGGCATGCTCCACAACGCCGGCGACATAAACCGCGCCAAGGTCAAGGTCGCCGCGAAGGCCGACTCCTGGCTGTCCGGCTGGAACAGACTGACCGCGGGCTCCCACTCGCAGTCCACCTGGAAGCCCAACCCGCAGACCACCATCATCCGCGGCGGCACGGGCCAGAACTACGGCATCCTCTACAACGACATCGCCGCCGCCTACCAGAACGCCCTGCGCTGGGTGGTCGGCGGCACGGCCGCCAACGGCGACACCGCCGTCAAGATCCTCAACGCCTGGTCGGCCAAGCTGACCACCCTCACCGGCAACGCCGACCGGTTCCTCGCGGCCGGCATCTACGGCTGGGAGTTCTGCCAGGCGGCCGAGCTGATGCGCGGCTACGCGGGGTTCGACCTCGCCGCGTTCCAGAAGATGATGGTCGACGTCTTCTACCCGCTCAACAACAGCTTCCTGACCCACCACAACGACGCCTGCATCACCAACTACTGGGCCAACTGGGACCTTTGCAACATGGCCTCGATCATGGCCATCGGGATCCTCACCGACGACGCGGCCAAGTACGACCAGGCGGTCACCTACTTCAAGTCCGGCGCGGGAAACGGTTCCATCGCGCACGCGGTGCCGTACCTGTACACCGACTCCGACGGCTACGCCCTCGGCCAGTGGCAGGAGTCCGGCCGCGACCAGGGCCACAGCATCATGGGCATGGGCCAGATGGGCGCGCTGTGCGAGATGGCCTGGAACCAGGGCGACGACCTCTACTCGTACGACAGCCGACGCTTCATGAAGGCCGCCCAGTACGTCGCCAAGTACAACATCGGCCAGGACGTGCCCTACACCACCTACACCTGGGGCACCGGACAGAACTGTGCCCGGTCCTCCCAGACGGTGATCGGCTCCGGCTCCCGTGGCCAGCTCCGCCCGGTGTGGGCCATGCTCCACTTCCACTACAACCGGCGCCTGTACCTCGACGACAAGTACATCTCGGCCATGTACTACGACCTCATCGCCCCCGAGGGTGGAGGAGGTGACTACGGCTCCACCAGCGGCGGCTACGACCAGCTCGGCTTCGGCACCCTGATGTACGCCAAGTAGCCGCCGGATCGCGCTCTGCACCGGAATACCGGGGCGATCTGTGGTGCTCTGGTGTTACCGGTGCAGTGGCGCGGTGAGGAGGCTGGTGGTCGTATGACGGCAGCAGTCCAGGCAGACCCGGTGGTGAGCACGCCGTACGGAGCCGTACGCGGCCGGTACGAGCACGCCATCGCGGTGTTCCGCGGCATCCCGTACGCCGCGCCCCCCTTCGGCCCCCACCGGTTCCGGCCGCCGGTACCGCCCGAGCCCTGGGACGGCGTGCGGGACGCGGGCGCGTTCGGGCCGACGCCGCCGAAGCCGCCGTACTCCGAGGCCTTCGAGAAGTACCTGTCCGACCCGGTCATCCCCGGTGACGACTGCCTCAATCTGAACGTGTGGACGCCTCAGCCGGGCCCCGGGAGCCGGCTCCCGGTACTTGTGTGGCTGCACGGCGGGGCCCTGACCAGGGGATCCTCCGCGGTGCCCGTGTACGACGGGCGGAGCTTCGCCCGGGACGGCGTCGTCCTCGTCTCGGTCAACTACCGGCTGGGAGTCGAGGGCTACGGACTGTTCCCGGACGCCCCCGCCAACCCCGGCCTGCGCGACCAGCTCGCCGCCCTGCGGTGGGTGCACGAGTCGATCGCGGCCTTCGGCGGAGACCCCGACCGGATCACCGTCGCCGGGCAGTCCGCGGGGGCGATCAGCGTCGGCGCCCTGCTCGCCGCCCCGCAGGCACAGGGGCTGGTACGGCGGGCGGTCCTGCAGAGCGGGCCGCCCGAGGCGTTCGAACGGGACAAGGTACGGCGCATGGTGCGCCGCATGGCGACCCGGCTGAAGATCCCCGCCACCGCCGCGGCCTTCGCCGACGTCGACCGGGAACTGCTCCTGCGCACCCAGGCCGACGTCGGCAAGCTCAGCAGCCCGGTGCTCGGCGGCCCCTCCTTCGGCATCGTCGTCGACGGCGACCTGGTGCCGCGCGATCCCCTGGAGGCGCTCGTCGACGGCGACGCGGCGCGGGGCGTCGACCTGATGATGGGCTGGACCAGCGACGAGTACCGCCTCTGGCTCGTCCCCGGCGGCCTCCTGGAGCGCGTCGACCACCTGGGCCCGGTCGCCCTCGCCGGCGCCATGGCCCGCTGCCACTGCAACACCGAGGTGCCCCGCGGCTACCGCACCCTGCACCCCGAGGCCGGCACCGCCGAGATCGTCGGTCAGATGGTCACCGACCATCTGCTGCGCCTGCCCCTGCACCACCTGGCCGACGCCCGCCCCGGCACCTCGTACGTGTACGAGTTCGCCTGGCCCTCGGGCCTCCCCGGCCTCGGCGCCTGCCACGCCCTGGAACTCGGGTTCGTCTTCGACACCGGCGACGTACCGGAATCACGCAAACTCGCAGGTGAGGGCGCGCCTCAGGAGCTGGCCGACGCCATGCACGCGGCGTGGGTGCGCTTCGCGGCCGACGGGAATCCCGGCTGGGAGCCCTGGGACGCCACGCATCCGGTGCGGATCTTCGACGCGGGCGAGCCGCGCACCGTCCACGGGCCGCGGGACGCCGAGATCGCCCTGTGGATGGCCGACGCCCTCAGGACTCCGCCCACCACACCCGCAGCGGTCCCGGTGGACGGCTCGACCATGCGCAGTACGGAACTTCGGTCCGTCGTACGGCGCCTGCGACTGCCCGGCTCGGTCCGCCGGCAGTGACCGCCGAAGGCGGCTACTGCCGAACTGCCGCCACCGAGTCCCGCACCACCACATGCGTCCCCAGCAGCAGATGTTCGTCCGGAGTCTCCGGGGTGCGGTCCAGGGCGGTGCGGACGGCGAGACGGCCCAGTTCCTCGTACGGGACGTGCACCGTGGTCAGGGCGGGGTGCAGGTCGCGGGCGAAGGGGATGTCGTCGTAGCCGGTCAGGGAGACATCGCCGGGAACGTCCAGGCCCGCCTCGTGCAGCGCGGTCAGGGCGCCGGCCGCGACCATGTCGGTGGCGGCGACCACGGCCGTGAACTCCAGCCCCTCCTCGAGGGCTTCGCGCATCAGCCGGTGGCCCGCGTCACGGGTGAAGTCGCCGTGCAGGAGCAGCGCCGGGTCCGGCTCCAGGCCGCGGGCGCGATGGGCGGCGAGATAGCCGCGCTCACGCCCCTGGGCCGTCGTGTGGTCCGGTTTCCCGCCGAGGAACAGAATCCGCCGGTGGCCCTGGGAGAGCACATGGGCGACCAGGGCGTGGGCGCCGCCCTCGTTGTCGTACTCGATGACCGTCACCGGGGCGCCGGGCCCGAGCGGCGGCCGTCCGCACAGCACCAGCCGCGAGCCCGCCGACGCGAGCGAGTCGGCCATACGGCGGGTGCGCTCGCGGTACTCGGCCGTGTCGGCGGCACCGCCCACCAGGATCACGGCGGCGGCGCGCTGGGCCCGCATCATCTCCACGAACTCCAGTTCGTGCCGCACGTCCCCCTCCGTGCTGCACACCAGGCACAGATGCCCGAGCCGGGTCGCCTCGCGCTCCACGCCGTACGCCATGTGCGCGAACGACGGCCCGGTGATGTCCTCCAGCACAAAGGCAAGCGTGGGCGTCCCCACCCCGGCGACCGCCTTGGCCCGCGCATCGGCGACGTAGTCCATCTCCCGCACGGCCCGCATCACCCGCGCACGCGTGGCCGCACTCACCGGATACACCCCACCCAGCACCCGCGACACGGTCGACGCGGACACCCCCGCCCGGGCCGCCACATCCCGAATGGTGCTCCGCCCGAGGTCCGCGCTCTTCCTAGTCATCGCATCGGCAACCGGTTCCCATGGGCTGAGGCTAGCGCCCCGAAAGGGGCGCGGGGAACGGCGCGAGCAACCACGACTCACTGGTGGTCGCGACTCGACAGAAGCCCTACGGCGAAAGGGCGAACCGCTCAGCCCCGCAGGACCCCTGCGATCCCCGCGATGGCCGCAGGCCCAACCCTGCAGCACCCCCCGATCAGCCGCGCACCCGACGCCTGCCAGCCCGTCACCTGCTCGGAGGTGAACGAGGAGCGCCCCCTCCAGGCACGCGCCTCCGCGTCCCAGGCTTCCCCACTGTTGGGATAGACGACAACGGGCTTGCCGGTGACACGCACCGCGGTCTCGACCGCCCCCTCCACATCCTCCGGCGCACAGCAGTTGACGCCGACAGCGATCACCTCGTCCACCTCGGCGGCCAGACCGAACGCCTCCTCCAGCGGCTGCCCGGCCCGAGTCCGGTCACCGGCGACCGAGTACGAGAGCCACGCGGGCACCCCCAGCCCGCGAACCCCCCGCAGCAGCGCCGCCGCCTCGTCGGAATCCGGCACCGTCTCCAGCGCCAGCACGTCGGGACGGGCAGCGGCCAGCACCTCCAGCCGGGGCCGGTGGAAGCGCTCCAGCTCGTCGACGCCCAGCCCGTACCGCCCCCGGTACTCGGAGCCGTCCGCGAGCATCGCCCCGTACGGGCCGACCGACGCGGCCACCCACAGCGGCCGCGTGACCCCCTTCGCCTGCGCCTGCCGCGCCGCCTCGCGCGCCAACTCCACGCTCAGGGCAAGCAGTTCGGCAGCCCTCTCCCGCCCGATCCCGCGCCCCGCGAACCCCTCGAACGTGGCCTGGTAGCTCGACGTGATCGCCACGTCCGCACCCGCCTCGTAGTACGCGAGGTGTGCCTCGGTGATCGCCTCGGGCCGCTCGGCGAGCAGCCGCGCCGACCACAGCTCGTCGCTCAGGTCGTGCCCTGCGGACTCCAGCTGGTTGGACATGCCGCCGTCGAGCACGACGGTTCCGGTGGCGAGGGCCTCGGCGAGGGAGGAAGGGGTGTCGCTGGTCATGGGAAGACGCTAGCCGAAGGGGCCGGTGACGACCGTTCATGTCCATCACGTGAACAGAGCGCCCAACATGTGGGACGCCGGGTTACGATCACGCACCCTGTTCCCCTCTGCACGGAAAGCACCATGACTGCCCCCAGCCCCACCGAGGCCACCGCATCAGAGCCGGCCGCCACCGCCACTCCCCGCCGCACCTTCGGCCTCGCCGCGGCCACCGCGCTGGTCATGGGCAACATCATCGGCGGCGGCATCTTCGCCCTGCCCGCCGCCGTCGCCCCGTACGGCACGGTGAGTCTGCTCGCGTTCCTCGTGCTGTCGGTCGCCGCGGTGCTGCTCGCCCTGCTCTTCGGCAGGCTGGCCCGGCGCAGCCCGGTCACCGGCGGTCTGTATGTGTACCCGCGCGACGCGTTCGGCCCGTTCGCCGGGTTCCTGTCGGCCTGGTCGTACTGGACGATGTGCTGGGTCAGCATCGCCGCGCTCGCCGTCGCGGTCGTCGGCTACGTCGACGTCCTCGTCCCCCTGCACGGCAACCACGCCCTCGAAGCGGTCGTGGCCCTCGCCGCGCTGTGGCTGCCCGCCGCCGCGAACTTCGCCGGGACCCGCTGGGTCGGCGCGGTCCAGGTGGTGTCGACGATCCTGAAGTTCGTGCCGCTGCTGCTCGTCTCCACGATCGGGCTCTTCTTCGTCGACGCGGACAACTTCGGCCCGTTCAACGCCTCCGGCGAAGGCGCGCCCGGCGCGCTCGCCGCGGCCGCCGCCCTGCTCCTCTACAGCTTCCTCGGCGTCGAGTCGGCCGCGGTCAGCGCGGGCGAGGTCGAGAACCCCGAGCGCAACGTCGGCCGCGCGAGCGTCCTCGGCACCCTGGGCTCCGCCCTCGTGTACCTGCTCGGCACGGTCGCCGTCTTCGGTCTCGTCCCGCACGACAAGCTGGTGAACTCCGGCGCCCCCTTCGCCGACGCCGTGAACGCGATCACCGGCGGCTCCTGGGGCGGCACGGCCATCGCCCTGGTTGCCGTCGCCTCGATCACCGGCTGCCTCAACGGCTGGATCCTGCTGGCCGCGCAGATGCCGTACGCCGCCGCCCGCGACGGCCTCTTCCCGGCACCGTTCGCGAAGGTCGGCAAGGGCGGGGTGCCCGGCTTCGGGGTCTGGGCCGTCGCCGTCCTCGGCACGCTCCTGATCGCCCTGAACTACACGGCGGGCCCCGACACCACGTTCCGCGTCCTCGTCCTGATCACGACGTTCACCGGCTGCGTGCCCTACCTGCTGTCGGCCGCCGCGCAGCTGTACTGGCTGGCCCAGGGCACCCGCGAGCGCGTCCGCCCGGCCGGACTCGCCCGCGATCTGGTCGTTGCCGCCCTGTCCTTCGCGTTCTCGTTCTGGCTGATCGCGGGCGCCGGTTACGCGGCCGTCTACCAGGGCGTGCTGTTCCTGTTCGCGGGGATCCCGGTGTATGTGTGGCTACAGGGCCGGAAGCGGGAACCGGCGGGGGAGACGCCCACGCCGTCCGCATGAGGCGACACAGCGGCGGCTAACCGTGCGCCGCGTGCCGTCCACCCCGCCGCCCGCCACTGCGCCCGCGCCTGACCGCCGGCACCACGAGCCCGACCAGCAGCCCCGCCGCCAGCACATACGGCCACCAACCGAGGCCGCTGCTCGCGGTGCCGGCCGCCGCCGCGCCGGACGATGCCGTGTCCGGGTGGGCGGCGGTCGGGGAGTGGCTCCCGCCGGTCGCGGTCAGGGTGACGTCATTGCCGTCGCCGCCGTGGTAACTGATGCGGTACGTGGTGTCGGCGAGCTTCAGCCGTGTACCTTCCGCCAGCCCCTTGAAGGCGCCGGTGGTCTTCGACTTCCCCGAGTGCTCGATGACGGTGATCGCAGGGGCCGGTTTCGCCCCGGCGGCCGCCAGGTCGAGGTCTCCGGCCAGCCGGACCGACGATCCCGTCACCTTCAACGGCTCGGCGCCCAGGACGAGTTCACCCTTCGCGCTCTGCGTGTAGCTCCCGGAGACCGTGACCCCGCCCGCCACCACACCGTCGTTGGTCACGGCCCCGTTCACGGTGCCCTTGCCGGTCAGCGTGGTGGCCACGCGCAGCCCGGACGGCCCGGGGTCGAGCCGCGAGCCCGTCGAGCTGAGTCTGATCGCCCTGCTGTGGACGAGGCTTGCGCCGGAGCGCAGCGCCAGGGTCCCCTTCTCGACCGTCGTCGTGCCGGTGTACGTCACCCCGCTTCCCGCCAGGGTCGCCGTGGCGGCCCCGCTCTGCGTCAGCGATCCGCTGCCGCTGATCCGGGACAGGGCCAGAGCCTTGCCCGTGTTGTTCAGCACCAGCGAGCCGTTGTCGACCACCTTGTAGAGGTCACCCTTGGTGTAGAGCCCGCCGTCCCCGCCCGGCTTGCCGCTGCCCAGTCGCAGTACCGCGCCCTTGTCGACCGTCGTCGAGCCGTTGTAGTACTGGACGGCGGCGAAGGTCACGTCGTTGCCCTTCGTCCCCTTGATGACGATGTCCCCGGCGCCGGGCGCGGCCAGCGTGTCGTGGAACCTGCCGCCGCCGATGGGGGCGCCCAGCGTCACCGGCCCGCCGTAGTCGAACGTGAGCAGCGAACGGGAGCGCGCCGCGAGCAAGTTGATGTAAACGGTCTCTGCCGTGCCCGGCATGAAGATCTTGTCGGTCGTGCCGTCCCCCCACTGGACGTTCGCGCCCTTGATGTTGGTGCCGCGCTTGTTGACGTTCTTGTGCGCAGGCGTCCAGTTCAGGGACGGATCGCTGAGGGAGGGGTCGGTGTCGCCGCCCTGGTTCGACCAGCTGTACTGGCCGGTCAGGATCACCTTGCTGCCGGGCCGGGACTGGATGTTGATGTCACTGCCGTACTCGCGCTGGTAGAAGTCCATGCCCATGGTGACGGTCTGACCCAGAGGCGTGTCCACGGTCCAGGTGCCCTGGTTGAGGACCTTGCGCACGTTCGGCAGCGACGTGGCGAACTCCGGCGCGCCGGCGTTGAGCTGCGTGCCGTTGTCGATGACACCGGAGAAGGAGTGGGTGCCCGACAGGGCCCAGCTGCCCCAGAGGAAGCGGGGCTGTGTGATCAGGCCCGAGCCGCTGATCGTGCCCAGGTTGTAGGCGCTCGTCAGCGACAGCCGCAGCGTGCCGTCGACCCGGATGTTGTCCTGGTTGAGCCGGAACGCCGGGGTGTTGTACGGGAAGTGCCCGATCAGCCCGGTCGTCCCGCCGTCGCCGTACTGCAGGGTCGCACCCCGCTCGACGGTGATCGCGGGCGGATCGGCGTCGGCCGTGGTGACGTACGGGTGGTTACCGCCCTGGATGTTCACGGACTGCCGCTGACGGGACCTCGGCAGCGTGAAGTCGCTGTCCTTGGTGAGGACCAGCGTGCCGCTGCCCCGGACCGTGAGCGTGCCCTCCCCGCGGAACACCCCGTCGTACGTCGTCGTCCCGGACGGTACGGTGACCACGGCGTCGCCGGTGAGCGTCACGTCCCGGTCGGCGAGCACATCGGCGGTGACGTCACCGGAGCCGGCGGCCGCGGCGGGGGGAGCGGTGGAGAGCAGGGCGGCGACGGCTGCGAGAGCTGCGGCGACGGCTGCTGTCTGGTGGGTATGGCTGCGCACGTCAGAGGAGAAGGGCCGGGCGGCTGACCGATAACAGAAAAACTGCCGGACGATCAAAATTGGGAAAGCGCTGTCTGTCAGTCACGTCAGACCCGTTGACCTCCTCGTTCCACGCCCTTACCTTTTCGGCGCTCGTAATGACAGATGGTGTTCGCTACCTCGAACGTCCCCCCTGAGAGGCAGCCGCATGAGCCGCAACAACGACCTGCCCCACGTCCCCAGCCGTCGCCTGATGCTCAAGGGAGCCGCCCTGGCCGCGGGCGCCCTGGCGGCCACCCCCGCCGTGGCCACCGCCGCACCGACCGCGAAGGCGGCCCCGTTCGTGAACCCGCTCGTCCGCCGGCGCGCCGACCCCTACATCCACCGCCACGCCGACGGCCACTACTACTTCACGGCCACCGTGCCCGAGTACGACCGGATCATCCTGCGCCGCTCCCGCACCCTGAACGGCCTTGCGAGCGCCGCCGAGTCCGTCATCTGGACCAAGCACGCCACGGGTGTCATGGGCGCGCACATCTGGGCGCCGGAGATCCACCGCATCGGCGGCAAGTGGTACATCTACTTCGCCTCCGCGCCCGCCGAGAGCATCTGGGACATCCGCATCTGGGTCCTGGAGAACGCCGGCCCCGACCCCTTCAAGGGGACCTGGGTGGAGAAGGGCCAGGTGAAGACCGCCTGGGAGACCTTCTCCCTGGACGCCACCACCTTCAGCCACCGCGGCACCCGCTATCTCGTCTGGGCCCAGCACGAGCCCGGCATGGACAACAACACCGCCCTGTGGCTGTCGAAGATGGCGAACCCCTGGACCCTGACCGGCCCTCAAGTGCGGCTCTCCACACCGGAGTACGACTGGGAGACGGTCGGCTACAAGGTCAACGAGGGCCCCGCCGTCCTCGCCCGCAACGGCCGCCTCTTCCTCTCCTACTCGGCCAGCGCCACCGACTACCACTACTGCATGGGCCTGCTGACCGCCGACGCCAACGCCGACCTGATGGACCCCGCCAACTGGTCCAAGTCGCCGACGCCCGTCTTCACCAGCAACGACACCACCAAGCAGTACGGCCCCGGCCACAACTGCTTCACGGTCGCCGAGGACGGCCGCAGCGATGTCCTCGTCTACCACGCCCGCCAGTACAAGGAGATCACCGGCGACCCCCTGAACGACCCCAACCGCCACACCCGGATCCAGAAGCTGGGCTGGAACCCGGACGGCACCCCCCACTTCGGCGTTCCCGTGGCCGACACGGTCGCCGGCTCGGTTGCCGACTCCGCGAAGGAGAGGGCGTGACATGAGACGTGCGTACGCGGTACTGCTCGCCCTCTGCCTGGGCCTGTTCGCCCTCGCGACCGCCGGCCCCGCGCAGGCCGCCGCCCAGACCGTCCCCAACGGCGTCCAGTTCACCGACACCTCGGGCAACCCGGTCCACGCCCACGGCGGCGGGGTCATCAAGGTCGGCTCGTACTACTACTGGTTCGGCGAGGACCGCAACAGCGACAACACCTTCAAGTACGTGGACGCCTACCGCTCCACCGACCTGAGGAACTGGGAGTTCAGAAACCACGTCCTGACCCAGTCGTCCGCCTCCGAGCTCGGCACCGCCTACATCGAGCGCCCGAAAGTCATCTACAACGCCTCCACCGGCAAGTTCGTCATGTGGATGCACAAGGAGAACGGCGTCGACTACAGCCAGGCCCGCGCGGCCGTCGCCGTCTCCGACACCGTCGACGGGAACTACACCTACCAGGGCAGCTTCCAGCCGCTCGGCCAGTACATGTCCCGGGACATCACCACGTTCGTCGACACCGACGGCACCGCGTACATGGTGTCGGCCGCCAACGAGAACTACGACCTGCACATCTACAAGCTCACCGCCGACTACACGGGCATCGCCTCCCTGGTCGCGAACCCGTGGCCCGGCGGCCACCGCGAGGCCCCCGCGCTCTTCAAGCGGGGTGGCGTCTACTTCATGCTGACTTCGGCGGCCACCGGCTGGAACCCCAACCAGCAGCAGTACGCCACCGCCACCAGCCTCTCCGGCCCGTGGACCTCGATGACGAACGTCGGCGACTCCACCGCCTACGGCTCGCAGACCGCGTACGTCCTCCCCGTCCAGGGGACTTCGGGCACCTCGTACCTCTACATGGGCGACCGCTGGGGCAACTCCTTCGGCGGCACGGTCAACGATTCCCGGTACGTCTGGCTGCCGTTGACCTTCCCGAGTTCCACCTCGATGTCCATGTCCTGGTCGCCGGAGATCACCGTGGACACCGCCTCCGGGAGCGTCACCGGCACCAGCGCCACGTACAACACGCTGATCGCGCGGCACAGCGGCAGGTGCGCCGACGTCACCAGCCAGTCGCTGTGGCAGGGCGCCCAGATCAAGCAGTACGACTGCAACGGCGGCACCAACCAGAAGTACTGGTTCAAGTCCCTCGGCAGCGGCTACTACCAGCTGGTGGTCAGGAACAGCTCCCTGTGCGTGCAGGAGAACGCGAGCACGGTCACCCAGGAGAACTGCAGCAGCTCGGCCACCACCCAGCAGTGGTCGCTGACCACCTCGGGCTCCTACGTCAACATCAAGTCCCGCGCGAGCGGCCAGTGCCTGGACGTGTCCGGCGCGTCCACCGCCAACTCCGCCGCGGTCATCACGTACACCTGCAACGGCGGCACCAACCAGCAGTGGACGCGCGGAACCTGACGTCAGGTCAGTAGATCGATCGCGTCGATCGACGTGCCCGCACTGAGGAAGGACATCGTCCCCGAGCCGCTCACCACGTTGATCTTCAGCACGTTGTACTGGCTGGTGTCTGAGAGCCAGGCACTCGCCGGAACGCTGTAGGTGAACGTGTAGTTGTTGCCCCGGTACGAGCCCACGGTCAGCGACCTGGTGCTCGGCTGGCCGGGCGGCGAGGGGATCGACGACGTCCAGTCGTTGACGCTGATCTGCGGCCGGCCGTTGGCGTAGGCCGTCGTCACACCGATGCGCAGGGTGTGCGCGGCGGCGGCCTGCGCGGCCGTCAGCTTGAAGTGGACGAGGATGCCGCTGTTGACGTCCTTCCAGAGGTAGCAGGGGAAGGCCGAGGTCTCCGTCCCGCTGCCGATGACGACGTTGCCGGTCCAGGACGCGGCCCGGCTGTCGGACGGGTGCGCGTACGTCATCAGGTCCGCGTTCTTGAACCCGCTCGGCGAGCCGTTCCACTCCCCGATGCGCCAGATCGCGCTCGCGTTGCCGGGGTCGTTCGACGACGGGACCGCGATCGTGTTGAGGGTGGTCGTGCCGCCCGCGGTGACCGTCACCGAGCTGGTGTGGACGGCGAGTTCACCCTTGAAGACGGTCAGGGTGTACGTCCCCGGCAGCACCCCCGGAATGGAGAAGTAGCCGTCCGAGGAGCGGGCCGGGCCCCAGTACTGCGCGGCCGGGTTGGCGAGCCCGACGGTGTACGGGAACGTCGTGTTCCGGCCGGTGATCCCGACCCCGGTGACCTTGCCGCGACCGCTCGCCGCGACGTATCCGGAGATGCCGAGCGAGTCGGCCCAGGAGGTGGTGAGGTTGGCGTGGTACAGCGAGGAGGAGGGCGCGCCGCCGTCCGTGAAGGCGATGACGTACGGGCCCTGGAGGCCGAAGCGCTGGGCCTCCGTCTGGTTCTCGCCGTAGTAGAGGATCTCGTACAGGCCGCCGCCGTCGGCGCTCTGGTGGCGCAGCAGAGAGCGGTAGAAGGGGCCGCCGGAGGCCTTCTCGTGGTTGGAGCGGACCACGTACAGGCCGACGCTGCCCGTGGACCAGCCGATGTAGTCGTAGTCGATGACGCGGAGCTTCGAGTAGTGCTTGGAGCGGGTCTGGCCGTCGGACTTCTTGAAGACGTCCGAGGCTTCGACGGTGGTCGGCGCGTAGGTGTACGAGTCGGGCTGGTCGTTGAGGAACATGCCCGCCTTGACGCGCACGATGTAGCGGGTGGCGCTGACCGAGTCGTCCGCCTTGTTGGTCCACAGGTAGACGTTGTTCTCGCCGCTGCGGGCCGCGTAGTAGTGCTTGAGGGTGCCGTGGGCGACGGAGATCAGGATCGTCGAACCGGACTGCTTGATCGTCACCGTGGAGGTGCCGAGGCCCGATTCGATGTGCGAGTTCTTGCCGCCGTAGCCCTGGTACTCGGTGCCCTTGTAGACGAGCGAGGTCAGGTCGCCGTTGGTCTTGCTGACCTTGAAGACCAGGCTCGCGCCGGTGTCGACGACGTAGTTCGAGCCGTCGTCCGAGTAGCCGAAGCCCGCGGCCGACGCCGGGGCGGCGAGCGGCCCGGCGAGAGCGGCCGTCCCGGCGGCAGCGGCGGAACCGAGGACGAAGGTGCGGCGGCCGACCGGTCTGTTCGCGGTCTCGGACATGGGGGGTGCCTCCTTCGGAAGCCGTGCGGGAGTGGTGCGAGTGGTTGTGAGGGTGACAGTTGAATCGATTTCGCGAAAGGGCTTTCACGCGCAGGAAGTTGGCAGTCTTGTGAAATCGGTCCAAGGCCTAGAAAGCGCTTGCGGAGAGCGGTACGGTCCCTGCCGCCAGGCCTTGTCGTCCAGTCGTTTCCTCGGAGGGACACGCGAATGAGACGTTTCAAGCTCGCCCTGCTCGCGGCGCTGACACTGAGCGCCGGCCTGACGGCCGCACCGGCCCAGGCCCATGAAGGGCACCGCCCCCTCGGCATCGAGAACTGCACCGCCGGAGCCTGCCACTTCGACGTCCCGCCCGGCACGTACGACGTGAAGGTCCTCCTCGGCGGCGAGGCCGCGTCCAGCACGGGCATCAGCGGCGAGACCCGGCGCTCCCTGCTGCCCGAGACACCCGCGGCGGCGGGTGAACGCGTCTCCCGCAGCTTCACGGTGAACGTGCGCACGCCGGAGGGCGAGCCGACGGGTCCGGACGGAACTCCCGGTCTGGATCTGGCGGTCGGCGGCTCGGCCCCCGCGCTCGCCGGCATCAGCGTCACACCCGCCCGGCATGCCCGCCAGATCCTCCTGGTCGGCGACTCCACGGTCTGCGACCAGCCCGCCGCCCCGTACTCCGGCTGGGGCCAGCAACTGCCGCAGTACCTCCGCAAGGGCCTGTCCGTCGCCAACTACGCGGACTCCGGCGAGAGTACGGTGACGTATCTGCGGAACCCGCAGCTCTGGGCCACGGTCCAGCCGCTGATCCGCCCCGGCGACCTGGTCCTGATCCAGCTCGCCCACAATGACAAGACCACGGACGAGGCGACGTACCGGGCCAACTTGGAGACACTGGTGGCAGGTGTACGGGAGAAGGGCGGCGAACCGGTGCTCGTGACTCCCATCGTGCGGCGCTGGTTCAATGCGGACGGCACTTTGAACAACAACACCGCACTGCTGGTCAACAGCCTCGGAGTGGACCATCCTGCTGTCATCCGCTCGGTGGCCGCGGCCGAGAAGGTGCCGCTGATCGACCTGACGGCCAGGACGAAGGCGCTGGTGGAGTCCCTGGGCGTCGAGGGCTCCAAGGCGATCTATCTCTACAACGAGAAGAAGGACAACACCCACACCTCCGTCCACGGCGCCACGGTGTACGCAGGACTTGTCCGCGACGCACTTGTCGCCCAGCATCTGGTACCGGAGGGTCTGGTGCGGGTGGGATGAACTCCTGGGGCGTCTCGACCGGAACCGGGGCGCCCCAGGTCCCACCCTTCGTCCGTCGCCGCAGCTCCTGAAAGAGAACCGATGCACCTGCCCGCCGAGGACCGCACCGCCAGTCCCCACACCGGCTGCACCCGCGCCCACTGGGAGGCGGCCGCCGACGCCCTGCTCGCCGCGGTCGAGCCGTACGCCGCGGAGGGCGGCGCGCTCTACCACCTCCCCGGCGACCGCCCGAGCTGGTCCGGCCGGCTCTCCGACGGCCTGGAGGGCTACGCCCGCACGCTGCTCGCCGCGGCCTTCCGCCGCGACGAGACCGCGCTGCAGCGCTACGCCGACGGGCTCGCGGCCGGTGTCGCGGGCGTCTGGCCGCGGATCGAGGACCGCAGCCAGCCCCTGGTCGAGGCGGCCTCGATCGCCCTCGCGCTGCGGCTGACCCGCCCGCTGCTGTGGGACCGCCTCGACGACGGCGTACGGCAGCGGGCGGCCGCCTGGCTCGGGGACGCGCTGACCGCCGAAGCCTGGCCCTGCAACTGGGAGTTGTTCCCGGTGACGGTGGGCGGGTTCCTCGCCGACATCGGTTACGAGACGGAGGCGTCCCGCAAGGCGATCGACCGCGGCCTGGAGCGCATAGAGACGTGGTACGTCGGCGACGGCTGGTACACCGACGGCGACGGCCGCAAGTTCGACTACTACAACGGCTGGGCGATGCACCTGTACCCGGTGCTGCACGCCTGGCTGGCGCAGGACACCGCCCTGCTCGACCTGTACGGCGGCAGACTCTCCCGCCATCTCGAGGACTACGCCCGCCTGTTCGGCGGCGACGGCGCCCCGATGCACCAGGGCCGCTCGCTCACCTACCGCTTCGCGACGACGGCCCCGCTGTGGCTGGGCGCGCTGACGGGACACACGCCGCTGCCGCCGGGACAGACGCGGCGGCTGGCCTCGGGGGCCATGAAGTACTTCCTGGAGCGAGGCGCGCTGGACTCCCGCGGCCTGCTCACCCTCGGCTGGCACGGCCCAGACCCGGCCGTCCTGCAAGGCTATTCGGGTCCCGCCTCCCCGTACTGGGCGAGCAAGGGCTTCCTCGGCCTGCTCCTGCCGCCGGACCACCCCGTGTGGACGGCGACGGAGGAGCCGGGCCCGGTGGAGCGCTCCGACGCCCTCACCCCCATCGCGGCCCCCAACTGGCTCCTGCAGTCCACGCGTTCGGACGGGGTGGTCCGCCTCCACAACCACGGCAGCGAGGACGTCCGCTACGACCCGTACTACACGCGCCTCGCCTACTCGACGGTGACCGAGCCGGCTTCGTCGTACGACAACAGCGTGATCGTCGGTGACGATCCGAGCCGCACGGAGATCGAGCCGTTGGGCGTGGGCGACGGGTGGGTGGCCTCGCGGCACACGGCAGGCGGGGGAGCGCGGGTGACCAGCGTCGTGCTGGCGCGCGGGGCCGTGGAGGTACGGGCTCATCTGGTCGCGGGTGCCCAGCCGGGGACGGCGGTGCGGGTGACCGGATGGGCGGCGGCAGCGGGGCTGCGGGCCGAGCTGTCGCCGGCCGTCGGACTCTCCGACGAGCTCACCGGAGTCTGCGGCGAGGGAGACAGCCTGTTCGTCGCGCTGGTGAGGCTCACCGGTGAGGAGGATCCCGTGCCGCTCGGGGAGACGGTGAGTGTACGGGCGGACGGCGCCGGGGAGTTGACGGTGCGTTGGAGCGCGGGCCCCGAGGTGCGGGTGTCGCTCGGGGCCGAGATCCTTGTCGAGGAGTCCCGTCCCACCGGGTGAGACCCGTGACGAGGGGGCTCATGACACGGTGGCGGCGCCCACGCACCTCACCGGCGCGTGCGCTGGAGCGCGGCCACCAAGTCCGCCGACCACCGCCGCTGGGGGTGGCAGTGGTGGCCGGACAGCCTCACCTGCCCGGACCACTCCGGCGGACACCCGAGGCGGTGGTGACCGACAGGCCGTCGGCGGCCGTGGTCGAGGCACCGGCCGTGGCGTACCGGGCACCGAAGAACCCGGCGTTCGCGGCGAGTCCCGCGACGACGGGCTTACGTGCTGTCCTGACCCGGCGGTGCGTGGTCGTGCGGCTTGCTGCAGCCATGTCCCGTTGTCACCGCCGGTTGATCACAAGGTTGCCGCCCCGGTATCCCGAGGCGGCAGGCATCGATGTCGTCGTCGGCGTCAGCCGCCGAGCACGGGCAGGGTGAGACCGCAGTCGACCGGCTTCGCGTGGGCGGGATCGAGGGCGTTGCGCACGAGTTGGGCGGCGTTGGAGTCGTAGGCGATGGAGACGTGCTCGGAGAGGTCCTGGCGGCAGACGTCCTGGATCGTGATGTTCTTGACGGTCGCGCCCGGTCCGCGGGTCAGGAACTGGTTCGTGTACGGGGTGACGACCTCGTCGAACCTGGTGGCGATGACGGTGTAGGACACGCCCGGCTGTGTGTCCCCGTCCCGGTCCAGGGTCTTGTTCACCTCGGAGCCGACCATCTGGTCTGCGTACGCCTGACCCAGGACGAGGGAAACGGGCTGGTTGAGGCCCAGCTTGGTGGTCAGTGTGCCGAGGCCGGAGGCGGTCGTGCCGTGGTTGGAGGGCGCCAGGCCGATGAGGCTGTGCACCTTGTTCCGCTTCGGGTGCGCGGGATCCGTGCCGCCCGCGAACCGCAGATACCAGCGGGGCGTCAGACCACCTCCCTGGGAATGCCCGACGAGGTCGACCTGCTTGGCCCCGGTGGCCTGCAGCACGCGGTCGACGTAGGCGGCGATCTCCCGGGCGGAGTCCGGGACGTGCGCGGTTGCCTTGATCGGACTGCCCGGCGCCCCGCCGTAGTTGGCGGCGAAGACGCAGTAGCCCTGCTGCTTCAGATACGGCGACAGCAGGCCCCAGTTGAGACGGGCGTTCGCAAAGGTCCCGTGCAGCAGGACGACCGGGCGGGGATGCTCACGCGTGGGCTTGCAGTTCCAGTCGTCGGCCCCGGGCGGCGCCGCATCGGGGCTGACGAGTCCGCTGATCCCCGCCGCCGGCAGGGCGAGGAGGTTGCGCGGCGGGGGAGGCGTGGGACTGTCGGCCGCGACCGCCGCGCCCTGCTGCCCCACGGCCAGCGTCAGGGCGAGCCCCGCACAGACCGCGGCCCACTTGGCGCGCAGTCGGCCCGACCGCTTCCAGGAAACATTCCGATCAGTCATCGCGCCGCTCCTCGTCTCAGGCCGGCCGAGCGCCGACGCCGAGATGATCGAGGAGCGGTGTGTGTGCCGTGCACGACGACCGCGCGCAACACCTCTCATGGAGCAGCGATTTCACCCGTCCGGCCCGTGTCCTCTCGCAACTCGGCGCAGACGAAGGGGTCGGGCCTGACACGAACGGATGGGGCGGGAGACGAACGGTTTGGGCCCGGACGGTTCGGTCGTCCCCGAGGCGATGTGCTCCCAGCCTGCCGGTATGACCGAGACTCCACAGGAATCACCCGCCCGAGCCGTCACCGGCATGGTCGGCCACGTCCTCGAGATGGCCGCCGCCACCTGGACGAACCGGCCCGGCAAACCCGTCCACGTCGACGACCGCGTCCACACCCCGCACAAGGCGATCCGCCGTGTCGTCGACCACCTGGCCGAGCCGGAGGTCCGGCCGGCGGGCGAGAAGCCGCAGCCGGACGCCTGGCAGGCGTCCGCTGTGACGACCAGCTCGACCACTCGCCCGGCGTAGGCTGGAGCTTCCGTGAACTCGCCCTGAACCTCAAGGGATCGACGTACTACGCCGACTCGGTGGGCGGCCTCTCATGACCCGGCTCACAGCGCTCGCCGGTGAGTCCTTGGTAGAGTGGGGGCTTTCGTGGGTATCAGACCCTTTGGGCTCATCTCCGGCGAGGGACCGAGGAACCATGGACATGGACATCCCCGGCGACAAGCGACTGGCGGCTGCCGTCGTCATGGACGACGAGGGCCGGGTGCTCCTGGTCCGCCGCAGTGAGAAGGAGAAGTTCCTGCCCCGAGTGTGGGGCGTCCCCTGCGGCAAGCTCGATCCGGACGAGAGCGCCCGGGACGGCGCGCTGCGGGAGCTGAAGGAGGAGACGGGGCTCCTCGGGGAGGTCGTCCGCAAGGTCGGCGAGTCGTCCTTCGTCAGCGAGTACCGAGGGCACGAGATCAAGAACTGGCAGGAGAACTTCCTGGTCAGGCCGTTGAGTGAGCAGATCACCCTCCCTCGGGCCGACCAGTCCTATGCCTGGCTGGCGCGCTCCGAGCTGACCACGGTCGAGATCGACGAGTACAACCTCGACATCGTGGACCAGGCCTTCATGAACTCATGAGCTCCTGAGCAGCTCGGCGAGTCCGTTCAGCGCTGCCAGATAGTCGTCCCTCTCCAGCGGCACCTTCGGTACGGCGCCCGGATGCGGGCCCGCCGCGGTGAACACGTCGGTGTGCCGGCGTCGTCCGCTTCCCGTCTCCAGGAACAGCGTCACCGTGGGTACGTCCGTGTCGCACCAGGCGCGGTGCAGGGTGTGCGCGGGCAGGGCGTAGGCGCTGCCCGCCGCGTACTGCCCCACATGCGTCATCCGCAGCCGCGCCGGACCGGCCGGCTCCAGCAGCCAGTCCGCCGAACCCTCCTTCAGCGACTCCTCGTACCGGGCGGCCGCGATGCCGCCCCCGCCGCCCTCGACGTCGTACAACTCCATGGCGAGCCGCCCCCGCACGACATAAGAGGCGAGCGGGGAACGGTGGTTGTGGATGTCCTCCTTGCCGATCGCGCCGGCGCCCGGGTGCCACAGGTGGGCGCGGAGCATGAGCCGCGGTCCGCCGTCGATCAGCAGCAGCTTGTCGAAGCCGAGGACATGCCGGTACGAGAGCCGGGCGCACCCTTCCGGATCGCCCTCCCCGGAGGCCAGTTCGGCGATCAGCTCCAACAGCCGCTCGGGGGAGCCGAGTTCGGCGACGACGGAGCGGGCCGCGGCGACCCGTTCGTGTTCGGGCAGTTCACCGTCCAGTGTCCCGGCCAGCAGTCGTCGCGCCGCCAGAACCTGCCGACCGCCCATGCACACATACCTCCGCGCTCACTGCTCCCGGGTTACCGCTTCCGGTTCATTCTTCCGGTCGATACATCCATACGGCATGTGCCCGCAGCGCCGAAAGACCTTGGTAGGTCATCCACATGGGATGCCGCAGCTCACTGCTGTCGGTCCGGCCCCAGGACCAGATGCCGTCCGTCTGCCCGGCCCACACGGCGGCCGCCGCGCCGTCCAGCCGCTCCCGCCAGGCATCCTCCAGCCCGTCCTGCGCCGCGACCTCGCGGGCGCCCGGGGTCATCAGCGCGCGCAGTACCCAGGAGGCGGTGAAGTGCCGTACGTTCAGCACCTCGTGGCGCTCGGGGTCGTCGGTGCGGGGGCGGCGCACCTCCTCGCGCAGGTTCCGCAGGTCCGGGCAGCGGGTGTGGGCCGCGCCGGCGCAGGCCAGCAGCCAGCGCACGCCGTCCTCGCGGGCGGAGCGGGCGCCCGCCCCCTCGGGTTCGTCCAGCACCCGGGCGGCCCGGTCGAGCGCCACCACCGCCTGCGCGGTGTGCAGGGCGGAGGGCATGCCGTACGGAGGGTCGAGACGGTAGCTCCAGCAGCGCAGGTGTTCACGGCGCGGGTCGCTGATCGCGCCGTCGGCCAGGGCCTCGCGCAGCACGGGCAGTACGGCGGAGTCGGGCGCGGCGCGCAGCAGCCCGCGCAGCACGGTCGTCACCACATGGGTCGACTCCCGCCCGGCGCGGTCGTGTTCGCGGGTGAAGCCGGCCGCGCAGCGGCCCACCTCCTCCGCCAGCCGCTCGCCGGACGCCCCCGCCCGGGCCAGCGCACCCAGCACCAGCGCGGTGACCTCGGGCCGTGGCTCCGAGCCCTGCGACCGTGCGGACCAGCCCCCGGCGGGCAGCCGCAGCCGCCACAGCGTGTCGACGAGATCCCCGGTGCGCAGCCGGCCGTCGGGCACGCCGAAGTCGAGCATGATGTGCAGGCCGTACGCGGTGCCTACGGAGGTGGGGCGGGGCGGGCTGCTCTCGCCGAGGGAGTGCGACCAGCCGGTGAGCCGCCCGCGGGCCGGGTCGTCGACCACGCACACCTTGCCGACGAGCGTGCCGTAGGCGGCGGTGAAGACCTGGGGGAGCGGGCCTGGCGCGGAGGCTGCCGGGGCGACGGGGGCGGTGGTGGCGGGCCGGGAGGGTCCGGCCGCGGCCCGGGCCCTGAGCAGTGCCGCCGCGAGCCAGGCGGCCACGCCGGTACCGATCCCGCTGACCCCTGAGATCAGGTATTTGGCGGCCTCCCCGCTGAGGGAGCCGGGCAGCAGCCCGAACAGGAACTGGAACACGGCATACCCGGCGGCAGCGCAGCCGAGGCTGCCCAGCCAGCCGACGAACCGTGCGGCCTCGCTCGGCCCGCCGGGTTCCGGTGCGGTGCCGTCCGATCTCAAGGGACCGCGTCCCAGCTGCTGTTGAGACAAGGCACGCTCCCTCCCCCGAAGCTTCCAGTCTAAGTGGTGAGCGGGACAGGTGTGCCGCCGCCTCGGAGCAGTGTCTCGCCGAGCAGCTCGGCGAACGCGGCGGGATGCTCGGCCACACCGACATGCCCGCCGGGGAACTCGACGAAGCGGCTCCCGTTGCCGGTGTGTTCGACGAGGAACCGGGCGGTGCGGTGGAGGAGCTGACCACGGGAGTCGGCTCCTGCGGCGAGGGTGAGGCGGGTGGCGGAGGCGGTGAGCGCGGGGAGGTCGGGGACGTACGAGGTGAACTGCCGCAGTACATGGGTGAGGAAGAGAGCCATCGGGATGCCCAACTCCTCGTCGCGGGACAGAGGTTGACCCGACGGGCCCTGCTCCGGCTCCTGTCCCGCCAGCACGGCGCCCAGTCCGACGGCGGCCGCTTGCAGCCCGGCGGCGCGATAAGTGTCGCAGACCTCCTGGAACATGGCCTGCTGTCGTATCCCGTCCGGGAGCACCCCCACGCACGGCGGCTCGTGCGCCACGACGTGCCGCAGCCGCTCGGGGTGCCGGGCGAGCAGGTCGAGGGCGGCGATACCGCCGGAACTGGTCCCGAAGACGTACGCGGACTCGCCCTCGGCAAGAACCTCGTCGAGCACGCGGCGCGCCCCGTCGCTCCACTCCTGCACCCGCTGGTCGCCGACGGGTTGACCGAGCCGCCCGTGGGCGAGCCCCAGGGGGTCGTACGTCACGACGGTGAAGCGGTGGGCGAGCACATCCGTCAGCGGGGCGAATCCCATGGGGTGCCCGGCCCCACCCGGGACGATCAGGAGGACGGGCCCCTTGCCGCGTACGTCGTAGTGCAGGTCCTCAGTCATTGCTCTGCTCCTCGCTGTTCTGCTCGCTGTTCCTTCTCCCGGGGCCAGTTCTCGAGCGTCACATGCAGGGCGTCGACTGCCTTGTCCCAGGACTTCTGTACCTCGCGTGCGGCGCCGAAGCCGCCGGTGGCCTCCAGGGCGCAGTAGCCGTGGAAGGTGCTGCGCAACAGGCGTACGGCATCGGTGAGATCGGGCTCCTCGAGGCCGTAGGCGCGCAGCATGCCGTAGGTGATCTCGGCGGTGCGGCGGAAGTCGGGGGAGGTGGCGATCAGGGCCTGGTCCATACGGATCTGGGTGGCTGCGTACCGCCCGGGCCGCTCCAGCGCGTACTCCCGGTAGGCGCCGGCGAAGGCGGCCAGCGCGTCCTTGCCGGCACGTCCGGCCACCGCGACGGCGATGCGGTCGATCAGCTCGGCGCCCGCGAACAGCGCGAGGCGGGTGCGCAGGTCGTCGAGGTTCCTGATGTGCGAGTAGAGGCTCGCGTCCTTCACGCCGAAGTAGCGGGCCAGGGCGGACAGGGTGACGTTCTCGAAGCCGACCTCGTCGGCGAGGTCGGCTGCCGCCGCGACGATGCGGGCGGGGGTCAGGCCGGCTCTGACCATGGATGCGGTTCCTTCCTAGGGTTCCTAGGAAGGAACCTAGTGTTCCCAGCTACTTCCTGGCGACCGAATTACCTCCCGTGTCACAGGCGGCCGGGCTGTCTCGTCCCAGGTCTCGAAGACAGGCTTCGGAATCAGGTCCGGAACCACGTTCGGGATCAGGAAGGTGAGGGTCATGCGGGTGTTCGTGGCAGGCGGGAGCGGGGTCCTGGGGCGGCGGCTGGTAGGGCAGTTGGTGGCCCGGGGGCACCAGGTGACGGCGACGACGACGAGTCCGGCCAAGCTGGACCTGCTGGCGCGGCTGGGCGCCGAAGGGGTCGTGATGGACGGGCTGGATGCGGTGTCGGTCGGCCAGGCCGTGGCGGGGGCGCGGCCGGACGTGATCGTGCATCAGATGACGGGCCTCTCCGAGGTGCACGCCGGCAAGCCCGACATGAGGAAGGCCGAGCGTTTCTTCGCCACCACCAACCGGCTCCGCACCGAGGGGATCGACCATCTGCTGGCCGCCGCCGAGGCGACCGGTGTCCCGCACGTCGTCGCACAGAGCCACGCCAGCTTCAACGGGAACCGCGTGGGCGGCTGGATCAAGACCGAGGAGGATCCGCTGCAGGTGGTGGAGGGCACCAAGGCGATCGGCCACCTCGAGAGCGCCGTGGTCGGGGCCGGCGGCGCGGCCCTGCGCTACGGCGCGTTCTACGGGCCGGGCGCCAACGACGACCAGGTCAGGATGGTGCGCAAGCGGATGTTCCCGCTCGTCGGGGGCGGCACCGGCTACACCTCGTGGGTGCATCTCGACGACGCGGCGAGCGCCACCGTCCTGGCCGTGGAGCAGAAGGCCAGGGGTGTCTTCAACATCGTCGACGACGAGCCGGCGCCGGTCGGTGAGTGGCTGCCGTATCTCGCGCAGTGTGCCGGGGCCAAGCCGCCGCGGCGGCTCCCGGCATGGCTGGCGCGGCTGCTCGCCGGTGAGATGGTGGTCGGCATGATGACCGAGGGCCGCGGCTTCTCCAACACCAAGGCGAGGCGGGAACTGGGCTGGGAGCCGCGGTACCCGTCGTGGCGCCAGGGGTTCCGCGAAGAGCTGGTGTGATCACCGCCCCCGGTGTACGGCGTCGAGCCCCCCGACCGTTGCCCGTATGTGCTCCGGGTCCTGCCCGGCGCCGACGCACCGCCACACGGGCCGCCCGTCCTTCTCGCCCAGATGCATCCCGAGGTCGTGCACGGTGCACACCGGCCAGGCCTGCCAGAGGCCCTCGGTGAGGGCGTCCTGCGCCGCCTCGGCGACGACGGCGAGCGTAGCGAGGGGGTCGTCGCGGGGCGAGTCGGGGGAGTTCAGCCAGAGCCGGCTGCCCCACCAGTCACCGTCGGGCGGGGAGACGTACACGTTCTCCGGCTCGCCCTCCTCCCAGTGCGGCAGGGCCATCAGCCGGAGCGGCCCCTGTTCCGGCAGGGTCGCGGCAACGTCCCGGTTGACCAGGGAGAGGGCCTCGTCCAGCGCGGGATACTCGCCGGGCCGGACCTGACGGGGCGTGGGGTTGTCGAAGGGCGTGTACATGGGTCCATCCTCTGCGGCGGGCCGCACCCCGCACGCGCGAATGTGACCTACGGCACGTTCGCACGAACGGCGTTCGAGTGCGATCACCACCCCGCCCGGCGGTCAGCCGCACGGACATTTGCTTCTTTCGGCTCCGTCGGGCAGCCATGTTCGGGCGCTGCACGGTGTGCAGCACCTGCTCCCCGGGGGCGGAGGTGGAGGATTCGGGTGCTTCACCCCGGTGCCACCGCCGCCCGAAAATCGGTTGCCGGGGAATGCGACGGACATAGGGTTGCGGGGCGGAGGGGGAGCATGCGGTGGCAAGGGGGAGCGCGTGACGCACGAGGCGCGCAGGCAGGACGGCGAGTCCGGCAACCGTGACGGAGAGTCCGACCGCCGCGAGTCCGGGAGCAGCGCACCCGAAAGCACACCCCCGCCCGTTCAACCCCTTTGGCGGCAGCGGGACTTCGGTGTCTTCTGGGCCGCCCAGACCCTGTCCGTCCTCGGTGACGCCTTCGCCCTGATCGCCCTGCCCCTGCTGGTCCTCCAGGCCACCGGGTCGGTCGCCCGCATGGGTCTGCTGACGGCGGTGGGCACGGCCGCCGCCGTCCTCGCGGCGGTGTTCGCCGGGGTCGTGGTGGACCGTGCCGACCGCCGCAGGCTCCTCATCGCCTGCGACCTCGTACGGATGGTGCTGTACGGACTGATCCCCGTCGTATGGCTGTTCGGTCCGCAGCTGTGGCTGCTGTACGTGGTGCTGCCGCTGTGCGAGGCCGTCGGAACGTTCTTCGCCGTCGGCTACGTCACCGTCGTCCGCAGCCTGGTCGGCAGCGACCGGCTGACGGAGGCCAACGGCCGGCTGAACGCCACCGCCGCCGGAGCCGGGGTGCTGGGACCGCTGGGCGCCGGACTCGTGGCCGCCTGGACCGGGCCGGCCGCCGCCGTCGGCGTGGACGCGGCGAGCTTCGGGGTGTCGGCGGCCTGCCTGCTCCTCGTACGCTTTCGCGCCCGCCCCGTCGACGACCGCCCGCCCGAGCGCACCGGCCTGTGGCGGGACCTGCGCACCGGGGTGTCCTTCCTCTACGGCCACCCGGTCCTGCGCTCCCTCACCGCCCTTCTCTTCGTCTTCAGCTTCCTCACCCTCGGCCTGACCGACCTTGTCATCTACCACCTCAAGCACGACCTCGGCCACAATGACGGCACGGTCGGCACCGTCATGGCCTGCGGCGCGCTCGGCACCATCGCCGGCTCCCTGCTGGTCGCCCGGATCCGGCGCCGGCTCGGCTTCGGGCGGACCTGGACGGGCGCGGTCGCGGTGTGCGGACTGGCCTTCGCCGCACTGGGCTGGGCGCGGGACGTGCGCGTGGTGGCCGCCCTGGGCGCCACCTTCCTGGCCTGTGTCGCCGTCGCGGGCACCTGCTCCATGTCCCTGCGCCAGGAGATCACCCCCGAGCCCCTGCTCGGCCGTGTCACCTCAGCCTTCTGGACCCTCCACTACTCCGCGGCCCCGATCGGTGCGGCCGTCCTCACCTGGTCGGCGGAGCGGCACGGCACCGGACCGGCGGCGCTCGTCGCGGGGTGCTGCTGCGCCGGGATCGCGGTTGCCGCCCTGTTCACGCCGGTCCGAAACGCCTGACACGGTCACCGCCCGTCGCCTCACCGGGAAGAGGGAAGAGCCATGCACAACGCAGTCGATCACCTGGTCGAGGTGTACGGACTCGGCTCCGGTCCGTGGACGACGGCTCCCGTCACGCGCGGTGCGCTGGGGCGGATCTGGAAGCTGTCGGGGCACAGCGCGACATGGGCGGTCAAGGAGATGCTCTTCGGCTGTGACGAGCACCAGGTCCAGCGGGAGGCCGCGTTGCGGGACGCCTCCGAGCGACTCGGCATCACCTCCCCGAAGCTTCTCGCGAACCGCGAAGGCTCCCATGTCTCCCGGCTTCCACCCGAGTTGGGCGGATCCTCCGTGAAGCTCTACGAATGGGTCGAGGGGACCGCGGCCGACCCTGCCCGGCCGGAGATCCTCAGCTGGGTCGGCCGCACGCTCGCACTGCTGCACGTGGCCGGAGCAGGAGCCAGCGAGGCGCCGGTCTCCTGGTACGAGACCTGCCCTCGGGAGGCCGACTGGGAAGAGCTGCGCCGCAGGACGGATGCCGCCGGTCTGCCCTGGGCGGACGCACTGGCCCGCTTCGCCGCCGGCCCGGCCGGGGAACTGGCGCGGCTGGTGACCGCGGCCGACCGGAGCGCACTGGTGACGTCGCATCTCGATGTCCAGCCGCAGAACGTGCTGTTGGGCCCCGCAGGCCCGGTCCTGATCGACTGGGACAACGCGGGACCCACGGCACCGGAGCGTGAGCTGGCGTGGATCGTGTTCGCCTGGTCGGGGCGAAGCCGCTTGAACGCGGATTCCGCGCGGCGGGTCGTCCGCGCCTACGTGGAGGCCGGCGGCCCTGGCCGGATCCGGGACCTGGATGCGTTCTCGACACTCGTCGCGACGAGCCTGAACTACATCCAGGTGCAGGCCGAGGCGGCGGTGGACCCCGCGAACACGCTGGAGCAGCGCGAGTTCGGGGAGAAAGAGGTCGCCAAGTTCCTGCGCAGTGTGCCGGAGCCTGCCACGCTCGCCCGGCTGATCAAGGAACTCGGGCCCGAGTGGCACTGAGGCCCGCCGCGGTGAGCGCTCATCCGTTCACCCCCGTGTAGTGGTCGAGGCTCCAGCGCCACAGCAGCCGCGCCCCGAGGTAGGCGAGCACGCCGAGCAGCGGGGAGGCCGCGGCCAGCCAGTAGGGGACACCCGTGTCGTGCCCGTGCCCGGTCAGCACCGCGGCCGGGAAGTAGGCGACGAACGCGAGCGGGAGGCCGAAGGTGAGGAAGCCGCCCACCGCCTTCGGGAGGACGTTGAGCGGGTAGCTGCCGAAGGTGCCGAGCAGCTCCTCCAGCCAGCGGCCCCAGTAGTCGGCGGCCGGGAAGCGGAGCGAGGCACAGGCGACCGCCGTGAACAGGGCCGCCTCCAGGAGCATGCCGCCGATCAGGCAGGTGATGAGGTACGTGATCCGCCCTGCCGTCCAGTCGAGTTGGGTGCGGGACAGGGCGCCCGCCATCAGGCCGGCGGCCACCGTGAGGTCCCCGATGGCGTTGGTGGGGAAGTACTGCAGCTGCACCTGCCGGTGGACCGGCATGGGCCGCAGCAGGTAGATGTCGATGCGCCCTTCCTGGATGGACCGGCCCAGGCCGTGCATCCGGCCCAGGACCAGCACGAACAGCCCGTGCGCCAGCATCCGTGTCGCGGGGATGAGCAGCACGTCGGAGCTGTCCCAGCCGCCCATCCCGGTGAACCGGGTCAGCAGCACGGTCGCGAACACGATCACCGACACCTGCCAGATCGCGCCGATCGCGACCATCAGCAGGAACTCGGTGCGGTACTCCAGTTGGGAGCGGAAGTTGAGGCGCGTGATGCGCCAGGCGATCCGGACGGCATTCACAGGCCTCAGCCTCCCTGGGAGATCACACGGCGGGCGGCCCGCCGCCACAGGAACCGGGTGAACAGATGGAGCAGTACGACCCAGCCGGCCTGGACGGCCAACTGCACGCCTGCGTCGGAGAGTCGGATCCGGCCCACGTAGAGGGACAGCGGCACGTTGAGCGTCGCCTGGAAGGGCAGGAAGGTGCTCAGGGTGCGGAACCAGCCGGGGAAGAACCACAACGGGGCGTACACCCCGGACATCAGGTTCTGCGCGAAGATCAGGATCAGCATGGCCGCGCTGTTGCGCACGGTCCAGAAGCACATCTGGTCCAGCAGGAGCATGACGTGGTACAGAACAAGCTGTCCGAGCAGCAGGCTGACCACGAACACCCCTGCCACGGCAGCCGACTCGGGCGGCTCGATCACCCCGGCGGCGAGACACACCGCGTAACCGGCGAGCGCCCACGCGGCCCCGTAGACCTGCTCGCCGAGGGCGCGCAGCGCATGGTAGCGAGCGGGAGACAGCGGGCGCAGGTACCAGTAGACGATGGTGCCGAAGTGCATGTGCTGGATGACGGTGTCCCGGCCCGCGTACTGGTCCAGCTCCCGCAGCCGGGAGGCGAGTACGGCCAGCACGGCGTACGTGATGGCCTGCTCGCGGCTCATGCCGGCCGTCACGCTGGTGTTCGCGTACAGGCCGCTCCACAGTGAGGCGACCAGGACCACCTGGACGACCAGCCGGATCAGGACGGCCGTCATCCGGGGCGGGGCGTGCAGCTCGCCGAGCGGGGTGACGCGGGCGGCCCGCCACGCGTGCAGAACGGCCATGTCAGACCCCTTCCACCGCGGGCTCCGCATGCGCGTACGCGACCCGCATGACGTCTTCCAGGTCCGCCTCGTCGATGGCGATGCCGGTCACCTCGTACCGCTCGATGACCGCCTTGAGTGCCTGGTGGACCGTGGGAGCCTCGGGGCCGTCCGGGCCGAACACCGCCTGCGGGCCGTCCTGCCGCAGCAGGGCGATGCCCGGGGGCGGTACGACGTCGGTGTGCCCGTCGGCGAGCGTCGCCCGCACCTGCCAGGTCGAGCCGAACTTGCGGCGGATCTCGTCGAGGGAGCCGTCGAGGACCAGGCGCCCGTGGTTGATCAGGACGACCCGCTCGGCGAGCCGCTCGACCTCCGTCATGTCGTGCGTGGTCAGCAGCACCGTACGGCCGCGCTCCTCCACCTGGTGGCGCAGGAACTCGCGGACCTGCTCCTTGACCACCACGTCCATGCCGATGGTCGGCTCGTCGAGGAAGACGACCGGCGGGTCGTGCAGCAGCGCGGCGGCCAGGTCGCAGCGCACGCGCTGGCCGAGGGAGAGGTGCCGGACCCGGGTGTCCCAGAAGGAGGACAGTTCGAGGATGTCGTCGAACTCCCGCAGGCGTGCGGCGTGTTCGGCCTTCGGCACGTCGTAGATGTCCCGCAGGATCGCGAAGGACTCCTTGACCGGCAGGTCCCACCACAGCTGGGTGCGCTGCCCGAACACGGCGCCGATGTTACGGGCGTTGCGCTCCCGCTCCTCGTACGGCACCACGCCCGCCACCCGGGCCTCGCCGGAGGTGGGCGTGAGGATGCCGGTGAGCATCTTGATGGTGGTGGACTTTCCGGCGCCGTTCGGGCCCAGCAGGGCGAGGAGTTCGCCCGGCGCCACGTCGAAGCTGATGTCGGAGACGGCGTGCTTGACGGCCCGCTCCGGGTTGACGAGAGATCTGAGCGCGCCCGCGAAGCCGGGCCGGCGCACGGTGGTGTGGAAGGAGCGGGAGAGGGAGCGGACCTCGATACTGCCGATCACTCGACGTACCTCCGGGTGAGCTGGATCAGCCATATGGTCACCGCGAGCGAGGCGGCGGAGAGCGCGGTCAGCAGCCAGGGGACGGCGTGGATGCCCGAGGCCTCGATGCCCGCCCCCAGCAGCGGGGGAGCCGCCACTCCGCCGATCATCGACGCGGCGATGACCCAGGCACCGGCGCGCCTCGCCTGGGGAAGCGCCCTGTTCAGCCAGGGCAGTCCGGTCGGGAAGACCGGCGCGATGAATAACCCAACACCGGCGTAGGCCACCGGCGCCACTCCTTTTACACGTGCCAGCAGCAGACACACCGTCATGCCGGCCGCGCAGATCGTCAGGATCCGCTCGGGGGAGTGCTTCAGGGCGATCGGCACGACGAGGAAACGGCCCGCCGTCATCATCAGCCAGTACACGGAGGTCGCCGAGGCGGCCACGGTCGCGCTGTAGCCGACAGTCTCCAGATGCGTGGGCTCCCAGCCGCCCACACCCGCCTCCACGCCGACGTTCAGGATGTACAGGGCGAGGAAGCCGGCGAGGATGCGGGGAAGGCCGCCCGTCAATCCGGGTTGCTGTGCCGTCTTAGACGGTTCGGCCGGGCGCGTACGTACCCCGCTCGATCCCATCGGGACCAGCACCGCGGCCAGCACCGCACACGCCCCGAAGGCGTACGCGTACGCGTCCGCACCCAGCCAGGCCATCACCGCGGGGCCGAGCACCGCCCCGATGCCGAAGTGGGCGTTGAGCACGTTCAGCATGGCCGTGGAACGGTCGCCGAAGCCGACCGCGAACAGTTGGTTGAGGCCGTAGTCGATGCCGCCGAAGCCGAGGCCGCCGAGGAAGGCGGCGGCGAGCGCGAGGGGCCAGTTCGGGGCGAGCGCGAAGCCCGCCCCGCCCAGCGCCATCAGGCCGTAACTCGCCGCCAGCAGCGCCCTGTTGCTGATCCGGGAGTGGATCGCGTTGAAGGCCAGGACGCCCGCGACACCGCCCGTGAAGTGCAGGCTCAGACCGAGCCCGGCCCCGGACGGGGACAGCCCGAACTCCGCGCGCAGGCCAGGCACCGCCGGGCCGTACAGCGCCTGGAGCATGCCGATGAGGACGAAGCCGACGCAGGACGCGACCGCGGCCGGCCGACTGAAGAGCCGGCCGGCCGCAGTGGACCGTATGTCCGTGTCCGTCAACTGATCTCCGAGAAGACGAAGGAGAACTCGGCCGGCTCGGCGCGCAGCTGGTACTGCGGCAGCACGCCCGGCCCGCAGGACCCGGTACCGATGCCATGGATGGCGTGGTCGAGGTTCACCCACACCGTGTCACCGGGCGTGAGGTCGGTGCGGTGCGAGGCCGCGTCCAGCTGTTCCGTGGTCCAGCGCCGCGCGCTGAAGGAGAACTCCGGGTCACCCTCGATGCGCAGCCCGCCGATCTCCGCCCAGCGGACGTCGGCGCGGGCGCCGTTCTCCTGCGGGCGGAGGTACGGCGTCTGCAGTCCGTCGACCGTGGACTCCCAACGGCCGAGCCGGGACGCCGACTTGGTGTCCGCGTACCCCTCACCGGGGCCGCCGCCGAACCAGCGCACGCGGTCGGCGCTCGCCTCCAGCCCGAAGCGGACGCCGAGCCGCGGCAGCGGCACCGTCCACTCACCCTCAGGGCCCACCGAGACCGTCAGCTTCAGCCGGTTGCCGTCGGACGTCCAGCGGTACACGGTCGCGAGGCCGAACTCCCAGGCGGCGGGGGCCACCCGGGTCCGCACGGTCAGCGCGTCGTCGCCGATCTCCACGCCACCGAGCCGGTGCCGCATGCGGTGCAGGCCGTACTTGCGCCACAGCGTGGCCCAGCGGGTGTCGGTCTGCCACTCGGCGCCCTCGTCGTTGTCGGTGGTCGCCCGCCACACGTCGAGGCGCAGACCGTGCACCGCGACCCCGCCGATGGTCTGCAGCGCGCCGGTGCGGGCGTCGAAGGAGGCCGGGCCCAGGGTGATGGCACGCTCGCCGAGGACGGGTCCGTCGGTCGCGGCAACCCTCGGCAGGGGCCTCGCGGCCGCCGTGAACTGCCCCCACGCCACCGGGTGGCCCTTGGGCGCCCATGCCGTGTCGGCCGCGAGCGAGGCCCGCACCGTCCACTGCGTCTCGCTGCCGCCACCGTCGGCGGGCGGCTCGGGCAGCTTCACCTCGCCCGACTCGCCCGGGGCGAGCGCGGGCACCGACAGGGAGCCCGACTCGACTGTCTCGCCGTCCACTTGGTAGGACCACTCGAACGCAAAGGCGGACAGGTCGGCGAAGTCCTGCTTGTTCGTCACCCGTACGGTGCCGGCGGAGCCGTCGCCCTCGATGCCGACAGGCTCGACGACCTTCTTGAACTCCACCAGCCCCGGCGACGGCGTCCGGTCCGGGAACAGCAGTCCGTCGCAGACGAAGTTCCCGTCGTGCAGCTCCTCGCCGAAGTCGCCGCCGTAGGCGTAACCCAGCTCGGGGTGGGTGATGCCGTGGTCGATCCACTCCCACACGAAGGCGCCCTGGAGACGCTCGTACGTCTCGAACAGCCGCTGGTAGTCGGCGAGTCCGCCGGGGCCGTTGCCCATGGCGTGCGCGTACTCGCAGAGGATGAAGGGGAGTCGGCGCCGCTTGTGCGTGCCCCCGTCCAGCTCCTGGCCGATCTGCTCCACCTCGGCGTGGGAGGCGTACATCCGCGAGTACATGTCCGTGTCACGGGAGTTCCAGTCGCCCTCGTAGTGCACGAGGCGCGAGGCGTCCCGGCCGTGGATCCACTCGGCCATGGCGGTGAGGCCGCGCCCCGTGCCGGCCTCGTTGCCCAGCGACCAGATGACGACCGACGGGTGGTTCTTGTCCCGCTCGACCATGCGGGCCGCCCGGTCGAGGAGGGCCGGGGTCCAGCGGTCGTCGTCGACCGGGTTGTCCCGCCAGGCCTGCTCGGTGAAGCCGTGGGTCTCCAGGTCGCACTCGTCGATGACCCACAGACCGTACTCGTCGCACAGGTCGAGGAAGGCCGGGTGCGGCGGGTAGTGGGAGGTGCGGACCGCGTTGACGTTGTGCCGCTTCATCAGCAGCACGTCCTCGCGCATGGTCTCGATGTCGAGGGCGCGGCCCTTGTCGGGGTGCCACTCGTGGCGATTGACGCCCTTGAAGAGGACCGCCCTGCCGTTGACCTTGATGAGGCCGTCCTCGAGGACGACGGTCCGGAAGCCGATGCGCAGCGGGACGCGCTCGCCCTCGGTCACCAGCTCGCCGTCGTACAGCTTCGGTGTCTCGGCCGTCCATGCCTCGACCGCAACCGTCACCGGCTCGCCCGTGGCGACATCGATGTCCAGGGCGGGCACGGTCACCCGCCCGTCGACGTCGGAGTCGACGCGCAGGGTGCCCTCCCCTGTGACGTGGTCGTAGGAGGCGTGCACGAAGAAGTCGAGGGCGCTGCCCGCCGGGCGGTGCAGCAGCGTCACGTCACGGAAGATGCCGGGCAGCCACCACTGGTCCTGGTCCTCCAGGTAGGAGCCCGCGGACCACTGGTGCACGCGTACGGCGAGCACGTTGCCGCTCGGCTTCAGCAGGTGCCCGACCGCGAACTCGTGCGGCAGCCGGGAGCCCTTGAACTCGCCGATGTCCGTGCCGTTCAGCCAGACGCGGGCGCAGGACTCGACGCCGTCGAACCGGATGACGGCCCCGCCGTCCGAGGGCCATTCCTCGGGCAGGTCGAAGACGCGCAGATGGTCGCCGGTCGGGTTCTCCGTCGGGACGTGCGGCGGGTCGACCGGGAAGGGGTAGAGGTGGTTGGTGTAGATGGGCAGGCCGAAGGCGCCGTCGCCCTGGAGGACCCAGTGACCGGGGACCGTGACCTCGGGCCAGCCGCCGGCGTCGAATCCGGGCTCGGCGAACGAGTCGTCCTCGGCGTCGATGGCCGGGGAGACGCGCAGGCGCCAACTGCCGTTCAGGGAAAGTGACGTGGCGTCGGAAGTCGCGTACCAGGCGCGGGGCGGGAGGGCCCCGCTGCCGGGCGACACGTCCTCGACGTAGTCGACGGCCGATGGGGGTCCCCCCGCTCGAGCGAAGCCGAGAGTGGGGGAGGTGCGGGAAGTCATCGGTCTCCAGGTCTCGGGATTGCGGGTGTCAGCCCTTGATACCGGTCTGCGCGATCCCCTGGACCAGCCAGCGCTGGAGGAAGAGGAAGACGAAGATCAGGGGCAGGATGGAGATGGCGGTGGCCATGAAGATCAGATGGAAGTTCACGGTCTGGTTGGTCATGAAGGAGGACAGCGCGATCTGGACGGTCCAGGAGCTCGGGTCCTGGCCGATGACCAGTGGCCACAGGAAGGAGTTCCAGGCGCTGATGAAGGTGATCGTGGCGATCGCCGCGAAGAAGTTCAGCGAGTTGGGCACGACGATCCGCCAGTACGCGCCCCAGTAGCCGAGCCCGTCCACACGTGCCGCCTCCTCCAGCTCCTTGGGGAATCCCAGGAAGTACTGCCGGAAAAGGAAGCAGGTGAAACCGCTGAACAGGCCCGGGATGATCAGGCCGCGGTAGGTGTCCACCCATCCGAGCGACGAGACCAGCACGAAGCTGGGCACGAAGGTGACGGCCGTGGGGACCATCAGGGTCGCGAGGACCGCGTAGAAGACCTTGTTGGCGTGCTTGTACGGGATGCGGGCCAGGCCGTAGCCGGCCAGGGAGCAGACCAGGAGGGTGCCGAAGGTGGTCAGGACGGCGACGACCATCGAGTTCCACATCGAGCGGCCGAACTCGACCGTGGGGTCGTCGAACAGCTCGGATATGTTGCCCCATTGGAATGAGGGGAGCAGCTTCCAGTTCTCGCCCGTGATCTCCGGGTCTGTAGACAGGGCGTTGCGGACGATCAGGTAGAAGGGGATCAGGAAGAGCAGGGCGGCGACGCCGACGGCGATGTACAGTCCCGTATTGCCGAGGATGCCCCGGCCCTTCTTGCGCTGCTTGCCGACCTGAGGTGCGGTGGTGGTCACTTGGACTCCTCCCCCCTTCCGAAGCCCATGATCTTGCCCTGGGCCAGGGTGACGATGCAGATCAGCAGCGACAGGATGACCGCGCCCGCGCTGCCGGCGCCGTAGTCCTGGTTCGTGCCGAGGGCGGCCTTGTAGAGCTCCATGAGCGGCGTCTGCGCCCAGGTCGCCTTCGTCGTGATGAGGTTGAAGAACTCGTCGAACGCCTGGTATGCGGCGATCAGCAGCAGCAGGATCACCGCGGTCGAGGTGGCCCGCAGTTGGGGCAGCGTGATGTATCGGAAGGTCTGCCAGCCCCGCTTGGCGCCGTCGATGGCAGCGGCCTCGTACAACTCCGACGGGATGTTCTGCAGTGCCGCCAGGAACAGGATCATGTAGAAGCCGGACTGGATCCACAGGCGCAGGGTCACGATCACCAGCCAGTACCAGGGCGGGCTGGGGTTGGACAGGTAGGCGATGTTGTCGACGCCGAACCAGCCGACGACGGTGTTCGCGAGACCGAAACGGACGCCGGTGAAGATGGACATCTTCCAGATCAGCGCGGCGGCGACGTAGGAGACGGCGGTCGGCAGGAAGAAGACCGACCGGAAGAACGCCCGCATGAAGCGCAGTCGGTGCACCAGCAGCGCCAGCCCGAGTGACAGCGCCCAGGTGGTCGGCACGATGAAGGCGGCGAACACGGTGAACGTCAGCAGCGAGTCGGGGAAGTTGCTGTTGGTCAGGATCTGCTTGTAGTTGTCGAAACCGATGAAATTGCTCGGCGTGACGGTGAAGCGGGCGTCGAAGAAGCTGAGCCAGATACTCCAGCCGATCGGCACGAAGACGAAGATCACCAGGCCGATGAGGAAGGGCCCGGTGAAGAGCCAGAAGTTGGCGGTCGGGTTGCCCCGCAGACCCCGCCGCGGCCGGGCCTGGGAGGCCTTGGCCGGGGCGGGCTGGGCGACCCCGCGTGTGGTGGTGGTCGACATGACGTGGTCTTCCCGGGGGCCTATCCGAACAGCTTCTTGAGCTCGACGTTGACCTTCTTGTCGCAGGTGTCGAGCGCGGCCTCCGGGTTGCCGTTCTTCCGGACGGAGGATGCGATCACGTCGTTGAACGCGGTCTGCATGGCCTGGTCGAAGCCGATGTTGTCGAAGTGGCCGTAGTCGGTGAAGAGCTTGATGCCCTCAGCGGGCAGGCCCGACTTGAGCTTGGTGGCCGTGTTGGCGATCGAGGTGCGCGGCGGGATGTGGAAGCCGTACGAGGTGGCCCAGTCCTCCTGGTACTGCTTCTGGTCGATCCACAGCCACTTCACGTACTCCTTGGCCGCGTCCACGTTCTTGCCCTTGGCGTTGACGAACATCGACCAACCGCCGTTGTAGACCGACTGCTTGCCGGCGCTGCCGATCTTCGGGAACGGGAAGATGCCGAGGTCGTCGCCGAGCGCCTGCTGCATGGCCGGCATGGACCACATGCCGCCCCACTGGATGGCGCACAGGCCCTGGTTGAGCGAGGACGGGTCCCAGAAGTCGGTCGGGGCGTCCAGCAGCACGTTGCCGCTTGTGAACAGAGTCCGCAGCTTCTTCAGTCCCTCGACGACGCCGTCTGTGTGGTAAGCGATCTGGTTCTTCGCGTCGAGGGTGTCGGCGCCGGCCGACCAGATCAGCGGGTTCTGGACCGCGGTGAAGTCATTGCCGAGGTACACACCCTTGACCTTGCTGGTGGTGAGCTTGGCGGCGGCCTCCAGCAGCTCGTCGAGCGTGGTCGGGACGTCGACCTTCGCCTTCTCCAGCATCGACTTGCGGTAGTAGAAGAACTGCGGGTCGTCGATCATCCGGATCCCGTAGATCTTCCCGTCAACCGTGTGCGAGTTGATGTCGTTCTGGTTGAAGTCGTCCTTGACCGGGTTGATTATGTCGCTCAGGTCGGCCACCTGACCGCTCTTGACCAGCTGCAGCTGCGGGTGGAACTCGAAGACGTCGGGCGCCTGCTTGGTGAGCAGGGCCGAGAAGAGCTTGGCCTCGAAGTTGTTGCCGGTGATCCACTGAGTGTTCACGCCGGCCTTCTTGTACGCGGCGGCGTACCGCTTGATGGCCTGCTCCGTTCCCGCCTCACCGTAGGCGTGGAACATCTGGGTGAGCTGCGTGCCCGCCCCCCCACCGCTTCCGCCCCGCCCGTTGTTGCTGCCGCACGCGGCCAGCGTGCCGGCGGCGGCCATGCCGGCGGCGGCCCGGAATATGGACCGACGGGAGAAGTTGCTGTTGCTCATTGCCGACATGCTGACGTCCTTGTCTCGATTGCGGCTGCGGCTCCACGGCTCCAGCGCACCTGGCTGCTACGTGGCTCGAATTGCGTTGTGGTGCGGGGACGTTAACCTTCGGCTAAGGCTTCGGCAAGGGGTTGGACGAAGTCTGTTCGAAGCGTTAAATCCGGTTCGGAATCCCGAACATGGGGGTGGTGCGGGGGGTGAGGGCCGCCGGGTCAGGGTGTGGCCGGCGGCCCTCGGTACAGGCGGCTAGGCCTTGTTCCAGACCTCGTTGGTGCCGCCGTTGCAGCTGTACAGGATCACTTTGCTGCCGTCGGCGGTCGCCTGCCCGCTGACGTCCAGGCACTTGCCGGACGCCTCGCTGAGGATCTGGCCGTTGGCGTTCAGCAGCCAGCGCTGGCTTGCGTCACCGGTGAAGCCGGCGGTCGTCGTCAGGCCCGAACTCCCGGCGGTGAGATAGCCGTTCGGGCCCTTGAGGGCGCCCTTGCCGTCGTACGACCACGACTGCTCGGTCCCGCCCGTGCACGTGCTGATGGCGGCCCCGGTGGCGCCCGCGGTCAGGCACTTGCCGGACTGCCTGCCCTGCAGCGCACCCGTGATCGCCGAGCTGCCGTGACCCTTCTGGTCGAAGACGTACGTCGTGACGGAGCGGGCCGCGAGGGTCGTGGACGCCGTGCCGCCGCTCACCGTCGGCCTGGCGACGTTCGCCCAGTCCTCGGTGGCCGAGGTGCGCACGGCCTGCGCGGCCCGCACCGGCGTCTTGTTGTTGAAGTGCAAACTCAGCGGGGTGTCGGTGGAGTTGTGGTTGTTGACCACCACCACCCACTTGCCGTTCCGGTCGTACGACGACACCTCGACGCCGTCCGGCGCCCCGGTCACGTTGTGCGCGACCGAGCCAGGCCTCACGAACCTGCTGTACTGGCCGAGCGCGTAGTACCGCTTGGTGAAGTACAGCTTCTGGTTGCCGTTCGTCGCGTAGTCGGGGTCGTAGTAGATCAGGCCGTCGTTCCAGCCCGTGTCGTTGCGCTCGGTGGGGGAGGTGCCGTAGCCGCTGGCCAGGGCCACCCACCACTGGAACGCCGAGTCGTGCGAGCTCGCGAAGTCCTTGTAGATGATCCGCGACATCAGCAGGGCGTTGTCGATGGTGGGGTCGTACTCCTGGTTCCAGCCCGTGCCGCCCTTGCCGAAGCAGCAGATCTCGGTGGCCCAGGACTTCTTTCCGACCGCCCGCGACGTCTCGTAGACATTGCCCAGCTGGCCGTCATTGGGGTTGTTGTAGGTGTGGTGGGCGAGCGCGGACACGTACTGCGCGGTGCCCGGCTGCGAGATCCACTGCGGCAGCTCGTCGGTGAACTGGGTGGTCTTGCTGGACTCGTCGGCGATGATCGACGTCTGCTGCTTGCGGGCCCGCTGCTCGGCGCCCAACGCCCGCACGATGTCGTCGCGTTGGTCGACGGTGACCTGCATGCCCTCCTGGCCGCAGTCCCCGAAGTTGTTGTCCGGTTCGTTGAACGGGCTGATGTAGTCCAGCTTCACGCCCTGCTCGGCGAAGTGGTCGGTCACGTCCGCCACGTACTTGGCGTAGTCCGACTCGTTCTCCGGCTTCAACTGACCACCGCAGCTCTGGCCGTTGGTCGTCCACTGCGCGGGCGCGCTGTTGACGAAGCCGATCAGATCCTTGACGCCGTACTTCGCGGCGTACTTCAGGAACGTACGGCCCCCCTTGTCCTTGCTCCAGTCGTACGACCCGTCGGGGTTGAGGAAGTCCTGGGCGGCGCGGGCCGGGGTGGTGACCGCGGTGCCGCCACCGCCGATGTTGTAGCGGTACGAGGAGAGGGCCAGGCCCTGCTGGGAGAACAGCAGACCGGCGACCCGGGCCTGCACCTCCGGCTTGAAGTGCTGCAGGTCGTTGACCCACCAGGCGCCCGAGGCGCCGATGTCGTCGATGGTCTGGGCGGCGTGCGGGGAGACCTCGGCCGCCGTGGGGGTGGCGGCCGAGGAGGGCGGGGCGGATATCAGGGGACCCGCGACGGCGAGCGCGGCTGCCGCCGTCAGGAGGACCGATCTACTGGGGTGGGGGTGAGTCACGTGCATCCCTTCCGTCGTCATGAAGGTGGTGCGGTACGGCTCCTTGCGGGGGTGGTGCGTTTCGCATTCCTCTGCCCGACGGACTGCAGCGCGCCTTCCAGCGCGAACGTCGCCGCACCCAGACACGCCGGGTCGGTGGGGATCGGGGAGAGGACGATCTCGGTGGCGGCCATCGGCCGCGGCAGCGCGTGCCGGGCGACGGCCTCGCGCACCTCCGCGACCAGGGGCTCGCCGAGGGCGGCCGCGACCCAGCTGCTGAGCACGACCACTTCGGGGTTGACCAGGTTGACCAGGTCGGCGATGCCGGCGCCGAGATAACGGGCGGTGTCCCGGACCACCTTGACCGCCACCGGGTCGTGCTCGCGCATCCCCTGGGCCAGCGCGGCGATGGTGGCCGTCTGGTCCTCCGGATGCAGCAGCGGGCTGCCGGGGCTCAGCTCCCGCAGATTCAGCATGATTCCGGGCGCTCCGACGTACGTCTCCACGCAGCCGTGGTTGCCGCAGTGGCACAGCCGGCCGTCCAGGACGATCGTGTTGTGGCCCCACTCGCCGGCGCTGTTGCTGATCCCGCGGTGCAGTCCGCCGCCCAGGACGAGCCCGGCGCCCACGCCGGTCCCGAGGGTGACCACGACGGCGTCCTGGCGGCCGCGGGCGGCCCCGAACCACAGCTCTGCGACGGCGACGGCGCGCAGCGGGTTGTCCAGGTACAGGGGGTAGGCGATGTGCTCGGTGAGCAGGTCGAGCAGCGGCACGTCGTGCCAGTCCCAGTTCGGCGCGTACTCCGCGATACCGGTGGCGCGGTCCACCTGCCCCGGCACGCTGACGCCCACGCCCAGCACCCGCGCACCCTCGATGCCGGCCTGCGTGACCACCGAGCCCACGGCGGCGGCGACATGACCGACCAGCTGCTCGGGGAGGCTCTCGCCGGGGCGGACGTCCTCCTCGGCGCGGGCGAGGACGTTCAGCGCCAGGTCGAACAGCTCGACATGGACGTACGTCTCCGCGATGTCGACTCCGATCAACGCGCCCCCCGACGCATTGACCGCCACGAGACCCCGGGGGCGGCCGCCCGCCGAGTCCTCGAACCCGACCTCGGTGATCATCCGCAGATCGAGGAGCTCGCCGACCAGCGTGGCGACCGTCGCAAGGCTCAGACCCGTGGCGGCCGCCAGCTCCTGCCGGGAGGTGGGAGACGCGGCGATGATCTGGCGCAGCACCTCGTAGCGGTTCGCGGTGCGGATGTCACGTGATGTGCGCTTCAAAGGTCGCCCCCGGTTCTTTCAGGCCAGGCGCACCGGGCACGTCGGCACCGGCGCGGCGCAAGGCTATGGCCTGCGGGGGACTTTCGACAAGGGGTTAGGAAAGGGGGTTTATAAAGCCCTTCGCAGCTCAGTCGTCCAGCAGCGTCCGCACAAAGGGGTTGGCGAATTTTCCGTCCCCGTCCAGCGCCCGCGCAAGCGCCCGGAAGTCGGCCAGCCGGGGGTACCGGCCGCGCAGCACCGCCGTGGGCGTGGTGAAGACCTTGCCCCAGTGCGGGCGGGCGTCGAACGGGTCCAGTGCCTCCTCCAGCCGCCGCACCACCGGCAGCACGGCCTGCGTGTCCTCGACCCAGGTGAAGTGCGCTGCCACGGTGTCCCGTCCGTAGGCCGGGCTCAGCCACTGCCGGTCGGCGGCGACCGTGCGTATCTCGCAGGTCTGCAGCACGGGGGCCACCGTCGCCCGGATCCCGTCGAGGGCGTGCAGCACGTCGACGGCGTGCTCCCGCGGCAGCAGATACTCCGACTGCAGCTCGGCCCCGCTGCTCGGCGTGAACTCCGCCCGGAAGTGCGGCAGCCGTTCGTGCCAGGGCCCCGGCACCCCGAACTGCTCCGTGCAGTTCACGGCCGGCATCCCCGGCACGGGGTGCAGCTTCTCGGTCGCGGGCGCGGCCCACGGGAAGTCCGGGAGCGGCTGGTCGGTGCGCCGCTTGAGCCACACCTGCCGGAAGCCGGGCTCCCGCCAGTCGGTGAACAGGCTCACGCTGTACGCCGCCGCCGCGATCGTCTCGAACGTCTGCGGGTCGAGCCCGGCGAGGGGGAGTTCGGTGAAGACGTGCTGCTCGACCTCGAAGGCGGGCTCCAGGTCGAGGGTGAGGGTGACCACGACGCCGAGCGCGCCCAGCGAGGTGACGGCACCGTCGAACCGTGCGTCGCCCCGCGCGATCCGTACCGTGTCCCCGTCGGCCGTGACCAGCTCCACCTCGCGCACCGGTGTCGCCAGCGATCCGTTGGTCACCCCCGAGCCGTGGGTGCCGGTCGCCACCGACCCGGCGACGGAGATGTGCGGCAGGGAGGCCATGTTGGGCAGCGCGAGCCCGTGCGCGTGCACCACGCGGGCCAGTTCCGCGTACCGGACGCCGCCCGAGACCCGTACCGTGCGGGCCGTGGTGTCCACATCGATCACCGGCGGCAGTCCGGCGGTCGAGAGCAGGGTGCCCTCGGCACCGGGCTCGGCGATCTCGTTGAAGGAGTGGCCGCTGCCCAGGACGCGGACCTTGGCGCTGCCGGCCACGAGGGTTCTGAGCCCGTCGAGCGAGTGGGGGCGGTGCAACTCCTTTGCCGCATAGGTGATGTTGCCTGCCCAGTTGGTGACCGTCTCCGTCATTCCCTGTCGTCCCTCCGACGAGTGCGTGTGCATTGACCCTCTCATCTGCCGCGACCTACCGTGGACAGCGTTTTCTACAACTTTTTCGCCGAAGCCGGAGGGCCCACCCCTTGCCCGAGCGTCCCCAGGCTCTGTTCGCCATGACCGCCGAGAACCTGCCGCTCGTCTTCCCCGCAAGGGTCCTCGCGCGACTGCGCGAGGCGGTGGACATCGATCCGGGCCTGATCGCCGAGGACTTCGCCGGGCCGGGCGTGCGGGAGGTGCTCGCGCGCACCGAGATCCTGGTCACCGGGTGGGGCTGCCCGCGCCTGGACGCGGCCGTCCTCGACGCGGCGCCGAAACTGCGCGCGGTCCTGCACTCGGCGGGCTCGGTGAAGGGCTTCACCACGCCCGAGGTCTGGCGACGCGGCATCGCGGTCTCCTCGGCCGCCGCGGCCAATGCGCTGCCGGTCGCCGAGTACACCCTCGCGATGATCCTGCTCGCCGGGAAGGACCTCCTGGGCGCCCGGGAACGCCTGCGCACCACACGGGCCCACCCCGGCTGGGGCGTCGTCCCCGGCATCGGCAACCACGGCCGCCGTGTCGGCGTGATCGGGGCCTCCCGCATCGGCCGCCGCGTCATCGAGTTGCTGGCACTTTTCGACCTGCGGGTGAGCCTCACCGACCCGTACGTCACCGAGCCGGGGGCGGCCGAACTCGGCGTGGCGCTCCTGTCGTTGGACGACCTCCTGCGGACGTCGGACATCGTCACGATCCACGCGCCCGAGACACCGGAGACCCACCATCTGATCGGCCGCAGGGAACTCGCCCTGATGCCGGACGGGGCGACCCTGATCAACACCGCGCGCGGCGGCCTGGTCGACCACGAGGCCCTGGTCGACGAGGTCCGCACCGGCCGTCTGAACGCCGTCCTCGACGTCACCGACCCCGAGCCCCTGCCCGCGGACTCCGCGCTCTACGACCTCCCGGGCGCCTTCGTCACCCCGCACCTCGCGGGCTCCCAGGGCAACGAGCTGTCCCGCCTCGGCATGACGGTCGCGGAGGAGGCCGCACGTCTGTTGTCGGGCGGAGAGCTGGCCCACCCGGTGGATCCAGGGGCTCTGGAGAGAGAAGCGTGAGCTGCGAATTTCGTCGACATGACCGTATGTCGCGAGGTTATCCGTAAATCTCTGGCGCAACAGCTGCGATATCGGTAGCGTCCAGTCGTGTGACGCTCGAACCGCTCCCCGAGACCGACCTCACCCGCCACCGCCGCCTGCGCGAGCAGGGCAGCCTGGACCGTGCGGACCTGGACGCGATCCTCGACGCCGGGTTCGTCTGTCACCTGGGTGTGGTGGTCGAGGGGCGTCCGCTGGTCGTGCCCACGGTCTACGGGCGGGACGAGCGGCAGCTGTACCTCCATGGCTCGGTGGCCAGCCGCAGCCTCGCCGGCGGCACCCCGGTCTGCGTCACCGTGACGCACGTCGACGGCCTGGTCCTCGCCCGCTCGGTCTTCGAGCACGGCGTCAACTACCGCAGCGCGATGATCCACGGCGAGGCCCGCAAGGTCACCGACCCCGAGGAGAAGCTGGAGGGCCTGCGCCGGCTCACCGAGCACGCGACGCCCGGCCAGTGGTCGTACGCCCGCCTGCCGAACCGCAAGGAACTCGCCGCCACCACCCTCCTCGCCCTGTCCCTCGAAGAGGCCTCGGTCAAGATCCGCACCGGCCCGCCCGACGACGGCGAGGGACCCGACGCCGAGCTGGGCCTGTGGGCCGGAACCCTCCCCCTGACCTCGGTCTGGGGCACCCCCGTCGCCGACCCGCTGCTGCCACCGGACACCCCCGTACCAGGACACATCGCTCGCCGCGGGGGGACCCGGCACGGCTGACGCGCAGACGAAGGCATACCGTGAGGAGTCGAACGCCTGAGCCGGAAGGAGAGTCGGGATGGGCAGCCGTACCGCACTGGTCGAGGATCTGATGGAGCGTTTCCCGCACGTACCGCGGGAAGCCGTCTTCAAGGAGGACCTGCTGCGTGGAGGCGTGGCCTTCGACCCGTCCGCGCTCAGCGACAACGAGTCCGGCGAGGTCAAGCCGAAGTCGTACTTCATCTTCTCCTTCGACCACGGCACCCTGCCCGAACTGGGCGAGGCCGCGCTGAGGCGTCCCCCGGAGGAGATCATCCTCACCGGCGGCCCCTACGACCTGCGCCGTACCGTCGTCTCCGTACGAGTGAACCCGACCTCGCCCTACCGCGTCGCCGCCGACGACGAGGGGGTGCTCGGGCTCTACCTCGACGGCAAGCGCATCGCGGACGTCGGCGTGCCGCCGATGCCGGAGTACTACCGGCACAAGCTCTCCAACGGGAAGTCGGTCATGGAGGTCGCCCCGACCATCCAGTGGGGCTATCTGATCTACCTGACCGTCTTCCGGGTCTGCCAGTACTTCGGCGCCAAGGAGGAGTGCCAGTACTGCGACATCAACCACAACTGGCGCCAGCACAAGGCGGCCGGGCGGCCGTACACCGGTGTGAAGGACGTCGACGAGGTCCTGGAAGCGCTGGAGATCATCAACCGCTACGACACCGCGAAGGCCTCCACCGCCTACACCCTCACCGGCGGCGCCATCACCTCCAGGCTCCAGGGCCGTGACGAGGCCGACTTCTACGGCATGTACGCCAAGGCCATCGAGGAGCACTTCCCGGGCCGCTGGATCGGCAAGGTCGTCGCCCAGGCGCTGCCCAAGGACGACGTGCAGCGCTTCAAGGACTACGGCGTGCAGATCTACCACCCCAACTACGAGGTGTGGGACGAGTATCTGTTCAAGATGTACTGCCCGGGCAAGGAGCGCTACGTCGGCCGCGACGAGTGGCACAGGCGGATCCTCGACTCGGCGGAGGTCTTCGGCGCGCGCAATGTCATCCCCAACTTCGTGGCGGGCGTGGAGATGGCCGAGCCCTTCGGGTTCAAGACGGTCGACGAGGCCATCGCGTCCACCACCGAGGGCCTGCGCTTCTTCATGTCGCACGGCATCACGCCCCGCTTCACCACCTGGTGCCCCGAGCCCACCACCCCGCTCGGCAAGGCCAACCCGCAGGGTGCGCCGCTGGAGTACCACATCCGGCTGCTGCAGGCCTATCGCCAGACGATGGAGGACTTCGGCCTCTCCTCGCCGCCCGGATACGGCCCGCCCGGACCCGGCCGCGCGGTGTTCTCCGTCAGCTCGTTCATGGACAGTCTCCCGGCACAGGAGGCGGCCGAGGCGTGATTGGCGGACGGGGATCTTGAGTCAAAACGGGTCCCCGTCCGTACAAGAGGCCGGAGTTGTGTCCTCCGGCCGGTTCACAGGTTCCGTCAGGGCAACTGAACACAGCGCTTGTCAGTTGTGTTGAAAACGTGAAAGGCTCCTGTCCTGCCGCGAGGTTCCCCCCAACTCCTTCGCCGAAATTGGTGAGTTGACCTCGCTTGTGGATGCAGGAGACTCATGCCCGACCTGCCGAACCCGAAGGACGCCGCCGAAGCCGCGCTGTTCTCCGAGTGCTGGGACGCGGTGCTTTCCTACGCCGATCTGTGCACGGCCGGCGCCACCGCGGCCACTCAGCTGGCCACGGAGGCGTTCGCGCTCGGTATCCGCGAGGTCCGCGCCGCCGAGACCGGGGGCGCCCGGAGCAACGGCCGCCGCACGCCCCGGCTCCCCGTCATCCCCCTGCTGCTCACCGCCGTACGCACCACGGCGGCGGCCTGGGAGGCCGACGGACAGGGCCAGGACCTCGATCCCGACCTGCGCCTGTGGCTCAACTCGGAGAAGGCCGCCCGCTATACCGGCCCCCCGCTGCGCCGCCCGATCGCCCTGCGCGGTCTGCGCGACCTCCAGGAGGCGGACGCGGCGCTGCTGTGGCTGTCCGAGGTGGAGTCGTTGCCGCGGTCCGTGGTGGCCCGCAGGCTCGGCCTCGACCCGGCCCTCGTCGGCGAGGAACTCGACCAGGTGCGGGACCTGTTCAGGGACCGCTGCCACCGCAACCACCTCGATACGCCGATGGACGCGCAGTGCCGCAGCTATGCGCGCCTCCTCGACGCGATCACCAGGTCGGCCGCCGCCGACATCCCGCCGGACCTCTCGCGGCACCTCGCCACCTGCGTGGACTGCGCGGAGGCCGCCGCCTGTCTGCGTCCCCAGGGCGGCGGGCTGTCCGCGGCCCTCGCCGGCGGTGTCATCGGCTGGGGCGGCCTCGCCTACCTGGAGCGCCGCCGCCGGGCCGCCGAGGTGCGCCTCGGGGTGGGGCGACCGGAGGCAGGAGACGGGCAGAGCGGCGAACCGAAGGCGGTCATCGACCGCGCACGCGTCGTCCGCGGCGGGCTGCTGGTGGCCGCCGTCATGGTGTCGCTGCTGGCGCTGGCCACGTCGATGATGCGGTTCGGCGGCAGCGACAACGAGGCCGCGAGCAGCGACGCACCGGCCGACAGCAGCCCGGTGGCGGCCCCGCGCCCGTCCCTGCCGTCCGCCACGCCGACCCCGACGCCGAAGAGCGCCTCCCCGAGCCCCTCCGCGACCCCGACGAAACCCGCCGGGGGCAAGCACTCCGACCCGGAACCCCAGGGCACCTCCGCCACCACGCAGAGCAGCGCCCCGGATCCCGGCACCAGTGCGTCCGCCACCTGCAAGGCCGCCTACCACCTGGACAACCAGTGGACCGACGGCTTCCAGGCCACCGTCACGGTCACCACCGCCGACGCCCTCGACACCTGGCGCGTCGCCTGGTCCTACCGGGACGGCCAGAAGGTCGGCCAGATGTGGGACGCGAGCGTCTCCCAGAACGGCTCCAGGGTCACCGCGACCGCCGCCGACTACAACAAGGCCGTCCCCGCAGACGGCAAGATCACCTTCGGCTTCCTCGGGTCCTGGCAGGGCAGGAACTCCTCGCCGTACGACTTCACCCTCAACGGGCTGGCCTGCACGAAGAGTTGATCTCGTACGGCTCGTGACAGGCGCCGCGACCGGGTGAACCCGCCAGAGCCACCCGGTCGTTCGACGCCGACCTCCAGCAGCCCGGTCAGCAGCCCGACTTGTAGAAGTACCTGCTGACCGACGGGTCGTTCATGTTCGCCTTCGTGATGGCGACCATGTTGGTGCCGATGGACTTCTGGGCGCTCTTGCCCTCGAAGGCGGCCGCCAGCTGGTCGACGGCCTCCCTGCCGATCGCCGCCGGGTCCTGGGCGACGAGGACCTGGAGCGTGCCCGCCTTGAGCGAGGCGACCTCGTCGGGTTCGGCGTCGAAGGCGGCGACCTTCACCGCGCCCTGCTTGCCCGCCTGCTTGAGGCCGGTGGCGATGCCCTGGCCGGTGTTGGTGTTGCCCGCGAAGACACCGCCCAGGTCGGGGTGGGCCGCCAGCGTCGACTGGATCTGGGAGGCGGCGGTGGCCGGAAGGTCGTTGTCGTAGAGCGTGGGCAGCATCTTGATCTTGGGGTACTTCTTCATCTCCTCCGTGAAGCCCTTGATCCGGGCGTCAGTTGTCGAGACACCGGGCTTGACGCTGATCACGATGGCCGAGCCCTTCTCGCCCATCAGCTTGGCGAGCGCGTCGGCGGCGACCCGGCCGCCCTTCTCGTTGTCCGAGGAGATACGGGTGATGCCGATCGAGTCGTCGGTGACCGTGGTGTCGACCAGTGCGACCTTGGTGCCCGCCGACTGGATCTGCTTCAGCGACGGCGTGAGCGCGCTGGTGTCCACCGGCGAGATCATCAGCCCGTCCGGCCGGGAGGCCGCCACCGAGTCAAGAAGCGGGCGCTGCACCGACACGTCCCACTGCGCGGAACCGTCCGCGCCGAAGTCCATGCCCTTGGCCTTCGCCTCCGTCTTCGCCGCGCAGGTCATGGTGATGTAGAAGGGGTCGCTCTTCACGCCGGTGATCAGCCGCACCTTCTTGTGCGCGGCCCCGCCCGACGACCCCGACCCGCCACCGCTGGACGAACTGCACGCGGCGGCCCCGGTGAGGGCCAGTACGGTGCCCGCGGCGACCAGTGCGCTGCGCCTGCTGCGAATGCTCAACATCGAGACATCTCCTCAATCTTGCTCTCGGGTCTTCCTGCGCATCTGGTCGACGTAGACGGCCGCGACGAGCACCACGCCCACCGCGACGTCCTGCCAGTACTGCTGAACACCGATGACGATCAGTCCGGTGGTGAGCACGGCCGGGATGAACACACCGATCACGGTGCCCAGCACCGAGCCGCGCCCGCCGAAGAGGCTGGTGCCGCCGAGCACCACGGCGGTGATCACCTTCAGGTTGTCGGTGGAGTGCCCGGCGATCGACGTCGTGCCGTACGAGGCCAGCCACATCACCGCGCCGAGCCCGGCCAACAGGCCCATCAGCCCGTACACCGTCACCAGGTGCCGGCCGACCCCGATTCCCGCACGCCGTACGGCAGTCGGATTGGAGCCGATGGCCAAGGTGTGCGTGCCGAACCTCGTCGCGCCCAGCACCAGCCCGAACACGGCCGTCACCACCGCGGCCAGGACCACCATCCAGGGAATGCCGAGCACCTTCCCGAAACCGAGGCTGTTCTGCAGATGCGTGGCCGCCGCACCCGCCGGGTCCTGGCCCCCGGTGGCGAGTTCGGCGATCCCCAGCGCCGCTCCCAGACCGCCGAGCGTCACGATCAGCGGCGGCACCTTCCCGGTCGCCACCACCGCGCCCTGCAGCACACCCCAGCCCGCGCCCACCGCAAGGGCGATGACCGCACAGACCGCGACCGTGCCCCAGCCGGCGTCCGGCCCGCCGTGGTGGATGTTGTACTCGCCGGCGGCCACCGCGGACAGCACCAGCACCGAACCGATGGACAGATCGATGCCCGCCGTGATGATCACGAAGGTCATGCCCACGCCCAGCACCAGGTAGATGGCCGCGTTCACGGCGATCTGCGTGAGGTCGTACTGGGTGAAGAACTTGCCCGGCGCGGCGATGGTGAAGAACAGGACCAGCACGACGAGGATCACGAAGGTCCACAGTTCGCTGATGCCGGCCGCCCGCCGCAGCCAGTCCGGTACGGTCCTGCCCGCGCCGTCCGACGCGGGCGGGGCCTGCTGCTGTGCCGCGGCCGGCCGGACTTCCTTGCTGTCGGCGGTCATCGCCCGTCCTCCGCTTTCCCCAAGGACCCGTTCTGCCCGGCCGGTTCGTCCAGCGAGCCGGTCATGGCCCCGACCAGCTCCTCGATCGTCGTGTCCGCCGCGGTGAACGAGGCGACCCGGCGCCCGAGCCGCAGCACCTCCACCCGGTCCGAGACCGACAGCACCTCGGGCATGTTGTGACTGATCAGCACGACACAGATGCCCCGGTCGGCGACCCTGCGCACGGTGTCCAGGACCCGGGCGCGCTGCACCACCCCCAGCGCGGCCGTCGGCTCGTCCATGAAGATGACCTTGTTCACGAACGCGACCGCACGCGCCACGGCCACCGACTGTCGTTGACCGCCGGACAACGTTGTCACAGGAGCGGTCACATCTTTCAGTTCCACGCCCAGCTCCGCGAACGCCTTGACCGCCTCCCGTCGCATCGCGGGCCGGTCGAGTACGCCGAGGCGGCCGAGCAGCCCGCCGCGCACGACCTCCCTGCCCAGATACAGATTGGCCGCCGCGTCCAGATCAGGTGCGAGCGACAGATCCTGGTAGACGGTCTCAAGTCCGTGCCGCTGGGCGTCCATCGGCCCGCCGAACCGGACCGCCCGCCCCTCCACCCGCACTTCGCCCTCGTCGGGTGCGAGCACTCCCGACAGGACGTTCACCAGAGTCGACTTTCCTGCGCCGTTGTCCCCGATCAGGGCGACGACCTCGCCCGCGTACGCCGTGAAGTCGGCGCCCTGCAGCGCCTGGACGTGACCGAAACGCTTGACCACACCGTGCGCCGCGAGAAGTGGTTCCCTTGCAGAGGCCATGTTGTGCCTTCGCGTTGGTATCGTTAACAGTTCGTCGATTCTGGGAGCCCCATGGGTGGGCGTCAAGGGTCGCGTGTGACCTGTTCCCAAGAGGTTGCACAGCGGCCCGGGAACTGCCCGCCCGACTGCCGAGGAGGACTGCGGCGTGGTCGGCCGCCCCACGATGAAGGACGTCGCCGCCGAGGCGGGCGTCAGTGCCATGACGGTGTCCCGTGTGGTCAACGGCGCGGGGAGCGTGGCACCGCGGACCGCCGCGAGAGTCGAGGCAGCCGTCCGCAAACTGGGCTACCAGCGCGACGAGTTGGCACGCCAGCTGCGCCGCGCGGACCAACCCAGCCGGACCATAGGCCTGTTGGTGGACAACGTGGCCGACCCCTTCATGGCCGCCGTCGCCTCCGCCGCCGAGGACGTCGCCCGTCGGCGCGGCAGCGTGGTGCTCATCGGCTCCAGCCGCGCCGACCCGCGCCGCGAGCGCGAGGTCGTCGCCGCCTTCACCGCGCGCCGCGTCGACGGGCTCATCCTCACGCCGGCCGCGGGCAGTCACCGTTTTCTGCGCCCGGCCCAGGCACAGGGCACCAAGATCGTGTGCGTGGACCGGGCCGCACCCGGCCTGGACGCCGACACCGTGGTGGTGGACAACCGCGCCGCGGTCGAGGAGGCCGTACGGCACCTGATCGCGCACGGCCACCGCCGTATCGGCTACCTCGGGGGCCGGCCGGACATCTGGACCAACGGCGAACGCCACCAGGGCTATCGGGCCGCACTTCAGGGCGCGGGCATCACGGCGGACCCCGGGCTCGTCCGCCACGGTCTGCGCTCGGCGCCGTCCGCCGCCGAGGCCGTCAACGCCCTGCTCGCCTCCGCCGAGCCGCCCACCGCCCTGCTCGCCGACAACGAGAACCTCGCCTTCGGCGCGCTGACGGTCCTGCCGCCCCAGATCGCCTTCATCGCCTTCGACGACTTCCCGCTGGCCGAGCGGCTGACACCGCCCGTCACCGTCATCGCCCAGGATCCCGTCGCGCTCGCCACCACGGCCGCGCACGTCCTGTTCGCCCGCATCCACGGGGACACCTCACCGCCCCGCACCCTCGTCATGCCGACGGAACTGATCAGGCGGGGATCGGGGGAGGTGCCGGGGCCCTACGCCGGACGGGGGCGTTGAGCGGCTCCCCGAATATTCCGTGGCGCCCGGCGGGCGTACGGCTCTATGGTGAGCGTGCATGGAGCGGTGGCCGGTGGCCGCCGCTGTCGAACGAGTGTGGAACCGGGAGGTGTTGACCGATGGCTGTCTTTGCGACGAGCGCTGCCCGCATCCAGATCATCAAGTCCACCTCCGTGGCCGTCGGCTGACCTCAACTCCTTTCGCCGAGGCCACCCTTGTGAAGGGTCACCCTTGACTTCCAGCTCGGCTTCCCCTGTTTTCACCGCGCTCGCCCCCTACGGCTGGGACGAGGCATGGGCGGACGCGTTCGCCCCCCACGAGCCCGAGGGGCTCCTGCCCGGACGTGTGATCCGGGTCGACCGCGGCCAGTGCGACGTCGTCACCGCCGACGGCGTCCTGCGGGCCGACACCGCGTTCGTCACCCCGCACGACCCGATGCGGGTCGTGTGCACCGGCGACTGGGTCGCCGTCGAACCCGGTGGCAACCCGCGCTACGTACGGACGTATCTGCCGCGCCGTACCGCCTTCGTGCGCTCCACCTCCTCCAAGCGGTCCGAGGGGCAGATCCTCGCCGCCAACGTCGACCACGCGATCGTCGCCGTGTCCCTGGCCGTCGAACTCGACCTCGGGCGCATCGAACGCTTCCTGGCCCTCGCCTGGGAGTCGGGCGCGCAGCCGCTGGTCGTGCTCACCAAGGCCGACCTGGTGCCGGACGCGGTGACGCGTGCACATCTCGTCCAGGACGTCGAACTGTCCGCGCCGGGCGTGAGCGTGCTGACGGTCAGCGCCGTGGAGGGGGACGGGCTCGACGTTCTCGTGGGCCTGGTCTCCGGCGGTACGTCCGTGCTGCTCGGGCAGTCCGGTGCGGGGAAGTCGACCCTCGCCAACGCGCTCCTGGGCGAGGAGGTGATGGAGGTGCAGGCCGCGCGGGACGTCGACGGCAAGGGGCGTCATACGACGACCACCCGCAACCTGCTCGCCCTGCCCGGCGGGGGTGTCCTCATCGACACACCGGGGCTCAGGGGCGTCGGCCTCTGGGACGCCGAGAGCGGGGTCGGACAGGTCTTCTCCGAGATCGAGGAACTGGCCGAGCGGTGCCGCTTCCACGACTGCGCGCATGATGCGGAGCCGGGGTGTGCGGTGCGGGAGGCTGTCGAGAGCGGGGAGTTGCCGCATCGGCGGCTGGAGAGTTACCGCAAGCTGATGCGGGAGAACCAGTGGATCGTGGCCAAGACCGATGCGAGGGTCCGTGCGGAGCTTCGGCGGGAGTGGAAGCGGAGGGGGTCCGCGGGGCGGGCGGCGATGGAGCTGAAGCGGGGGCGGCGGTAAGGGCGCCGGGGGTGGGGGGCGCCGTCTGGGGGCTGCCGCCCCAAGGCCCCCGCTTCGGCCTGAACGGCCTCGTCCTCAAACGCCGGACGGGCTGAGATCAGCTGACCTGGCCTTGTGCATGCACGCCGATGGCACCGCCGCCAGCCATCGCGTACTCCACGTCCGATTTCCGCCAGCCCCGTCGTCCCGTGCGGCGGAGACTGGAAGGCGTGATGGACGAGGACAGCAGGTACGAAGCCGTTCGGAGCCGGGATGCCCGGTTCGACGGGGAGTTTTTCTTCGCCGTCGCGACGACCGGGATCTACTGCCGGCCGAGTTGCCCCGCGGTGACGCCGAAGCGGCGTAACGTCCGGTTCTTTGCGACGGCCGCCGCCGCGCAGGGCTCGGGGTTCCGGGCCTGCCGGCGGTGTCGGCCGGATGCCGTGCCGGGGTCGGCCGAGTGGAATGTGCGGGCGGATGTGGTGGGGCGGGCCATGCGGCTCATCGGGGACGGGGTCGTGGACCGTGAGGGGGTCAGTGGGCTTGCCGCGCGGCTCGGGTACAGCGCGCGGCAGGTGCAGCGGCAGCTCACCGGTGAGCTCGGGGCCGGGCCCGTCGCTCTCGCCCGGGCCCAGCGGGCGCACACCGCCAGGGTTCTGGTGCAGACGACGGAGCTGCCGATCACGGAGATCGCGTTCGCGTCCGGGTTCGCCAGTGTCCGGCAGTTCAACGACACGATCCGGGACGTGTACGCGTCCACGCCGAGCGAGCTGCGGGCGGCCGCTCCCAGGGCCGGTCGGCGTGCGGCCACCCCGACCGCGGGGATTCCGCTGCGTCTCGCGCACCGGGGGCCGTACCAGGCCGGTGCCGTCTTCGATCTGCTCGCGGGTGAGGCCGTGGCTGGGGTCGAGGAGGTGAGTGGGGCGCGTGGGCGGCGGACTTATCGGCGTACCCTGCGGCTACCGCACGGTAGCGGCATCGTCGCCGTCGACGAGCGGGCCGGGGCCGCGAGGTCAGCGTCCGGAGCCCATCCCGGTGGCTGGCTGGACGCCCGGCTGCATCTCACCGATCCCCGTGATCTGACCACCGCCGTGGGGCGGCTGCGGCGGCTCTTCGATCTCGACGCCGATCCGTACGCCGTCGACGAGCGGCTCGGCGGGGACGCGCGGCTCGCGCCGCTGGTCGCCGCCCGGCCCGGGCTGCGGTCGCCGGGGGCCGCCGACCCCGAGGAACTGGCCGTGCGCGCGCTGGTGGGGCGGGCGGAGGCCGAGCGGCTCGTACAGCGGTACGGGAAGGCGCTGGACGCGCCGTGCGGCAGCCTCACCCGTCTGTTTCCCGAGCCCGCCGTCCTCGCGGCGGCCGAACCGGACGCCACCCTGGGCGCGCTCACCGCCGCCCTCGCCGACGGCGCCGTACGCCTGGATCCGGGCGTCGACCGCGACGAGGCCGAGGCCGCCCTGCTCGCCGTGCCCGGCATGGACGCCGGTACGGTCGCCGTGATCCGCACCCGGGCGCTCGGCGATCCCGACGTCGCCCCGCCCGGCCCCGGCGTTCCCGACAGCTGGCGCCCCTGGCGCTCGTATGCCCTGCAACACCTGCGTACAGCGAGAGAGTGGGACCGATCCTGATGAGTGTTCTCTGGAGCCGCTTCGACAGTCCCGTCGGGCCCCTCCTCCTCACCGCCGATCCGGAGGGTGCTCTGACCTCCGTGTCCGTGCCCGGACAGAAGAAGGGGCCTGAGGTACAGGCCGATTGGCGGCTCGAGCCCGCCGCCTTCCGTGCTGCCGAGGAGCAGTTGGCGGCCTACTTCGCCGGTGAACTGAAGGAGTTCCGGCTGGAGTTCAGCACCGCCGGGAGCGAGTTCAGGGAGCGGGTGTGGGCCGCTCTCGACAGCGTTCCCTACGGGGTGACCACCAGCTATGGCGAGATCGCCGCACGGATCGGGGCCCCACGGGCTGCCGTACGGGCCGTGGGCGGCGCGATCGGCGCCAATCCGCTGCTGATCGTCCGGCCCTGCCACCGGGTGATCGGAGCGGACGGTTCGCTGACCGGGTATGCGGGCGGCCTCGAACGGAAGGTGCAGCTGCTGACGCTGGAAGGTGTCCTGCAGCCTCCCGCGACCGGGCCGGCCCTCTAGTCCTGCTGGTCCTCCAGGCCCCAGCTGTGGATCCGGCGCGGGTGGATACGGATCAGCTCCTCGCTGAAGTGCGGGCCCAACTCGTGGGGGCCGGTGAGGAGTTCGGCCTCGCCCCGGATGTCGACGCCCCGTACCTTCCACGGGCGCAGGCTCACGATGTCGTCGACGACCAGGGCGACCTTGGGGTTCCGCCGGAGGTTGCGCCACTTCTTGGTGCGGCCCAGGGCGTAGCCGCCGATCAGGATGGTGCCGTCGTCCTGGGGGAAGAAGCCGACCGGGTTGGCCTGCGGCTGCCCGTCCGGGTCGACGGTGGCCAGCCGCCCCAGGCGCTGCGACTTCAGATACGCGCGTTCCGCCTCGCTGAATTCGGTCATGGGAGCAGCGAAGCACGCCCGGCCCGCGCCGCACATCGGATCCTCGGCCTAGTCCCGTGGCCCTACGTCAGCCCCAGATCACCGCGCCCAGCCACGCCCCCGCGATCAGCAGACAGGTGAACAGCTCCGCCAGCACGCTGGAGCCGCCCGAGCGCATCGCGGTGCGCAGGGCCGCCTTCGCCTCGCCGTGCCGGCCGAGGCGAAGGCGTTCGTACAGGTAGATGCCGCCGATGAAGCCGGGGATCGCGCCGAGCACGGGGACGAGGCAGAAGCCCAGCACTGCGCCCGCCCCTGCGCAGACCCACATCCGGGGGGTGGCGCCGCTCTCGCGCAGCCGTCTGGGCGGCAGGGCCCAGCGCACGACCTGGGAGAGGAACATCGCGAGGGTCGTGCCGACCAGGATCCACCAGGACACCGGCTCCGTGGACTTCAGCGCCCACCACAGGACCGCGGCCCACACGAGCCACGATCCGGGCACCCCGGGCACCAGCACTCCGCACAGGCCGAGCAGGAGGACCAGTCCGACCAGCAGGAGGTCCCACACTCCCATCTCACCAGAGTGCCGGAGGGACGCAGGAGACGCAGGTCAGCGATCCGGCCCCGGGTCACACCGGCCACTCTTTCCGCACCGCCGTTCGACGGCTCACCCTCGATGCCCGCCTCATGCGGAGTGCTGTGCCGGTTTTTCCTGATGCCCCGTTTTCATACCGCCCATGCGGTGGACAATTAGGGGCATGAGCCAGCAGGGGGGAAGTCCCACCGGTGAGGACGACTGGTGGGGGCAGCTGTACGACGAATCCACCGAGGACACGGGCCCCGCAGCCGCGCCCGACACCGTGGACGACCGGTTCGCCTCGGTGGCCGGGGCCATGGGCGCCGAGGCCGGGGCGGAGGGCGTGGACGAGGGGTTCGGCCGGCGGGGGGCGCCCTGGGACCTCCCGCCCCCGCCCGGTGGCCGTACCTCCACGGAAACACCCGGCACGACGGTGCCCGAGTGGCGCATGCCCTCCGAGGCGAACAGCCCGGGTGGCGCGGCGGACACGGGCCCCGCCCGGGACGGCTCGCCCGCCGCTGCCGTCACCCCGGCGGGCCCGGATGCCGCGGAGCACCGCCCGCGCCATGCCGCGGACAACCCTCCGCCGCCGGCCGCCGACGGCACACTCCCGCGCACGGCCCGCCATCGCGCCGCCGACGAGCAGCCCGTCCCGCAGCAGGCCGCCGCCTCGCCGGTGCCGGCCCCCGCGCCCGCCCGTACCGCCACCCACCTCGACCTCCCCACCCTCCTACCGGCCTCCCTCGACTACGTCGGCTCGGGCCCGCCCACCTACGACGCCGAACCCACCGCCCTCCCGCCCGCAGACCCCGACGACCTCGACGACCTGGTCGCGGACACCGTGCTGGACGGCGCCCGCTACGGCGCGTGCACCCTCCGTGCCGTCTCCGTCCGCGGGGACTCCGCCCGCTACCGCGGCGAGCCGCGCCGCGACTCCCTCCTCACGGCCCGTTTCGGCACCGGAGAGCACGCACTGGTGCTGGTGGCGATGGCCACCGGCGCCCGCGCCACACCCGGCGCGCACCGGGCGGCCGCCGAGGCCTGCCACTGGATCGGCCGGGCCGTCGGCCGCAGTCATGCCCGGCTCGCGGAGGACATAAGGGCCGCCCGGCGCGGCGATCTCAAGTCGGGTCTGCACCGCCTCACCGACCGCAGCCTCGGCAAACTCCGCGCCAGCGCCTCCGAGCAGGGGATCGAGCCCGAGGAGTACGCGGCCACCCTGCGCTGCCTGCTCCTGCCCGCCGACCCCGAGTGCCGTACGCGCGTCTTCTTCGGGGTGGGCGCCGGCGGACTGTTCCGACTCCGGGACGGCGACTGGCAGGACATCGAGCCGCGGGCCGGCGAGGTCGCCGGCGAGCCCGTCGTCGGCTTCGGCTCGCTGCCCTCCGAGACCCCCGAGGGCGACCGGCTCACCATGGACCTGGGGATCCCGACCCCGCCGAGCCCGTACGAACCCGCCCCCGAGCCGCCTCGCGAGCCCTTCCGGTTCCGTGCCTCCGTCGCCCGCCCGGGGGACACGCTCCTGATGTGCAGCGGCGGCCTCGCGGAGCCGTTGCGCGGCGAACCCGATCTGTGCCGGTATCTGACGACCCGGTGGTCCGGGCCCACCCCGCCGGGCCTCGCCGCGTTCCTCGCCGACACCCAGGTCAGGGTCAAGGGGTACGCGGACGACCGTACGGCCGCCGCGGTTTGGGAGGCGTGACGGCCCGGCGTATGAATTCATGGACCCACAGGGATCCGCGGAGACCGAAGGGCATGAGTGCGCCATGGCCAAGCAGAACGTCGCCGAACAGTTCGTCGACATCCTCGTCCGCGCCGGGGTGAAGCGCCTTTACGGCGTCGTCGGCGACAGCCTCAACCCGGTCGTGGACGCGGTGCGCCGCAACGCCGCCATCGACTGGGTGCACGTGCGGCACGAGGAGACCGCCGCCTTCGCGGCCGGTGCGGAGGCGCAGATCACCGGGACGCTGACCGCGTGCGCGGGATCCTGCGGCCCCGGCAACCTCCACCTCATCAACGGCCTGTACGACGCCCACCGCTCGATGGCTCCCGTTCTCGCCCTCGCCTCGCACATCCCGTCCAGCGAGATCGGCCTGGGCTATTTCCAGGAGACCCATCCCGACCAGCTGTTCCGCGAGTGCAGCCACTACAGCGAACTCATCTCCAGCCCCAAGCAGATGCCGCGGCTGCTGCAGACCGCCATCCAGAACGCGGTGGGCCGCAGCGGTGTCAGCGTCGTGACCCTGCCCGGTGACATCGCCGACCAGCCCGCCCCCGAGAGGGCTGCCGAGACCGCGCTCGTCACCTCGCGGCCCACCGTCCGCCCCGGCGACGCCGAGATCGACCGTCTCGTCGAGATGATCGACCAGGCGGAGAGGGTCACGCTGTTCTGCGGCAGCGGCACGGCGGGCGCGCACGCCGAGGTCATGGAGTTCGCCGGGAAGATCAAGTCACCGGTCGGGCACGCCCTGCGGGGCAAGGAGTGGATCCAGTACGACAACCCGTACGACGTCGGCATGAGCGGGCTGCTCGGCTACGGCGCCGCCTACGAGGCCACCCACGAGTGCGATCTGCTGATCCTGCTCGGCACCGACTTCCCGTACAACGCGTTCCTGCCCGATGACGTCAAGATCGCTCAGATCGACGTCAGGCCCGAGCACCTGGGCCGTCGCTCCAAGCTCGACCTGGCCGTGTGGGGCGACGTACGGGAGACGCTGCGCTGTCTGATCCCGCGGGTGGCTCCGAAGGAGAACCGGCGCTTCCTCGACCGGATGCTCAAGAAGCACGCGGACGCGCTGGAGGGAGTGGTGAAGGCCTACACGCGCAAGGTCGACAAGCACGTGCCCATCCACCCCGAGTATGTGGCGTCCGTACTCGACGAACTCGCCGACGACGACACGGTCTTCACGGTCGACACCGGGATGTGCAACGTCTGGGCCGCCCGCTACATCTCACCCAACGGCCGCCGCCGCGTCATCGGTTCCTTCTCCCACGGCTCGATGGCGAACGCGCTGCCGATGGCGATCGGCGCCCAGTTCACCGACCGGAACAGGCAGGTCGTGTCGATGTCGGGGGACGGCGGGTTCTCCATGCTGATGGGCGACTTCCTGACCCTGGTGCAGCACGACCTCCCCGTGAAGGTCGTCCTCTTCAACAACTCCTCGCTGGGAATGGTCGAGTTGGAGATGCTGGTCGCGGGACTTCCCTCGTACGGCACCGCGAACAGGAACCCCGACTTCGCGGCCGTCGCCCGGGCCTGCGGTGCGCACGGTATCCGCGTCGAGAAGCCCAAGGACCTGGCCGGCGCCCTCAAGGACGCCTTCAGCCACAAGGGCCCGGCCCTCGTCGACATCGTCACCGACCCGAACGCCCTGTCCATCCCGCCGAAGATCAGCGCCGAGATGGTGACCGGGTTCGCCCTGTCCGCCTCGAAGATCGTGCTGGACGGCGGGGTCGGGCGCATGCTGCAGATGGCCCGCTCCAACCTGCGGAACGTGCCCCGCCCTTGACTAACTGCCGACCGGCACCCACTGCCGTACGCCGTGGCCGTTCGTGCCGTACCAGTAGCGGGGCAGGCCCTTGATGCTGCTGGTGCGGAAGGGGCGGCCGTGGTCGTCGATGCGGACCGTGCCGGTGCGGCCCTGCGAGGACCAGTCGAGTTCGAGGTACCAGGAGCAGTCGTACGTCTGGGTCGTCGCGGTGACCAGCAGAACCTCCGGGTCCTGAGCGGAGACGCGGTAGGGGAACTGCACGGCGGGGGCGGGGTCTCCTCGGTCGTCGGCGCCCGAGACCGCGCGGGCGATGGGGCGGTTGATGTCGAGGTTCACGTCGAAGTAGCGCGGGCCGAGGCCGCCGCCGCAGCCCTGCGCCATGTCGTACGTGGTGCCCTTGAGCGGGGTGCCGCGGCCGACGACGCGGACCCGTAGGGCGTTCAGCACGACGGCTGTGGACGACTTGCCCTGCACCGAGATCTGCACCATCGTCTGCCGCCCGTGCACCGCCCCCTGCGTGGCCGCCCAGGCCGCGGCGTCCTGGGGCACCGGCGGCGGGGGCACCTGGTCGGGCTGTTTGCCGATGACGTAGTCGTGCGCGCAACCCCCGTCCCAGACCTGCGAGTCGGCGCTCCAGGCGAGGGGCACCCCGGTGAAGGCGGGCGCTCCGCTCTTCCCGCCGGCCGTCGCCCCGTCCTTCGAGGTGGGGTCGGCCGAAGCCGCTGCGCCTGCCGACGGTGAGGCCGAGGACCCGGTGGGGGAGGAGCTGGCCGCCGTGGCCGAGGGGCGGTGGGACGCGGGGGGTTCGGTGGTACGGGACTGTCCGGGGGCCTTGCCCGCATCGCCCGGCGAGCGGTCGGCCGACAGGGCGGAGAGGCTGCCGAACGTGAGGAGCAGTACGGTCGTCACGGCGGTCCCGAGGAGGGTTCGTCGGCGTCGGAACCAGGGAGGGGCCGGCGGGCGCACCGGCTGCTCCGGGCGCGACGGTCCCCCAGGGCTCTGGGCCTCCAGGACTTCTGTCGGCTCTGCGCCGGCCCCCTCACCCGCGGCCCGCGGCCGCTGCCGTGCCGCCACCGCGAGCAGCCACAGCCGGTGCAGTTCGAGCCGCTCCTCGGGTGTCGCCTCGCAGAAGGCCGCCAGCCGTTCCACGGGTGCGAAGTCCTGCGGTACCGCCTCGCCCGCGCAGTACCGGTGCAGCGTGGAGGTGTTCATGTTGAGGCGGCGGGCCAGGGAGCCGTAGCTCCGGTCCGTGCGGTCCTTCAGTTGCCGTAACAGCGTCGCGAACGCCTCGACGTCGTCCCGAGTCTCCAATGTTCCCCCGTCGTCCACCGCATCCCGTATCCCAGGCACTCATGTATCTGCACGTCAGGTGGGCTGGGATGGTTCCACCGTCGCGGATGGGGCGTCTGCCGTTGCGCCGGCCCGCCGTCACCGCCGATGCTCTTGGTGTCGCACCGACCAGGGCCGGACCGACCATCCGGCGTCGGGCGACGACCGATACCCATGCACTCGCTCACGGGTCACCCATGCCCAAGCGGACCAGGGCCGCCCTCCCGCCTCGGGGGTCGGGAGGGCGGCCCACAGCACAGTTCGACCGCTCGAACACCCAACCACTCGAAACGGGGAACCGAACATGAGCAGCAAGACCCGCACCGTCCTCACCGCCGGCCTTCTCGCCGTGGCCCTCGGCCTCGGTGCCACCGCCCAGGCCTCCGCCGGCGCCGCGCACAGCGTCAGCGGCAAGCCGTCCGACGACATCAGCCGGATCGCCGACTTCTACGGTGCCTACATCGACGCGGTGACCGACGAGGACAGCGGCAACCTCGGGGACGCGCTGCGCGCCCACTACCTGACCCCTGCCTTCCAGAAGGAACTGGCGGCATGGGAGGACCGGGAGCACGCCGACGGCGTCCTGCGCGCCCAGAACGTCCCCCTTGCCTGGAAGGTCACCGACAACGGCAGCACCGCGAACCGCACGGAGGCCGTTGTCACCCTCACATGGAGCCGGAACACATCCACCAAGCTGGTGGTGGACATGGCCCGCGACAGCCGCAAGATCTTCCACATCGGCGAGAAGGGTGCAACGGCCAAGTAGTCACTCCGGTCGCAGCCGCACCGTGAGGATCTGGAACGGCTGCAGCGCGAAGCTCAAGTCGCTTTCGTGTTGCGGCCGTTCCAGCAGGTCCGTCACCTCGGCCCGGCCCACCGGGAACCCGGGCGCCAGCGTGGCCCGCCCCCGTCCGCCGGGACTCGTAGCATTTCGCGGGTCGGGCCGCCGCCCCCGTCGTCCCAGCCGAACGGCACCAGCGAGCGCGTGGCGTGCCCCTTCTCGGCGCGTTCCGCGCGGGGGAGGAACCATCGGATTCCGGCCAGTTTTGCGAGCTGCGGGAAGGCCGCGGTGTAGCCGAAGGAGTCCGGCAGCCAGATCTCCTCCGTCTCAACGCCCAGTTCTTCGGCGAAGAACCGCTTTCCGTGCAGGATCTGCCGTGCCGGCGCCTCACCGCCGGGCATGTTGGCGTCCGCCTCCATCGCATCGACCCGGCGGGAGCCCAGTTGCCGTCCGCCACCGCCTTCTTGATCCGCTCCCAGATGTGCGGCGGGACGGTGAGCGCGGTCCGGCAGTTGGTGCATCAGTTCCGAAAGCACCTCGACGTCCAGCACCAACTGCCACAACGGTTCGTCGAGTACGGCGAGGTCGGCAGAGCGGAATCGGCAGATGAGCCGATCACCGGCGGTCAGGACGTCCCCCAGGTGCGTAGGTGCAAAGCCGTGCAGCACGGCCGGATCGGCGGCCTCCTCCTTCGCCGGTGAACCCGGGGGCGAGGACCGCCTCCACGCGGCGCCCGGCAACTCCTCGGGGACCCGGCCCGTCAACCGGAACCAACTCGTCGACCAGGGTTTTTCCCCCAGGCCGTTCCGGTCGTGAGGGTCTCGTAGTTGCGCGCTCCAGGCGCGCGCCTCCACCAGCGTTCGGTCGTCGTGCGCGGCGGCTCCCTCGGCGCTCGGACGGCTCTGTGGCGCCCCGCTCCAAAGGGTCCCTCCGTCCGGCCGGAACTGCGGCATCCGTGGCCGAACACCGGCCGCCCGAGGATGGACATGACTGCCGCGTGCCCAGTGGGGCATGGATCCCGTGAACGTGTTCGACAAGGAGGGGACCGATATCGGCACGCGGGCGGGGGTCATGAAGAGGCAGGCACGAGGAGGCGGTCCCATGGCGATCGGGGCCTTCTCGGAGAAGACGGAGGAAAGGACCGACGGCGACGCGGACCAGGCGCAGCCGTCCCAGATACGGAAGCTGCGGCAGAGACTGGGCCGGGCGGACCTGAAGGCGGTGCCCGAGGCACGCCGGGCGCTGCGCGAGCTGCTACGGCAGTGGGGCAGGCCCGGTCGCTCGGAGATAGCGGAGCTGCTCACCAGCGAACTCGTCACCAACGCGCTCATCCACACCGACCACGACGCGGTGCTGACCGCCACCCTCGGGCCCCGTGGACTGCGGGTGGAGGTGAGGGACTTCGTGGGCCGCAGGCCCAGACTGCGCGTACCGAACGCCGACGACGGTACGCACGGCAGAGGCCTGGTCCTGGTGCAGTCCCTCGCGGACACGTGGGGGGTACGGGCGCACGGGGTGGGGAAGGCGGTGTGGTTCGAACTCGACGCCGGAGCGGCATGACACGGGAAGGGGGCGTGACCTTCGGGTCACGCCCCCTTCCCGTGCAGGCCGTTCTAGCCGAACTGCTGCTCGAGGTCCTTGAGCTTGCGCTCCAGGGAGTCGAGGCGCGGCAGGGCCATGGTGTCGTCCTCCGCGGTGAGGTCGACGGTCACCGGTTCAGAGCCGGCCTTGCGGACGGGCTGCAGGGACGGGCGTGAGCGTACGGGCAGCGGTTCCGCGCTGGATATGGCAGGCTCCGCGGAGACCGAAGCGGAGGCTCGCTCCAGGGCCTGGGGCTCCACCTGGCGTCCGCCGCCGCGGCCGATGAACCCGCGGTGACCCCGGCTGATGGCCTTGAGCTGGGCGCGCTCCAGGCGGTCCGCCTCGCGGCGGCGCAGCCGGTTCTCCTCCTTCTGGCGCTTGTCCTCGCGCACCTCGTCGACCGCCTCGTCCAGGCTGCGCACGCCCTCCAGGAGCATCAGCGACCAGGCCTTGTAGGTCTCGCGGGGGGCCCGCAGCCAGCGGACGATACGGATCTGCGGCAGCGGGCGCGGCACCAGGCCCTGCTCGCGCAGCGCGGCCCGGCGGGTCTGCTTCAGGGCGCGGTCGAAGAGGACGGCCGCAGACAGGGACATGCCGGAGAAGAACTGGGGCGCACCGTCGTGGCCGATGCCCCGGGGCGCGTGCACCCAGTTGAACCAGGCCGCGGCGCCCGCGAACGTCCACACGAGTATCCGGGAGCCGAGGGCCGCGTCACCGTGGCTGGCCTCGCGCACCGCGAGCACGGAACAGAACATGGCCGCACCGTCCAGGCCGAACGGCACCAGGTATTCCCAGCCGTTGGTCAGGCCGAGGTTCTGCTGGCCGAAGCCGACCAGGCCGTGGAAGGAGAGGGCGGCGGCGACCGCCGCACAGCAGAACAGCAGGACATAGGAGGCGGTGCCATATATGGCCTCCTTGCGCCGGCGGCGCTCCTCGCTGCGCTCCCACGAGTCGTCCTTCGCGTGCTCCCCGGAGCGCTTGCTGCGCGCGAGCACCGCCACCGCCGCCAGCATGCCCAGGAGCAGTACGGCGCCCGGAAGCAACCAGTCCAGCGATATGTCGGTCAGTCTCATCTGGGGTCCCTTGCATTGGGATAGGGCGTAACGCCCGCCATAGTGGCCCAATCCCACCGGCCCTCAGGGGGTTTCGGGGCAAGAGGCCGCCAAGGAAGTGCAAGGGGATGCCCAGGGCGGCGTTCTGCTCGAACTGCCGCTTGAGGGGCGGGAGTTGAGTTCGAATAAGACTACCCGTACGGATGGTTCCACGGAAAGTTCCTGCGGCAAGTGAGGAAGTTGTGAATTGCCTGTAACCGGGCGGGCGCCTTGTTCGCGCTGATCTTACGGGACGGCCGGCGGCCGCTGCGCCTGAGGGTGCCTCAATTCGCGGCGGCAGCCGACAGCTTGCCGGCCCGGTCCGCGTCGCAGGTGCGCGGACAGGTGGCACAGGTGTCCTCGGGACGCGCGGTGTGGAACATGCGGCAACTCACCCGGTCCCGGGTGGGCGGGGACTTACCGGCCGGGCCGACGAGTGCCCGGAAGGCCGCAGACCCGGCGTACGGCCCCGAGGGAGAGCCCGGGGGCGGTCCGGTCGTACGAGACGTTCCCCACGGGCAGGCGGGGCACCCGGCGCAGCAGGAACCACGGCACGGTGATCAGCGGACAGGCGGGCCCTGCGTACCGGTGCAGCCCGAAGCTCGCGACGACCTCGGGCTGTGCGCCCACTCGGTAGTCGCCCAGCACCTGTGCGTCGTCCTGTGCCAGAAATGTGTCGAGATCGACGCCGCCCTCCGCGAGCGAGGCGGCGAAGACCCGTCCGCCGTCCTTCGGGATCTGCTCGTCGACGCCCGTCTCCATGATGGCCGGCCGGGGAAGGCCCTGTTCAGGCGGGCGTGGGCGGCGCTGAGTGCCGGGTGGGGCGCAGGCATGGAAGGGCCACCGATCCATGACGGATACATGACGGCCAACAAGGTAAGGCTATCCTTACCTAAACTGAATGGGATTTGAACTGGTGACAACTGCGCCTAAGGTGCTTGACGGGCGAGTAACAACCCGCCGTAATGACCCCAAGTACCGACACGTCCGGAGGAGGACCCGTGCAGCAGAGCACCCACGGCTCCGCCGACACGGGGGTTCGTGAGACCCGGACCGGTGGGGTGCCCCGGGTGCCGCCGCAGCCCAGGGCCCAGGACGTGGACCGGGAGCGGGGCGTCGAGGCGGGGGCCACGCGGGGCGAGCACACGCACAGTGAACCGCCCATTCCCCGGCCCCGCCTGGTCCAGCGGGCCTCCGTGCGCGGGCAGATCCTCGACGCGCTGCGCACCGCGCTGGTCGCGGGCGAGCTGACGCCGGGCGAGGTGTACTCGGCGCCCGCACTGGGGGAGCGGTTCGGGGTCTCCGCGACGCCGGTGCGCGAGGCCATGCAGCAGTTGGCGTTGGAGGGCGCCGTCGAGGTCGTCCCCAACCGTGGCTTCCGGGTGGTCGAGCGGGGTGCCCGTGAACTGGCCGAGCTGGCCGAGGTCCGCGCACTGATCGAGATCCCCGTGATGCTCCGTCTGGCCCGCACGGTGCCCGCCGAGCGCTGGACCGCACTGCGCCCCCTCGCCGAGGCGACCCTCCGCGCCGCGGCCTCCGGCTGCCGCGCGACCTACGCCGAGTCCGACCGGACCTTCCACCGCGCCGTGTTCGCCCTGGCCGGCAACGAACAACTGGTCCAGATCGCCGACGACCTCCACCGCCGGGCCCAGTGGCCCCTGGTCGGCAGCCCGTCCTCCCGCGGCCACGCCGCACTCCTGGCGGACGCGACCGAACACACCACCCTGCTGGACGCACTGATCGCGCGGGACCTCGACGTGGTGCGGGCACTGGTGGCGGAACACTTCGCGGGAGCGTCCTGAGCGGTGCGGGACGCATGATCCGTGCGGAGTCCCCACTGGTCGGACCGCTGGGGTGTCCTGCCGTGGGGCCGAGGGAAGCCGGTGGTCGCTGATCGGGGTGGGGCTGGCTGTGGTGCGCGGGCTGGTGCTTGGGGGGCCTCGACGGCCTCGTGCTCGAACGCCGGACGGTGGAGAGTGGCGCAGCCCCGGCCGACGCGGTCCGTCGCGTCGGAAAGGACGGACAGCTGCACGCTCTGCTTGGCGGGGCGCAGGCTCATGCGGGGGCTGCGCGGGGGAACGCTCCGAGGGCTGTGGCGCTCATGGGCCGTGCGGGGGTTCCCGCCGACTGGAACCCCCGCACGTCCCGTCAGGGCGCCGACCGGGGTCAGCCGTTCCCCTCGGCCGATCCGGTCGCCGTCTTCGAGTAGCCGTCCTGCCAGGCTGCCTTCGCGCCGGAGTCGCCGATGCGGTAGACGTCGACGACTGCGCCCGCGGCCACCGCGACGGACAGTGCGGCGGCGGCGATCCGGATGACCGAGCCGGAACGGGTGCCGTCCTGCTGCGACGGTGACCGGCGGGTCGTCCACCACACCGCCGCCGCCAGCACGAACAGGCCCAACGCCCAGGGGAGCAGCCCGTCGCCGAGTTCCGCGTGCCGCCGTACCAGGGCGCTGCTGCCCACGTGCTTCTCCAGCCACTCCCCGGCCCCCGTGGTCAGCGGCACGCTCGCCAGGGTGACCAGGGCCAGCGCCGGCAGCACCAGGCCCAGGCGGCGGGCGGCCGGCGGCCACACGGCGCACACGACCAGGGCCAGGGCCGTCAGCGGTACGAGTACCACGACGAAATGGACCAGCAGGACATGTGCGGGCAAGCCGTTGACGAGGCTCATCGGGCGCTCCTCCAAGGGGGTTGGGCGCGCCACCCTGGCACAACAACCTCTCAGGTTCCTCTCAGCGGGCTCTCACGCCGTGGCCGCCCCCGCCGCAGGCGGCGACAGCTGCCGCGCCAGCCATGTCGGCACACCCCCGAGCAACTGGAACAACCGCCGCGCCTCCTCCCGCAGCCGCGAGGCCTCGGGCTCCGCCTCCGCATCCGCGAGGGACGCCAGCGCCGGCGCCGTACCGACGAGATACCCCAGCTCCTCACGGATCCGCAGCGACTCGGCGAACCCGTGCCGCGCCTCCGCCAACTCCCCCTCCCGCAGCGCGAGTCCCGCCAGATGCCGCCAGGTGAAGGACAGCAGCAGGAGATCGCCGTGCGCGGTCGCCCCCGCATGGGCGCGCCGGAACGCGGCCCGCGCCGCCTGGGGCGCGTCGGCGAGGTTCTGCGCCACCAGCCCCCGCCGGAAGTCCAGCAGGGCCCGCCCCGCCGCCCCCGGAGGGATCAGCGCCGCCGTCCGCCCGAGCGCGGCGCGCGCCTCGTCGGCCCGGTCCCGGACCCCCAGCAGCGTCGCGGCGTACGCCAAGTACCCGCGTTCACAAGCCGCCGCGCCCCGCTCGTCGTCGGTGTGGGCCAGCGCCTCGGCCGTACGCAGCGCGTCCTCGGCGTCCTCCCAGCCCTGTTCGGTGTACAGACACCGTTCGACCAGCAGCGCGGCCCGCTGCAGCGCCGCGTCCGCGGTGCGGGGCTCGAGCAGGGCCGCCGCGTCGGCCCAGCAGGCGCGTGAGCGCAGCCGCCATACCGCGGTCTGGAGGGGATCGTCACCGGCGGTCGTTCCGTTACCAGACATGGCGGTATGCGCCACGTTGCCCTCCCCGAGCACGCCATCGAGCTATGAGTGGTGGCGGCATCTCAGCACGAATCGCGGCGCCCGGCCAAGGGGGTGGGTGAAGGATTTCACAAAGTCGTGGGACAGCGACGGCACTTGGTGCCACTCCGGTGGCATGCCCGGGTGACCTCAGCTCATGCGCAACGCCAGGAAGAAATCCAGCTTGTCCTCCAGTCGCGACAGGTCACGGCTCGTCAACTGCTCGATCCGCCCGACCCGGTAGCGCAGCGTGTTGACGTGCAGGTGCAGCCGGGTCGCGCAGCGCGTCCAGGAGCCGTCGCAGTCGAGGAACGCCTCCAGGGTGGGGATCAGCTCGGCGCGGTGCCGGCGGTCGTAGTCCCGCAGCGGATCCAGCAGTCGCGCGGTGAACGCGCGCCGCACGTCGTCCGGGACGAACGGCAGCAGCAGGACGTGCGAGGCCAGCTCCTGGTGGCCCGCCGCGCACACCCGCCCGGGCCGCGCCGCCGCCACCCGCCGGGCGTGCCGCGCCTCCTCCAGCGCCCCGCGCAGCCCCTCCGCCGAGTGCACGGCCGCGCTGACGCCCAGCGTGACCTGCCCGTCGCCGTCCAGACCGGCCGACAGCGGGTCCCGTACGGACTCCAGGAGCGCATCCGCGTGGATGCCGGACTCCGAGCCGTCGTGCTCCGTGGAGACGGCCGGCAGCGGTACGAGGGCGATCGCCTCGTCGCCCGTGTGGGCCACGGCGATGCGGTCGGAGGGCTCCGGGCCCGTGGCGAGCGGGTCGACGAGGATCTCCTCCAGGAGCGACTGGGCGACCGGCCCCGCCTCGATGTCGCCGCCCTCCCACTCGACCCGGGCCACCACCACCTGCCAGTGCGGGGCGGCCCCCAGTCCGGGCAGCAGCACCGGGGCGGCCACCCGCAGCCGGGCGGCGATCTCGGCGGGCGCGGCACCCGTCTGCACCAGCTCCAGGACCTCCTGCGCCAGCCGTCTGCGCACCGTGCGCGCCGCGTCCCGGCGGTCCCGCTCGACCGAGATCAGCTGGGTGACGCCCTGGAGCAGGTCCAGCCGTTCCGCGGGCCAGTCCCCGGCGTCCGCCTCGACGGCCAGCAGCCAGTCCGACAGGACCGTCTCGCGCACATCCCGGGAGGCCTGCGCGGAGCGCCCGCCCCCGGCCGCCGCCCGGTGCCCCGAGCTGCGGATCGGGAAGAGGCTGTAGGTGGCGGCACCGAGCGTCACCCGGTGCGGTCCGCGCCGGCCCGTGCGGGCGGCGGCGAGATGCCCGGCGGCCAGCCCGGCGCAGGTCTCGGCGGGCAGCCCGGGTCCGGCGACCTTCGGGCCCGCGATCAGCCGACCGGTGGGGGACAGCACCCAGGCCCGCAGGTCCAGGTCGGAGCCGAGCAGGTCGAGGACCACGTCCGGGCCGCCGCCCGCCGGACCGGAGGTCATCATCCGCCGGTGCCGGTCCACGACCGCCGCGAGGTCCCCGGCGCGCTCCCCGGAGACCTGCCGTACGACGTGCTCGGTGATCGTCGCGAACGCCACCGACTCGTGCACCGCGAACAGCGGCAGGCGGTGCCGGGCGCAGGCCACCACCAGGTCGTCCGGGATGTCCCCGAGCTCCGCCTCGCCGGCGGCCAGCGCGACCACCCCGGCCTGCGCCAGGATCCGTACGAACGCCTCGGAGTCGTCGGCGTCGCGGCGCCAGGCCAGACCCGTGAGGACCAGTTCCCCGCCCGAGAGGTAGCGGCTGGGATCCCTGAGGTCGGTGGTCATCACACCGCGCACGGTGCGGTCCAGCTCGTCCTCGCCGCCGAGCAGCCGCAGGCCCAGCGCGTCGGTGTCCAGCAGTGCGCGCAGCCGCATTCTCGTCGCCGCCGTTCTTTGTCTCGAAATCTACGATGAGTGGTGAGGATGGTCGGTGGGAGGAGCCCGGCGACCGGTGCGCACGGCGCATCCTTTGATTGCCAGGCTGTTTCCTGCGTTTCTACAGGAAAACGAAGAGGTTACTGATGACCTCCGTTCATACGAATCTACAAGATGCCCGGCCTGGCCAGCCAACTCCTTCATGGTTTCCGTGACTGACCTGGGTGGAGCACCGCGCTGTGTACTGGCTCCACTCCGCGTAAACAGCACATGAACAAGCCGGGCCCGCCGCACCAGATCTGGCTTGATCCGTACGACTCACGAGACGAAGAAGAGAGCCGGTCATGGACTTCCTTCGCCCCGCCAGCTGGGAGGAGGCGCTCGCCGCCAAGGCTGAGCACCCCACCGCTGTGCCCATTGCGGGCGGCACCGATGTGATGGTCGAGATCAACTTCGACCACCGCCGGCCCGAGTACCTGCTCGACCTGAACCGCATCGGCGACCTCTACGAGTGGGAGGTCGGCGACGACACCGTGCGGCTGGGTGCCTCCGTCCCGTACTCGAAGATTATGGAGAGCCTCCGCGCCGAGCTGCCGGGCCTCGCCCTCGCCTCGCACACGGTCGCCTCCCCGCAGATCCGCAACCGCGGCGGCGTCGGCGGCAACCTCGGCACCGCCTCCCCGGCCGGCGACGCCCACCCCGCGCTGCTCGCGGCGGGCGCCGAGGTCGAGGTCGAGTCGGTGCGCGGCTCCCGGCTGATCCCCATCGACGAGTTCTACACCGGCGTGAAGCGCAACGCGCTCGCCGCCGACGAGCTCATCAAGCGCGTGCACATCAAGAAGGCCGACGGCCCGCAGCAGTACTCCAAGGTCGGCACGCGCAACGCGATGGTCATCGCCGTGTGCGCCTTCGGCCTCGCACTTCATCCCGAGACGCGGACCGTGCGTACGGGCATCGGTTCGGCCGCTCCCACGCCCGTCCGGGCGAAGGCCGCGGAGGAGTTCCTGAACGCGGCGCTCGAAGAGGGCGGCTTCTGGGACAACGGAAAGATCATCACCCCGTCGGTCGCCAAGCAGTTCGCGGAGCTGTGCTCCGGCGCCTGCAACCCGATCGACGACGTCCGGGGCACGGCGAGCTACCGCCGGCACGCGGTGGGCGTCATGGCGCGCCGCACGCTGACCTGGACCTGGGAGTCGTACCGCGGCACCGCCGCCCACTCGGAGGGAGTCGCCTGATGCGCGTCAACTTCACTGTCAACGGACGTCCGCAGGAAGCCGACGACGTCTGGGAGGGCGAGTCCCTGCTCTACGTCCTGCGTGAGCGCCTCGGGCTTCCCGGTTCCAAGAACGCCTGCGAGCAGGGCGAGTGCGGGTCCTGCACGGTCCGCCTGGACGGCGTGCCCGTGTGTGCCTGCCTGGTGGCCGCCGGTCAGGTCGAGGGCCGCGAGGTCGTGACTGTCGAGGGCCTGGCGGACTTCGCCAAGCAGCGTGCGGAGCACGGCGGTTGTGCGAGCGGTGCCTGTGGTACGTCGCTTCAGGACGCCCAGCAGTGGGGCGCGAAGGGCCAGGACTCGCAGACCGGCGAGGGCACCGAACTCTCCCCGATCCAGCAGGCGTTCATCGACGCCGGCGCCGTCCAGTGCGGCTTCTGCACCCCGGGTCTGCTGGTCGCCGCCGACGAGATGCTCGAGCGCAACCCGAACCCGACCGACGCGGACATCCGCGAGGCCCTGTCGGGCAACCTGTGCCGCTGCACGGGCTACGAGAAGATCATGGACGCGGTCCGTCTGGCGGCCGCCCGGCAGGGAGAGGCGGTCTGACGATGCCCAGCAACAGTGCTCCGATCGGCACTCCCACCAAGGTCACCCAGGGGTCGAAGACCAAGGGCGGCATCGGGGAGTCCACGCTCCGCCCGGACGGCACCCTCAAGGTCACCGGCGAGTTCGCGTACTCGTCCGACATGTGGCACGAGGACATGCTCTGGGGCCAGATCCTGCGCTCCACCGTCGCGCACGCCGAGATCGTCTCGATCGACACCAGCGAGGCGCTGAAGACACCGGGCGTCTACGCCGTCATGACGTACGACGACCTGCCGACCGAGGTGAAGAACTACGGCCTGGAGATCCAGGACACCCCGGTCCTCGCGCACGGCAAGGTACGCCACCACGGCGAGCCGGTCGCCATCGTCGCCGCCGACCACCCGGAGACCGCGCGCCGCGCCGCCGCCAAGATCAAGGTCGACTACCGCGAGCTCCCGGTCATCACCGACGAGGCCTCCGCGACCGCGCCGGACGCGATCCTCATCCACGAGAACCGCGACGACCACCACATCGGCCACGTCCCGCACCCCAACATCGTGCACCGTCAGCCGATCGTGCGCGGCAACGCCGAAGAAGCCGCCAAGAAGGCCGACTTCATCGTCCGGGGCGAGTACACCTTCGGCATGCAGGACCAGGCCTTCCTCGGTCCCGAGTCCGGACTCGCGGTCCCCTCCGAGGACGGCGGCGTCGACCTGTACATCGCCACCCAGTGGCTCCACTCGGACCTGCGCCAGATCGCCCCGGTCCTCGGCCTGCCCGAGGACAAGGTCCGGATGACCCTCGCCGGCGTCGGCGGCGCCTTCGGCGGCCGCGAGGACCTGTCGATGCAGATCCACGCCTGCCTGCTCGCGCTGCGCACCGGCAAGCCCGTCAAGATCGTCTACAACCGCTTCGAGTCCTTCTTCGGGCACGTCCACCGTCACCCCGCCAAGCTCTACTACGAGCACGGGGCGACCAAGGACGGCAAGCTCACCCACATGAAGTGCCGGATCGTCCTGGACGGCGGCGCCTACGCCTCCGCCTCCCCGGCCGTCGTCGGCAACGCCTCCTCGCTGAGCGTCGGCCCGTACGTCATCGACGACGTCGACATCGAGGCCATCGCCCTCTACACCAACAACCCGCCCTGCGGCGCCATGCGCGGCTTCGGCGCGGTCCAGGCGTGCTTCGCCTACGAGGCGCAGATGGACAAGCTCGCCGACAAGGTGGGCATGGACCGGGTGGAGTTCCGTCAGCTCAACGCGATGGAGCAGGGCACGATCATGCCGACCGGGCAGCCGGTCGACTCCCCGGCCCCGGTCGCCGAACTGCTGCGCCGCGTCAAGGCGATGCCGATGCCGCCGGAGCGCCAGTGGGAGTCCAGCGAGGGCTCCGACGTACGGCAGCTGCCCGGCGGTCTGTCCAACACCACCCACGGCGAGGGCGTCGTACGCGGGGTCGGCTATGCGGTCGGCATCAAGAACGTCGGCTTCTCCGAGGGCTTCGACGACTACTCCACCGCCAAGGTCCGCATGGAGGTCGTCGGCGGCGAGCCGGTCGCCACCGTGCACACGGCGATGGCGGAGGTCGGCCAGGGCGGTGTCACCGTCCATGCGCAGATCGCCCGTACCGAGCTGGGCGTCGCGCAGGTGACCATCCAGCCGGCGGACACGCAGGTCGGTTCGGCCGGCTCGACGTCCGCCTCGCGGCAGACGTACGTCACCGGTGGCGCCGTCAAGAACTCCTGCGAGCTGGTGCGCGAGAAGGTCCTGGCAATCGGCCGCCGCAAGTTCGGCACGTACCACCCGGCCTGGGCGACGGCGGAGCTGCTCCTGGAGGGCGGCAAGGTCGTCACCGACGGTGGCGAGGTCCTCGCCGACCTGGCCGACGTGCTGGAGGGCGAGACCGTCGAGGTCGAGGCCGAGTGGCGGCACCGCCCCACCGAGGCCTTCGACCTGCGCACCGGCCAGGGCAACGGCCATGTCCAGTACTCCTTCGCCGCGCACCGCGCCGTCGTCGAGGTCGACACCGAGCTCGGCCTGGTCAAGGTCATCGAGCTGGCCTGCGCACAGGACGTCGGCAAGGCGCTCAACCCGCTGTCCGTCCTCGGCCAGATCCAGGGCGGCACCCTCCAGGGCATGGGCATCGCGGTGATGGAGGAGATCATCGTCGATCCCAAGACGGCGAAGGTCAGGAACCCGTCCTTCACCGACTACCTGCTCCCGACCATCCTCGACACGCCGATCATCCCGGTCGACGTGCTCGAACTCGCCGACGACCACGCCCCGTACGGGCTGCGGGGCATCGGCGAGGCACCCACCCTGTCCTCGACTCCGGCCGTCCTCGCGGCGATCCGGAACGCGACCGGGCTGGAGCTCAACCGCACGCCGGTACGTCCGGAGCACCTCACCGGAACGTGACCCTCCGGGGGCTGAGCAGGCTTTCTCCGGGGGGACTTCGTCCCCCCGGACCCCCAACTGTTCGTCTCGGGCCGTCCCCCGGGTCGTGCACATCCCAAAACCCGTGATCCGCCGAAGGCAAACCGCGGGTGCCCCTATGAACCTTGGGAGACGGCACCATGGCCCAGCAGTCAGTGGAGCCAAGGACCACCGCCGAAGACGCAGGTGAAGGAACCCGCGTCCCGGCCGGCAGGTCCTGGCTCGACCGGTACTTTCACATATCCAAGCGAGGATCCACCGTCGCGCGCGAGGTGCGCGGCGGCATCACCACCTTCATGGCGATGGCGTACATCCTCCTGCTCAACCCCCTGATCCTGTCCGGCAAGGACGTGGCGGGGGACACGCTCAGCCAGAAGGCACTCATCACCGCGACCGCGTTCGCGGCGGCCTTCACCACGCTGCTGATGGGCTTCTTCGGCAAGGTGCCGCTCGCCCTCGCCGCCGGCCTCTCCGTCTCCGGTGTGCTCTCGTCGCAGGTCGCGCCCCACATGACCTGGCCCCAGGCCATGGGCATGTGCGTGATGTACGGCGTGGTCATCATGCTGCTGGTCGTCACCGGCCTGCGCGAGATGATCATGAATGCGATTCCGCTCGCGCTCAAGCACGCCATCACCATGGGCATCGGCCTGTTCGTCGCCCTGATCGGCCTGGTCAAGGCGGGCTTCGTGCACCAGGGCAAGGCGACTCCGGTGTCGCTGGGCCCGACGGGTGAACTCGCGGGCTGGCCCGTCCTGTTGTTCGCAGCCACCCTCCTCGTCATCTTCATGCTCCAGGCGCGTGCCGTCCCCGGCGCGATCCTGATCGGCATCGTCGGCGGCACCGTGGTCGCCGTACTGCTCAACGCACTGGGTGTCATCGACCCCAAGCAGTGGGCGAGCGGCGCTCCCGAGCTGCACGGCAGCGCGGTGTCCATGCCGGACTTCTCGATCTTCGGGAAGGTGGAGTTCGGCGGCTGGGGCAGCGTCGGCGCGATGACGGTCGGCATGATCGTGTTCACGCTCGTCCTCGCCGGCTTCTTCGACGCCATGGCCACCATCATCGGCGTCGGCACCGAGGCCAAGCTGGCCGACGAGCAGGGCCGGATGCCGGGCCTGTCCAAGGCGCTGTTCATCGACGGCGCGGGCGGCGCGATCGGCGGCGTCGCGGGCGCCTCCGGCCAGACCGTGTTCGTCGAGTCCGCGACCGGAGTCGGCGAAGGCGCCCGTACGGGCCTGTCCTCCGTCGTCACCGGCCTGTTCTTCGCGGCCTGTCTCTTCTTCACCCCGCTGACGGCGATCGTCCCCGGCGAGGTCGCGGCCGCGGCCCTGGTGGTCATCGGCGCCATGATGATGATGAACGCCCGCCATGTGGACTGGGCCGACCGCGCCACCGCCATCCCGGTCTTCCTGACCGTGGTGATCATGCCGTTCACGTACTCCATCACGGCGGGCGTCGCGGCCGGAGTCATCTCCTACGTCGCCATCAAGCTCGCCCAGGGCAAGGTGCGGGAGATCGGTGCGTTCATGTGGGGCCTGACGGTCGTCTTCCTGGTGTACTTCGCCCTCAATCCGATCGAGAGCTGGATGGGCGTCCACTAGACGCCCTTGAAAGGCCCTCCGCACCAACCCCGTTAGGAGACCGAGAGATGCTGGACATCGCCGAGGAGCTCAACCGGTGGGTCGAGCAGGGACGTGACTTCGCCGTGGCCACCGTGGTGGCCGTCGGCGGCAGCGCACCCCGCCAGCCGGGTGCCGCCCTCGCGGTGGACGCCGACGGCACGGCGATCGGCTCGGTCTCCGGCGGCTGTGTGGAGGGCGCCGTGTACGACCTGTGCCGACAGGCGCTGGAGGACGGCGAAACCGTCCTGGAGCGCTTCGGGTACAGCGACGAGGACGCCTTCGCAGTCGGCCTGACCTGCGGCGGCATCATCGACATCCTCGTCACGCCGGTACGGGCCGGTGATCCCGCCCGCCCGGTGGTCGCGTCCGCGCTGGCCGCCGCCGCCCGTGGGGAGGCGGCGGCGGTGGCGCGGATCGTGTCGGGACCGGCCGAACTGCAGGGCCGGGCCCTCGTGGTGCGGCCCGACGGCTCGTACGAGGGCGGCTTCGGCGCCCACCCGGAACTGGACCGCACGGTGGCCGGGGAGGCGGCGGCCTTCCTGGACGCCGGGCGGACCGGCACCCTGGAGATCGGTGAGCAGGGCTCACGCTGCGGAGCCCCGCTCACGGTCCTGGTGGAGTCCTCCGTCCCTGCGCCCCGGATGATCGTGTTCGGCGCCATCGACTTCGCGTCCGCGCTGGTGCGGATCGGCAAGTTCCTGAACTACCACGTGACGGTGTGCGACGCGCGCCCCGTCTTCGCGACGAGGACCCGCTTCCCGGAGGCCGACGAGATCGTCGTCGAGTGGCCCCACAAGTACCTCGAACGGACCTCCGTGGACGCCCGCACCGTCCTGTGCGTCCTCACCCACGACGCCAAGTTCGACATCCCGCTGCTGCAGCTGGCGTTGCGCCTCCCGGTGGCCTACGTCGGCGCGATGGGCTCCCGCCGCACCCACCTCGACCGCAACGAACGCCTTCGCCAGGTCGGCGTCACCGAGCTGGAGCTGGCCCGTCTCCGCTCCCCGATCGGCCTGGATCTCGGTGCCCGCACCCCTGAGGAGACGGCCCTGTCGATCGCCTCCGAGATCGTCGCCAACCGACGCGGCGGCAGCGGGGTTTCACTCACCGGGGCACACACACCGATCCACCGCGACACGGCGTCGGTGCCGGCAGGGCGGATCGGCTCGGTGGCCTGAGCGGCATGCGACGGCCTCAGCCCGCCCGGCGCACAGCGGGCTGGTCCGGCCAGCCGAAGGCGTACGTCGGGTCGCCGCCGCGGCAGATCCGTACGAAGCGCAGCAGTTCCCGCACGATGCCCGCGTTGCCCATCGCCCAGCCGGTGCGCGGTTCGAGGACGCTCGGGGTGGCCCGGTGCTCGACGTTCGACCAGCGTGTGCCGTCGCGGTCCCGGGTCGCCCGGGCGGCGAGGTCCGCGACGAGGACATGGGCGAAGCCGTCGCCGTCGTCCTGCTCGGCCATCCGGTCGCAGGCCAGGGCGAGCACACCGGCCGTACCGCAGCAGCGTCCGTTGTTGTCCCAGAAGCCGGGGCGCAGCCGCTCGGGAATCCCGGAACCGGTCACGGTGTGCCAGCAGCGGTCCGCGAGGGACGCCCAGGCCGGGTCGGCGGTGACGTCCCGCAACAGCCGGAAGACCTGGGCGTCGCCGGCCGGGCCGTGGCACCACCCGTAACTGATGCGCTGCACCACGTCGGGGCGGTACAGCGGGTCCGAGTGCGGGACCAGGAAGCCGTCCGGGGCGGCCTCGTCGCGGGACACGACGTCCGCGGCACCCGCCAGCGCCGCCTCCACGAAGTCCGCGCGGTCGGCCGCCCGGCCCACCCGGGCCAGTGCGGCGACGATGCCGAGGGTGCCGTGCGAGATGTGGTGCAGGCGCGACGGGACGTCCGGACGGTGCGCCCACTGCACGCCCGCCGGGGTCTTCTCGGCCGTACGCAGATAGGGCTCAAGGGCGAGTACGGCCAACTCGGCATCGCCCAGCTCCGCAGCGCCGAGCCCGATCCCCGCGTTGCCGCCCATCAGCTCGAACAGCTTGCCCCAGCGGGTCCCGTCGAAGCGCGACCGCACCAGGTGCAGGGCTCGGTCCGCGGCGGCTTCGGCAGTACTGTCGCCGAGCTCGTCGTGGACGGCCCGCAGCGCGAGGGCGATTCCGGTGCGGCCGAAGTACAGGGAGTCGTCGTCGACGTCGGTGACGGCCGCGGCCAGGCTGCGGGCCGCGCGCAGGGCGGCCTCGCCGTAGGAGTCGTCCCCGAAGTGCCGGTGCGCCTCCAGCAGGACCGGCACCACACCCGCCGTACCGCCGTAGAATGCCGGGTCGAGTTCGTCGTCCGAGCAGACGGCCGTCCAGCCGAGGCCGCCGCGTTCCGTCTCCCGTGCCGACGCGAGCAGCCACCGCAGGCCCTCCGCCGCGAGCTCCTCGACCTCGTCCCCCAGCACCGTGGCTTCACCTTCCTTCATGGCGCCCACTGTTGCATGATCAGCACCGCCCGCCCAGATCGCACCGCAGGTCACCGGTCAGTCGGCCGGTGCCCGCAGCACGAAGACGCGCAGTACGCCAGGCTCCAGGTCGTACCAGTGCCCCCTGCCCCAGCCGCCGAGGAGCCCGCCGACCTCGGCCGCCGTCAGCCCGATGCGCCGGCGGTCCTCGGGCAGCCACTGAGCCAGAGATGTCGTCACCACCCACGCCCCGCCGGGCGCCAGCAGCCCGCGCACGCGCTCGGCGGCCGCCTCCTTGTCCGCCATGAACGCGAAGACGAGCCGCATCGTGACCAGGTCGAAGGCCGCACGCGGCAGGCGCGCCGTCGCGTCCTCGAAGTCCAGCCGGGCGACCTCCAGCCGAGGCTCCAGGTCCGCGTACCGGTCCCGCGTCGCCGCCACCGCCGCATCTGCCCAGTCGACGGCCGACGTGCGGTAGCCGAGGCCGGCGAGTGCGGCGGCGTATGTGCCCAGGCCGCAGCCGACGTCCAGGGCCCGGGCCCCGCGGCGGGGTCGTAGCGCCTCGCCGAGCAGGCGTATCTCGCGGGCGCCGGGGCGGTGGAAGCCGTTGCCCGCCGCGAAGTGGTGCTCCCAGTGGCCGCGGCCGGCGGGCATCACGGCATCCTGAGGAGGCGGTTCGCCGCTCGCCCGAAGACGTACCGGGCCGCCCGCAGCAGGAGGGGGTCGAAGAAGCCCGGCAGCAGCCGGACCCCGAGCTCCTCCCGCCAGATCACCCGGCTGCGGCCCCCGGGACCCGGCAACACCTCGATCTCCGCCCACCCCGTCACCACCCGGCCCCGCTTCTCCAGCCGGCACCGACCGGGCGTGTCGTCCGTCGGCGGCTGCCACACCGTGACCTCCATCCGGTCGTCGAAGGCGAGCGGCCCGAGTCCCGAACGGGCCACGACGACCGTGCCCTCGCGGGTCGGCGGGGGAGTGGTCACCGTGACGCGGGTCAGCGGGACCACTTCGCCGTGCCGGGGCCACTCGGTCAGGCGGCGCCACGCCTCGTCGAGGGGGAGGGGTGCCGTGCGTTGGACGAGGAAGTTGACCACGTGCCGAATCGTAGGGAATCCGGGCTGCTCAGCGGGCCGTTCATCCGCACGTCACGCACTCGGCCCAGCGGCGCGAGTGCCACCCCCGGGCCGAGCAGGCAGCACGGAAGCCCTCTACCGCACTCGCACACCCGTACGGCACGATGAGCCCCACCCCGCACCACCGCCGGCCGGGAGGGTGTCCCGTGGACCGTGAACTGCACAGCAGGCTCGACGAGTTGCAGCGCGACCCCTACCCGCACTACGAACGGGCGCGAGGTGCAGAGGGCCTGACCTACGTCGGCGAGCTCGACGCCTGGCTGGTCGCCCGGGACGCCGACGTACGGGAAGTCCTGCGCCGGCCCCAGGACTTCTCGTCCGCGAAGGCGCTGACTCCCGATGTGCTGCCCGGGCCCGCCGCGCTCGCCGTCCTCGGCGGTGGGTTCGGCGGGCGGCCCGTCGTCGTCACCGCCGACGGCACGGACCACCAGCGGTTACGGGCGCCGATCGTCCGCGCGCTGTCACCGGCGCGCGTCGCGGCCGTACTGCCCCATGTCGCCGAGCGAGCCGCCGCCCTGGTGGACGGGTTCGTGAAGGACGGGCACGTCGAGCTGATGTCGGCGTACGCCGGGAAGCTCCCCGGCGAGGTCATCGGCCGTATCGTCGGCCTCGACCCCGCCGACGTGCCCGCCGTCGTGCACGGCGGCCATCGCGCCGAGGAACTCCTGTTCCGCCCCCTGGCGGAGGAGGAGCAGATCGCCGCGGCCGAGGACGTGGTCGCGATGCAGCACATCCTCGACCGGTACGCACGGGAGCGGCACGCCGCGCCCCGCGAGGACCTGTGCACGGAACTCGTCACATCGGTCGTCGGCGAGGGCGAGCTCACCCTGGAACACCGTCACGAACTCGTCGCCCATCTCCAGAACCTGCTGATCGCCGGGCATCTGACGACGACCGCACTCATCGGCACGACCGTCCTGCACCTGCTCCGGCACCCCCGCCAGTGGGAGCTGCTGTGCGCCGAACCCGAGAGGATCCCGGCGGCCGTCGAGGAGGCCGCCCGCCATGACACCGCCCTGCAGGGGTTCCGCCGTGTCACCACCGGCCCGGTCACCCTCGCCGGTACCGAACTCCCGCCCGGCGCCACGTTGTTCGTGGCCTTCGGCGCGGCCAACCGGGACCCCTCCCGGCACCCCCGCCCCGACGAGTTCGACATCACCCGCCCGCCGCAGCGCCACCTCGCCTTCGGCCTCGGCGTGCACGGCTGCCCCGGCTCCCAGCTGGCCCGCGAGCAACTCCGCCTCACCCTGGAGGAGTTGACCCGCAGGCTGCCGGGACTGCGACTGGCGGACGACTGTCCGGTCACCATGCGGCCGACGATGATCCACCGGTCACCGGAGAGCCTGCACCTCACCTGGTGACGCGCGGCCGTGTCCGCTCAGCGAGTGACCGGGTCCGAGGGCGACGGCAGCGGATCCAGCACCTGGTTGGTCAGATGCTGGTAGATGATCATGGTGCGGAAGCTCATAATCTCACGGCGTTCGGTGAACCGGTCGAGCAGGAACGCATGCAGGTGCTCGATGTCCTGGGCCGTGACATGCACCAGGAAGTCGTCGCTGCCCGCCATCGTGTACACGGACAGGACCTCGGGCAGGCGGGACACCGACCGCTCGAACTCCGCCACCACCTCACGGCTCAGCGGCCGGACCGTGGCCGCCACCATCGCCTGCACACTCCGGTTCAGCGCCGGCAGCGCGACCTCGGCGTGATAGCCGCGGATCACGCCGCGCTGCCGCAGCAGCCAGGCCTCCTTCGGCGCGCAGGACTACGACGCGCTGCCGGCACTCGGCCGCGAACAGGGCACCGCCGTCGGCCGGGAACTGGCCCGCCGCGGCCTGCGCGACCCGCAGGTCGTCTCCGGCACGCTGAACCGCCGGCGCGACACCGCCAGGCTCCTCGCCGACGCGGCCCGTTTCGACAAGCCCTCACCCGAGGATCCGCGCTGGAACGAGTACGACCAAACCGCCCTGATGTCCCGCTGCCCCCAGCATCCGGGGTCCGACGACCGGGCGGACTCCCGCGTGGTGCAGGTGGTCCTCGACCACGCCCTGGGACGGTGGATCGAGGACACCGCCGAGGCCGGCCCCACCGGCTGGACGGCGTTCACGGGCGGCGCGACCGCGGCGCTGGCCGAGTTGACCGCGTCCCTCGGGCAGGGCCGCGACGCGGTCGTGGTCACCTCGGGCGGCGTCCTCGCCGCGCTCTGCGGCACCCTGCTGTCGCTGCCGGCCGCCTCGGTGGTCGCCCTCAACCGCGTCGTCCTGAACGCCTCCGTCACCACCCTCGTCGTGGGAGGCTCCGGGACCAGCCTCCTCACCTTCAACGACCACGCCCACTTCACGGGCGACGGCCGCCCACTGCTCACCTACCGCTGAGATCCCGCCTGCCGGACCGTTGCTCAGTGACGTGCCGCAGTGCGGTAGAGGTGGTCCAGCACCGAGATGGTCTTGGCCGCGCTGCCCAGCAGCATCGGCGTGGTGCGGTAGCGGCCGGCCACGACCACGGTGGGCATCTCGTTCACCTGGTAGCGCTCACGCAGTGCGGGGGCGGCCTTGACCGCGTCGTCGACCTCCTTCGACGTGTACGCGTGCCGTACCGCCGCCACGTCGAGCCCCTGCCTGACCGCCCACCGCACGACGTTCCGCTCGGTGGTCAGGTCCTTGCCCTCGTCCCGTACGGCCTGGAAGACCGGGATCGCCTCCTTCTCCGCGAGGCCGAGCCGGTCCAGCGTGTAGTACAGGCGGGCGTAGGCGACCATGTCGGGCTGGTCCTCCCAGGTGGCCGGGATCCGCACCACCTTCACCGGGGGGCTCTGCCGTGCCGCCCAGTCCTCCAGCGGCTTCTCGAGCTCGTAGGAGTGCGGGCAGTCGTACCAGAACAGCTCCGCCACCTCCCGCGCGGGCACACCACTGACCGGGTGCTTGAGACGGAAGTACTCCGTCCCCTCCTTCGGCTCACCGGAGGCGGCGCCGAGCAGGCAGGTCAGGACGGTCGACAGCGCGAACAAGCGCATGATCTTCTTCCTCATGGCGGACACCATGGCGCTCTGCGTCTCGGCGCACCCCGCTGACACACGCAATGTCCCTCGTTCGGACCGCCCGAGTGCCCGGAACTCGGGCTGCACGCCTTCGCGGACGCCACCGGCTCGGTCGGACTGGGCACCTCCGACCAGGACCGGGCCGCCCTCGTCCCCCTCGTCGAGGTCACCGCCACCGGCCACGGACGCCTGTGGTCGGGCGAGCGCTTCATCGAGACGGCCATCGGCCACCGCCTGGCCTACCGCGGCCACGAGTCGGCAAAGGACGCAAGCCGCGAGCTACGACGATCCGGCTGGCCGACCCGGTGACCGAACTGGCCGCCGACGTCGTTCTGGAGGCGGCATCACCGACGCCGACGGCGGCCCCGAGGGCCTGACCCTGCACTGGGCCGACAACGACCGGCTCGCCGAATGCCGCCGACGGCAGGCCGCCTTCCGCGACCAGGTCGTCCCGCTCGGCCGGTCCGGCTCGAACCACGGACACGAGGGGCGCGGCTGCTTCGAGCGCTCCTCGCAGGGCAGTTGGTCCACCGGCCGTAATCTCCCCGTCGGCGCGCTCACCGACCGGGACGGTCGCTCCTGGCTGTGTCAGATCGAGTCCAGTGCGGCCTCAGGTCGGCGCGGCTGTCGGCAAGGTTCCCGCAACCGGTCGCAGATGAACGGGGGTGGCTCGCAATTCCCTCACGCAGGCGCGCACGACGGCGGATCCGGCCAGTTCGGTGGTGGTGACGTAGCCGACCCGGCGTGTCGGACGCTGGGGGCCGAGATCGGCGATGCCGACCGTGTCCGGTGCTCCGACCAGCGAGAGCGCGGGCATGATCGCCATTCCGTGGCCTCCGCTCACCAAGGAGAGCACCGCTCCGTCGTCCTCGGCCTCGACGGTCGCCTTCGGAATCCAGTCCTGTGCGGCCCACCAGTCGCGGGTGTACGAGCCGCAGTTCTCGGCCCAGTCGACCAGCGGCAGCGAACGCGGGGCGGCGTGTCCGGCCGCGTGCACCAGGGCGTACGGCTCCTCGAAGAGCCCGCTCGCGACCAGACCCGGCGGCAGCGGCACGGAGCCGCCCAGCGTGGCGATGGCGAGGTCGGCCTTCCCGTCGGCGACTTCACCCGCGGTGCCGCGCCCCACCTCGCGCACGATCCGCACCCGCGGCTCGATCCCGGGATGCCGGGCACGCAGCCGCTCGAGGACGGGCGGCAGCAGATGCAGAGCCGCACTGCGGAAGGCCGCGATCCGCAGCGGCCCCTCCGCCGCATCCGACCGGGCCGCACCGCGGGCCTCGGCGGTCAGGACGTCCAGCAGCCGCAGGATACGGCGGGCGTGCGCCACGGCCTTGTCTCCGGCGGGGGTGGGGCGGGCGCCGCTGCGGCCGCGGTCGAAGAGCACGGCACCGATCTTCCGCTCGCTGCCGCGCACCGAGTGGGAGACCGCGGACTGCGTCAGACCGAGTGCCCGGGCCGCGGCCGAGAAGCCACCGGTGTCCGCGACCGCCACCAGGACGCGCAGTTCGTGCGGGGCGAGATCGGAGTCGGTCGTGCGGGCCACGGGGCGCTCACCTCCACGTATGAGAACTGCTCATGGAACGGGCCGTCGCATGAGCCCAACCGGCTGCCCGCCAGGCGCATTCCCGCCCTACGGTCCGGTCATGAACGAGACCGCGCTCACCGTGCACCAGACCGCCCGCCCGCACGGCTTCCCCACCGCCGAGCACTTCGCTTTCGTGGAGTCCGCGCTTCCCGAGCCCACCCCCGGCAGCGCACTGGTGGAGAACCTCTACTGGTCCGTCGACCCCTATCACCGCGAGATGATGGACGACGTGCCCGGCGGCTTCGCGCTTCACGCACCGCTGGAGGGCCGCGCCGTCGGGCGGGTCATCGCCTCGCGCACGCCCCGGCTGGCCGAGGGCGAGATCGTGTTCCACCGGCAGGGTTGGCGCACCCACGCGGTGGTCACGCCGGAGGAGATCCGGCGGCTGCCCCGCTTCGACGGCGTGCCCCTGACCGCGTACCTGAGCATCCTCGGTGGCACCGGCCTGACCGCCTATGTGGGCCTGACCCGGATCGCGCGGCTGAAGGAGGGTGAGGACCTGTTCGTGTCGGCCGCGGCGGGCGGGGTCGGCACCGCGACCGGACGGTTCGCCCGCCTGCTCGGCGCCGGACGGCTCGTGGGCAGCGCGGGCTCGCCCGCGAAGGCCGGCCACCTCGTGCGGGAGGTCGGCTACGACGCCGCCTTCGACTACCACGACGGGCCCGCCGCCGACCTGCTCGCCAAGGCCGCACCGGACGGCATCGACGTCTTCGTCGACAACGTCGGCGGCGAGCAACTGACCGCCGCCGTAGGGGCGTTGCGCGAGTTCGGGCGCATCGTCCGCATCGGCACGATCAGCCAGTACAACACCCCCGACGCGCCGCCACCGCGCTTCGACTACGCGGACATCGTGGAGAAGAGCCTGCGCATGGAGGGATTCCTGGTCAGCAACTACCGCGAACTCCAGGAGGAGTTGTACGAGTTCGCGGTACCGCATCTGCGGAGCGGCCGGCTCGCTCTGGACGAGACGGTGGTCGACGGGTTCGAACACATCGTGGACGCCTTCCTGGGAATGCTACGGGGCCGCAACACCGGCAAGATCATCGTGCGGGCGGGTGCGGATCCGGGGGACGGTGCCGTAGCGGCGGGTGCGGTGTGCGAACTGTTCGATCGCCCGCCACAGGTCGCGACGGTCCATGTCGGGCCAGCAGGTGTCGAGGAAGAGCAGTTCGGCGTAGGTGGCCTGCCAGGGCAGGAAGTTGGAGGTGCGCTGGTCTCCACCGGTGCGCAGGAGCAGATCGACGTCGGGTAGTTCGGGGACGTGCAGATAGCGGGCGAAGGCGTGCTCGGAGACCGCGGCCGGGTCGATTCTTCCGGCGGCGGCCTCGTGGGCGAGCTGCGCCGCGGCGGCGGTGATCTCGGCGCGGCCGCCGTAGTTCACACAGGCCGTCACGGTCAGCCCGCTGCAGTCGCGGGTCGTCTGCTCGGCCTCGACGAGGGTGTCGATGACGTCTGCGGGCAGCCGGGACCGCTGTCCGGCCCATCGCACGCGCACGTTCAGCGGGCGGCTGTCGTCCAACAGCCGGCGCAGGAGCCGCGGGATCTCGTACATCAGCGAGTGCAGTTCGTCGGCGGGGCGTTTCCAGTTCTCGGTGGAGAACACGTACACGCTCAGGTACTCGAGGCCGATTTCCAGGGCACCGTGAACGACGTCGATCAGAGCGTCGGCGCCGGCGCGGTGGCCGTCGGTTCGGGGCAGGCCGCGGGCAGTGGCCCAGCGGCCGTTGCCGTCCATCACGATCGCGACGTGGCGTGGCATCGCCCGGGCGGGCACCTCGGGTGGGCGGGCGCCGGACGGATGAGGCGTCGGCGCGATGACCGGCCGCTGCCGGGCGGCAGCTGGTCTCCTCTCTTCGACCGGCCCCACGGCCGGGCTGGTCGGCAGTGGCGCGGAGGCGGCCGCCGAGCCGGTCACGACGGTGAAGGGGTACAGGCTGCAGGCCAGCGCGGCGCGTGCGCGGGCGGGCGGCAGCAGCCGCAGACGGGCGGCCCGGGGCAGCGTGGGCCTGCGGTGCAGCAGCGCGGCGGGATCGCGGGCGAGGGTGGCCAGCCGTAGCCGGTACAGGTCGGTGTAGGCGCCCAGTGCGAGGCCGACGGCCGGGTGCAGCACGGGCGGGACAGGGGTGCGGTCGAACCAGCCGCGGGCCCGGTCCGCCAGATCCCGCACCATGCGTTCGTAGGCCGGGGTGCCGCGCCGCTTCAGCAGATCCGCGCGCCGCACGCCGGCTTCGTCCAAGGCCTCCTGGGGCAGCGGAACATGGCCGCGACCAAGGTCGTCAGCGAGGTCGACGAGCGCGTCGGTGAGGTAGACGGCCTCGACGGCGGTCTGCCAGGCCGCGGCCGCGCCCGGTACCGCGGTGGCCAGGGCTTCGGGTTCGCCGGGCAGGCCCGCGGCCCGCAACAGCAACGAGCCGGTCCGCAGCACGAGCGGGGTGTTGACGAAGCCGTTGTAACGCCTCCATTCACCCCAGGTGTCGAAGTGCCGGCCGTGGACGTCCTGGCGCAGTTCCTCGAACAGGGTGTGCAGGAACTCCGGCGGCAGGTTCCAGGTCAGCATGGTGTCGATCAGGGCAAGCCGGACCGGGTCGGTGCCGGTGCCCTCCCGCAGGTCCGCGTCGAACGCCGCGATCCATGCCTCCAGCCGCTCGGCCCGTCCCACGCCGGCGGCAGCCTCGTCGGTCTCGGTGCCGACCGTGTCGACCAGGTCGTCGACGGCTCTTACGGCGCCGTACAGCGCCCAGACGGCGAGCCGCAGCGGCGGGGGCAGCAACAGCGAGACGGCGTACTCGATCTCCCCGGTGGAGCGGGTGGCGCGCCGGCACATGGCGTACCCGTGGCGCAGGGCGGGATCGTGCACCCCGCCGCGGCGGTAGACGGATCCCCAACGGGCCCGCGGCATGGCGGACGGGCTCATCTCACGCCTCCTCTTCCTCGGCGGCGGGCTGCTGCGGGACCCAGGCCAGGGCCAGAGCGCTGCCCACGGCGGTGAGCAGGAAGCCGAGCAGGAGGCCGCCTAGGTTGGCGGCCATCAGGCTGACCAGGGACAGGACGGCGGACAGAACTCCGGCGAAGTAGCGCAGCGGCGGGTTGTGCCAGGTCGTCAGCCCGGCCACGGCGAACAACGCACCCAGGGTCCACGACGCCGCGCCCGCGGTGCCGGTGAACCGCAGGAACCCCAGGCCGCTCCAGGAGACGCAGATCATCTCCAGCCCGCCCAGAGCCAGCAACAGCCCCGCGGCGAACGGGCGGCCGCCTCGCCATTCCCGCCACCTCGACCATCGGTGAGTGACGACTGCGGCGGTCACCGGTGCCCCTCCCGCGTGCAGCCGCCCTCGCCCTGGCGCAGGTCGATGGTGACTCCACTGGCTGTGATCGTCCCGGCGGTGAAGGCCCGCGGCTCGGTGCTGACCTCGCGGCCGCTGACCTTGCGCGCGCCGATGCTGAACAGACCCGAGGGCCGGGTCAGGGACACCTGCGGGGTGCTGAACTCGGCGCCGGAGACGGACACGGATCGCGCGGTGGCTTTGCCCGCCTCCACCGTCAAGCCGGTGGCGGAGGCCCGGTCGATGTGGACGACTGCCGTCACTGCTCCGACGAGGGGCAGTCGAGCGGTGGACGTGACGCAGGCGTCCTCCACACGGGCGTGTTCCAGCCGTGTCGCCAGGGCCGGCAGCAGCCCGCCACGGCCGGATCCCGCCGGGGAGGCCGTCAGGTCGGAGCCGGAGACCCGCGCAGCGTGCACGGTGACCGGTACCTGGCCCGCGAAGGCCACCGCTACGGCACCTTGTGCGCTTCCGGCCAGCAGGGCGGTGCCGCCGACGGACAAGGGCACAAGAGCCAGGGCGAATCGGAGCTTGCTCGTGCGCCCCGTCATTCTGGTCGGACGATCGACATTTCTGATCACGTCCTGCCCCAACGACCATGGCGCGACCAGGTGGCGCCCATCGGATTGATCGGACCATCACACGGGGCGCGGCTTCGTCGTCCCCGCAACAACACTTGGCTGCTTTTCTTCTTTCCTTCGGTGACGGACCGGAACCGGCATCGTTGGAAGGACGTGCAGGGAGGAAAGGGCAACTGGCGCCCCGTACGCAGGCCGCGCGAAGCAGGCGCCGTCACCGGTCCGTCACCGGTCGCCGTCGTCACCGGAGCAGCACGCGGGGTGGGGCGCGCCATCGCCGGGCGGCTCGCCCGCGACGGCTACCGGCTCGTGCTCGGCGACGTCGACGGACAGCGGCTGCACCGAGCCGCGGCCGGACTCGGGCGAGAACATGCCCTGGTGGAGGCGGACATAGCCCGCGCGGAGGCTGCTGAGCAACTCGCCCAAGCAGCCGAGGCCCGCTTCGGGCGGCTCGACGTGTGGGTGAACAACGCCGGGGTCGTGCCCCTGGGGCGGCTGGACGCTCAGGAAGCCGGTCCGCTGACCTATGCCTGCCAGGTCAACCTCACCGGAACCGTGCACGGTTGCCGCGCCGCCGCGCTGCGGATGCGCCCCCAGGGGAGCGGGCACATCGTGAACATCGCCAGCGTGCTCGCCGTCAAGCCACTGCCCGGCTTCGCGGCCTACAGCGCGACCAAGGCCGGCGTGCTGGCCCTCTCCCGGAGTCTGCACCGCGAACTGCGCGTCGACGGCATCCACGTCACCGCACTGCTGCCGTACATGGTGCACACCGCTGCCGCAGCCGGTATTCGCCCCCGCGTTCTGCCCGCCCTGGGGCCCGAGCAGGTGGCCGACGCGGTGGCCGGCGTCCTTCAACGGCCCCGCCCGCAGGTGTTCGTACCGCGCGCGGCACGGCTGCTGTCGCTCACCGCCCTGCTGCCCCAGTGGGCCGAGGACATGGTCGACGCGCTGCTGGGCACGGATGCCATCGCCCGGGACGCAGACGCTGCCGCCCGCGGCCCGTACGAGACCGAACTCCGAGACCGAGGGACGAGATGACGCCGGCACCGCACGGAATTCCCCCCTCTCCGTGGCACCTGACCGGCGACATGATCAGCTCGGTGTGGCAGGTACCCCAGGCCGAGCTGCCGTCCTGGCCGCTCCCGAGCGGGGTCCGGCCGTGGGTGGCCCGCAAGCGCTGCACGCTGGTCACCTTCTGGGTCGACTACCAGCCCGGCGGCGTCCTCGCCTACCGGGAGTTCCTCATCACCCTGGCCGTCTGGCACCGGCGCCGCCCGGCCGCCAGCACGGTCGCCGCCTGGGTCGACAACGAACAGGCCCTGGTCGGCGGACGCACCCTGTGGGGAATCCCCAAACAGATGGGCACCATCACGCTGGAAAGGGAAGCGGACAGCACCCGCTCCGAACTGACCGGCACCGGGACCACGGCTGCGGTGCGCGCCGTGCACCGTGACATGCTCCGTCTGCCCTTTCGCCTGCCGGCCCGCGCCCATCTGGTCCAGGAGTTGCCTGACGGAACCACCTGCCGTGTCCCCTTGCGCATCCAGGGCCGACCGACGGTGGGCCGCACCCAGGTGGAAACCGCGCCGGCACCCGCCCTGTCCTTCCTCGCCAACCGCCGACCCCTGCTGTCGCTGGCCATCCGGGGCTTTCACGGCACGGTCGGGTACTAGTAAGCCCTGCGCCCGCTGCTGCCGGGGGTTCCGTGAGGCTTGCGGACAGCAGGTGTCCGCAAGCGCGGCTAGCGTGCGGGGCATGACGAAGACGACAGCGACGGCTCCTGTGCTCGGTACCCGCGCGCTCAACCGCGCGACCCTCGAACGGCAGCTGCTCCTGCGCCGGTCCCCGCTCTCGGCCAAGGCCGCCGTCGAGCATCTCCTGGGGCTGCAGGCCCAGAACGTCAAGCCGCCGTACTACGCGCTCGCCGCCCGCCTCGACGGCTTCACCCCCGAGGAGTTGTCCGGGCTGATGGCGGACCGCGAGGTCGTCCGTATCGTCACCATGCGCTCGACCATCCACACCCACACCGCGGCCGACGCCCTCACCCTGCGTCCACTCGTCCAGCCGGCCCGTGACCGTGAACTCGGCAACTTCCGCAAGGGACTTGTGGGCGTGGACCTCGACCGGCTCGCCGCCCTCGCCCGCGACCTCGTCGAGGCCGCGCCGCGCACCATGAAGCAGTTGCGCGAGGCCCTGCAGACCGAGTGGCCGGATGCCGACCCCCAGGCCCTCGCCATCGCAGCCCGCTGCAAACTCCCCCTCGTCCAGGTAACCCCTCGCGGCCTGTGGGGCAAAAGCGGCCAGGTCGCCCTGACCACCGCGCAACACTGGCTGAGCCAGGCCCCCACGGCCCGCCCGATGCCCCCGGCGGCCACTTCATCGGCCGCGACTTCGCCGGGCGTAAATCCGCCGAGCGCGGCAGCCCGGGGCACCGCTGCGGCTGCGGAGGGCTCGGCGCCGCCCGCCGCGGCTGCAGCGGGCCGGGCTGCGTGCAGTGCGGGTGCGCCCGACGCGGCTGCGCCGAGCGCGACTCCGGCGAGTGCCACCGCCCCGGCCGTGGCCTCGCCGGGCGCCCCGGCCCCGGCCCCGGCCCCGGCTCCCGCCGAAGCCGCCCCGTCCCCCGACGCCACCGTCCTGCGCTACCTCGCCGCCTTCGGGCCCGCATCCGTCAAGGACATGCAGACGTGGGCCGGGCTGACCCGGCTGCGGGAGGTCTTCGAGCGGCTTCGGCCGCAGCTTGTCACCTTTCGGGACGAGGGCGGGGTCGAGCTCTTCGATCTGCCGGAGGCGCCGCGGCCCGATGCGGAGACTCCGGCGCCGGCCCGTTTCCTCCCCGAGTTCGACAACGTGCTCCTCTCCCATGCCGACCGCACCCGGGTCGTCCCGGCCGAGTACTGGGGGCGCAGCTGGGTGGGCAATCAGGCGTACTGCACGTTCCTCGTCGACGGCTTCCTGGCGGGGGTGTGGAAGCTGGAGGAGGACGCGCTCGTCATCGAGCCGTTCGGCACTCTCGGCAAGGCCCAGCGCGCGGAACTCCAGGAGGAAGCGGTGCGGATGCTCGACACCATGCATCCGGGGACGTCGTACGACATCCGGTTCGGGACCGTGATGCCGTAAGCCTCAGTCCGCCCGGCCCGTCACCGCCACCGTCAGGCCCAGCCCGATCATCGCGAAGCCGCCCGCGCCGCCGATCAGGGACAGGCGGCGGTCGGATCGGGCGAACCAGGTGCGGGCGGCCGAGGCGGTCAGGCCCCACAGGGTGTCCGTGACCAGGCCGATCGAGATCGGGATCAGGCCGAGCAGCAGCATCTGCAGCGGGACGTGGCCCGCCGCGTGGTCCACGAACTGGGGGAGTACGGCCGCGAAGAAGACCACCCCCTTCGGGTTGGTCACCCCGACGAGCACCCCGTCGAGCACCGTCCTCAGATCGCCGCGCGCAGGCCCCGTCGGCTGCGTGCGGATCGCCGACGCCTTGAGCTGCCCCCGATGCCGGAAGGCCTGGACACCCAGGTACACCAGGTAGGCCGCGCCTGCGAGTTTCACCGCCAGGTAGACCGCCACCGAGCGCTCCACCAGCGAGCCGATGCCGATCGCGACCGCCACCACCAGCAGATACGAGCCGAACACATTGCCGATCGCCGTCGCCACCGCCGTACGGCGTCCGTGGGCGAGCGCGCGGCCGATGACGAACAGGACGCTGGGGCCCGGAATCACGATCACCAGCAGGGACATCGCGGCGAAGGCGAGGAAGCGGTCCGTGGACACCATGTGCATCGCTCTCCTCCGGTCGCGCCCCTCGGGCGCTCGGTCACACAGCGGGCGTTCATTCAAACAGCCGCCTGCCCGGCCCCTCTAGAGTCGAGCCCATGGAACTGCGGCAGCTCACCTATTTCGTGACCGTCGCCGAGGAACTGCACTTCGGGCGGGCGGCCGAACGGCTGCACATCGTGCAGTCCGCGGTGAGCATGCAGATACAGCGCCTGGAGCGGGAGCTGGGCGCCGAGCTGTTCGACCGGACGCCGCGCCGGGTGCGGCTGACGGCGGCGGGGGAGCGGCTGCTGCCCGAGGCGCGCGAGGTACTGGCGGCGGCCGACCGGGCGCGTGCCGCCGTCGCCCCGCCGCCCGGCCTGAGGATCGGCACCAGCACGGGCCTCGGTACACATCTCGACCGTGTGCTCGCCGCGTTCGCGCGCCGCGCGCCGGACGTGCCCGTCGAACTGTTCTCGCTGCCGGTCGCCGAACGCCTGGCCCGGGTCGCGGGCGGCCAGTTGGACGCCGCGTTCGTACGGGCCGTCGAACCCGTGCCCGGAGTACGCGTGCTGCCCCTGTGGCCCGACCCGCTTGTGGCCGCCCTCCCCGCCACCCACCCCCTTGCCGGCCGCGCGGAGATCGGCATCGAGGAACTGGCCGAGGTCCCGCTCGCCCTCACCGAGCGCCGCAACAACCCCGCCCTGGTCGACCTGGTCGTCGGCGCCTGTCACGAGGCCGGGTTCGAGCCGCGGCCCGGACCGGCGAGCGGCTCCCTCCAGGACACCCTCGCCACCATCGGCAGCCGCCCGCTGTGGACCGTCGTGTACGCGTCCCACGCGCGCGTGCTGCACAGCCCCCGCGTCGCCTTCGTGCCGTTCCGCGCGCCGGGCCTCGCCCTGTCCACGGGCCTCGCCGTGCCCCTCAGCGCCCCGCCCCCGCACCTGGACACCCTGCTGCTGGCCTGCGGCGATCACGAGAACTGATCGCTGCGGTCGCGGTCCGGCTCTTGGTCGCGGGCGCCCGACGCGATGGACTGTACTCACCGAAAGGGACCGCATCAGGCCCCGACAGGCAGCGTATTCAAGGGAGTTCAGTCATGCCGATCGTCACCGTCCAGCAGGGTCCCCGCGACACCGAGCTCAAGCGCGACCTCGTCAAGCGCATCACCGACGCCTTCGTCGACGCCTACCGGATCCCGGCCGAGACGGTTCAGGTGTGGATCCACGAGGTGCCGACGGACAGCTGGGGCGCGGCGGGCAGGCTCACCGCCGACAAGTAGCGCCACCCGCGCGACGGGCAGCGCTTGGAAAGGGGGCGCTGCGAGCTGCTCGTGGTAGCCCGCAACGCCCCCTTGTCTCTCACCTGAGGGATGCTCAGGAGATCTTCTGGAGCACTCGTCCTACGAGTTGACCTGTGCGGTCACCAGGCTGGAGAAGGTGGTCAGCCGGGTGTAGACACCCGGGTACCCCGCCTCCGCACAGCCGTTGCCCCAAGAAGTGATCCCTGCCAGGACGCCCCCGATGAGCAGGGGACCGCCGCTGTCGCCCTGGCAGGTGTCTACGCCGCCGGATGTGTATCCGGCGCAAACCATGTCGGTCTGCACGAAGTCAGAACCGTAGGAGCTCTTGCAGCCGGCGTCGGCCACGATCGGCACGGTCGCGGTCCGCAGCTGGTTGGAGGAGCTGCCGTTCTCCGAGGTGGTGCCCCATCCGAGGATGCGGGCGGTGGTGCCGGCCGCGTACACCGACGTGTCCGAGGACGAGACGTACGAGGCCGTCGTGTACGGCATCGACGTCGACAGCGTCAGTACGGCCACGTCGTCGCCGTTGGTGGCGTCCGTGTAGTCCGGGTTGATCCAGATCTTGCTGACCTTGCTGACCGTGCCGTTGGTGCCGTTCAGGTAGGTGCGGCCGCCGACGACTCTGACACTGCCGGCGCTCTCCCCGACCATGCAGTGAGCGGCGGTGATCACCTTGGTGGCCGAGACGAGGGTGCCGCCGCAGAACTGGTTCTGCGAGGCGTCCGTGATCTGCATGACGAACGGGTAGGCCGTGGTCGTGGTCGTGGTGCCGCCCACGATGGGCTGGGGCGCGGCTGCCGCGGAAGGCGCGCCGAGCAGTGCGCCGGCGGCCGCTGCAGCGGCCGCCGTGACTACCGCGGCGGTCTTCCTGGCACGGTTGGACCCGAACATGAGTCTCCTCAGTGGGGGTTGCCGGTGGGGGGTCGCGCGGGTGTGGGGGGTTGAGCACGGGGGCCGCGGGACCGACCCCCGTATGCCCGGGCGAGCGGCACGTCCTCAAGCTAGGACGCAAAACCCCCGGCTCCCAATGAGGGAACCCCCTAGGGGGTTGTGTAAGGGAAAACCCTCGGTCGGGTTCAGTTAACCTGGCGCGCCGTCACTTCGCTCGCCGTGCCGCCGCCAAACGGACGATATCCACGCGCGAGCGGATCCCCAGCTTGCGGTAGACCCGGGTCAGTGTCGCCTCGACCGTCTTCACGCTGATGAACAGCCGCGCGGCGATCTCCCGGTTGGTCGCGCCCTCCATGACGAGCGCTGCGACCTGGCGTTCCATCGCGGCGAGCCCTTCCAGGCCCTCCGACGCGGCAGTGGGGGCGATCGGTTCCACCGGGCTCGCCACGGCGGCCGCCTCCACCTGACGCACCCAGGGCAGCGCCCGGCAACGGCGGAACAGCCGGGCCGCCTCGTCGTACGACGCGCGCCCCGTCCGGCCGGGACGCAGCGACGCCAGCGCGAACGCGGCGCGGGCCTCCTCCAGGCCGTAACCCAGCTTGGCGAGCCGGTGCTGCGCCGACGTCAGCTGGGCGAACGCGGCCTCGTGCTCGCCGCGTGCGGCCCGTACCAGTGCCTCGGCCCGGTCCAGCACGGCCAGCACGCCCTCGCGCCCGAGCCGCACGGCGTGTTCGCGCGCCGTGTCGAGGAGTTGCTGCGCCTCGTCCAGCTCGCCGGTGCGGACGAGGGCCTCGGCGAGGTCGCCGTGCCAGCGGCCGCGCGCGGGGTCGGTGATGCCGAGCCCGTTCTCCAGGTCCCGCACCCGGCGCAGCGAGCGGACCGCGCCCTCGGCGTCCCCGGCGACCAGTTGGGCGTGCCCGAGCGCGGTCAGCCCCCGGGAGATGTACATCTGGTCGCCGGCCCGCTCGGCCAGCTCCACCGCCTCGCGGCCCAGCGTCAGCGCCCGCTCCACGTCCCCGCCGGAGGCCTCGGCGAGGGAGGCGAGCACGGCGGAGGACATCTCGCCGATCCCCGAGTCACGGGCCAGCCGCATGCTCTCCCGGGCCAGGTCCAGGGCCCGGCCGCAGTGCCCGGTGCGCAGTTCGGTCTCGGCGAGCAGACGCACGAAGTGCACCTCGCTCTCGACCATGCCGCGCCGGCGCGCCTCGCGCAGCAGCGCGTTGACGGTGGAGCGGGCCTCGGGCAGCTGGTCGCTCATGATCAGCCAGCGGTAGCGGGTCGCGCCCGCCCCGTTGTGGTGGCAGGCCACGTCGGGGAGCTGAGGTTCCTTCAGTGCGCGTTTGATGGTCGCGGGGGCGTCCGGGTGGCCCATCAGGGTCTCGGTCGTCGCCTGGAAGGCCAGCGCGAGGAGTTCGGTGCGCCGGTCGCCGGCCCGGGCGGCGAGCTCGGCGGCGTGCGCGGCCTCCTCCCGGCCGATCGCGAAGTCGCCCTCCACGACCAGTCCGCGCCAGGCCAGCTGGTAGTGGACCTGGGCCAGCAGCCCCGGGTCGTCGCCGGCGTCGGCCAGCGCCTGCGGGTAGACGGTGTCGACCTCGCCGAGGGCCTGCCCGGCGGCCTCGATGACCACCATCCAGGCCCGCACCCGGTCGGCGGGCCCAGCGGCCCGGGTCAGCACGTCGCGGGCGATGTCCCGGGCGAGGTCCACCTCACCGGCGGTGATCGCGTCCTCGGCCGCCTCCAGCCGGCGCTCGTCCGGGCCCGGCTCGCCGTCGGCCGGGGTGTGCCGGGCGGCGAGCAGTCCGAGCGAGGCGGCGACCGAGGGTGCCCCGCGGTCCCGGGCCGTGGCGGCGGCCTCGGCGAGCCGGGCCGCGGCCTCCGGGTCGGTGCCGGTGGTCGCGAGGGCGAGGTGACGGGCGCGCTCGATCGGGTCGGAGGCCGCCGTGGACAGCGCGGCGTGCGCGGCCCGCCGGTCCTGCGCGGGCGCCTCCGCGTACAGCGCGGCCGAGATCAGCGGATGCGCGAAGCGTACGGCGGGGCCCTCCGGCTCGGTCGCCAGCAGCCCCAGTTCGGCCGCCTGCGCGGTCTCGGCCTCGGCGTTCTCCCGGCCGGCCTCGTGCAGCAGGGCCAGGGTGGGGCGGGCGCCCACGCTGGCCACCAGCAGGGTGCGGCGGGCCTCGACGGAGAGCATGTCGAGCCGGTTCAGGACGAGGGCGCGCAGCGAGGTGGGCACCGGCAGCGGCTCGCCCGGCCGCGGCGGGGTCGGGCTCTCCGCCAGGGCGCGGCCCAGTTCGAGGGCGAAGAACGGGTTGCCGCCGCTGGTGCGGTGGATGTCCCGGACGGTGGACCGCGGCAGGCCGGTGTAGCCGCGGTGGTCGAGCAGCGCGGACACCTGGGCGCGGGAGAGCCCGCCGAGCCGCACGGCCAGGGTGTCGGGCGGGGAGGCGCTCAGATGGCGGTCGTACTCCTGGCCCTCGGTGCGTACCGCGCACAGCAGTTGAACCGGGGTGTCGCCCAGGCGGCGGGCGGCGAAGCCGAGGAGTTCCGCGCTCGCCGGGTCCAGCCACTGCAGGTCGTCCGCCACGACGAGGACGGGGCCCTGCTCGGCGAGCGCGCGCAGCGCCGACAGGACGGCCAGGCGCAGGGCGAGGCCGTCGCGCTGGAGGGTGGACTCGCCGCGGCCGGTGAGCGCCGACTCCAGTGCCGTGCGCTGGGCGGCGGGCAGCTTGTCGTACACCTGGTCCACGACCAGGCCGAGCAGGTCGGCGAGGGCCAGGAAGGGGAGGTGGGATTCGGACTCGGTCGCCGAGCAGCGCAGCACGGTGCGGGCGGCTGTCCCGTATTCGGATGCCAATGCCCGCAGAGCGGTCGACTTTCCTATTCCGGCGGGGCCGTGGAGCAGCACGCTGCCGCCCCGCGCGAGCTGCTCGCGTGCCGCGCTGAGCAGCTCGTCCCGGCCGATGACCAGGTCGGGGTGGCGTCTGGCAGGCTCCCTCAAGTCCCCTCGCACGGTCGCCGCTCCCCTCCGAGTGTCGTGTTCGGGCCAAATTCTAGGCAATCTCTCTGCGAAATTCGGATGGATGCCGTGGTGAGGGATATAACAACGGTCAGGCATGGAGAAATTCAAGGCTCCGGCGACCGAATAGGGAGCTACGGCAGCAGCCCCGCCCGGCGCGCCGCGGCCACCGCCTCGCCACGGGTGTGAGCACCCAGTTTCCGCATCGCCGACCGCAGGTACCCCTTGACCGTCTCGGCACGCAGCCCCAGTCGCTCGGCGGCCACCGCGTTCGTGGCTCCCGCCGCCACACAGGCCAGTACGTCCAGCTCGCGGGGGGCCAGATCGACCTCGGGAGCCTGCGTCTTCGGGGTCAGCAACCCGCACACGCCGAGCAGTTCCGAGCGCAGTGCGGGATCCGCGATCCGGGGCGCGAGTGCCCGCAGGGCCGCGTGGGCCTCCCGCACCTGCTCCCAGGCGGCACCCGCCGCCGGGGCCCGCTCCGGCTCGCCGGGGGCGGCCGCCGCCAGCAGTCCCCGCGCCACGTCCCCCACGGCCAGTGCCTGCTCCACGTCCCGCGCGGCCTCCATCGCCGCACCCAGCGTCCGGTCACCGAGCGGCTGCGCCGTGCGCAGGGCGCCGTAGAGCACACCCCGTACCCGGCGTCGCACGACCACCGGCACCGCGAGGATCGAACGCAGCCCCTCCGTGGCGACCGGGATGTCGTACTCGTGGCTGATCTGCCGCGAGGAGGAGTAGTCCGTCACCGCGCACGCCCGGATGAGCGCCACCGCCCGGCCGCCCAGGCCGTTGCCGGCGGTCACCGGCAGCCCGCTCAGCGCGGGCGTCTCGGTGCCGCTGAGTTCGCTGATGCGCATCTGCCGGCGGCCCGGCTCCACCAGGCCGCCGAAGGCGACCGGCAGCCCGGTCGTGCGCCGCAGCCGTACCAGCGCATTGCGTATCTCGGCCGCCCCGGCCGCGTCTGCCATCACCTGCTTGCCCTCTCCCTGCAGCGCACACCCCCGTTCGGGGGTAGTGAGACCTGCATCACGGATTACACGATGGCAGAGAGCCGCCCGGCAATGGTCCGGTGATGAGGAGGGTAACCACGATGACGACGGCGACGGAGCTCTTCCGCAGTGCGCGGGACTTCCTGCTGGAGCACCGCGAGGACTACGCGAAGGCGTACGAGGGTTTCAGCTGGCCCCGGCCCGAGCGTTTCAACTGGGCGCTCGACTGGTTCGACGTCATCGCCGACGGCAACGACCGGACCGCCCTGCACATCGTCGAGGAGGACGGGAGCGAGGTCCGGGTCTCGTTCGCGGAGATGTCCGACCGCTCCGACCGGGTGGCCGGCTGGCTGCGCGAGCGCGGTGTCCGCGCCGAGGACCGGATCCTCGTCATGCTCGGCAACCAGGCCGAGCTGTGGGAGACGGCCCTCGCGGCGATGAAGCTGCGCGCCGTGGTCATCCCGGCCACCCCGCTGCTCGGCCCCGCCGACCTGCGCGACCGTGTCGAGCGGGGGCGAGTGAAGCACGTGATCGTACGGGCCGAGGACACCCCCAAGTTCGACGACGTCCCCGGCGCCTACACCCGCATCTGTGTCGGTGGTCTGCCGGAGGAGGGCTGGGAGCCGTACGAGGACGCGTACGCCCTCGCCCCCGCCGAGTTCCTCCCCGACGGCCCCACGCTCGCGGACGACCCGCTCATGCTGTACTTCACCTCCGGCACCACCGCCCGGCCCAAGCTGGTCGAGCACACCCACACCTCGTACCCGATCGGCCACCTGGCGACGATGTACTGGGTCGGCCTCAAGCCCGGTGACGTGCACCTGAACATCTCCTCGCCCGGCTGGGCCAAGCACGCCTGGTCGAACCTGTTCGCCCCGTGGAACGCGGAGGCGACCGTCTTCATCCACAACTACACCCGCTTCGACCCGGCCCGGCTGATGGCCGAGATGGACCGCGCAGGGGTGACCACCTTCTGCGCCCCGCCCACCGTGTGGCGGATGCTCATCCAGGCCGACCTGACCCAGCTGCGCACCCCGCCGCGCGAGGTCGTGGCGGCCGGCGAGCCCCTGAACCCCGAGGTCATCGAGCAGGTCCGGCGCGCCTGGGGCGTCACCATCCGGGACGGCTTCGGCCAGACCGAGACGGCCGTGCAGGTCGCCAACACCCCGGGCCAGGAACTCAAGACCGGCTCGATGGGACGGCCCAGCCCGGGCTACAAGGTGGAGCTCCTCGACCCGGTGACGGGCGCCCCCGGAGCCGCCGAGGGCGAGATCGCCCTCGACCTGTCCGCCCGGCCCGTCGGCCTGATGACCGGCTACCACGGCGACCCGGACCGTACGGCGGAGGCGATGGCCGGCGGCTACTACCGCACCGGCGACATCGGCGCCCGCGACGCCGACGGCTACATCACCTACGTGGGCCGCGCCGACGACGTCTTCAAGGCCTCCGACTACAAGATCAGCCCCTTCGAGTTGGAGAGCGCGCTCCTGGAGCACGAGGCGGTGGCCGAGGCGGCCGTCGTGCCCGCCCCGGACGAGCTGCGCCTCGCCGTCCCCAAGGCGTACGTCGTCCTCGCCGAGGGCTGGCAGCCGGGCCCCGACACCGCGAAGGTGCTGTTCGAGCACTCCCGCGAGGTCCTCGCCCCGTACAAGCGCATCCGCCGCCTGGAGTTCGCGCCGCTGCCCAAGACCGTCTCCGGCAAGATCCGCAGGATCGAGCTGCGCGAGGCGACCGCCGCGGGCTCGGCCGACGAGTACCGCGAGGAGGACTTCCGGTGACCGCACTGTCGTACACGCACGGGACGAGCCCGACCGCCCTGCTCGGGGACACCATCGGCGCCAACCTGGACCGGGCCGTGGCGACCTGGCCGGACCGCGAGGCGCTGGTGGACGTGGAGTCCGGGCGGCGCTGGACGTACGCCCGATTCGGTGCGGACGTCGAGGAGCTGGCGCGGGCGCTGGCCGCGGCCGGGGTCGCCAAGGGCGACCGGGTGGGCATCTGGGCGGTCAACTGCGCCGAGTGGGTGCTGGTCCAGTACGCCACCGCCCGCATCGGCGCGATCATGGTGAACATCAATCCGGCCTACCGCACCCACGAGGTCGAGTACGTCCTCAAGCAGGCCGGGATCTCGCTGCTCTTCGCCTCCCTCAGCCACAAGACGAGCGACTACCGGGCGATGGTCGAGGAGGTGCGGGGCAGGTGCCCCGAGCTGCGGGAGGTCGTGTACATCGGCGACCCGAGCTGGCAGGCCCTGCTCGGCCGCGGGACCGCCGAGGCCTCGTACGAGGAGCTGTCCTGCGACGACCCCATCAACATCCAGTACACCTCGGGCACGACGGGCTTCCCCAAGGGGGCCACGCTCTCCCACCACAACATCCTCAACAACGGCTACTTCGTGGGTGAGTTGATCGCCTACACCGAGCAGGACCGCATCTGCATCCCCGTGCCCTTCTACCACTGCTTCGGCATGGTCATGGGCAACCTCGCGGCGACCTCGCACGGCGCGTGCATGGTCATCCCGGCCCCGTCCTTCGATCCCAGGGCCACCCTCGAAGCCGTCCAGCAGGAGCGCTGCACCTCCCTGTACGGCGTCCCCACCATGTTCATCGCGGAGCTGAACCTCCCCGACTTCGCGAGCTACGACCTCTCCACCCTCCGCACCGGCATCATGGCGGGCTCGCCCTGCCCGGTCGAGGTGATGAAGCGGGTGGTCGCCGAGATGCACATGGGGGAGGTCTCCATCTGCTACGGCATGACGGAGACGTCCCCGGTCTCCCTGCAGACCCGCAGGGACGACGACCTGGAACACCGCACCGGTACGGTCGGCCGGGTCCTGCCGCACATCGAGGTGAAGGTCGTCGACCCGGCCACCGGAGTGACCCGACCCCGCGGGGTCCCCGGCGAGTTGTGCACCCGCGGCTACAGCGTGATGCTCGGCTACTGGAACGAGCCCGAGAAGACCGCCGAGGCCGTCGACCCCGGCCGCTGGATGCACACCGGCGACCTGGCGGTGATGCGCGAGGACGGCTACGTCGAGATCGTCGGCCGCATCAAGGACATGATCATCCGGGGCGGCGAGAACATCTACCCGCGCGAGATCGAGGAGTTCCTCTACGGCCACCCCAAGATCGCGGACGTCCAGGTCGTGGGCGTACCGCACGAGAAGTACGGCGAGGAGGTCCTCGCCTGCGTCATCCCGCGCGACCCGGCCGACCCGCCGACGCTGGAGGACGTGCGCGCCTTCTGCGAGGGCCGGCTGGCCCACTACAAGGTGCCGAGCCGGATGCGGATCCTGGAGGCCTTCCCGATGACGGTGTCCGGGAAGGTGCGGAAGGTGGAACTTCGGGAGAAGTACGCCCTGTAGCGGGCGGCCGGCATCGGACAGCCGGAATCGGACGGCCGGCTGGAGCAGCGCGCAGCAGCGCCCGTCCCGGGGGGCGAGACAGGCCTCGTAGCCCTCGCGCCGGGGTTCGAAGCCGGCCGAGACGTGGGCGGCCTGTGCGTCGGCGAGGGGAAGCGGCGTGGGTGCGGCCGGCCGTCCGCGGCCATCAGGCGGCAGGGGCGCCGGGTGACGGACATGCCGCCGGTCTCTTGGTTCGCCCTGCTCGGCGTCGGCCACGCCAACCTGCCCGTCGACTGGCCGCCCGGCCACCTCGCGCCCTGGATCGACGACATCGTTCCGGCAGCGCCCAGGCGGCCATGTACGCAGGGGATCATCGAGATCGTGACCGGTGTCGTCGTGGCCCTGGTCCCGGGCTTCGGCGGGTGGCTGGGGGCCGGCGGGCATCGTCGTCGGCCTGCTCACCGTCCCGGGCTACTACGACATCGCGCTGCGGTACCGCACCGAGTGGGAGCAGTGAACTCGCGGTTACGTGAACGCGTTCGAGCGGGGGTGTCCATGGCCCTCCGCTCGTCGCGGGCGGAGCTACCGCACCCCGGTGGCGTCCAGCTCGTCGGCAAGGCTGTTGACCGGCTGCGGGGTGCCCGTGAGGTCGAGGACGAACAGGGGGACGCCGAGGGTGTCCGCGCGGGTGCGGGCGTCGGTGGCGTATCCGGCCAGGGAGAAGTAGGCGCAGGCCGCCGACTCCGTCATGGCGGTCAGCCACAGGCACTCCACGTCCCGCAGCGAGGCCGGGCGCACGGTCGGGTCGACCTGGGCCAGCAGGCCGCGCGCGGCGATGCCGATGCCGGACGGGGGCCGCTGGTCGGCCCGGCGGATGTCCCGGTAGCCGAGCCAGCGCAGATACACGGCGGCGGCCGTCACCGCGTCCCGGGCGGTGCGGATGGTGACGGGCTGGAAGGGCCGGCGGCGTTTCGCCGGAGCGGGGCCGGCCTCGGCGCTCGCCTGTGCCGTGGCGGTCTGTCCGGCCACCGGGATCCGCAGCACCGTCCCGCAGGGACAGCCCAGCTCCGGGCGCGGCCACTGGTCCCGGCGGCCGCAGCAGCCGCACTGCACCGTGACCCAGTCCTCCGCCCAGGCTCGATGGGTGACGGCCGTCGCCGTCCCGTGCCGGTCCAGCGGCGGGGCGACCGGCGCCCCGCACGTGCACGGATACGACGGCGCCGCATAGAGGTGCTCGCGCCCGCAGGCCGGACAGCGCACCGAGACGCTCTCTGACATGGCCCACATCGTCCTCCAGCGGGCCCCCGCTTGTCCGTCTCTTGACGGCCTTCCTCCGCCCACTTACATTGCTTCCAGATAGTAGAAAATAGTTTCCGCAATGTGGAAACTATGGATGGAAGCCGAATACGGAAGAGCTCACCGCGGGGCGCGACGGGAGGGCTGGTCCGACAGCCGAAGCAGGAGTACTCGATGGCACGTATGACCGCTGCCCGCGCGGCAGTTGAGATTCTCAAGCGCGAGGGCGTCACCAACGCGTTCGGTGTGCCCGGCGCGGCGATCAACCCGTTCTACGCGGCGCTCAAGGCCTCCGGCGGCATCAACCACACCCTCGCCCGCCATGTCGAGGGCGCCTCGCACATGGCGGAGGGCTACACCCGCACCCACGCGGGCAACATCGGTGTCTGCATCGGCACTTCGGGGCCCGCGGGGACCGACATGATCACCGGCCTGTACTCGGCGATCGGGGACTCCATCCCGATCCTGTGCATCACGGGCCAGGCGCCGACCGCCGTGATCCACAAAGAGGACTTCCAGGCCGTCGACATCGCCTCGATCGCCAAGCCGGTCGCGAAAATGGCGGTCACGGTCCTGGAGGCCGCCCAGGTGCCCGGCGTCTTCCAGCAGGCCTTCCACCTGATGCGCTCCGCGCGTCCGGGCCCGGTCCTCATCGACCTGCCGATCGACGTGCAGCTCACCGAGATCGAGTTCGACCCGGAGACGTACGAGCCGCTCCCGGTCTACAAGCCGGCCGCGACCCGCGCCCAGATCGAGAAGGCGATCGGGCTGCTGAACGAGTCCGAGCGGCCGCTGATCGTCGCGGGCGGCGGTGTCATCAACGCCGACGCCGCCGAACTCCTCGTCGAGTTCGCCGAGTTGACGGGCACCCCGGTCGTCCCGACCCTGATGGGCTGGGGCGTCCTGCCCGACGACCATGAGCTGAACGCCGGCATGGTGGGCCTGCAGACCTCGCACCGCTACGGCAACGCGACCTTCCTGGAGTCGGACTTCGTCCTCGGCATCGGCAACCGCTGGGCCAACCGCCACACCGGCAAGCTCGACGTCTACACGGCCGGCCGCAAGTTCGTGCACGTCGACGTCGAACCCACCCAGATCGGCAAGATCTTCGCCCCGGACTACGGCATCGCGTCCGACGCGAAGGCGGCCCTGGAGCTCTTCGTCGAGGTGGCGAGGGAGCTGAAGGCGGCAGGCAGGCTGCCCGACCGCTCCGCGTGGGCGGCCTCGGCACAGGAGAAGAAGGCGACTCTCCAGCGCCGTACGCACTTCGACGACATCCCGATCAAGCCGCAGCGCGTCTACGAGGAGATGAACAAGGCGTTCGGCCCGGAGACCCGTTACGTCTCCACGATCGGTCTCTCGCAGATCGCCGGCGCCCAGATGCTGCACGTCTTCAAGCCGCGCCACTGGATCAACTGCGGCCAGGCGGGCCCCCTCGGCTGGACCATCCCGGCCGCGCTGGGCGTCGCGAAGGCGGACCCGGAGGCGCAGGTGGTCGCCCTGTCCGGTGACTACGACTTCCAGTTCATGATCGAGGAACTGGCGGTCGGCGCGCAGCACAGGATCCCGTACGTCCATGTCCTGGTGAACAACTCCTACCTGGGCCTGATCCGCCAGGCGCAGCGGGCGTTCGACATCGACTTCCAGGTCAAGCTGGAGTTCGAGAACATCAACTCGCCGGAGCTCGGCGTCTACGGCGTCGACCACGTCAAGGTCGTTGAGGGCCTGGGCTGCAAGGCGATCCGGGTGACCGACCCGAACGAGCTGGGTGCGGCCCTGGAGCAGGCCAAGAAGCTCGCCGCCGAGTTCCAGGTGCCGGTCGTCGTCGAGGCGATCCTGGAGCGCGTCACCAACATCGCCATGTCGACCACCAACGACATCAGCAACGTCGTGGAGTTCGAGGAGCTGGCGACGGAGCCGGGGCACGCCCCGACGTCGATCAGGGCGCTGAAGGTCTGACCCGGCCGACAGCTGAGGGGCGGTCCAACCTGCCGGTTGGACCGCCCCTTTCGCGTGCCCGGCTGCCAGGAGCCGTCCCCCGTTTCCCCCGTGAGATCCCCCGTTTCCCCCGTGCGATCTCCCGTTTCCCCCGTCATGGAGCCCGCCGCCCCCGTGTCGGCGGGCCCCATGTAACGTGAATATGCCCGCCGGCGGGTGCGGCTGAAGCCTCTTGAACCATGTTCAGAGCTGGATTTGAGGTTTGCGTAGACGTCCTACGTTCCCGGGCGTAGGCGTACGCATGTGCTCACGGTCCCTCGTGGTGTTCCGACAGCCCCGGCCAGTCGTCCGGGCCGCCGCCCTGCCACTCGATGAGCTCGCTCTCCTCGACGTCCGTGACGTACAGGTCGGCCAGGCGCAGGATCTCGCTGACGTCGTCGACGTGCGTGGCGATCCCCAGTGTCTCGTCGCCCTCCGTGACCCGCCTGGAGCCGTCCAGGGCCGGCGAGTGCACCACGATGTGCGGATGCTCCGTTGGATGTGCCATTCCTTCAGCGTCCTGCGGGTCGTGCCGATCCGCACCCCCACGAACGCCGAAAGGCGCCGGATGCGGGACCGTCCGCATCCGGCGCCGCTCGGCCGGTGAGGTCTTCGGTTGTGGCCGTCCGGCGGTGCGAGGCTGGGCGCGACAGAACGTTCGCGCCGCCGGACGGGGTCTGCGGGTGGTGCGGAAAGCGGCTGGGACCGCGGCGGGTGCGACGGAGCCGCGGCGCTGCTCCCCTCAGGTCGAAGAAGCAGTGCCCGGAACCTTCACCACCGCACTGGCTCGCACGCCGCCGCGGTCCTTGCCTCGGGGCCTGTCGTCAAATTCCCGCCTGCCCGGCGACGCCTGGCACGCGCGCTCGCCGCGTTGCCGAACCGCCCACGTGGCTCCGCCACGAGGGCGCTCCGGCGCCTTGCGATCGCACGCTCCCCCACGCTCGAACAACCTCGCGCGGGGGGACCCCCATGCCGCCGCGCGGCCCGCCCTCCGGGCGGACGACGCGAATTTGACGACAGGCCCCAGCCCGCCACCGCCGGCCGGCCACCCCTCATCCGGGCCGTCCGGCGGTCGCGGGCCGCCTGTGGGTCAGTCCTCGCGCAGGGCGCGGACCGCCTCCTCCACGCGCTTGCCGTACTCCGGGTCGGCGGCGTGGAAGTGGGCCAGGTTCTTCTCGATCACGTCGTCGCGGGAGACCTGGGAGAGGCCGCCGGCGATGTTGGCGATCAGACGCGACTTCTCGTCCGCGGACATCAGGCGGTACAGCTCGCCCGCCTGGAAGAAGTCGTCGTCCTTGGTGTGCAGCGGGGCCTCGTGGGTGCCCGTGTGGCCGGTCACCGCCAGCGGGGCGGACAGGGGGCGGCCGGTCTCCACCGGGCCGTCGTAGGAGTTCGGCTCGTAGTTCTTCGCGCCGCGGCCCTGGCCGTTGACCGCCATGAAGCCGTCGCGGCCGTAGTTCTGCGCGGTCGTCGCCTTCGGCGCGTTCACCGCGAGCAGGGTGTGGTTGACGCCCAGGCGGTAGCGGTGGGCGTCCGCGTAGGCGAAGAGGCGGCCCTGGAGCATCTTGTCGGGCGAGGGACCGATGCCCGGGACGAAGTTGTTCGGGGAGAAGGCGGCCTGCTCGACCTCGGCGAAGACGTTGTCCGGGTTGCGGTCCAGGACCAGGCGGCCCACGCGCTGCAGCGGGTAGTCCTGGTGCGGCCACACCTTGGTGAGGTCGAAGGGATTGAAGCGGTAGTCCGCCGCCTCGGCCGCCGGCATGATCTGGACGTAGAGGGTCCAGGAGGGGTTCACCCCGCGCTCGATGGCCTGCAGCAGGTCCGTCTGGTGCGAGTTCGGGTCCTTGCCCGCGATCTCGGCGGCCTGCTCGGAGGACAGCGAGCGGACGCCCTGGTTGGTCTTGAAGTGGTACTTGACGAAGAAGACCTCGCCGTCGGCGTTGGTCCACTGGTAGGTGTGCGAGCCGTAGCCGTTCATGTGGCGGTACGAGGCCGGGATGCCGCGGTCGCCCATCAGCCAGGTCACCTGGTGCGTGGCCTCGGGGGAGTGCGCCCAGAAGTCCCAGACGTTGTCCGGCTCCTGACGGCCCGTGAACGGGTCGCGCTTCTGCGAGTGGATGAAGTCCGGGAACTTGATCGGGTCCTTGATGAAGAACACCGGGGTGTTGTTCCCGACGAGGTCGTAATTGCCCTCTTCGGTATAGAACTTGACCGCGAAACCGCGCGGGTCGCGGACCGCGTCCGCGCCGCCCAGCGAGTCGGCCACCGTCGAGAAGCGCAGGAAGACCTCGGTGCGCTTGCCGACCGTGCTCAGGAAGTCGGCGTACGTGAACCCGGTGACGTCGTCCGTCACCTCGAAGTAGCCGTAGGCGCCCGAGCCGCGGGCGTGCACCACGCGCTCCGGGATGCGCTCGCGGTTGAAGCGCGCCAGCTTCTCCAGGAGGTGCTGGTCCTGGAGCAGGAGCGGGCCGCCGATGCCGGCGGAGGCGGAATGCTGGTTGTCTGCGACCGGGGCGCCGGACTCCGTAGTGAGAGTTCTCGCCGTGAGCACGCGCTTCGACATCGTGGACCTTCCGTGCGGGTGTCAGCGGAAACTTGTTTCCGCTTTGTGGAGCCTAAGAGTGGGCGGGTCGAGCGTCAACAGTTTGTTGAAGGTGATTCCGGGTCGCGGCGCCGCCTGGGCGCGACAGGGCAGATGTCAGCGGCGCCGCGACCCGGAAGTCTCAGAGCTGAGCGCCCGAGAGGCGCTCGACCGCCCGCAGCAGGGCCGAGTGGTCCAGGCCGCCGTCGCCCTGCGCACGCAGGCTGGCGACCAGCTGGGCGACCACGGCACCGACGGGCAGGGCGGCGCCGACGTTGCGGGCCGCGTCGGTGACGATGCCCATGTCCTTGTGGTGCAGGTCGATACGGAAGCCCGGCTTGAAGTCGCGGGTGAGGAAGTTGTCCTTCTTCCGTGTCAGCACGGTCGAGCCCGCCAGGCCGCCGTTGAGGACGTCCAGCGCCGCCTTGAGGTCCACGCCGGACTTCTCCAGGAAGACCACGGCCTCGGCGCACGCCTGGATGTTCACGGCGACGATCAGCTGGTTGGCGGCCTTCACGGTCTGCCCGGAGCCGTGCGGACCGCACAGCACGATGGTCTTGCCGAGCGCCTCCAGGATCGGCTTCGCGAGGTCGAAGTCGGCCTGCTCGCCGCCGACCATGATCGACAGTACGGCCTCGACGGCGCCGGCCTCGCCGCCGGACACCGGCGCGTCCAGCACCCGGACGCCCTTGTCCGCGGCGTCCTTCGCCAGGTCCACGGAGGTCTGCGGCGTGATGGACGACATGTCGATCAGCAGTGCGCCGGAGCGGGCGTTCTCGAGGATGCCGTCGGGGCCGTAGGCAATGGCCTCGACCTGCGGCGACGCGGGCACCATCGTGATGATCACGTCGGCGTCGCGCACGGCCTCGGCGATGGATCCGGCCACGGTGCCGCCGGCGGCGGCCAGGCGGTCCAGCTTGTCCTGCTCCAGGGTGAACCCGGTGACGTCGTAACCCGCCTTGATCAGGTTCTCGGACATGGGGGAGCCCATGATGCCGAGGCCGATCCAGGCGATCTTGGGAAGGGTGCTCATGATTGGGGGTACCTCTCTGAACTGCGATGCTGCGTCTGTGAGTTGGGGCCTAGATCCAGCCCGTCCGGCGTTCGAGGACGAGGCCGTTCAGGCCGAAGCGGGGGCCCGGGGGCGGCAGCCCCCAGCCGACGGCACCGTCACCGAGCGGCGCGGTACTCCACCGGCAGCCAGTCGAAGGCCTCCGCACTGGGCCGGTCGCCCGGCTTGTACTCCAGCCCGACCCACCCCTCGTAACCGGACTTCTTCAGCTGGTCGAGGAGCTCCTCCAGCGGGAGCGAGCCCGTTCCCGGTGCCCCGCGGCCCGGGTTGTCCGCGATTTGCACGTGGCCCGTCTGCGCCGCGTACTGCTCGATCACCGAAGGCAGGTCCTCGCCGTTCATGGACAGGTGGTAGAGGTCCATGAGGAACTTCGCGTTGCCGAGCCCCGTCGCGGCGTTGACCTTGTCGACGATGCCGATGCCGGCCGGTGCGGACACCAGCGGGTACAGCGGCGACTCGGGCTGGTTGAGCGTCTCGATCAGCAGGATCGCGCCGATCCGGTCGGCGGCGCGGGCCGCGAGGACCAGGTTCTCCAGGGCAAGCGCGTCCTGCTCTGCCGGGTCCACGCCCTCGACGCGGTTGCCGTAGAGCGCGTTGAGCGCCTTGGTGCCGAGCGACCGGGCGAATTCCGCGGCCACCTCGATGTTGGCGCGGAACTTCTCCGACTCCTCGCCGGGGATCGACAGGGCGCCGCGATCGGGGCCGGGGAGCTGTCCGGCGTAGAAGTTCAGACCCGTGAGCTGGACGCCCGCGTCCTCGATCGCCTGCTTCAGGGCGTCGAGCTCGGACTGCTCGGGGGTGGGGGAATCGACCCAGGGCCACCACAGCTCGACCGCGGTGAAGCCGGCCGCGGCGGCGGCCGCGGGGCGCTCCAGGAGCGGGAGTTCCGTGAAGAGGATCGACAGGTTGACGTTGAAGCGCTGCTCTGCGAATCCCATCGGGGTCGGCGCTCCCTTCCGTGGTGACTGTGGCTCTTCCTGCTATTCCGTATAGCGGAAGTTGATTTCTGCTTAATGGAAGACTGCCTGTGGTCAGGGAGGACTGTCAAGAGCGCCCGGCGAAGCGCGGACAAAAAAGTGCCCCCGCGCACAGGGCTCGGGGGCACGGTGAAGCGGCTGATCACAGGGCGTCGACGGCGCTCACCTTCCAGCCCTCGGAGGTACGGCTCATCGTCATCCGCACCCGGTTGAGGTCGAGCCGGGAGCCGGAGACCTGGGTGCTCTGCGTGACCTGGTTGACGAAGAGCAGAACCGTGACCTTGTCCGGCGAGACGGAGGCGACGGAGGCCGCGGGGACGGTCGCCTTCACCACCCCGTGGTACTTCCGGGCGGTCGGCCCGACCACCGTGGTCGTGGTCTTCCCGTACTGGTCCCTGAAGTGCCCGGTCAGCAGCGTGCGGGCCCGGGCGAAGTCCTGGTCCAGATGCCGGTAGTCGTACGACAGCACGACCGGCGCCGCGTTCTTCGCCGCCGCGAGGGCCTGCGACCGTGCGCTCTCCGCCTGCCGTCCCTGCGCGTACTGCCACCCGAGCAGCGAGGCGGCGACGAGAGCCGCGACCAGCGGGACGCCGAGCACCGCGGGAAGCAGCCGCCGCCGGGGCCTGGGCGGGGGCGCGCTCCCCTCAGGCTCCGCCAGGGTGTCCGGATCCTGCTCCAGCGGCTCCGGTGACGGCTCCGGCGGGTCGTCCCAGCTGTCCGGGGCCGGCGGCTCGGGCCGCTGCAGGTACTCCACCCGCTTGGCGCGCTTGGCCGCCGCACGGGCGGCCGCGCTCATCGTGCGGCTCCGGGTGGTCGGGTTCGCCATGGTCGTACTCCTCACTGGGGGCCCGTCAGCCCACGAACTCGACGTCGGAGGTCAGCCAGCGCCCGCCCCGGTACACCAGGTCGAGCTGCAGCCGGTAGGTGCGCGCCTGCCCCTGGGGCGCGGCGGTGTTGGTGACCTTGCTGTCGGCGACCACCAGGACGCGGCCCGAGTCGGCGTCGGAGCGGACGATGCCGGCGTCCAGGACCTGCCCCTCGGACACCGACCTGTTCTCGGCGACGAGCTTGGTCAGCTGTGCCGTCTGCGCGGTGAACTGCTTCTTGAAGTCACCGGTGGCGCCCTTGAGGACGTTCGCGCTGTCCCGGGCGTAGTGCCGGTAGTCGAGCGAGGTGAAGTTCAGCGCGGACTGGCGGGCAGCGGCCAGGAGGTCCTGGCGCCGCTGTTCCGTCTCATGCCGGTCGTGCACCGCGAAGCCGAACCAGCCGGCGACCGCGGCGGTGAGGACGGTCGCCGCGACCAGCCCCACCGTCAGGACCCTGTTCATGCCATCGGGCCGACGAGCAGCCATTGCCACGACTCCTTTCCGAACACCGTCTGCTGGCCGCCCGTCGAGCCGATCTCGACGGGCCTTCCGTCCGGACCGGTCGCGGTGCCGGTGTCCGGGTCGTACGGCGTGATGTACGCCGCCTGGTTCGCGCCGCCGGATGACCCACCAGGGGCGTTCTGTGCGCCCCGCACCGACGTCTTGCCGCCGCGCGGGGCGGCGCAGTGCGCGCCGGTGTCGGCCGCACGGGTGCTGGTGTCCGAGGGGTCGCGCCAGGTGGTGCCGTACCCCTTGGTACAGGGCGGCGGGTCATTGGCGTTCACCACCAGCCCGAAGTGGGTGGTGCCGTCGCCCGGGACGACCGTGTAGCTGCCCGCGACCAGCGCCGGGAAGGTGACGAGGGCCTGCTCCACACCGGGCAGATGCGCCCGGGTGACCTGGCCACCGCTGATCAGGTTGGCCAGCAGGACCGAAAGGCCGGGGCCGGTCGACTTCAGCAGCGAGTCGACCTGCTGCGCGGCCGGTGTCGCGTTGCCGATCACCTTGCGCAGGTCCCCGTCGCTCGACTTCAACTGCGCGCTGAGCGCCGCCAGATCGTGCGCGAACGACTTGATGGACGAGCCCTGGTCGGCCTGTGTCTTGAGGACCTTCCGCGAGTTCTCGATCAGCGAGATCGTCTCGGGCAGGGACTGGGACGCCGACTCCACGAGCGCGTTGCCCGAGTCCACCAGGCGGCTCAGGTTCGGGCCGGTGCCGTCGAAGGCCTTGCCCAGCTCGTCGACGGTGACCCGTAGGTCGTTCTTGCCGACCGAGTTCACCAGCCGGTCCAGGCTCAGGACCAGCTCCGTCGTGGGCAGCGGCACGCGTGTGCTGCCGCGCGGGATGGCGCTGCCGTCGAGCAGGTACGGGCCGTGCGAGGTGCGCGGCTGCAGATCGACGTACTGCTCGCCCACCGCCGAGCGGTCCGCCACCACCGCGAGGGTGTCCGCCGGGATGCGCGGCGCCCCTTCCTTGATGTCGAGGGCGACCGAGACGCCCCCGGAGCCGCTCAGCCGCAGCGCGCCGACCTTGCCCACGGGCACCCCGCGGTAGGTGACCTCCGCGCCGGGGAAGATGCCCCCGGAGTCGGCGAAGTCGGCCTGCACGGTGTAGCCGCGGCCCAGGACGTCGTCCACCAGGCCGGTGTACCGGGCGCCGACGTAGGACACCCCGACCGCGGTGACGGCGGCGAAGGCCACCAGCTGGGCCTTGACCGTACGAGTGATCACGGCTGGACCCCCTTCAGCATCAGCTCGGCGAGCGCGAGGTCGATGCCCTCGGGCGGCTTCGCTCCGGTGGTGTAGCTGCTCGTGCACACCGGCGGGCACAGCGGCCCGCCGCCGCCCGAGGGTGACGTCGGGACGGAGGGCGACGACGGCAGGCTCGGTGTGCTGGGCAGCGGTACCGGCGTCGGGACGCTCGGCACATGCGGGAGGCCCGGTGCGGTGGGGCCGCCCGGCGTCGGCGAACTGCCGCTGCCATGGCCGGAGTTGCCGCCTGCCAGATTCCCGTACAGGTCCGCCAGATTGAGATCCGCGGTGATGTGCAGGTTGACGTAGTCGCCCTTGACGGCGTCCATGGCGTTGCGTGGGAACGGGTAAGTGGTCAGCAGCTCGAGGGAGTTGGGCAGGTCGTTGCCCGACTTGTTCAGCTGCTGCAGGATCGGCCGGAGTTCCCTGAGGTTGGCGACCGTGTCGTCGTGCGAGGCATTGACCACCTTGGTGCCCGCCGTGCCGAGCTTCGACAGGGCGGTGAGCATCTTCGTCAGGTTGCGCCGCTGGTCGGCGAGGACCTTCAGGGCGGGCGGCATCGTGTCGACGGCCTCCGCGATGGTCTTCTTCTCCTTGCCGAGCCGTCCCGCGAGCCGGTCGACGGCCTTGATCGCGCGGATGATGTCGGCCTTCTGCTTGTCGAGTCCGCCGACGAACGTGTTCAGCTCCTTCAGCAGTGATCTGACCCGGTTCTCCCGGCCGTCCAGGGCCTTGTTCAGCTCCACGGTGATCGTCTTCAGCTGGGCGACCCCACCGCCGTTGAGCAGGGCGGACAGGGCGGAGAGCACCTCCTCGACCTCCGGGTTGCGGCCGCTGCGGGAGAGCGGGATGCGGTCGCCGTCGCGGAGCCGGCCCACGGGGGCGGTGCCGGTCGGGGCGGCGAGCGCCACGTACTTCTCGCCGAGCAGACTGGTCTGCCGCAGCTCGGCGACCGCGTTCGCGGGCAGCTTCACCGAGTCGGCGACCCGCAGCCGCACGCGCGCGTGCCAGCCGTCCAGCTCCACCTTCTCCACCGCGCCCACGGTGACGTCGTCGACCTTCACCGCGGACTGCGGCACCAGGTCGAGGACGTCACGGAAGTCGACGGTTACGTGGTAGGCGTGTCCGTCGTCGGCCGCGCCGCCGGGCAGTGGGACGTCGTACCAGCCGTTGAACTCGCAGCCGGACAGCAGCAGCGAACCGGCCGCCGCCCAGGCGAGCGCCCCGGCCCTGCGTCGGGCGCTCATGCGCTCGCCCCCAGGATCCCGCCGAGTGTGCGGTCGACCGTGCCGGTCACCGCGGTGCCCTGCGTGGGCAGTTCGGGCAGCGAGTCGAAGAGCTTCTTCAGCTGTTTGCAGTCGGGGTTCCTGCCACCCGCGTCGCCGGTCGTTTGCAGGATCGAGCACAGCAGCGACGCCGGGTCCTGTGCCTGCTGGGCGTTGTTGCGGGTGTCGAGGGTGCCGGAGGACGGGTTGTAGGCGTTGTTGAGGTTCGACAGGCCCGTGGGCGCGACCCGCAACAGCTCGTCCAGGGCGGCCCGTTGGGTGACGAGCACCTTGGTCACCTTGCTGAGGCCCTTCACGTCCGTGGTCAGCGACTTCTTGTTGTTCTTCACGAAGGCGGACACGTCGGCGAGCGCCGTCCCCAGGTTCGTGAGCGCGTCCGCGAGGTCCTGACGCTCGCCCGAGAGCTGCTGCGCGACGTCGGCGAGGCTGGTGTCGAAGGACCGCACGCTCTTGTCGTCGGCCGCCAGCGCCGCGGTGAACACCTGGAGGTTCCGCACCGTCCCGAACAGGTCCTTGCGCCCGTCGGACAGGGTGGTGACCGCCTGCGACAGGTCCCGGACCGTCCGGTTGAGGTTCGCGCCCTGCCCGCCGAGGTTGTCGGCGCTCACCCCGAGCAGCCGGGAGAGGGAGCCGTCCTTGTTGGCGCCCTTGGGGCCCAGCGCTTCGGCCGTGGTGTGCAGGCTGTCGAAGATCCGGTCCAGTTCCACGGGCACGGCGGTGCGGTTCTCGGGTATGACGGCACCGCTGTGCATGACCGGGCCCTTGCGGTACACCGGCAGCAGCTGCACATAACGGTCGCTGACCACCGAGGAGTTGATGATCGCGGCTTGGGCGTCGGCGGGCACCTTGCGCCCGTGGTCGTACTCCAGCTCCACCCGCACCCGCTCGCCCTCGGGCGTGATCTTCTCGACCTCGCCGATGCGGACACCGAGGACGCGGACGTCCGAGCCGGGGTAGATGCCGACCGTGCGCGGGAAGTACGCGGTGATGCGCACCGGCTCGGGCCGCGGCCACAGCACATAGGTGAGGGCGGCGACCAGGGCGAGTGCGGTGAGCACCGCCAGGCGTCTCGTCAGGCGTTTCACGGGGTGCCTCCCGTCCGGGGTGTCACCGGCGCGGCGACGAGGTTCTGGACGTAGGAGTCGAACCAACGGCCGTTGCCCAGGGCGTTGGTGAAGACACGCACATACGGCGCGAGCAGCCGCACGCTGCGGTCGAGGCTTGCCTGGTTGCGTTCGAGCATCTGCACCACACGCTTCAGGCCCTCAAGCGCGGGCCCGATCTCCTTCTCGTTGTCCTGGACCAGTCCGGAGAGCTCGATGCCGAGCGCGGCGGAGGTCTTCAGCAGCTTGTGGATCGCCTCGCGCCGCCTGCTGATCTCCCGGAACAGCTGGTCGCCGTCCTTGACCAGGGCGGTGAAGTCCTTGGAGCGGTCGGCGAGCACGCCGGTCGTGCCGTTCGCGTGGTCGAGGAGCTCACCGAGGGCCTGGTCGCGGGAGGCGACCGTGCGGGAGATCTCCGACAGGCCCTTGATGGACGCGCGGACTTCGGCGGGCGAGTCCTGGAAGGTGGTGGAGATGGTGTCCAGGGCCTTCGCGAGCCGCCCGGTGTCGACCTTCTCCGTGGTGGTGGTCAGATCGCTGAACGCCTGCACGACGTCGTACGCCGCAACGGTGCGCCTGAGCGGGATCTCGCTGCCCGCCCGCAACTGGCCCGGCCCCGCGGGCTGCAGCGCGAGGTACTTCGCGCCGAGGATCGTCTTGATCCGGATCGACGCGCCGGTGTCGGTGCCGAAGTGCGGATCGCCCTTGACCTTGAAGGTGACCTTGACGTGGTCGCCGTCCAGGTCGACGGTCTCGACCTTGCCGACCTTCACCCCGGCGATCCGCACCTCGTCACCGGGCTTGAGCCCGCCCGCCTCCGAGAAGGCCGCGCCGTAGGTGGTGCCGCCGCCGATGAAGGGCAGGCTGTCGGCGTTGAACGCGGCCACCGTCAGCAGCGCGAGGACGGTGAGACCGACGGCCCCGACGACCACCGGGTTGCGTTCGCGGAACGGGATCAGGCGGGGCCGCCGTATCCGCATGCGCGGCAGCTTGGGCGGGTCGATGCGCACCTTCATCATGGGCTGCGGGCGCGGTGTTGCCGGGCGCGGCTGCGGCTGCGGCTGCGGTTGTGGCTTCCGGCGCCGTAGGCGAGGCGGCTCGATGCGCACCTTCATCAGCGGTTCCGGCCCCCGCGGACGCGGCGTACGCCGTGGCAGCCGTGGCCTCGGCAGCTTCGGCGGGTCGATGCGGACCTTCATCAGCGGTTCCGGGCGAATCTTTCGGCTCATGATCCGCACCTCGCCCTCGCCACGTGCAGATCGGGGGTGAGCGCCTGCTTCGTCTTCGGCAGCACGATCCGGCCGTCGAAGTCGCAGAGGTAGAAGTTGAACCAGGAGCCGTAGGACGCGGTCCCCGTCAGTGCGTTGAGCTTGTTCGGCAGCCGCTGCAGGACGCCCTCCACGGTCTTCTCGTTGTCGTTCAGCGTGCCGGTGAGATCCGTCAGCCCCGCGATGTCGTCCTTCAGCGGCGGCCGCGCGTCCTTCAGCAGTCCCGAGGTGGCGTCGGTCAGATCGCCGATGTTCACCAGCGACTGACCGATGGGCCCCCGGTCCGCGGACAGGCCGGAGATCACCCGCCGCAGCTGCAGGAGCAGTTCGGAGAACCGGGAGCCGCGCTGGTCCAGTGTCTTCAGCACGGTGTTGAGGTTGTCGATCACCGAGCCGATCAGCTTGTCCCGGCCGGCCAGGGTCGTGGTGAGCGAGGCGGTGTGCGCCAGCAGGCTGTTGACGGTGCCGCCCTCGCCCTGCAGCGTCTTGATGATCTCGGTGGCGAGCTGGTTGACGTCCTGCGGGCTGAGCGCGGCGAACAGCGGCTTGAAGCCGTTCAGCAGGGCATTGAGGTCCAGCGCGGGCTGTGTCCGCCCCAGCGGGATGGTGCCGCCGGGCTTCAGTGGGGTGCCGTCGCCCGCGCCCTCGGTCAGGGCCACGTAGCGCTGCCCCACCAGGTTGCGGTAGCGGATGACGGCATGGGTGCTGGTGAGCAGCGGCCGGTCGGCGCCGACGCTGAAGGTGATCTCCGCCAGCGTACGGTCCTTGATCCGGATGCCCTGCACCTGGCCGACCCGCACTCCGGCGACCCGGATGTCGTCGCCCTTCTCCAGCCCGGTGACATCGCTGAAGACGGCACGGTAGGTGCGGTCGGGAGTGAAGGAGAGGTTGACGATGGTGGCGGCGAGCAGGGCCGTCGCCACGATCGTCACCAGCGCGAAGAGACTGAACTTGATGAGGGGAGCGGCGGTCTGCCGCGCTGCCGAGGTCCTCATACGACGCTCACCGCCGTCCCGCGCGCCATCGGCCCGAACAGCAGCGTCGCGACCGGCGGCACCTCGTCGGCGGGCACCCCCAGCACGGGCGATACCAGCGAGCCGACCGCCCGCTGTTCGGCCCGGGTGGCGGAGACACCGAGCGGACCGGACGAACCGCCCGGCCGGGAGCCGTCGTTCAGATGGAACCCCGGTGCGGGCACCGAAGGATGCGGCAGATCACGGCAGTCGGGCCCCGACCGGTCGGCGTAGCGCGGCTCCTCCCCGGGCTGGTACGCCCCCTGCTGCCGTACGACCTCGAGCGTGATGTGCATCTTGCCGCCCCGGAACGCCTGCTCGGAGGCCTGCTCCTCGTGGACCAGCCCCGCGAAGAGGCACGGGTACTCGGGGGAGTAGCGGGCGAAGAGTTCGAGGGTCGGGCGGGAGACCTGCCCCAGGGTGATCAACCGGTCGCCGTTCTCGTCGAGGAAGTCCTGTGCGGTGCCGGCGGCGCCGGCCGTCGTGGTGAGGGCCGACGCGAGCCGGTCCTTGTCCGCGACCAGCGTGCGGCTGGTGGTCACGGTGTTGCGGAGGATCTCCATCAGGTCCGGCGCCGCGTCGCCGTACACCTGGGCGACGTCGGCCAGCCGGGCGAAGTCCTCGGTGAGGGACGGCAGATGGGGGTTCAGGCGGTGCAGATACTCCTCCACGCGCGTGAGGTTGTCGCCGATCCGGTCGCCGCGGCCTTCCAGGGCGGTGGCGAACGCGGAGAGCGTGGCGTCGAGCTTGCCGGGCTGCACGGTCCGCAGCAGCGGCAGCAGGTCGTTCATCACCTGCTGCAGCTCGATGCCGACGCGGGTGCGGTCCTGGGTGATGACGTCACCGGCGCGGATGGGCCGGGCCGAGGAGCGGGCGGGCGCGACCAGGTCGACGTACTTCTCGCCGAACAGCGTCTTGGGCAGCAGCCTGGCCCGTACGTCCGACGGGATGTCGGCGGCGTACTCCGGCTTGAGCGCGATGTCGAGCGTCGCCCGGTGCCCGTCGGAGTGCACCGAGCGCACCTCGCCGACCAGCAGGCCGCGCAGCTTGACGTCGGCGCGCGGGTCGAGCTGGTTGCCGAGGCTGTCGGCCTCCAGCCTGATCCGTACGACCGGCGTGAACGCCTGCCGGTACACGGCGACGGACAACGACAGCAGCAGGGCGAGCACGGCGAGGAACACCACGCCGTACAACCGCAGTCTCCAGACCCTCATACGGTTCACCCCGCAATCCGTACGGTCGTGTTGGCGCCCCAGATGGCCAACGAAAGGAAGAAGTCGAGGACGTTGATCGCCACGATCGAGGTCCGCACGGCCCGGCCCACCGCCACGCCGACCCCTGCCGGGCCGCCGCTCGCGTAGTAGCCGTAGAAGCAGTGCACGAGGATGATCAGAACGGCGAAGACCAGCACCTTCCCGAAGGACCACAGCACGTCGACCGGTGGCAGGTACTGCTGGAAGTAGTGGTCGTAGGTGCCCGCCGACTGCCCGTAGTAGCCGGTGGTGATCGTGCGGGCGGCGAAGTAGGAGGACAGCAGCCCGATCACGTACAGCGGGATCACGGCCACGAACCCGGCGATCATCCGCGTGGTCACCAGGAACGGCAGCGAGGGCACGCCCATGACCTCCAGGGCGTCGGTCTCCTCGCTGATCCGCATCGCGCCGAGCTGGGCGGTGAAGCCCGCACCGACGGTCGCGGACAGCGCGAGCCCGGCGACCAGCGGGGCGATCTCCCGGGTGTTGAAGTACGCCGAGAGGAACGCCACGAAGTTGGAGGTGCCGAGCTGGTTGAGCGCGGCGTACCCCTGGAGTCCCACCTCGGTGCCGGTGAAGAAGGACAGAAAGGCGATCACGCCGACCGTGCCGCCGACGACGGCGAGGGCGCCGCGGCCGAAGCTCACCTCGGCGAGCAGCCGCAGGATCTCCTTCTTGTACCGGCGCACGGTACGGCCCGTCCACGCCAACGACCGCCCGTAGAAGGAGAGTTGGCGGCCGAGCTCCTCCAGACTGCTGAACAGCGCCATGCCTCAACCCCTCTGCGGGACGACCTGGAAATACACCGCGGTCATCACGAAGTTCGTCACGAACAGCAACATGAAGGTGATCACCACCGACTGGTTCACGGCGTCCCCCACACCCTTGGGTCCGCCCTTCGCCGTCAGTCCCTTGTAGGAGGCGACGATCGCCGCGATCGCCCCGAAGACCAGCGCCTTGATCTCCGCCGCCCACAGGTCGGAGAGCTGGGCGAGGGTGGTGAAGGAGGCGAGGTAGGCGCCCGGGGTGCCGTTCTGCAGGACGACGTTGAAGAAGTAGCCGCCGGCGACGCCGACCACCGACACCAGGCCGTTGAGCAGCACCGCCACCACCATCGAGGCCAGCACCCGCGGTACGACCAGCCGGTGGATGGGATCGATGCCGAGGACCTGCATGGCGTCGATCTCCTCGCGGATCTTCCGGGCCCCGAGGTCCGCGCAGATGGCGGTGCCGCCGGCGCCCGCGATCAGCAGTGCGGTGACGATCGGCGAGGCCTCGCGCAGCACGGCCAGGACCGAGGCGGCACCCGAGAAGGACTGGGCGCCGAGCTGTCGCGTGAGGCTGCCGATCTGCAGCGCGATGACCGCCCCGAAGGGAATGGACACAAGGGCGGTCGGCAGAATGGTGACACTGGCGACGAACCAGGCCTGCTGGACGAACTCCCTTGCCTGGAACGGCCGTCGGGGCATCGTCCGGACGACGTCCAGCGCCATCGCGAACAGGTTCCCCGACTGCCGCAGTGCTCCGGTCGGCGACAGTCTCATGCGTCCGCCACCGCCTTCCGGCGCCGCAGTTCGGCCTCCCGGCGGGCGATCGCCTCCCAGCGTGGTGGCCGGGTGATGCCCGGCCCCGGCAGCAGGCGGGGAGTCAGAGCCCGGCTGCCGGGTGACTGTGCGGTCTCGCTGCCGCTCAGCGCGGCCAGCTCCTGCTCGACCTGGGCGGCGTCCTTCTCCTCCGCCATGCCGATCGGGCCCTGCATCCGCCCGTTCAGGAACTGCCTGACGACCGGCTCGTCGCTGGTCAGCAGCTCCTCCCGCGGCCCGAACATGACCAGCTCGCGGCGGAAGAGCAGCCCGATGTTGTCCGGCACCGTGCGGGCGGAGGCGATGTCGTGGGTGACGATCAGGAAGGTCGCGTCGATCTGGGCGTTGAGGTCGACGATGAGCTGGTTGAGATAGGCGACGCGGACGGGGTCGAGCCCGGAGTCCGGCTCGTCGAAGAGAATGATCTCGGGATCGAGGACCAGCGCCCGCGCCAGCCCCGCCCGCTTGCGCATGCCGCCGGATATCTCCCCGGGCAGCTTCGCCTCCGAGCCGATGAGCCCGACCATGTCCATCTTCTCCAGCACGATGCGCCGGATCTCGCTCTCGGACTTACGGGTGTGCTCGCGCAGCGGGAACGCGATGTTGTCGTAGAGGTTCATCGAACCGAACAGCGCGCCGTCCTGGAACAGCACCCCGAACAGCTTCCGCACCTCGTACAGCTCGTGCTCGCGCAGCCGTGTGATGTCCCGCCCCGCGATCTTCACGCTGCCCCGCTCCGGCTTCAGCAGCCCGACGAGCGTCTTGAGGAACACCGACTTGCCGGTGCCTGAGGGGCCGAGCATGACGGACACCTCCCCGGCGGGCAGCGTCAGCGAGACGTCCTGCCAGATGACCTGGTGACCGAAGGACTTGGTCAGCCCTTCCACACAGATCTCGACACCCATCCGGTCCACCTCTCGGCCCGTGGAGCAGCTCCGACATCTGCTCTACGGGGAGGGGCGGGGGGTCCGTCGCGGAAGAGGGGGATTTTTTTCGCGGGGCCCGGGGGACCCGGCACTCCCGGCGGTGCGTTGGCGGCTGCGGGGCCGTCGCGGCTGGTCGCGCTGTTCCTCGCGCCCCTGGGCGGCTGCTGCTGGCGCTGGGTGACTGCACCCCCTCAGGGGCGCGGGGCTGTGGTCAATTTGCGGCTCCGCCGCGTGGGCGCGACAAGCCACGACGAGTCCGCACCCGGCCACAGGGAGCCTGTCGTAGAAGGGCCGGGGCCCGCAGGAGCCCGCCTTTTACGGCAGCACGGTCGCCGTCGGTGTGGGGACCGAGACCGCTACGGACGCGGTGGCGGGAGTCGGGGGGAGGCTGGGCAGTGTTGCCGTCGGGGTGGGGACGTCCGGCAGGGCGGAGAGGGCGGGGGTGCTCGGCAGGTTCGGGACGTTCGGGACCTCGGGGACCGCCGGGACCGGGGACAGTGACGCCTTCGGGAGGGGCGGGACCGACAGGGGGAGCAGGGAGCCGTTGTGGCTGCCGGGCGACGGTGCCGAGGTCGTCGGCAGTTCGCGAACGCTCGCGCTGGGCGTGCGGCCGGCGCTTGCGGGGCGTACCGTCTCGGCGGCCTTCCCGGGGGCGGGGGACGCGGCCGGCGGGGGAGTCGCCGCCGGGTGGCCGCCGTCCAGGGCGTACGGCAGGACGAAACCCGCCACCACCAGCGTGGCCGCCGTCGACCCGACCGCCACCGCCTGCGCCTTGCCGCCCGCCCGCAGCCGCCCCCGCCCGAACAGGAACAGCACGAACCCGAGTGTCCCGGCCAGGGAGGCGCGCAGCGTCCGCCGGGCCCGGGCCAGCAGCGACTCGACGGTCCGGTAGCTGAGCCCCATCCGCACCGCGACCTGGCTCACGTCCAGGTCCTCGGACTTCAGCCGCAGCGCCTCCGCCTGCCGCGCGGGCAGCTCACCGCTGCGCACCGCCAGCCACCTGGCCTCCGCCCGGTCGCACACGGCCTCCTCCACCGGCACCGGCCCGGGCGCGATCAGCGTCGGACTGGTGCGCACCTCGGCCTCCCGGTTGACCTGCCGGTAGCGGTCGACGCACAACCGCATGGTCACCGTCGTCAGCCACGCCCCGAGCCGCTCGTCGTCCAGATCCGGCCGCTCGGCAGCCCGCAGCATCGCCTCGTGCACCGCGTCCTCGGCGTCCTCCTGGCTCATCGACCTGCGCCGGGCCACCCTGAGCAGCTGCTCACGATGGCTCCACATGCGCCGCCAACGCTCTTCGGCAGCTCTTGCCTCCGCAGGCATCTCCGTCGCCATGAGGGCCCCTTTGCGCTCAGCGCCTGTGTCATGTCCCCGGCCGGGCGCACGACGCCTGGCACGCACGCTCGCACGCACCGGACGCCGCGCGCTGATCCGGCCGGTGACACAGGCGCACCCACCGGTCTCGTCCCAGCCCGGCGGATGGCGACATTACCGCCCGGTAGCGGCGGTTGTGGAGGGGGGAGCGGGCATCGAGTCCGCGCCGTTACTGGTCAGCCTCCGGTCAGCGGGAGGCCGCTGGGCAGCACGTTGTCGGTCGGCAGGGCGATGGACGGGGTGGGTGCAGGGGCGAGGGGTTCGGGTGAAGTACCGGCCGTCGGGCGGGAGTTGGACGGGGGCGGGGAGACCGGCGCGGAGGGGGTGGGGCTCGGCCTGGGGGACGGCTTCGGCGTCGGTTTCGGGGTTGGGGCCGGTTTCGCGTGGTGTGAGGATCCGGGACGCGTCGAGGGCCGTACCGACGAGCCCGTGGAGCCGTCCGGCACCACCGTGTGCCCCTCCAGGAAGTAGGCGTACCAGGCCTTCACCGTGCTCAGATAGGCCTCCGAGTGGTTGTAGCCGAGGATCGCCCGGTCCAGCCCCGCCGGCTCGGACAGATCCCCGCCGGCCGCGCACAGATACCGCCCGGCGGCGAGCGCCGCGTCGAAGACGTTGTCCGGGTCGGCCCGCCCGTCGCCGTTCCCGTCCGCTCCCCAGCGCGCCCAGGTGGACGGAATGAACTGCATCGGGCCCACCGCACGGTCGTACACCGCGTCCCCGTCGTACGCGCCACCGTCCGTGTCCGGTACGACGGCGAAGGCACCGCCGTCCAGACGCGGACCCAGGATCGGCGTCACGGTCGTGCCGTCCGCTCTTACCCGGCCGCCGTCCGCCTGCCCCGACTCCACCTGCCCGATCGCGGCCAGCAGCTGCCAGCGCAGCCCGCAGCCGGGCGCGGTACGCGCGAGCTCCGCCTCGGCACGGCGGTACGCGGCGAAGACCGTCGCCGGCACCGCGCCGCCCGCGACCGCCGGTGCCCCGCCCGCGTGGCCCGCGTGGCCCTCGTGCTTCCGCGCGAGCGGGGGAAGCTCCGTGCGGTACGGGGCGTCGCCGGACACGCTCGGCCCGTGCGCCGCGGGCTGCGCCACCGGCGCCTGTGCCCGTGCGGGGGTCGCCCCCGGTGCCTGCGAGGCGGTCAGCGCCGCCATCGCCGCCGCTGCCACCGCCGTACCCCTGACCCGTCTGACCCTGCGCCCTGTCACCTTGCGGTCCCTCCCTGCGAACTCCTGTCACCTGCTCTACGGGGGAGGACGGCACGTCCGTCGCGGCGTGCCTACCCTGAAGGTGTGGCCCGGTCCAACGACGAGGTCGCCGCGCTGCTCCAGGAGTACGCGGACCTCATCTCGATCACCGGAGGAGACGCGTTCAAGGCACGCGTCTACGAGAAGGCTGCCCGGTCGGTCGGCGGCCACCACGCCGACGTCGCCACGCTCGACCTCAAGGGCCTCCAGCAGATCCCGAACGTCGGCAGGTCGATCGCCCAGAAGGTGCTGGAGTACTTCGACCACGGCAGTGTCTTGGCCGTCGAGGAGCTGCGCGCGAAGATTCCCGCCGGGGTGCGACGGCTGACCGCCATCCCCACGCTCGGCCCGAAGAAGGCACTGACGGTCTACGAGGAGCTGGGCATCTCCTCGGTCGAGGAACTGGCCGACGCGATCCACGAGGAGCGGCTGCGCGACCTCAAGGGCTTCGGACCGAAGACGGAGGAGAACATCCTCCACGGCATCTCGCTGCTGCAGTCCTCCGGCGGCCGCGTCCACATCGACCTGGCCATGGGCCTCGCCGACGACATCGTCGCCGAGCTGTCCACCGTGCCGGGCTGCCTGCGGTGCGCCTACGCGGGATCACTGCGCCGGATGCGCGAGACGATCGGCGACATCGACATCCTCGCGGCGGCCACGAAACCCGGCCCGATCATGCGGGCGTTCACCGGGCTGCCGTACGTCACCGAGGTGATCGGCACGGGCGAGAAGAAGACGTCGGTGCGCACCGGCAAGGGCCTCAACGTCGATCTGCGGGTCGTACCGCCGGACTCCTGGGGCGCGGCACTGCAGTACTTCACCGGCTCCAAGGCGCACAACATCCGCACCCGTGAACTGGCCGTCCACCAGAAGCTGAAGCTCTCCGAGTACGGGCTCTTCGACGTCGAGAGCGGCAAGAAGATCGTCTCCGAGACCGAGGAGGAGGTGTACGCCCGGCTCGGGCTGCCCTGGATCCCGCCGACGCTGCGCGAGGACCGCGGGGAGATCGAGGCCGGGCTGCGCGGCGAACTGCCCGACCTGGTGACGGAGGCGGACCTCCGCGGCGATCTGCACTCGCACACCGACCTCACCGACGGCCTCGCCCCACTGGAGGAGATGGCGCAGGCCGCCGCGGCGCGGGGCTGGGCCTACTACGCGATCACCGACCACGGCCCGGACATGGCCATGCAGCGCATGACCGACGAGCGGATGCTGGCCCAGCGCGAACGCGTACGCGAGCTCGACGGGACGTACGCCACCCGGGGCAGGCGCGGCGGTCTGCGGCTGCTGCACGGCGTCGAGCTGAACATCGGCCCGGACGGCGAGGTGGACTGGCCCGGGGAGTTCCTCGCCGGCTTCGACCTGTGCGTGGCCTCCGTGCACTCGCACTTCAACCAGGAGCGCGAGGCGCTGACCCGGCGGATCGTACGGGCCTGCGAGAACCCGTACGTCAACATCATCGGCCACCCCACCACCCGCATCATCGGCAAGCGGCCCGGCATCGACGCCGACCTCGACGCCATCTTCGCCGCCTGCGCCCGCACCGGCACCGCTCTGGAGATCAACGCCCATCCGGACCGCCTCGACCTGCGCGACGAGGACATCCTGCGGGCCGGGCGGCACGGCGTGAAGTTCGCCGTGGACAGCGACGCCCACGCCGTCCCCCACCTGGCCAACATGCGCTACGGCATCGGCACCGCGCAGCGCGGCCGGCTCACCCAGGAGGACGTGATCAACACCTGGCCCGAGCGCCGGCTGCGGGACTTCCTGCGGAAGGGCCGGCAGACGGAGCGGTGACCGGGAGGGTCACTACCACCCGGTCGCCAACTGCACCGCTCCCATCTGCCAGTTGGACGTCGCACCACGGTCGGCGACTACATCTCGACGTCCTTCTCCGGCTCCACGGCACGCCCCGTCTCCGCCACGACCGCCACGGCACGTGACAACCTCTTCTCCGCCCGAGTGGCCGCGATCGCCTACGCGCAGTGGCTGGCCGACGGCGGCACCGAGGGCGGCGAGGACAGCCCCTGAACGACCCGCAGGTGACAGGTTCTGGTCAAGGCTTGTCCAAAAAGCGGACGTCGTCCACCGCTCATGATCGGGTCTCCTGCGACGGCTGTACGACCACCCGTTCGGGAGGATCTGGTGTCAGCACCAACCCGCAAGAGACGATGGTTCACGATCTGTGCCATCACCGCATCCGCCGCACTCGTCGCGACACCCGCAGGCGCCGCGTCCGGCAGGACGAAGGCTCCGTTCGGCGCCCGCACCCTCGCTCAACTGGCCGCCGAGCGCACGCAGTCGGTCGGCACCATGAGCCCGCGGCTGAAGGGCGAGGACGGCGACGGCGGCAATGAGGCGGACGAGATAGCCGAGGGCGCGGACCAGTACGCCGAGGCCCGCACCTCACCCGGCATCGTCGCCCCCGGCGCCTACGGCGCCGCCTGGACCAGCCTGACCAACCTGCCGAGCACCGGCGGCAGTTGGCGCAATATCACCGACCTGCCGTACAACTCCGACGACTCGCGCTACCGCGACATCGACTCCAACTCCAGCGGCGGCTCGGGCAATGTCACCGGCCGGATGGCCGCGCTCGCCGCCGATGACGACGGGTATGTGTACGCGGGCAGCGCGGGCGGCGGCGTCTGGCGGTCCAAGCGAGGCGGCGGCAACTGGAAGCCCATCAGCGACAAACTGCCCTCGCAGTCCACCGGCGCACTCGCGCTGGACGGCGGCGGACGACTGTGGCTGGGCACCGGCGAGGCGACCACCAACGCGGACGCCTACCTCGGCAGCGGCGTCTACGTCCTGTCCCACCCGCACCACGGCACCTTCTCCGCCCGCAGCCGGGTCGGCGGCGACGAGCTGGAGTCCACCACCATCCACGAACTGCGCTTCGGCGGCGGCAAGGTGTGGGCGGCGACCAGCGCGGGCGTGTGGAGCCACTCCACGAAGACCCTGAAGGGCGCCTGGAAGCTGGAGTACGCGCCCAACCCCGACTACCTCCCCGGTGGTTCGAAGGCGAGCGACCCGTCGGCCGCCTACAAGAACATCGCCAACGACATCGCGATCGACCCCAAGGACCCGTCCAAGGTGATCCTGGCGGTCGGCTGGCGCAGCGGTGACGACTACAACGGCTTCTTCACCAAGGACGCGAGCGGCGCCTGGACGCGTATCACCACTGGCTTCGGCGATCTGCCGACCGACGCGGACAACGTCGGCAACGTCACCTTCGCCCGCTCCGCCGACGGCTCGCGCTACTACGCCATCGACCAGTCGCCCGAGCAGCTGAACACCAACCCGGACAGCGGCCTGGAGGGCATCTACAGCGCCGCCTCGCCGTTCGGCCCCTGGACGAAGATCGCCGACTACAAGGGTCTGGCCGCCGACGGCTCCGCGCTGACCACCAGCGGCTACATGCCCGGCGTACAGGCCTGGTACAACCAGTTCCTCACCGTGGACCCGAGCGACCCCAAGCACGTCTACGCGGGCCTGGAGGAGGTCTACGAGACCAAGGACGGCGGCAGCACCTGGTCGACCGTGGGCCCGTACTGGAACTTCACGTTCCCCTGCTGGAGCATCGACCCGGCCAAGCAGACCGGTGACTGCAACCAGACCACCCACTCCGACCAGCACGGCGTCGCGATCGGCAGCTACCACGGCAAGAGCTTCGTGTACGTCGGCAACGACGGCGGCGTCTACAAGCGCCCGGTCGACGGCTCGCAGGACGCCTCCGGCCACGCCACCGACTGGACCTCCCTCAACGACGGCACCATCGACACCCTCCAGTACTACTCGGTGGGCATCGGCAAGGACCTGACCTACGGCGGTGTCTCCGTCACCGGCGGCCTCCAGGACAACGGCCAGTCCGTGCTGCGCAGCAACGACAAGGTGATGGGTTCCAACTTCGGCGGCGACGGCGGCGACACCCTCACCGACCCCGCCAACGGCTGCAACATCGCCGAGGAATACGTCTACCTCGCGATCCAGATCACCCAGAACTGCGCCGTCAACGACGGCAGTTGGAGCACCGACGCCACCAAGGCCACCTCGTACAACGTCGCCCCGGCCGACAACGCCACCAGCGAGGCCCGCTTCATCGCCCCGCTCGCGACCGACCTGAAGAGCTCCTCGACGTGGATCGCGGGCGGCCGCCACGTGTGGGTGCAGACCCATGGCTACGCCATCCGCAGCGGCAAGGAGTGGACGAGCGTGTACGACCTCGGCGCCGGCCGCACCGCGACCGCCGTGGCGGCGTCGGGCGGCAAGGTGTACGCGGCCTGGTGCGGCCCCTGCAACAACCAGGGCTTCGCCCGTGGCATCTCCGTCGGCAACGCGGACGGCACCGGCTGGCACGACATCACCCTGCCCGCCGACGGGACCGTACCCAACCGCTACCTCAGCGGCTTCGCCATCGACCCGAAGAACGCCGACCACGTCTTCCTCGCCGTCAACGGCTTCTCCCGGCACTGGACGGAGGGCCCCGGGGCCGGCGTCGGCCATGTCTTCGAGTCCACCGACGGCGGCACCACCTGGAAGGACATCTCCGCGAACCTGCCCGACGTGCCGACCAACTCCGCGATCGTCACACCGAACGGCGGCCTCGCCGTCGCCACCGACCTGGGCGTCGTCTACCGCGCCCCGGGCCACACCAAGTGGCAGCGCGTCGGCTCGCTCCCGGCCGTCGCCGTCCTCCAGCTGAAGCTGGGCCCCGACGGCAGCACCCTGTACGCGGCCACTCACGGCCGCGGCATCTACACGATCAAGGTGCGCGACTGCGCCTGACGCACACCGCATGGCGAGAGGGGTGCCCCCCCGGCTTCTGGGGGGCACCCCTCCTGCGCTCCAGCGGATGACCGAGGTGAGCAGGCCCGCATCGCGACTGTGGGGCGCAGGGATGCCCTGGTCGGTTAGGGTCGGCTCGTGGCGGACGAACCGGCTCCGGCGCAGTGAATCTGTCGGCCCGTGGTGGTGCTCTGGGGGCACAGTGCGATTGAGAGTGGAGTTCACGACCGAGCCCTTCGATCTCGACGAGGCGCCCGCGCACGCGGTGGTCGCCCGCCAGGTCATCGAGGCGGCCGAGCTGGACGAGGTGGACGTCGGCCCGTTCGGCAACACGGCGGAGGGCGCCGCCGACGCCGTCCTGAGCGCCGTGGACGCGCTGCTCCGCCAGACGCTCCAGGCCGGTGCCACCCGGGTCTCGCTGCAGGTCAACGTCGTCGGCGCGGCCGGGGAGGGTGCCGAGTGACCGGCACCGGGGACGAGCCGTTCATCACGGCCGTGAAACCACTGGTCGACGCCATGGGCGGCGAGCTGCTCCCGCCCGACGAGGCCGGCCCCGAGGACGTCGTGCTCGCCTGGGAGGGCGCGGACGTGGTCGCCGTGCGCCTGCCCCAGCTCGCCGACTCCCTCGACCACATCCTCGCCGCCATGGAGCGCAAGCAGGGCAAGCCCCTGGCCGACCTGGACCGCAAGGCCAAGCAGGAGGTCGTACGGATACTCGAGGCGCGCGGCGCCTTCTCCGTACGGCACGGCGTGGAGACCGTCGCGGGCGCGCTCGGCGTCAGCCGGTTCACGGTCTACAACTATCTGAACCGTGAGAAGGAGGGCTGAGGGGGCATCCCGGGGTCGCCAACCGGCCAGGTTTGTTACCCCGAATTTTCAACAAAGTGTTGACGCGGCGTTGCGTGGGGGCGTTAGCTAACGGCAGCCCGTTCAGCACGAAGGCCGTTCTCGCGGCCACGGAGGCACCCGTGACGTCGACTTCCACGCCCCCGGGCCTGGCCCGGTTCAACGTACTGGAGGAGCACGCGGCCTTCGCCGCCCTCCATGAGGCGTGTGCCTCCACCACCTGGGCGCGGCGGCTGCTCGCCGCCCGCCCGTACGCCACCGCCGACGAGCTCTTCGCCGCCAGCGACGCCGCCATGGCCGAGCTGAGCGCCGAGGACCTGGCCGAGGCGATGGCCGGGCACCCGCCGATCGGTCGCCCCAAGCCGGGGGACCCCACCTCGGCCCGGGAACAGCGCGGCATGGTCGGCGCCTCCGAGGAGCTTAAGTCGGAGATGCTCGAACTGAACCTGGCCTACCAGGACAGGTTCGGCCATGTCTTCCTCATCTGCGCCACCGGCCGGACCGGCGAGCAGATGCGGGACGCGGTCAAGGAGCGGATCGGCAACTCGCCGGAGCAGGAGCGGGAGATCGTCCGCACCGAGCTGGGCAAGATCAACCGCATCCGACTGGCCCGACTCGTCGAAGAGGAAGCCTGACACCATGAGCACCAGCACCACCGCCTCCGTGTCCACACACATCCTGGACACCAGCATCGGCCGCCCCGCCGAGGGCGTCGCCATCGAGCTCGCGGCCCGTAGCGGCCGCGATGCGGACTGGCAGGCGCTCGGCGGTTCCGCGACCGACGCGGACGGACGGTGCAAGGACCTGCCGGCGCTGCCGGAAGGGACGACCCATGTACGGCTCGACTTCGCCGTCGAACCGTACTTCGAGAAGAAGCAAGCCGATGCGCAGCAGGACGCCCCCGCGAATCGGGACAGCGGTGCCGTGTTCTTCCCCGAGGTGGCGATCACCTTCGCCGTGAAGCCCGGGGAGCACTACCACGTACCGCTGCTGCTCAACCCGTTCGGCTACTCCGTTTACCGAGGGAGCTAGCAGACACATGCCCACGATCCTGGGACAGAACCAGTACGGCAAGGCCGAGAACCGAGTCGTAAAGATCACGCGGGACGGCGCCACCCACCACATCAAGGACCTGAACGTGTCCGTCGCGCTGAGCGGCGACATGGACGAGGTCCACTACTCCGGCTCCAACGCCAACGTGCTGCCGACCGACACCACCAAGAACACGGTGTACGCGTTCGCCAAGGAGCACGGCATCGAGTCGGCCGAGCAGTTCGGCATCCACCTGGCCAGGCACTTCGTGACCAGCCAGGAGCCGATCCAGACGGCCCGGATCCGTATCGAGGAGTACGCCTGGGAGCGGATCGCCGCCTCCGACGCGAACTCCCAGTTCATCGGCGCGGACGAGGTCAAGCACTCCTTCGTGCGCAAGGGCCAGGAGACCCGGCTGACCCAGATCACCTACGACGGCTCGTCGTGGGAGGTCGTCTCCGGTCTCAAGGACCTGACGGTCATGAACTCGACGAACTCCGAGTTCTGGGGCTACGTCAAGGACAAGTACACGACGCTGCAGGAGGCGTACGACCGCATCCTGGCCACCTCGGTCTCGGCCCGCTGGCGGTTCAACTGGACCGACGACGAGCAGCGGATGCCCAACTGGGAGAAGTCCTACGAGCAGACGAAGAAGCACATGCTCCAGGCCTTCGCCGAGACGTACTCGCTCTCCCTGCAGCAGACCCTCTACCAGATGGGTTCGCGCATCATCAACAACCGCAGCGAGATCGACGAGGTCCGCTTCTCGCTGCCGAACAAGCACCACTTCCTCGTCGACCTGGAGCCCTTCGGGCTGAAGAACGACAACGAGGTGTACTTCGCCGCCGACCGCCCCTACGGCCTGATCGAGGCGACGATCCTGCGGGACGGCTGCGAGCCGAAGATCCCGGTGGACCTCACCAACCTCTGAGCACCTTCCGGGCAGCTCGATATTCGGCACCCGTGACCGGGGAACCCGCCTTGCCGCCTCCCCGGTCACGGCACTCAAAACTCCTAGGGTCCTGCCGTGCCCCTCTCCACAGAAGTCCACTGAGCGAAAAGGACGAATCATGGCAGCAGCCCAGCGCATCGTCATCGAGAACTGTTCGATCGCAACGGTCGACGCCGACGACACCGAGTACGCGAGCGGGTACGTCGTCATCGCCGGCAACCGCATCGAGGCGCTCGGCTCGGGCAGGGCCCCCGAGGGCCTGGAGAACGTCGTACGCCGTATCGACGCCTCCGGGCATCTGGTGACCCCTGGCCTGGTCAACACCCACCACCACTTCTACCAGTGGATCACCCGGGGCCTGGCCACCGACCACAACCTGTTCAACTGGCTGGTCGCCCTGTACCCGACCTGGGCGCGCATCGACGAGCCGATGGTGTACGCGGCCGCCCAGGGGTCCCTCGCGATGATGGCCCGCGGTGGCGTGACCACCGCCATGGACCACCACTACGTCTTCCCGAAGGACTCCGGCGATCTGTCCGGCGCCATCATCCGCGCCGCCCGCGAGATGGGTGTCCGCTTCACCCTCGCCCGCGGCTCCATGGACCGCAGCGAGAAGGACGGCGGCCTGCCCCCGGACTTCGCCGTCGAGACCCTCGAAGGCGCCCTCGCCGCGACCGAGGCGACCGTCAAGGAGCACCACGACGCCTCCTTCGACGCGATGACCCAGGTGGCCGTCGCGCCCTGCTCGCCCTTCTCCGTCTCCACCGAACTCCTGCGTGAGGGCGCCCATTTGGCCCGCCGCCTCGGCGTGCGCCTGCACACGCACGGCTCGGAGACCGTCGAGGAGGAGCAGTTCTGCAAGGAGCTGTTCGGCATGGGCCCGACCGACTACTTCGAGTCCACCGGCTGGCTCGGCGAGGACGTGTGGATGGCGCACTGCGTCCACATGAACGACTCCGACATCGCCGCCTTCGGACGTACGAAGACCGGTGTCGCCCACTGCCCCTCGTCCAACGCCCGCCTCGCAGCCGGTATCGCGCGGGTCCCCGACATGCTGGCGGCCGGCGTCCCGGTCGGCCTCGGTGTCGACGGTACGGCGTCCAACGAGTCCGGCGAGCTGCACACCGAACTGCGCAACGCCCTGCTCATCAACCGTCTCGGCGCCCACCGCGAGGCCGCCCTCAACGCCCGCCAGGCGCTGCGCCTCGGCACCTACGGCGGCGCCCAGGTCCTCGGCCGCAGCGCCGAGATCGGCTCCCTGGAGCCCGGCAAGCTCGCCGACCTGGTGCTGTGGAAGCTGGACACCCTCGCCCACGCCTCCATCGCCGACCCGGTCACCGCGCTGGTCTTCGGCGCGGCCGCCCCGGTCACCGCCTCCTTCGTGAACGGCCGGCAGATCGTCGAGGCGGGCCGTCTGCTGCACGTCGACGAGGACGCCATCGCCCACTCCACGCGGGCCGAGGCCCGGCGCCTGGCGCAGATCGCCGCGCAGGCCTGAGCGGTCGAAGATCTCCGGTCGAGGGGGACGGCCCTCGACCGGTGGCCGTGGACCCCAGTGGTTCCATGGCGGCCGTCTCCGGGGCGCGCATGGACGTGCGCGCCCCGGAACGGTCACCGTCACCTTCCTCAAAGGCACCCCCGGTCCCGCACGACCGCGCACCACCTCCAAGAAACCCACGTCAGAGCCGACGTGTTAGCTGACCCGGAGGAACCGCCGTGACCGCTCACCCCGTCGACGAAAAACTCCCCGCACTCAAAATGGCCACCACGGGCCTGCAACACGTGGCCGCCATGTACGCGGGGGTCGTCGCCCCGCCCCTGATCGTCGGCGCGGCCATCGGCCTGACCGGCACCGAACTCACCTTCCTCACCGGCGCCTGCCTCTTCACCGCGGGCCTCGCCACCTTCCTGCAGACCCTCGGCATCTGGAAGATCGGCGCCCGGCTGCCCTTCGTCAACGGCGTCACCTTCGCGGGCGTCGCCCCCATGACCGCGGTGGTCGCCTCCACCAAGGACAAGTCCGACGCCCTGCCGATCATCTTCGGCGCGGTCATCGTCGCGGGGCTGCTCGGCTTCATCGCCGCCCCGTTCTTCAGCAAGGCCATCCGCTTCTTCCCACCGGTCGTCACCGGCACCGTCATCACCCTCATAGGTGTGTCCCTGCTGCCGGTCGCCTTCGGCTGGGCACAGGGACCCGACCCCGCCGCCGACGACTACGGCTCCACGACCAACCTCGGCCTGGCAGCCGCGACGCTCCTGATCGTGCTGGTCCTTCGCCGCTTCACCCGCGGCTTCGTCAAACAGATCGCCGTGCTGCTCGGCCTGATCGCCGGCACACTGCTCGCGATCCCCCTCGGTGCCACGGACTTCGGGCCCGTCACGGACGCGGCCGTCATCGGCTTCCCCACCCCGTTCCACTTCGGGGCACCCCAGTTCCAGCTCGCCGCGATCCTCTCGCTGTGCGTGGTGATGGTGGTCTCCATGACCGAATCCACCGCGGACATGCTGGCGCTCGGCGAGATCGTCGAACGCCCGGCGGACGAGAGGACCATCGCCGCGGGCCTGCGCGCCGACACCCTCGGCTCGGCGCTGAGCCCCCTGTTCAACGGCTTCATGTGCAGCGCCTTCGCCCAGAACATCGGCCTGGTCGCGATGACGAGGATCCGCAGCCGCTACGTCGTCGCCACCGGCGGTGGCTTCCTGGTCCTGATGGGCCTGTGCCCGATGGCTGCCTCACTCATCGCCGTCGTACCGCGCCCGGTGCTCGGCGGCGCGGGCGTGGTCCTGTTCGGCTCGGTCGCGGCCAGCGGCATCCAGACCCTCGTCAAGGCCGGCCTGGACAAGGACAACAACGTCCTGATCGTCGCCGTGTCGCTGGCCGTCGGCATGATCCCGATCACCGCGCCGGACTTCTACCACGCCTTCCCGCAGACCGCGAAGATCGTGCTCGACTCGGGCATCTCCACGGGCTGTGTGGCGGCGGTCCTGCTGAACCTGGTCTTCAACCACCTCGGCGGGAACCGGGACGACCAGGACGTCACCCACCCCATGGAGGCCGGCGAGCAGATCGCAGCCGCCCACTGAACCGCCGGTGCGGGGCACGGTAATGGCCGTGCCCCGCACCGGCGATGGGGCAGTCTGTCTCCCATGAATGAGTCCGGTCGCGTCGAGGCCTTCAGCGACGGCGTGTTCGCCATCGCCATCACCCTGCTCATCCTGGAGATCAAGGTCCCCGAGGTCGGGGAGCACGGCGGCCTGTGGCACGCGCTGGGCGCCCAGTGGCCCTCGTACGCCGCCTATGTGGTGAGCTTCCTGGTCATCGGCATCATGTGGATCAACCACCACCAGCTGTTCAGCTATGTCGCCCGCGTCGACCGGACGCTGATGTTCCTGAACCTGCTGGTGCTGATGGTGGTGGCAGCCGTGCCATGGCCGACCGCGATGCTCGCGGAGTATCTGCGCGAGGACGCCGCCTCGCATGTGGCGGCGGCCGTCTACAGCCTGGTCATGGTCCTGATGGCGCTCACCTTCCAGGCCCTGTGGTGGCATCTGACCCGCACCGGCCACCTCTTCGACTCCCGTGTCGACGTCCCGGCCGCGAGAGCCACCCGCGCCCGCTTCGCCCTGGGTTCCCTGGGCTACCCGGTCGCGGTGGGCCTCGCCTTCGTCTCGGCCCCGCTGACCCTGGCGGCCCACGGTCTGCTCGCCCTGTACTACGGCTTCAACCAGGTACCGGTGCCGACGCGTCAGGGCCCGCCCAGTTCATGAGGTTGGCCAGCATTTCGGCCTGCTCGATCGCGTCGTCCAGGGCATGGTGGGTGTGCCGCCGCCTAGACAGCAGATGGCGAGGCATGCTGCCCTTGGCCACCGCGCGCAGCGGCAGCCCCGCCTTGGTCGCGAACAGCGTCTTCATGTCCAGGCAGCCGGAGTGGCCGAAGGGGCTCGCCCCGGTGAAGCGGATCAGGTACCAGTACAGGAACGTCCAGTCGTACGAGGCCGGGTAACCGCACATCACGGGCTGTTCGCCCGCGCTCACCTCGCGCACCCATTCGCTGAACTCGCCCAGCGCGACGGCAGGTTCGGCGCCCTCGCTCTTCAGGCGCTCCCGGTCGAGCCCGCTCACCGCGAGCGCCTCCGGGACGAACTCCTCGCTGATCGGGCGCAGTTCGCGATAGAAGGTCTGTTGCTGCGGGTCGGCGGCCGTGAACCCGTCGGCATCCTGTGTCCCCGCGACCGACGCGCCGAAGCTCAGCATCGAGTACGGGCCGGGGATGGGGCCGTCGGCCTCGATGTCGAGGGAGATGTAGCGGCTGGGTCTGATACGTCGTGCGGCCATGAGGGTGGAGCATCGCAGGCGGGCAGGGTCGCCCGCATCCGATTTCCACCCCGCTCAGCCCCGGCGGATCGCCTGGCAGGGCGTGGCGTCCGGCAGACGGCCGGTGAAGTACGAGCGGGGCGGTACGCCCATCAGGGTGCGGAAGTCGGTCGTCATGTGGGACTGGTCGTAATAACCGATGGCGGCGGCCAGTTCGGCCCACGGGCAGGTGCCGGCGAAGTCCAGTACCGTGCGCACCCGGTTGATACGCGCGTAGTGCTTGGGGGAGAGGCCGACGCCCTCGGCGAAGAGGTTCCGCAACTGCCGTTCGCTGACGGCGAGTTCGCGCGCGACGTCGCCCACCGGGGCGGGGGTGCGACCGGTGCGGACCGACATCGCGTCGACGCCGGCGCGCACCAGCTCGGTGCGGGAACGGTCCGCGGCGGTCGAGAGCCACTCGGGGAGCACCTCCGCGAGGTGGGCCAGGGCCTCCTCGGGCTGCAACCGCCGTAGGAGATCGTCCAGTTGACGGGCCGGCGAAGTCGGAAGCTCTGCCAGCCGCACCGCACGGCCGACGAGGTCGACGGCCGGAACGCCGAGCAGGGGGCGGACGGTGCCGGGCGCGAGCCGCAGCTCCACACAGGACGCACTGCGCTTGCCCCGGTGGTAGGAGGCACGGGCGCGCGGGCCGACGACCAGGGTGGTTCGGGTGCCGTGTTCCCCGGTGCGCACGACCACCTTGGTGGTGGCCTCCGGGAGATGGACGAAGGGCTCCGTCGGCACGTCGCCGACCGTCACGGATCCGATGCCCGCGATCCACGGGCGCAGCGCCTCGGGCGTGGGCAGGACCTCTCGGGACACGATGTTGGTCACCCGTCCACCGTAAGCTCGCTGCACGGCCGCCCGGGCCTCGCAACCGTGCCGGAATTTCCAAGAGTTCCGGGCCGCCCGCGGCCCACCGTGGAGGACATGATCCTTGTGACGGGTGCCACGGGCACCATCGGCAGTGACGTCGTACGACAGCTCGCGGCACGCGGTGAGAAGGTCCGCGCCCTGACCCGGGAGCCGGCGCGGGCGCAGGTGCCGTCCGGCGTGGAGACCGTGCCGGGCCACCACCGCGACCGGGCCTCGGTGGAGGCCGCGATGGCGGGCGCGGAAGCCGCCTTTCTCGTGGGCGTGTTGGGACCGGAGGACGCCGAGCACGACCGCGGGCTGGTGGAGGCGGCGCGGGCCGCGGGCGTACGGCGCATCGTGAAGCTCTCCTCGATCGGCACCGGCGACCCCGACCTGGGCGTGTTCGCGACCTGGCATCTGCCCGGTGAGCAGGCCGTGCGGGACAGCGGCCTGCAGTGGACGGTCCTGCGCCCCTCCTCCTTCGCCTCCAACACCCTGACCTGGGCCGCGGCCATCCGCGGGGGCACGCCCGCGCCGAATTTGATGGGCGACGGCAGGCAGGGTGTCGTCGACCCGCGGGACGTCGCCGAGATCGCCGTGGCCGCACTGCTCGACCCCGGCCACGCTGGACGCACGTACACCCTGACCGGCCCCGAGACCCTCAACCCCCACGAGCAGGCCGCCGTCCTCGGCGAGGTCCTCGGCCGCCCGGTGCCCCTCCACGACCTCTCCCCGGCGGAACGCCGCGAGCAGTTCCTCGCAGCGGGCCTGGGCGAGACGTACGCGGACAGCCTCATGGCCGCCGCCCGCTTCATCGAGGACGGCGGCAACGACGTCGTCACCGAGGACGTACGGCAGGTCCTGGGGCGGCGGGCGCGGACCTACCGGGAGTGGGCCGAGGACCACAAGGGGGCGTTCGGGGAGGCCTGAGACGAGCGGGCGTCACAGCCCGAACAGCGTCGGGTCCGTGGACAGTTCCTTGAAGAACTCCCGCGGGTTCGGGACCAGCCGTCGCTGCTTCAGGTCCATCAGGCCGACGACCGCGGTGACCTCCGCCGCCACCGTGCCGTCGGCCTTCCTTATCGTCTGCTCGATGTGGAAGGTCTTGCCGCCGCCCCACTCGAAGGCGCAGGTCACCTCGACCTCGTCGCCGGCGACCAGCTCACGCCTGAAGCGCAGGGTGGTCTCCAGGGCCGCCGGACCCACCCCCTTGGCCACCAGGGTCGCCTGGGTCACACCGGCCGCATGCAGTAACGACCAGCGGGCGTGCTCCGCGTAGTTCAGGTACACGGCCTGGTTGAGGTGCCCCAGCACATCGGTTTCGTATCCGCGCACGGTCACCGGGACGGAAAACGGTTCGGTCACTGCTCCCTCTTCTCGTACAGCTCGCAGTACAGCTCGTACTGATGGACGATGTGACCGACCGATCTTGGCATGGCTCGCTATGCGCGGCAGGGGGACGCCAGCAGATAACGCGCCCTGGACCGTGGGTCGTTGTGCTCGCCGACCTGCCAGCCCGACTCCTCCAGCGTGGCCGCGCAGGCCCGCAGCGCGGCCGGATCCGGCTCGTGCACGGCGACGGCCTCCGGCTGCGGGGTCGCCCGCACCCGGTATCCGGCCAGGTCCGCACCGGCGGGGCGGTGGCCGGCCGCCTCCAGGGCGAGCGCGGCGGCCTGCACCAGATGCGCACGCTCCCAGCCGCACGGCCGGTCCATGGCCCCGTCCGGATTGGTCATCCGCCGCAGCTCCAACAAGCCCTGCCAGGCGCTGCGCACCTCGCGCCCGCGGGCGGGACCGGCCTCCGGCGGCTCCTCCTCACCGCCGACCCGCGCGGCGAAGACACCGGTGGCGGCGGGCGGCGCCGGCTCGGGTACTGGCGTCCCCGGCTCCCCGGCCTCCCGTATGCGATGCCCGGCCGGCGTCAGGAAGTGGTCGTGCGGCGGCCGTGGATGCCGGAAGGCCAACCCCCACTTCACCAGCGCCGCCAGCTGCGCCTCCGTACCCCTCAGCCGCCCCGTCACCGGATCGGCGGCATCGATCACACGCCGCTGCGCGGCGGTCGGCGGTCGTGTCACGGCATGCTCCTTCCCGTCGCCAGGCCCCCTCTCCCACCTCCTGAGAGGCTACGACGAGGGTCTGACAACGGTGACCGGCGCTCACGCCCCGGGCCGCATGTTCCACCCCGCGATCACCGGCCGCCCGTGCTCCGTCCCCAGCCGGCACACCGTCCCCGTGGCCAGCTGGAACAGGGCACCGCCCGACGGCGGCAGCCCCAGCCGCCGGGCCGTGAGCACCCGTAGGAAGTGGCCGTGCGCCACCAGGACCACGCAGCCTTCGGTGTTGGCGAGTGCGGCGTCCACCTTGGCGATCATGCGGTCGGCGCGCTCGCCGACCTGCTCGGGGGTCTCCCCGGGGTGGTCCGGCGGCCCGGGCTCCACCCCGTCCCGGAACAGGAACCAGTCCGGCCGGGTGCGCTGGATCTCGACGGTAGTGATCCCCTCGTAGCCGCCGTAGTCCCACTCCCGCAGATCCGGGTCGACCCGCACGTCCTGCAGCCCGATCAGCTCCGCCGTCTCCCGCGCCCGCTGCAGCGGACTGGCGAACACGGCGCCGATCCGGTGCGAGCGGATCAGCGGCACAAGCCGCCGGGCCTGAGCGCGGCCGCGCTCGGTCAGCGGCACGTCCGTCCAGCCGGTGTGCCGTCCGGACCGCGACCACTCGGTCTCACCGTGCCGCACGAGAAACACGTCGCCCATGCCGCGCACCCTTCCCGTTCCGGCCGGCCGGACATGGCCGTGCGGGCCTTACCCCCACCGTGTCACGAGGCTGAGGCCGCCCGCAGTACGGCATCGGCCAGACGGCCGTTCTCGGGGGACGCGCCGACGCCCGAGGGGAAGGCGAAGCGGCGCCGTGTGTAGGCGTAGGCCACTCCGCTCGCCGGGTCGGCGAAGGCCAGCGAGCCCGTGGCGCCGCTGTGTCCGAAGGAGTCCTCGCCGAGGAGCGGATAGCGGCCGGCCAGGTACTCGAAGCCCACCGCGAAGTGGTCGTCGCCGCCGGTCACCAGGTCGGGGCCGGGTGTCCGCAGCCCGCCGAACAGGGCCGCCGTCTCACGGGTGAGCAGGGGCGCCCTGCCGGCCACCGTGCTGATCGCGGCGGCGTACATGCCGGCCACCCCGCGCGCGTTGCCGACCCCGCCCGAGGACGCCGGGCCGAGGGCCCGGGTGCGGCGGTCGTTCGCGAAGGCGAGCAGATCGGTGGGCTCGGGGGCGTTCAGGTTGAAGGCGATGTACCGGATGCTGCCGGGGGCGGCCGCCCGTGCCGCCAGCGCGGCGGCCTCCTCCGGAGTGGGAACGAGCGGCTGCACCTCTCGCCACCGCGGCTCCAGGGCCTCGGGCTGGCCGAGGTGGAAGTCGAGGCCGTAGGGCGCCCGGATGCGTTCCTCGTACAGCTCCTGGATCGACTTCCCGGTGGCCCGGCGGACCACCTCGCCGGTGAGCGCGCCGATGACGAGCCCGTGGTAGCCGTATCCGCTCTGCGGGTCCCACAGCGGCTTCTGCCCGGCCAGGCGCGCCGCCATGAGCCGGTCGTCGGCCAACTCCTCTGTGCTGAAACCGCCGTCGGGGATGCCGACCAGCCCGGCCCGGTGCTCCAGCAGCTCGCGCAGCTTGAGTCGCTCCTTGCCCTTCACCCCGAACTCGGGCCAGTACGCGGCCACTTCACGGTCCAGATCCAGCACGCCGTCCTGCACCAGCAGCGCGACGACGAGATGCGCGGCGCCCTTGGTGATGGAGAACAGGCTGGTCAGCGAGGACCCGTCGGTCCCCTCCCCGGCCCACAGGTCCACCACCCGCCGCCCATGGTGGTACGCCACCAGCTGCGCGCCGGGCTCGTGCCGCTCCCCGGCGAGGAAGGCGGCGAACTCCTCGCGCACGCCCTCGAATCCCTCGGACACCGTTCCCTGTACGTCGTGCGACATGCAAAGCCCCCTGTTCGGTGATCGGATACGGAATCCACCAACAGGGGGCCGCGGCACGGCATTCCCGCTACTGGCGGTATCCGCTCAGGAACCGCCCGATCCGCCCGATCGCCGCCTCCAGATCGTCCGCGTAGGGAAGCGTCAGGATCCGGAAGTGGTCCGGGGTGGGCCAGTTGAAGCCGGTGCCCTGCACCACCTGGATCTTCTCCCGCAGCAGCAGGTCCAGGACGAACTTCTCGTCGTCGTGGATCCTGTGCACCTTGGGGTCGATGCGCGGGAACGCGTACAGCGCGCCCTTCGGCTTCACGCAGGACACACCCGGGATCTCGTTCAGCTTCTCCCAGGCGACGTTGCGCTGTTCGTGGAGACGGCCGCCCGGCGCGGTCAGTTCGCGGATCGACTGGCGGCCGCCGAGCGCGGCCTGGATGGCGTACTGGGCGGGCGCGTTGGCGCACAGCCGCATGGAGGCCAGCATCGTCAGGCCCTCCAGGTAGTTCTTCGCATGCTGCTTCGGGCCGGTGACCACCAGCCAGCCCGAACGGAAGCCGGCCACCCGGTACGTCTTCGACAGGCCGCAGAAGGTGAGGACCACCAGGTCGGGGGCGAGCGCGGCGGCCGAGTGGTGCACGGCGTCGTCGTAGAGGATCTGGTCGTAGATCTCGTCGGCGAAGACCATCAGGCCGTGGCGGCGGGCGAGGTCGAGGATGCCTTCGATGATCTCCTTGGGGTAGACCGCTCCGGTGGGGTTGTTCGGGTTGATGATGACGACGGCCTTGGTGCGGTCGGTGATCTTCGAGGCCATGTCGTCCAGGTCCGGGTACCAGTCGGCCTGTTCGTCGCAGAGGTAGTGGACCGCCTTGCCCCCGGCGAGCGTGGTGACCGCTGTCCACAGCGGGAAGTCCGGGGCGGGGATGAGGACTTCGTCGCCGTCCTCGACCAGTGCCTGTACGGCCATCGAGACCAGCTCGGAGACGCCGTTGCCGAGGAAGACGTCGTCGACGTCGACCGCCAGGCCCAGGGTCTGGTAGCGCTGGGCGACCGCACGGCGGGCGGAGAGGATGCCGCGGGAGTCCGTGTAGCCGTGCGCCTGCGGGAGCATCCGGATCATGTCCTGGAGGATCTCCTCCGGCGCCTCGAAGCCGAACACCGCGGGGTTGCCGGTGTTCAGGCGCAGCACGCTGTGGCCCGCCTCCTCCAGTGCGTTGGCGTGCTCGATCACCGGGCCGCGGATCTCGTAACAGACCTCGCTGAGCTTGTTCGACTGCCGGAACTCCATGCTCGCTCGCCCCTCCGGTTTCGTGTGTTGCTTGGTTTTACCAAGTTCGAGCTTGGAAAGTCCAACAACATGTCTAGACTGCGTCGCATGTCACGACGCCGAAGCTACGACCAGTACTGTTCCGCCGCCCGCGCCCTCGATCTCGTCGGCGACCGCTGGACCCTGCTGATCGTCCGGGAGCTGCTGGCCGGCCCTCGCCGCTACACGGATCTGCACGCGGACCTGCCCGGCGTGAGCACGGACGTACTCGCCTCACGGCTGAAGGACATGGAGCGGGACGGGCTCGGCACGCGCCGCCGGCTGCCGCCGCCCGGCGCGGCCTACGTCTACGAACTCACCCCGCGCGGACGGCAGTTGCTGCCCGTGCTGCAGGCGCTCAGCGTGTGGGGCCAGGGCGAGCTGGGTGAGCGCCGGCCCACGGACGCCCTGCGCGCCCACTGGTTCGCACTGCCCCTGCTGCGCTCACTGGAGGGGGAGGGGCTCGTCGAGGTCCGGCTGGAGGAGGGGGACTTCCACCTGTACGTCGGCGCCGAGGACGGCCCGCTGTACGGCGACGGGCCCGCCCCCGGGGAACCCGACGCACGCCTGACCCTGGACGCCGAAACAGGCGCGGCCCTCGCCCGGGGGGAGCTGAACCTGGCCGAGGCGGTACGGCAGGGACGGGTCGCCGTCACCGGCGAGGGCACGTTGGCGAAGACGCTGCGCGAGGCCTGAGGCGGCAGAAGGCCCGCGGGGCGCAGGCCTTCTGGGGGTGTGTCAGGCGCTTGGCGGCACCTGTGGGGGCTGTTCCGACCTGCGCGTCAGGCATATCCGCGAGGCCGCGGTGGGGCTGGGGCGGGTTGCCGTAGTCGGTGAGGGCACTCTGGTGAGGGTGCTGCGCGAGGCCTGAGGCGGCAGAAGGCCCGCGGGGTGCGGGCCTTCTGGGAGTGTGTCAGGCGCCCGGTGGCACCCGTGAGGGCCGTCCTGTGCCGCGTGTCAGGGCGTATCCGCCGACGCCCGCGATTGCGGCCAGTACGCCGCCGATCGCGGTCCACACCCAACGGTCCGACCACCAGCCCGACGCCCAGCCGTCCTCGGGCTCGATGCTCGACAGCACGGCGGACTTCGATGAACCCCCGTTGCTCTCCTCGGACTTGGAGGCCACGGCGATCCCCGGTACCAGCGGCTTCGCCAGCGAGCCGTCCACGGCCGCCGAGCCGCCGATGTCCTTGGAGCCGACCCTGACCGAGGCGCGGATCGGCTGGCCGAGGTCGGTCGGCGCCAGGTTCATCACGGTCAGCCGTATGTAGTACGTCCCCGGCAGCGGGTCGTCGGCCCACGGCTCCGACCAGGCGCGCACGGTGCGCAGGACGCAAGCCAGGTCGACCCTGGCCGTGCCCTGGGCCGCGGTGCGTGTCTGCGCGCCGTACTGGCAGGCCTGGCGGCGCCGCAGTCCGTCGTACACGTCGATCTGCCAGGTCTGCGCGGCATGCGAGTCAGGCAGTTTCACGGTGGCTTCGACGGTGGGGCGCTGACCGGCGTCCGCGGGGAACGACCAGTACAGGTAGTCGCCCGTGGAGCCGGCCGCCGTGGCCTGCTGCCCCTGCTTGATCTCGGTCGCCGTACGGAAGGACGTACCCGCCGAGGTCGGCGCCGAGCTGCCGCCGGAGGCGCTGGGCGAGGGCGAGGAGTCGGCCGCCGCGGGAGCGGCCGCCAGTCCCAGCGTCAGCAGGGCCGCGCTCAACACACGTGTGATCCGCATCAGTTGGTCCTCCAGACCGCGACCCGCCAGCGTGACAGCCAGCCCCAGATCAGACCGGCCAGGAAACCGACCAGCACCAGCACGCCGAGCAGCCACCAGCCGCGGCCGAGACCGAAGGAGGCCACGTCGCTCGGGTGGGACGGGCCGTCCACCACGTCCACCGTCAGCTCCAGCGGCAGACCGGGCGTGGTCTTCACGCCGGAGGCCGGGGAGAAGGAGTTGGTGACCTGAAGGCAGACCGTCTCCGCGGCGGGCTTGTCGCTGTCGTCGTCGTCCCGTTCGGGCTTGGGGTAGCGCAGCCCGGTGGAGATGACGTCCGTACGACCGTTGCCCGCGGCCTCCCCGCGCACGATCTCGCGGCCGTGCACGGTGACGGCCCGCAGCAGTGCCCCGTAGTCCGGACCGACGGCCCGGTCGGCCGCCACGCTCACCGAGGCGCGCAGCTCCTGGCCCGCCATGACCTCCACGCGGTACCAGCGCTGCTGCCCGAACTCCTCGCGGTCCGTGTACAGACCGGACTTCAGGGCCGGCGCGTCCGTGCACTGCGCGGCACCCTCGGTGGCGACCGGAGTCACCACGGGGTCTGCCGCCCGGTCCACCAACTGGTTGACCTTGTCCGTGAGTTCGTCGGCGTGCTCGACCGAGGTATAGGTGCCGCCGGTCGCCTCGGCGATGCAGCTGAGCTGCTTACGCATCTTGGTGTTCGAGACCAGGCCGAGGGTGTCGATCGTCATGCCGATGCCCTTGGCGGCGATCTCGCGCGCCACCTCGCACGGGTCGAGCGGGGCGCAGGTGTCCTCGCCGTCGGTGATCAGCACGATCCTCTTGGAGCCGTCGCCGCCCTGCAGATCGTCGGCCGCCTTGAGGAGGGCCGGGCCGATCGGGGTCCAGCCGGTGGGCGAGAGGGTCGCGACCGCCGTCTTCGCCTCGGTCCGGTTCAGCGTGCTGACGGGGTAGAGCTGCGCGGTGTCCTTGCAGCCCGTCTTCCGGTCGTTGCCCGGGTAGTTGGCGCCGAGCGTGCGGATGCCGAGCTGCACCTCCTCGGGCGTCGCGTCGAGCACCTCGTTGAACGCCTGCTTCGCCGCGGCCATCCGGGTCCCGCCGTCGATGTCCCGGGTCCGCATGGAACCACTGACGTCGAGGACGAGATCGACCTTCGCGGTCGCCTCGCCCGTGGGTTCGCCGGCGGTCGCCGCGGCCGGGAACGCCATCCCGGCCGCCAGGGCGGCGAGCAGCGCGCACACTCCTGCCGCCAGCCGTTGTCTTCTGATCATCGGCGGATCTTATTGATCAGATGTGCCGGGCTCCAAAACGAGCGTCAGCGGGCCTGCCGCCGCAGGGGATTGGGCAGCTCGGCCCACTGGTCACCGGGCGTCCCGGGCGACATCCGCATCAGCGTCAGCGCCTTCGTGGGCAGCGGCTCTGCGAGCAGCGCGGCCAGGTCGGGGGTGCGCGGCAGCTCCCGTACGGCCGTCTCCAGCGCCGTCCCGAGCGCCGGTGCCGAACCCGCCGTACCGGCGAGTGCGCCCGCCACCAGCGAACCGAACAGCTTGCGCCGCAGCGTCGTCACGTCGTCCGTCACCAGCCGTCCGGACAGGGGACCGGGGACCGGGATGCCGTGCCGGGCCAGCCGCGCCGGGCTGACGCGGATGTCGGCGAGATCGCGGTAGACCAGCCGCAGCGGGGCACCCGTCGGCGAGAGGACGACCAGAAGGTTCTGGCCATGCGCCTCAAGGGCCACTCCCAGCTCCAGCAGGCGCAGGCCGACGGTGAGGGTGAGGCAGGTGAAGTCGGCGAGCCAGACGGGGGATTCGGGCAACGCGGTGGTGGCGAGCGCGGCCACCGGCACGACCCGCTCCCCGCGGGCCGTCGAGGCGTACGTCTGCGGCGACTCCCGCACCACGGCGGCGAGGTCCGCGGACTCGGCCGTGGCAGCACCCCAGGTGCGCGTGACGTGCAGCAGGCCGTCGGCGCGCGCCGCCAGCGACTCCGCGAAGGCCGACAACGTCGCCGACAGCGCGACCGAGTAGCGCGAGATGTCCCGCACCGAGGACGTCAGCCGGGCGCTCAGCGCGGTCTTGACATGCGGTCCGCCGGGCACCGCGAGCGTGCGCAGGGACATCAGCGGATGCGCGGTGAGCTTCTCCTCGCAGGTCCGCTTCAGCACATGCGCCGCCTGCCACGGGTGCACCGGCAGCAACAGCCGTTCCCCGTCCCGCATGTCGTGCGGCCACGCCCCGGTCACCAGGCACTCGTCGGCCCGGACCGGCAGCATCCCCAGCTCGACCCGCGGCCGGTGCTCGGGCCCGTAGGCCAGTTGCTCGGCCACCGAGAAACCGGGCCGGGAACGGCAGCCCGGATGGAAGGGATGCCCGTCCACCACACGCTGCTCCCACTCCCAGTCCTGCGCGGGCCACTCGTCGCTGGGGAGCTCCTGATCGGCCCGGGACAGCGCCAACGACGCCACGCTGTGCCCGAGTTCGGCCGCGAAGTCGACACCGTGCGGCACCGCGAGGTCGGTCATCAGCCGCGCCGGATGGTCGTACGCCACGCTGTCGAGGTGTACGGCGGTGACGTAGGCGGCGGTGGCGTACGGATCCGCGGCCGGCCCGTGCAGCCGCCGCCCGTCGCGAAGGCGCAGGGTGAGGCCCTCCCGGTCCGGGTGCCGGGCGGTGATCCACGGCAGCGGCTCATGGGCGAGCGCCCGCCACAGCCGGGTCAGCACGGCCGCCCGGGCACCCGGCAGCTCGGCCGCGTACCGTGACAGAAGCACGGGGCGTACGGCGGCCAGCTCGTCGGCGACCTCGGCCTCCGCGGGGTGGGGACGGTGCACGGGCGGGCTCCTCGGGTACGAGTGGGGCGTCACGAACCGGGGTGACGGCATACATACTGATCGTCTCCGCCCGAACGGACCTCAGGGAACGAGTGGATCGCGTGGATCTCATCACCCCGCACACCGGTGACGACCCCGCCGGACGTGCCGACGCATACGCGGCCGCACCGCTCCTCAACTGTCTGCTGCGCGAGGTGGCGGAGCCGGCGGTGCACCCTGACGCGTGTGCCGAGTCCGGGGCACTCGGTCTCGACCCCGGCGCGCACGGCAAGCCCGCGCCGTCGGGGACGGATGCTTGCCCTTTCCGCACGTACCGGCTGCCCGGCACCGGCCGCCTCCTCCGGGTGCGTGGCGAACGCCGGCCCGTCTGCCCCGAGGTCCATGCAGGCGGCCATTGGCACCCCGTCGGCCACACCGAACTCGTCAAGCTCGTCGCCGAGGAGCTGCGCCGTCACACGGGCCTGTCCAACCACGAACTCCCCGCCGAGATGATCGACAGCCGGGACGCCGTGGCCGCACTGCTGGCCGCCCGCGCCAGGGTGACGGCACCCGAGGACCCGTACCAGCGCTCCGAGCAGTCCCTGATCACCGGCCATCCCTACCATCCGGCCCCCAAGGCACGCGGCGGCGGCCCGGTCGCGGGCTGGCTGCCGTACGCCCCCGAGGCCCACGCCCGCTTCCCGCTGGCGCTGCTCGGCGTGCGCGAGGACCTGGTCGTCGAGGAGGGCGACACCACCGCGCTGGACGCCCTCGGCGACGCCCCGCCCGGCTACCGGCTGCTGCCCGCCCACCCCTGGCAGCTCGACCTCGTGGACCTCGCGCCCGACTTCGCCGACGGCCGCCTGATCAGGCTGGGCACGACCGCCTTCGAGGCCTGGCCGACGGCCGCGATCCGCACCCTCTACGCCCCCGGGCACGACCTCTTCCTGAAGTTCAGCCTCGACGTCCGCATCACCAACGACATCCGCCGGCTGTGGCGCCACGACCTGCTGAAACTCCGCCGCACGGATGAGGCGGCGGCCGCCGCCTTCGCCGCCATGGAAGGCCCGGCGGCCTGGCTCGGCGACCGCGGCTACCGCACCGCCGACTTCGCCTTCGAGGAACTCGCCGTCCTGGTCCGCGACGGGCTGCACGGCCGGGTGCTGCCCGGCGCGACCCCGCTGCTCGCCGCGGGCCTGGTGGAGGGCTTCGCGGGCAGCCCGCTCGACGGGGCCGAAGCCCCGGAGGCCTGGTGGGAGGCGTACCTGAGGGCGGTGGTGCCCCCGGCGCTGGCAGCCTTCGCCGACCACGGTGTCGTACTCGAGGCACATCTGCAGAACACGCTGGTCGCCGTCGACGCGGACGGCACCCCGGTGCAGGCGCTGTTCCGGGACGCCGAGGGCGTGAAGCTGCTGCCGGAGGCGGGGCGCGCGGCCGGCTGGGAACGGCTGGTGTACTGCCTGGTCGTCAACCACCTGACGGAGGTCGCCGCCACCCTGGCCGAACGCCACCCTGGCCTTGACCCCTGGCCCGCCGCCCGCCGTGAACTCGCCCGCCATGACCTCCCGGAGATCACCGCCCTGCTCACCTCCCCGACCCTCCCCGGCAAGACGAACCTGCTGCTGCGCTGGACGGGCGCGGACGGCGCGGACGCCCGCTATCTGCCGCTGCCGAATCCGCTGGCCACAGATCAGACGCGCTCGTAGAAACCGTCGAGGCGGCCGCGCGCGAGCACCTCACGCGCGGCGGCGAGCACGGCCCGCGGTTTGGCGGTGTCCGGCACGGAGACGCTCCTTCCGGCGGTCAGCGGCTTGCCCAGGGCGAACAGCTGGAAGACGTACCGGTGCGGGCCGTGGCCCTTGATCGGCGCCGGTCCGAGGTAGCCGCGGCGCGAGCCCGAACTCAGCAGCCGTACTCCGTCCGCGGGGGCCCCGGCGTCGAGGCCGCCCTGGGGGAGACCGGTCAGGGACGGGTCGAGCAGGGCGATGCCATGGTTGTACGGGTACGCCGTCGGCGCGTCGGGGTCCTCGATGACCAGCAGCAACTGGACCGTTCCGGCGGGCGCCTTGCCCCAGGCCAGGGCCGGTGAGAGATCCTTTCCGCCTAGGCGCTTGCCGGCGTGCGGGGTCGGGATCGTCGTCTCGTGCGCGAAGTCGGGGCTGCTCAGCTCCAGGGTCTCCTCGCCGGCCAGGTTCGGCGCGTTCCAGGCGAGGCCCTCGTCCCCTGCCCGCTTGTTCTTCAGCAACTTGCCCAGCACAGCCATGAGTTGCTCCTCGTGGTGGGTTTCGATCCTTATACACGGGGATCGCGACGGTTCGCACAGGAACATTTCGGACCGCGGGCCGGGTCAGGAGGTTGCGCCGGTCAGGGCGAGGAACTCGCTGCGGGAACGGCCGTCGGTGCGCAGCAGGCCGAGGAGGGTGGAGGTCATGGTGCTGGAGCCCGTGGCCTGGACGCCGCGCAGGGTCATGCAGCTGTGTTCGGCCTCGATGACCACGCCGACGCCCTTGGGTTCCAGGTGGGTCTGCAGCCAGTCGGCGACCTGTTTGGTCAGCCGCTCCTGCACCTGCGGTCGGCAGGAGAAGTGCTCGACGACGCGGGCCAGTTTCGACAGCCCCAGGATCCGGCCACCGGGCAGGTAGCCGACGTGGGCGGTACCGACGAACGGCAGCAGATGGTGCTCGCAGACGGACCGGACCGGGATGCGGCGGGCCAGGACGAGTTCGTCGTAGCCCTCGTCGTTGGGGAAGGTGGTCAGGTCGAAGGGGCGCGGGCTGAACAGTTCGGCGTAGGCGCGGGCCATGCGGCCCGGTGTGCCGCGCATGCTTTCCGAGGAGGTGGCGATGCCCAGGGCGTTCAGGAACTGACCGGCGGCGCGTTCGGCGGCGGCAAGGTCGATGCCGTCGGGCTCGTGAACCACCCGCAGGGCAGGGCCTGCGGGCGGTCCTTCCTGGTCGGTGGGGCGTATTCGTGCGGTGGTGCGGCGCGAGAGTTCGGTCATGTCAGCTGCCGCCGATACCGAGGGCGGTGAGCAGGACCAGGACGAGGGTGACGACCGCGAGCAGGCCGTGTGCCAGGACCACGGGCAGCGGGAAGTGCCGTTCGGCAGGGACCGTCTCCTCCGCTGCCGGGGCAGCCGCGACTGGGGTGGCCGTGGCGCGCTCGCGGTAGACGGGGATCCAGCGGGCCAGCATCGTGAAGCCGAGCAGGGCGACCGGCAGCAGCAGGCCGAACGCGGTCCAGGCCAGGGCGCTCTTGTCGGCCACGACGTAGATGATCCACACCACGAGGCCGATGGCGGCCAGAGCGAAGTGCCCGAAGATCACCGGTGCGGGCAGACGGCTGGTGCCGGACTGCTGCTGGCGGATCCCACCGCGTTGGATCCAGGTGCCGAGCAGGTAGAAGCCGCAGAGGGCGGTGACCACCCAGGCGATCAGTGCGGCGATGTCCATGAGGAACTCCTCAACGATGAATCGGTGGAAGGCAGCCGGCGGGCACCGGCCGTTGAGAGGGGCGCAGGGGCTGGTGTCACGAGGTTCGGCCGGCGTCGCCCGGCCCGTATCCCTCGGCCTGGGTGCTCTCGTCGGCGACCCGAACGCCGTAGCGGTAGGCGAGCTTGCCGCCCAGGAACCCCGAGACGCCCAGGACGGCGATGCCGACCGCGGACAGGGCGAGCTTTCCGCCGCCGACGCGGCTGCCGTCGGTGTAGGTGCCGTGGCGCCACAGGAAGTTGACGACGTAGGCGGCGGTCACGCCGAGGTTCAGCGTCATGTGCACCAGGCCGGTGCGAAACGCGCGGGTCCCGGCGGGAATCGCGAACAGGTCGAGAAAGCCGACCAGGGCTGCCGTCAGCGCGCCGATCACACCGACCGCGATCAGCCACTCCGAGCCCTGGGTCAGGAACGCCGGATCGTGCACCACGTGGGAGGCGATGTCGAACACCAGGCTCGCCACCCAGGCGCCGATCGGCACCGTCACGAGAATCGGATGGAAGGGATGGCCGTACGGGCCGGCGAGTGCGGCGCTGACCGGCCGCTTCGCCTGAAGCTGGGACTCACTGACCATCGTGACGACCTCCGTAGTTTCGCCAACAAATCTTGGTCTTATTAGGTCTGTGAGTCAAGATGCCGAGTTCCAGGCGCTCTAAGAACGCAATCGCCCACGCAGGTAGGAGTTATCGTGGGTACGTGGCTTCCGATCCGATACCGCCGACCCGTACGGCCGACGCCGCCATCGACTCCGTGAGCGTCCTGGGCGAGGACTCCCGGCGGCGTATGTTCGCCTTCATCCGCCGCGCCCGCCGCGCGGTCACCCGTGACGAGGCCGCCGCCAGCGTCGGTATATCCCGCAAGCTGGCCGCCTTCCACCTCGACAAGCTCGTCGACGCCGGCCTGCTGCGCGCCCGCTACGAGACGCCCGGCGGGATCCGCAAGGCCGGCCGGCAGCCCAAGGTCTACGAGCCCACCGACACCCAGCTCACCGTGAGCATTCCCGACCGGCGCCACGAACTCCTGGCGGACCTCCTGCTGGACGCCGTCCTGGTCGAGGGCCCCGAAGAGAGCGCCGCGCAAGCGGCGACACGCACCGCCGGCGTACGCGGGCGACAGATGGGCGAGACGGCACGGGAGCGGACCCGCCCCGGCCGCCTCGGTGCCGAACGCGGGCTGACTGCCTGTGAGCGCATGCTCGAGGAGCACGGCTACGAACCCGTCCGGGAAACCCCCACGCACATCCGGCTGCGCAACTGCCCCTTCCACCCGCTTGCGGCCAAGGCCCCCGACCTGGTGTGCGGCATGAACCACGCCTTCCTCACCGGTTACCTCGACGGTCTGCGGATCAGCGGAGTCCAAGCCGTCCTGGCCCCCCGGCCCGGAGAGTGCTGCGTTCAGCTCTCACCCGCCGACGCGGATCCCGACGACGAGCGGGACGAAGACCGCTGACACCGAGTTCGCCGCGGCTGACCGCCTCGGGCCGGGGCGCAAGGATTTCGCCAAGATTTCTCAAAATCGACCTACAGGGAACTATTAGGTAAGCCTTGCCTCATCTAGTTTCGGGGGTACCTCTCCGCTCTTCCAACTGGAGTCCCCACTCATGTCCGGTTCCCAGGTAGCCCTGCTCGGTGCCATCGCAGGGTTCACCATCTACCTCGGTCTGCCCCTCGGCCGGCTGCGCAGCCCGAGCCCGCGGCTGCGCGCGGGTCTGAACGCCGTCGCCATCGGCATCCTGATCTTCCTGGTCTGGGACGTCCTGACACACGCCTGGGAGCCGGTCGACGAGGCGCTGGGCAAGCACGACTGGGGCACCGTGGCCTCCGGGGGCCTCACCCTCGCCCTGGGCCTCGCAGTCGGGCTGATGAGCCTGGTGTACTACGACGGCTGGATCGCCCGCCGTGCGGCCTCCGCAGCGCGGCCCGTCGGCCCCGGTGCCGCCGCCTCCGCCGAGCTGGCCCCCGGGGTCCGCAGCCGGGCCGGCTCGCTCGCGCTGATGATCGCCACCGGCATCGGCCTCCACAACTTCGCCGAGGGCCTGGCCATCGGCAACTCCGCCGCCCAGGGCGAACTCTCCCTCGCCGTACTCCTCATCATCGGCTTCGGTCTGCACAACGCCACCGAAGGGTTCGGCATCGTCGCCCCGCTGGCCGCCGAGGGTGAACGCCCCTCATGGACCACGCTGCTGCTGCTCGGCCTGATCGGCGGCGGTCCGACCTTCCTCGGCACCGTGGTCGGCCAGCACCTGGTCAACGACACCGTGTCGATCGCCTTCCTGGGGCTGGCCGCGGGGTCGATCCTCTACGTGGTCATCGAACTGCTGGCCGTCGCCCGCAAGGCCGCGCTGAAGACCCTGACCACCTGGTGCCTGCTGCTGGGCCTCGTCCTCGGCTTCGCCACCGACGCCATCGTCACCGCCGCGGGGGCCTGAGGCTCCCGCACCGTCTGCCGACAGCTGCCCGCGAGAGGAGTCGTGGGCAGCTGACGTGTTCCCTCTGCCACTGGTGTGCACGCGCAGCGTGTCCTCGTCATCGCGAGCGGCGCCGGCGGCCTTCGCCGTCAACGCCCAACCGGTGCAGAGGGCTTCGCCTTGCGTGCCGCCGCGGACGAGGAGATCGCCACCTACCCGTTCCTGGCTCGTTTCCTGCTCGCCGCACTCACAAGCGGGAGCGGAGCACGCCGAGCGCCTGGTCGGCACTCATGCCGTGCCCGCCGGCCGCCAGTGCGATGAGAGACTCGACTTCCTCGCGACACGCGGGGCATCCGGCGAGGTGCACCCGCGTCGGTGCGTCGAGTCCGCGACCGTCGTGAAGAAGCGCCTCGACGCAGCCGTCCATCTGGTCGAAGCAGTCGTCGCACGACAGCCACGGCTCGCTGACCGCGGTGAGGCTCGCGGCCTGCGCGGTTGTCAACGGCGTGTCCGGTGTGCTCATCTCGCCTCTCATTCGACGCAGGAATCCGCCAGGTAGCCGCGGAGGCGGAGTTCGGCCCGGAGCTTGATCCGCGCGTCATGCAGACTCTTGTACAGCGCGTTGCGGTTCGTGTGAAGACGCTCGGCCAGCACGTCGATCGGCACCTCGTCGATGATGAGGGCACATGCAACGCGGCGTTGATGGGGCGTGAGGACGGTCCTCAGGGCGACCGACACCGCCGCGGCGAAGTCGCGGGCCTCCGCGTAGGCTTCGGGAGTCAGGGGATCGGCGCTGGCGGGTTCCGGCTGCTCCTGGAGGTCGATCGGACGGTCGCGCCAGAGCGCCCGGCGTGCCTCGGTCGCGGCGTGGAGGACGCCGAACTTGTAGATCCAGGTGGTGAACCGGCTCCGGCCCTCGAACCGGTCCAGACGTGCGAGCACCGCCATGGTCGCCTCGTCGGCGGCCGATTCGATGATCTCCTCGGCCCGCACCTCACCGAGTTCGGCCGTCACGTGGGGCATCCGGCGCACCTGGTGACGTGCCGCGTGCCGGACCGTCTGCCGCAGCCTGCGGACCGCCTCGTCATGGCCCGCGCAGCGCACCCGCAAGGCGTCGATCCACTCCTGGTCGCCCGCGTCCTCGCACTGTGGCGCGGGCTGGCTCGGCTGTGCCCGCTCACTCGGTGTAGCCACGTAGCTCATCGTCATCGGTCCGGTTGCCGAGGTGCAAGGATGCGGGCGGCGAGCCGCGGCCGGCGATCTCGGCCACCCGGTGGATGTCCGCCCGTTGTCGCACGGCGCCGGAGAACGGGAGGACGGCTCGCACCGGCTCGCACTGGGGCGACTGCGACTGCGACTGCGACTGCGGCAAGGAGAACAGCTTGGGCATCACCGTCAATGAGTCGATGCCCGGGGGCGCTGTCTTACCAGTACCAAGGGTGAAAAATGCCCCGATCGGATCGCCTCCGGCGGTAAGGACTGCGGGCACTCCGATGCACTCACTTGTTGTGGTTCTCCGTGTCGCCGGTGAAAGGGCCCGGCCGCCCGGACACCGTCATCGACGCGTATGCCGGTCAGCGCGGCGTACGCCGGCGAAAGGAAGCAGAGATGACCGGATCAGTACGCCGGAACCGTCGCGCCGCGACCACTGCGGCAGGGCTGGCCGTCGTCGGCGCCCTGCTCACCGGATCCGTTGTCGGCGTCCTCCCGGAGGCCGCCGCGGCGCCGGCAGCGAGCACCGTCGTCGGGCGCGCTCCGCACGACGACAGCCTCCAGAAGAAGATCGCCCTCTACACCACGATGCGTCAGCTGTGGACCGACCACATGCAGTGGACCTACTCGACGGTCAACGCGTTCTTCCACAACAAGGCCGCCCTGCAGCCGACCCTCGACCGGCTGCTGCGGAACCAGACGGACATCGGCGACGCGGTGGCCCCCTATTACGGCCGGGCGGCCGGGGACAAGCTGTCCGGCCTGCTGACCACGCACATCAAGGAGGCCGTGCCGGTCCTCCAGGCCGCGCAGGCCAACAACAAGAAGGCACTCGACAGGGCCCTGGCCGACTGGTACGCCAACGCCAAGCAGATCGCCGACTTCCTCACCTCGGCCAACCCGAAGAACTGGCCGGCGTCGGTCACGGAACCGATGCTGAAGGCCCACATCAGCCAGACCACGGTCTACTCCGTCGATCTCCTCAAGGGCGACTATGCGAAGTCGATCAAGGACTACGACAAGGCATTCGACCACATGATGGGCCTGTCCGACACCCTCTCCAAGGGCATCGTCGCCCAGTTCCCCGACAAGTTCTGACGACAGGGAGGTCGAGGACGGACCCGTCGTGGTGCCCCGGAGCGGCAGGGGATTTCGCCGACTGGCTGCCTGGTCGGACGCCGCGGGTTCTGCGTCTCCGACCAGGCATGGCTTCGGTGACAGGTACCGGAGCACTTCCCCGGGGCGGATTCCAGCGGTCCTCGGGGGCCGCGTTGAGCAGAATTCCGGGTTGTCGTAGCGGCTGACAGGCGGAGAACCAGCTGGCGCGCCTGCGTTCCCCATCTAGGTGCGGCGTCAATCGGGTGCGCCGGCCGGTCAGCCCGAAAGCCCACAAGCGTGCCTGCCGAGCCGACGGGCCGTGCCAGGGCCGTGTGCCGTGGCAACCTGTCCGAGATCTGCCCAGTCCGACACCTTTCCGATGACGCATCATGTGGAGTGCGTTGCCACCCCAGCCTGCCGGGGTGGCTGCTGACTCCCGTGCCCGACCTCGGTGCCCGCGGGGCCGCGACCGGAACCGGGGACCGTGCTGCCGGGCTGTGGCTCAGGCGTCGATGATGACGGGGATGATCAGGGGCTTTCGGCGGTGGGTGCGGAACGCCCAGTTCGCCACGGCGCGGGCGACGAGTTGTTCGAGTTGGCGCGCGTCCCCGACGCCTTCCTCGGCCGCGGTGGCCAGGGTCTTCTCGATGACGGGGATGACCGGCTCGAAGGTGGTGTCGTCGTGGACGAAGCCGCGGGCCAGGAAGTCGGGGGCCTCGGCGAGGGCGCCGGTGTCCGCGTCGACGATCGCCACGACCGTGACCACGCCTTCGGCGGCGAGGGTGAGGCGGTCCTTGAGGGACGCTTCGGTGGCGCCGCCGACTTCCATGCCGTCCACGTAGACGTTGCCGGCGGGGACCTTGCCGGTGATGGACGCGCGTCCGTCGACCAGGTCGACGACGACGCCGTCCTCGGCGATGACGACCCGCTCGGGGTCGACACCGGTACGGATGGCGAGGTCGCCGTTGGCCCGCAGATGCCGCCATTCGCCGTGCACGGGCATGACGTTGCGGGGCTTGACGATGTTGTAGCAGTAGACGAGTTCGCCGGCGCTGGCGTGCCCGGAGACGTGCACCTTGGCATTGCCCTTGTGGACCACGTGGGCGCCCCACCGGGTGAGTCCGTTGATCACCCGGTAGATGGCGTTCTCGTTGCCGGGGATGAGGGAGCTGGCGAGCAGGACTGTGTCGCCCTTTCCGATGCGGATCACGTGGTCGCGGTTGGCCATCCGCGACAGCGCGGCCATCGGTTCGCCCTGGGAGCCGGTGCACACCAGAGTGATCTTGTGGTCGGGGAGCTTCTCCAGCTCCTTCGTGCTCACGACCAGACCGGACGGGACCTTCAGATAGCCCAGGTCACGGGCGATGCCCATGTTGCGGACCATCGACCGGCCGACGAAGGCGACCTTGCGGCCGTGCTGGTGGGCGGCGTCCAGGACCTGCTGGATGCGGTGCACGTGGCTGGCGAAGCTGGAGACGATGACCCGGCGCGGCGCGGTGCGCATCACCTGCTCGATCGCCGGGTTCAGCTCACGCTCGGAGGTGGTGAAGCCGGGCACTTCGGCGTTGGTCGAGTCGGTGAGGAACAGGTCAACGCCCTCCTCGCCGAGGCGGGCGAAGGCGCGCAGATCGGTGATGCGGTCGTCGAGGGGGAACTGGTCCATCTTGAAGTCGCCGGTGTGCAGCACCATCCCGGCCCGGGTGCGGATCGCGACCGCGAGGCTGTCGGGGATGGAGTGGTTGACCGCCACGAACTCGCAGTCGAAGGGCCCGAAACCACGCCGGTCGCCCTCCCGCACCCGCACCGTGCGCGGCCGGATGCCGTGTTCCTTGAGCTTGGCCTCCAGGAACGCCAGCGTCAGCTTGGAGCCGACGACGGGAATGTCGGACCGCTCGCGCAGCAGGTACGGCACGCCGCCGATGTGGTCCTCGTGGCCGTGGGTGAGGACCACGGCCACGATGTCGTCCAGCCGGTCCCGGATCGAGGTGAAGTCCGGCAGGATCACGTCCACGCCGGGCTGGGTCTCCTCGGGGAACAGCACGCCGCAGTCGACGATGAGCAGCTTGCCCGCGTGCTCGAAGACGGTCATGTTGCGGCCGATCTCACCCAGACCACCCAGGGCGATGACCCGCAACCCTCCTTCGGGAAGAGGCGGGGCGGCTTTCAGTTCGGGGTGCGGATGACTCATACCCTGACGGTACCCGGAGAGCGGGACAGGGTGATCCATTGCCTGTGTGATCTCCTTTTCCCGACTGAGCGGGAAACTTGCAGTGGGTGCGAACTGACCGCCGCCACCGAGAGCCCGCCGGTCTGGTGGCCGGAAGGGCCGGGCCGAGATCTGCCGCCTGCGTCCGGTCAGTCACTGACATGGATGTCGGCCGCCACAATGGCACCGTCGCGCACGGTGTATGTGCCGGAGAAGTAGCGGTGGGTGCCGTCCGTCTGCGTGGCGTCGAGTGTGATCCCTACGAGCTCGCCGGTGACGGAAGTGATCGTGACCGACTCATTGGCCGTACCTTCGAAGGAGTTCCTGAAGGATTCGTACGATCCCCGCTGAAGGTTCTTGCCGCCGAGTTCCCAAGCACGCCTGTAATCACCGGCGTTGAGGGCATCGAAGTACGCCGTCACGACAGCCCCCGGGACGCTCGCGGCTGGAGGCAGCGATGGTGCGGAACTCACCGTTGTCGGTGGGGAACTCGGGGACGTCGGTGGGGAGGCCGCGGACGTCGGTGGGGAGCTCGGGGGCGTCGACGTGAGGCCCGGGGACTGCCTCGAAGGCTGCGACGAGGGAGTCTTGGCGACGGCCGGAGCTTTGGACTGCGAGTCCGGCGGGGTTCCAGTTCTGGAGGTGAGCGCCCAGACCAGACCTCCTATGAGGACCGTCACCAGCACAGCGGCGAGCACGACCAGCAGCCTGATGCGGCGACCGGGGCGGGCGCGTGGGGGCTCCGTAGGCCAGTAGGTGACGGCTGCCGTGTCCTTGTCGTACGGCGGCGGGGGCGTCGAGTCCAACGGCGTTGTGGACTGGCCGGGCGCTTCCGCCGCGGCTGCCGTTCCCTGAGGAGGAATCACCTGGGTCGCCGGATGTGCTGCTTGTGGGGGTGCCGCTCCCGCAGCCACCTCCTCGAGCATGCGCTGCGCCTGACTTGCAGTGGGTCGCGCCTCCGGGTCCTTCCGGAGCAGGGCCTCGATGACGGAGGTCAGAGGGCCGGCGTGACGCGGTTCGGGCAGCGGGTCCGAGATCACGGCTTGCAGGGTGCTCAGAGTCGAACTGCGCCGGAACGGCGACTGGCCCTCGACTGCCGCGTACAACGTCGCACCCAAGGACCACAGATCCGAGGGTGGGCCCGGCCGATGGCCGGTGGCACGCTCGGGGGCCAGGTAGTCGGGTGAGCCCACGATGTCGCCGGTGCGGGTGAGCCCCGGGGCATTTTCGAAGAGCGCGATGCCGAAGTCGGTGAGCACGATCCTGCCGCTTCGTTCCAGGAGCACGTTCGCCGGTTTGACGTCACGGTGCAGAACGCCGAGCTGATGTGCCTTGTCCAAGGCTGCCAGGACGGCCGCTCCGAACCGAGCGGCGTCCCGCGGCAGAAGAGTTCCCTCGGTGATGAGGATGTCCTCGAGCGATTGACCCTCGATCAACTCCATGACGATCCAGGGGCTGTCACCTTCCTGCAGCACATCGAACACGGTGACCACACCGGGATGTTTGATGCGTGCCGCAGCCCGCGCCTCCTGCTGCATCCGGGCATGCAAGACGGACCGTTCCTCCTGCGACAGACCGCTCACTCTTACTTCCTTCACCGCGACTTCGCGATCGAGCAACTCATCGTGAGCTCGCCAGACCGTACCCATGCCCCCGTGGCCCAGCTGCTCGAGCAGCCGGTACCGTCCCGCCAGCAGCCGCGGAGGGCTCGGGTCAGCAGGTGACTGATTCATGGCTTTCCCTGTCCGCGCCCAGACCGGGACATGCTGCGTGACGTGGAAACAGCCGTACCAGGAGCCCAACAGCGTCAGAGCTGGGTTGACTCGGTCGTTGTCTCCGCCCCGCCAGGGCGCAGGTCAGATCTGTCGAATGCAGCACAATGGCGGCAACACTCCTGTGGGTCCCAGCTCAGGAGTGACTACCCACCAGTGTCTCGCTTCCCATGTTCACCAGCCAGCCGAGCCGCAGTGGGAGGCTGCGCGGAAGGACGGCTTCCACGTGCTGCGGCACACCTACGCCTCGCTCATGCTGGAGGCGGGAGAATCCGTGGTGACTGCGGTTCCGTGGCTCGGGCACTCCTCGCCGGCGATCACCCTCGGTTACTATGCTCACTTCATGCCGGAGGCCGGAGGCCGGAAGCAAGGGGCGGGCGGCCATTGACGGACTGCTGGGGAGGCGAGGAGATCACTGCATGCCGGTCGAAACTCACCAGATTCTCCCCAGAGCTGATGACGAGCAATTCCCGCTGGTGGAGCCTCCGAGGTCGACCTTGGATTGCTAGGCCAAGTGGAGGGGGCGAGCTGAGGAAATGCTGAGAGAGGTCACCGCGACCCGCTACGTCGCACCCTTGCGGTCCGGCGGCTCCGTGCCCGGAGTCGTCGAGGCAGACGACCTGGGGACGTACGTGGTGAAGTTCACCGGGTCCGCGCAGGGCCGCAAGGCGCTGGTCGCCGAGGTGATCGTCGGCGAGCTGGCGCGGGCGCTCGGACTGCGCTTCCCCGAGCTGGTGCTGGTGCACTTCGACCCGGCGATCGCCGACGGCGAGCCCCACCAGGAGGTGCGGGAACTCCACGGTGCCAGCGCGGGGATCAACCTCGGCATGGACCATCTGCCGGGCGCGAGGGACTTCACCCCGGAGGTCGCGAAGTCGTTCCCGGTCGATGCGCTGGAGGCGGGCCGGATCGTCTGGCTCGACGCGCTGACCGTGAACGTGGACCGCACGGTCCACAGCTCGAACCTGATGGTCTGGCCGACGCTCGGGATCGCGCCGCCGCGGCTGTGGCTGATCGACCACGGGGCGGCCCTCGTCTTCCACCACCGCTGGGACAGCTCGGATCCCACCAAGGCGTACGACTTCCGGCATCACGCCCTCGGCCACTACGCCCCCGAGGTACGGGCGGCCGACGCGGAGCTGGCGCCGAAGGTGACGCGGGAGCTGCTGCGGGACATCGCCGGGGAGGTCCCCGACGCCTGGCTCGCCGGAGAGGAGGGCTTCGCGACGCCCGACGACATCCGGGCCGCGTACGTGGACTACCTCCACGCGCGCGTGCAGGCCTCCGCGGACTGGCTCCCCACCGACTTCCCCGCCCGGGAGGAACTCGCCGCCGAGGAGGCCCTCCGGACGGCGCGTACACGGCAAGGCCGCCCGAACTGGCTGAAGCGGGTCCCCGACCTGCACGGCAAACCGGCGGCGGAACAGGATTGGTCGGTGCACCTCGGATGAGTCCCGTCGTACAGATCGAGTACTGCACCCAGTGCCGCTGGCTGCCCCGCGCGGCCTGGCTGGCACAGGAGCTGCTCACCACCTTCGAGGCGGAGCTGACCGAGCTGTCGCTCAAGCCCGGCACCGGCGGTGTCTTCGTCGTCCGGGTCGACGACGAGGTGGTCTGGGACCGCCGCGAACAGGGCTTCCCGGAGCCGACGGCCGTGAAGCAGGCCGTACGCGACCGAGTGGCCCCGGGAAGGTCCCTGGGCCACTCGGACAAGGCGTCGCAGGAGTAGGTCAGCAGGAGTAGCTCAGCCCTTGAGCTGCTCGTACGCGGGCAGCGTGAGGAAGTCCGCGTAGTTCTCGTCGAGGGAGACCTGCAGCAGCAGGTCGTGGGCCTGCTGCCAGTGACCGGCCGCGAAGGCCTCCTCGCCGATCTCCTGACGGATGTTGGAGAGCTCCTCGGCGGCGACCTTGCGGGCCAGCTCCGGAGTGGCCTTCTCACCGTTCTCGAACTCGACGCCCGCGTTGATCCACTGCCAGATCTGCGAGCGGGAGATCTCGGCGGTGGCCGCGTCCTCCATGAGGTTGAAGATGGCGACGGCGCCCAGCCCGCGCAGCCAGGCCTCGATGTAACGGATGCCAACCTGCACGGCGTTGACCAGGCCGTGGTACGTCGGCCTCGCGTCCAGCGAGTCGACGGCGATCAGGTCGGCGGCCTCGACGTGGACGTCCTCGCGCAGCCGGTCCTTCTGGTTGGGCTTGTCGCCGAGGACCTTGTCGAAGGACTCCATGGCGATCGGGACCAGGTCCGGGTGGGCGACCCAGGAGCCGTCGAAACCGTCGTTCGCCTCCCGGTCCTTGTCGGCGCGCACCTTCTCGAAGGCGACCTTGTTGACCTCGGCGTCCCGGCGGGACGGGATGAACGCCGCCATGCCGCCGATCGCGTGCGCCCCGCGCTTGTGGCAGGTGCGGACGAGGAGTTCGGTGTACGCGCGCATGAACGGGGCCGTCATCGTGACCGCGTTGCGGTCCGGCAGGACGAACTTGGCGCCGCCGTCACGGAAGTTCTTGACGATGGAGAACAGGTAGTCCCAGCGGCCGGCGTTCAACCCCGAGGCGTGGTCGCGGAGTTCGTAGAGGATCTCCTCCATCTCGTACGCGGCCGTGATCGTCTCGATCAGGACGGTGGCGCGGATGGTGCCCTGGGGGATGCCGACGTAGTCCTGCGCGAAGACGAACACCTCGTTCCACAGCCGGGCTTCGAGGTGCGACTCGGTCTTCGGGAGGTAGAAGTACGGGCCCTTGCCGAGGTCCAGCAGACGCTGGGCGTTGTGGAAGAAGTACAGGCCGAAGTCGACGAAGGCGCCCGGGACGGGAGTGCCGTCGGCGTCGACGAGGTGGCGCTCGTTCAGGTGCCAGCCGCGCGGGCGCATGACGACCGTCGCCAGCTCCTCGTTCGGGCGCAGGGCGTACGACTTGCCGCTCGCCGGGTCGGTGAAGTCGATGGTGCGGGTGTAGGCGTCGGCCAGGTTGACCTGACTGAGGACCACGTTCTCCCAGGTCGGCGCGGAGGCGTCCTCGAAGTCCGCGAGCCAGACCCTGGCGCCCGAGTTGAGGGCGTTGATGGTCATCTTGCGGTCGGTGGGGCCGGTGATCTCCACCCGGCGGTCGTTCAGGGCGGCGGGGGAGGGGGCGACCTTCCAGGAGTCGTCCGCGCGGATCGCGGCCGTCTCCGGCAGGAAGTCGAGCGTGGAGGTGCGGGCGATCTCGGCGCGGCGCTCCGCGCGGCGGGCGAGGAGTTCGTCACGCCGGGGCGTGAACCGCCGGTGCAGCTCGGCCACGAAGGCCAGGGCCGCCTCCGTGAGGACCTCCTCCTGCCGCGGCAGCGGCTCGGCGTCGACGATGGCCAGCGGGGACGGCGCTGGTGCGGACATGAGCTGTCACTTCCTTCAGCGGTGGCACCGGGTGCCAGTCGAACCGGGTACGGCGAGCGGCGCCCCTGGAGCGGTAGGGCGCTTCTGAACAGTGGATACTAGTTTCCTCATTGTGGAAGTTCAATGGTTTGTTGATGTCGAGATTCTCCGGGTCGAGGGAAGGTGGCGCTCAGTGCCACCTTCGTCACTCAAAGTTCAAGCTTCACTCAAGGTGGACCAGATCGGCTTCCGTGTCGATGTCGTACGGCTGTGCCACGTCCCCGCACTCGACGAGGGTGACCGCCGGCTCGTGCGCCTTCAGGTAGGCGCGGGCCCCGCGGTCCCCGGTCGCGGTCTCGGCGATGCCCGCCCAGTGCGCGCTGCCGAAGAGAACGGGGTGGCCGCGTACACCGTCGTAGGCGGCCGAGACGAGGGACCGCTCGTCCCGGTACGCGGTCAGCACCCGCCCTGCCGCCTCCGGGCCGATCCCGGGCTGGTCGACGAGCGAGACGAGGGCGGCCCGGGCCCCCGTCCCGGTGAGCGAGTCCAGCCCGGCCCGCAGTGAGGTGCCCATGCCCTGTTCCCACTCCGGGTTGTCCACGAGCACGCACCCCTCCAGCTCGGCCCGCTCCCGTACGGCGTCGGCCCGCGCCCCCAGGACCACATGGACGCGGGTGCAGCCGGCCGCGCGCAGCACGCCGACCGCGTGCTCGACGAGCGGCCGTCCACGGTGCTGGAGCAAGGCCTTGGGGCGCCCGCCGAGCCGCCGGCCGCCGCCGGCGGCGAGGAGCAGCCCGGCCACCTGCTGTTCGTTCTCCGTCATGCGTCCTGCATACCTGACGCCAGGGCGAGCGCCCGGTTTCCGGGGGCTGAATTTCGGTCCGCGCGGTGGCGCACGGGGCATCGGGTGGCGTTTACTGACCCGCGTCCCCCGGCGCCCGACCACCGCCACGGGGCTGCACCGGAAGCACGAAGAGACTGCGCACGCGCGCGTGCGAGGGGGAGAGCTGTGTTGCGGAGCTTGGGGCAGAGGCCAGTGACCGGCAGCGACGAGGACCCGAGAGTGGCGGAACTGCGGACCGCGGTGTCCCGGCTGCGCCGCGAACTCGCCGCGCACCCCGCCGAGTTCCCCGACCGCGGCATAGCCGAGGACGAACTCGCCGCCCTCGCCGCGATGACGATCGACGGCGCCCCCGAAATCCCCCGACTGCGCCGGTCGCTGCTGCTGATCGCCGGCGCGATCGGGTCCGTGAGCGCGCTGGCCAAGGGCTTGTCGGACGTACGCAACGCGGTGGACCTGTTCGGGGAACCGCCGCGCCGCTGAGCCGTCGGTCAGGGGCCGCTCAGATCTGTGCCGCGGGCCCCGAGCTCGCGAGTGCCTCCGACAGCTCCACCGCCACCTGCTGCAGCACCGGCACGATCTTGTCGGTGGCCGCCTCCGTGACCCGGCCCGCCGGGCCCGAGATCGAAATGGCGGCGGCGGTGGGGGAGTTGGGCACGGAGACGGCGAGGCAGCGCACCCCCATCTCCTGCTCGTTGTCGTCGACCGCGTAACCGTCCCGGCGCACGTCCTCGAGGGCGGCCAGGAAGCCCTCCGGTGTGGTGATCGTCCGGTCCGTCGCGGCGGGCATGCCGGTGCGGGAGAGCAGGGCGCGCACCTCGTCGTCCGGGGTGTTCGCTAGCAGCGCCTTGCCGACGCCCGTGGAGTGCGGCAGCACCCGGCGGCCCACCTCGGTGAACATCCGCATCGAGTGCTTGGACGGCACCTGGGCCACGTAGACGATCTCGTCGCCGTCGAGCAGCGCCATGTTCGCCGTCTCGCCGGTCTCCTCCACCAGGCGGGCCAGATAGGGGCGCGCCCAGGTACCGAGCAGTCGGGCAGCGGACTCGCCGAGACGGATCAGGCGCGGGCCGAGCGCATACCGGCGGTTGGCCTGCTGGCGGACGTAGCCACAGGCCACCAGCGTGCGCATCAGCCGGTGAATGGTGGGCAGCGGCAGCCCGCTGCTCGCGGAGAGCTCGCTGAGCCCGACCTCGCCGCCCGCGTCCGCCATCCGTTCCAGCAGATCGAAGGCGCGCTCGAGGGACTGGACGCCACCGCCGTTGGACTTGGCGGCGTCGGTGGTGCTGGCGCTGGACGTCGGCACGACGCGTTCCTTTCGGGACTGGCGGGAAGGGCAGAAGCCTACCCGCCGGTCGGTTGACTCCCTGCTTGTACCTAGCTACGTTCTGCTTGCTGGAATTCTAATTCCGCTTTGTGGAAACGTCCAGACTAGGTGCAGGGGGTGCACTGTGGAGAAGTGTGCCCTTGACGGCGCGGAAGCGGGAGTGAAGACTCCTTCAACAGAAAGTTGAATTCCGTTACGTGGAAGTAAATCGCGGCGGCTGAGAGGGGTCCGGGTGTCCGACACAGAACTGGTGCTGCGCTCGACGCGCGTCATCACACCCGAGGGGACGCGTCCCGCCACGGTCACGGTCTCCGGCGGCAGGATCACGGCCGTGCTCCCGTACGAGGCCGCCGTACCCTCGGACGCCCGCCTGGAGGACTTCGGCGACCACGTCCTGCTGCCCGGCCTGGTCGACACGCACGTGCACGTCAACGACCCCGGACGCACCGAGTGGGAGGGCTTCTGGACCGCCACCCGCGCGGCGGCGGCCGGCGGCATCACCACCCTGGTCGACATGCCGCTCAACTCCCTGCCGCCGACCACGACGGTCGACAACCTCCGTACGAAGCAGGCGGTCGCCGCCGACAAGGCGCACATCGACGTCGGCTTCTGGGGCGGAGCCCTGCCCGACAACATCAAGGACCTGCGCCCGCTGCACGAGTCCGGAGTCTTCGGCTTCAAGGCGTTCCTGTCGCCGTCCGGGGTGGACGAGTTCCCGCACCTCGACCACGACCGGCTCGCCCAGTCCCTGGCCGAGATCGCCTCCTTCGGCGGTCTGCTGATCGTGCACGCCGAGGACCCGCACCACCTGGACGCGGCCCCGCAGCACGGCGGCCCCAAGTACGCCGACTTCCTCGCCTCCCGCCCGCGCGACGCCGAGGACACGGCGATCGCCCAGCTCATCGCCCAGGCGAAACGTCTGGGCGCGCGTGTGCACGTCCTGCACCTGTCGTCGAGCGACGCACTCCCGCTGATCGCCGAGGCGAAGGCGGAAGGCGTGCGGGTCACGGTCGAGACCTGCCCCCACTATCTGACCTTGACGGCCGAGGAAGTCCCGGACGGCGCAAGCGAGTTCAAGTGCTGCCCGCCCATCCGCGAGGCCGCCAACCAGGACCTGCTGTGGCAGGCGCTGGCGGACGGCACCATCGACTGCGTGGTCACCGACCACTCCCCGTCCACGGCCGACCTCAAGACGGACGACTTCGCGACCGCCTGGGGCGGCATCTCCGGCCTCCAGCTGAGCCTGTCCGCGGTGTGGACCGAGGCGCGCAGGCGCGGACACGGCCTGGAGGACGTGGTCCGCTGGATGTCCTCGGGCACGGCGGAACTGGTGGGCCTGGACACCCGCAAGGGCGCCATCGAGGCCGGCCGCGACGCCGACTTCGCGGTCCTCGCACCCGACGAGACGTTCACCGTGGACCCGGCGGCCCTCCAGCACCGCAACCGCGTGACGGCGTACGCGGGCAAGACCCTGTACGGCGTCGTGAAGTCGACCTGGCTGCGCGGCGAACGCATCGTCGCGGACGGCGAGTTCACCGAACCGAAGGGGCAGCTGCTCACCCGCGACCACTGAACGACTCTCCCGCACCCGCAGCGGCCGACCCCGAAAGGACGATCTGATCACCGTGACGGCGATACCTAGTTTCACCGGCGACGCGAACCCGTACGGAGGCGGTGACCCGTACGCCGACTACCGCACCGCCGACTTCCCGTTCACCCAGTACGCCAACCTCGCCGACCGGCGCCTCGGGGCCGGCGTGATCGCCGCCAACGACGAGTTCTTCGCCCAGCGCGAGAACCTGCTGGTGCCCGAGCGGGCCGAGTTCGACCCCGAGCACTTCGGGCACAAGGGCAAGATCATGGACGGCTGGGAGACGCGCCGCCGCCGTGGCGCCTCGGCCGACCACCCGTGGCCCACGGCCGAGGACCACGACTGGGCGCTGGTCCGGCTGGGAGCGCCGGGCGTGATCCGGGGGATCGTGGTCGACACGGCCCACTTCCGCGGCAACTACCCGCAGGCCGTCTCGGTCGAGGGCACCTCCGTACCCGGCTCACCGTCCCCGGAGGAGCTTTTGGGTGACGACGTGAAGTGGACGCCCCTCGTCCCGCGCACCCCGGTGGGCGGCCACGCGGCCAACGGCTTCGCCGTCTCGGTCGAGCAGCGCTTCACACATCTGCGGGTCAACCAGCACCCCGACGGCGGCATCGCGCGCCTGCGCGTGTACGGCGAGGTCGTCCCGGACCCGGAATGGCTGGCGACCCTGGGCACCTTCGACGTCGTCGCCCTGGAGAACGGCGGCCAGGCCGAGGACGCCTCCAACCTCTTCTACTCCCCGGCCACGAACACCATCCAGCCGGGCCGCTCCCGCAAGATGGACGACGGCTGGGAGACGCGCCGCCGCCGCGACCAGGGCAACGACTGGATCCGCTACCGCCTGGCGGCCCAGTCCCAGATCCGTGCGATCGAGATCGACACGGCGTATCTGAAGGGGAACAGCGCGGGGTGGGCCTCGGTGTCGGTGAAGGACGGTGAGGACGGCGACTGGCGCGAGATCCTGCCACGCACCCGCCTGCAGCCCGACACCAACCACCGCTTCGTCCTGCCGAACCCGGCGGTCGGCACCCACGCGCGCGTGGACATCTTCCCGGACGGCGGCATCTCGCGGCTGCGGCTGTACGGCTCGCTGACACAGGCGGGTGCATCAGCGCTGGCAGCCCGGCACCAGGAACTGGGCGGCTGAGGCAGGCTGTTCCTCGCCGCCGGGGCCAGCCCCCGGACCCCCGCTGATTTTTTCAGCCCGTCCGGCGTTTGAGGACGAGGCCGTTCAGGCCGAAAGCGGGGGTCTGGGGGCGGCAGCCCCCAGGGACGGGAACGGGAAGGGGCGGCGGGGGCGAAAACCCTCGACAGCGTCACGCCGCAAACCCGCCGTCCACCGCGAACTCCGCGCCCGTGACGTACTCCGCCCCCGCCAGATACGCCACCGTCCCCGCCACCTCCTCCGCCGTCCCGAACCGCCCCACCGCCGTCATCGCCGCCTGCCCGGCCGCGTACGGCCCATCCGCCGGATTCATATCCGTGTCGATCGGCCCGGGATGCACGATGTTCGCCGCGATCCCCCGCCCGCCCAACTCCCGCGCGAGCGCCTTCGTCAGCCCCACCAGCGCCGCCTTGCTCGTGGCGTACAGCGTCCCACCCGCCCCCGGCACCCGCTGAGTCATACACGTACCGATGGTGATGATCCGTCCGCCGGACGGCATCCGCGCAGCCGCCGCCTGCGAGGTCAGAAACACCCCGCGGACGTTCACGGCGAGCACCCGGTCGACATCGGCGAGCGCCAGGCCGTCCAACGGCCCCAGCACGCCGACGCCCGCGTTGTTCACGAGCACGTCCAGCGCATCCAGCGCCTCGGCGGTGCGCTCCACCGCCCCCACCGCCTCCTCCGCGTCCGCGGAATCCGCCCGCAGGGCCACCGCCCGCCGCCCCAGCGCCTCGATCCGCCGTACGACGTCCGCGGCGGCATCCTTGCCGGTCACATACGTCACGGCCACGTCCGCGCCGTCCCGTGCGAGCCGCAGCGCCGTCGCCGCGCCGATGCCGCGGCTGCCGCCGGTGACCAGGGCCACCTTGCCGTCGAGAGTTCCGTAAGTCGTTGTCATGGGTCCATCCCAGCGGCTGCGGCACTGCCATGCTGGCGGCCAACGGACACCGAGATCGAGTGGCCGGAACACACCGGGTCGGGCCGGAACTCTTACCTCCACCTCCCGCGTTCTCCCCACGTGACACTTCAGCAAGAGATCGTCGGCAACGCCATGCAGATGGCGGTCGTCAACCTGAGCCCCGGCCAGACCGTCTACTGCGAGGCGGGGAAGTTCCTGTTCAAGACGGTGAACGTGACCATGGAGACCCGCCTCTCCGGTCCGTCGAACAGCGGCGGGCAGTCCCAGGGCGGAGGCGGCGGCATGGGCGGCATGCTGCGGCAGGCCATGGGCACGGCCATGCAGGTCGGCCAGCGCATGCTCGCGGGCGAGTCGATGGCGTTCCAGTACTTCAGCGCACAGGGCGGCGAGGGCACCGTCGGCTTCGCGGGCGTGCTCCCGGGCGAGATGCGCGCCCTGGAACTGGACGGCACACGCGCGTGGTTCGCCGAGAAGGACGCCTTCGTGGCCGCCGAGTCCACCGTCGACTTCGGCATCGCCTTCCAGGGCGGCCGCACCGGCATGAGCGGCGGCGAGGGCTTCATCCTCGAGAAGTTCACCGGGTACGGCACGGTGATCATCGCGGGCGCCGGCAACTTCATCGACCTGAACCCGGCCGACTTCGGCGGCCGCATCGAGGTCGACACGGGCTGCGTCGTCGCCTTCGAGGAGGGCATCCAGTACGGCGTCCAGCGCGTCGGCGGCCTCAACCGCCAGGGGATCATGAACGCCGTCTTCGGCGGCGAGGGCCTGTCCCTGGCGACCCTGGAGGGCAACGGCCGGGTGATCCTGCAGTCCCTCACCATCGAGAGCCTGGCGAACGCCCTGAAGAAGGCACAGGGCGGCGACAAGCAGGGCCCGACCGGCGGCCTGTTCTCCACCAACGCCGGATGACGGAGGCCGGTCAGGTGCCGCGGGTCCGACCGATGAGTTGCGGGTGCCGGTGGGGTCTGAGGTGATGACAGCAGACCCCACACAAGGAAGCAGGCACCCGCCATGGGCAAGCTCGTCTCCACGATCTTCGTCACCCTCGACGGCGTCTACCAGGCCCCCGGCGGCCCCCAGGAGGACACCCGGGGCGGCTTCGAGCACGGCGGCTGGAGTTTCGTCTACGGCGACGAGGACTTCGGCCGGTTCGTCGGCGAGGTCTTCGAGCGCCCCGCCGCGTTCCTCCTCGGCCGCCGTACGTACGACATCTTCGCCTCGTACTGGCCGAAGGTGACCGACCCAGCCAACCGCATCGCCGCCCAGCTGAACGCGCTGCCGAAGTACGTCCCGTCGTCCACCCTCAGCGACCCGGCCTGGGCCGGCACGACGGTGATCGGCGGCGACCTCGCCAAGGAGGTCACCGCCCTCAAGGAGCGCACCGACGGCGAACTCCAGGTGCACGGCAGCGGCGCCCTCGTCCAGTCCCTGCTGGACCTCGGCCTCCTCGACACCGTCCACCTGGTGACGTTCCCGGTGGTGCTCGGCACCGGCCTCCGTCTCTTCAGGGAGGGCGCCGTGCCGACCAAGTTCCGCCACACGGGCGGCCGTACCACCCGCGCCGGGGTCTCCATCCAGTCGTACGACGTCGCCGGCCGGCCCGACTACGGCTCGTACGAGCTCCCGGAAAACGCCTAGCCCAAGATGTGCCGCACCGGTACGGTGATCGCTCCTCGTGGGAGCCGCCGACGTCTCCGCACACCCGTCGGAGACCGGGAGAGCCGCCCTCATGTCGTCGATCGCCGTACCGCGCCCGCTCGTGCCCCGCCGAGCCTGGCTCACCGACCTGCCCGTGCTGCTCGTCGCGGTCGTGTGGGGCGCGAGCTATCTCGCCGCCAAGGACATCACCACCGCCCGGACGGTGCTGGCCGTCCTGGTGCTGCGCTTCGCCGTGGTCCTGCCCGTGCTCGCCGTCGTCGCGCGACGCTCCCTGCGCGCCCTCACCGCCGCCCAGTGGCGCGGCGCCGCTCTGCTCGGGCTGATCCTCGGCGGGATCTTCCTGCTGGAGACGTACGGCGTCGTCCACACCTCGGCGACCAACGCCGGCCTCATCATCAGCCTCACCATGATCTTCACCCCGCTCGCCGAGGCCGCCGTCACGCGCGTCCGACCGCCGCGGGCGTTCCTCGCGGCGGCCGGCCTCTCCGTGCTCGGCGTCGTCCTGCTCACCCAGGGCGGCGGCTTCACCCGCCCCTCCCTCGGCGACCTGCTGATGCTGCTCGCCGCCCTCGCCCGCACCGTGCACGTCCTCGCCATGTCCCGCATCAAGGCCGTCCAGGGCGCCGACGCACTGCCGCTCACCACGGTCCAACTGGGCGCCGCCGTAGCGGTGTTCGCGGTCCTGTCCGTCGGCGCCGACGCCACGCCGGGGGGCACCGCGGCCGGCTTCGGGGCACGCGAGTGGGCCGGGCTGCTGTTCCTGTCCGTGTGTTGCACGCTGTTCGCGTTCTTCGTGCAGATGTGGGCCGTGCGCCGGACCTCCCCCTCGCGGGTCAGCCTGCTGCTCGGCACCGAGCCCCTGTGGGCCGCCGCGGCCGGCATCGCGCTCGGCGGGGAACGGCTCGGGGCCCTCGCCCTGGCGGGCGGTGCGCTGGTGCTTGTGGGGACCGCGTGGGGGCGCAGGGCCGCAGGTTAACGCGCGGAAAACTCATCCGACTTGACGGGAAAATCTACGGACTTGACATTGACATGCCACTATCTACGCGCGTCATCATGAGGGCATGACAACCCCCACACGCACCACTCGCATCGGTGCCGCAGCCGTTCTGCTGTCCGCCCTCCTCGTGGGCGGCGCCGTCACCGCCACCACCGCGGACGCCGCCGCCGACTCCGTCGGCAGCATCTGCTACAACTCCCTGCCCTCCCAGGCGCACGACACCCTCGACCTGATCGCCCAGGGCGGCCCGTACCCGTACTCGCAGGACGGCACCGTCTTCTCCAACCGCGAAGGCGTCCTGCCGAGCCAGTCGTCCGGGTACTACCACGAGTACACGGTCATCACTCCCGGCTCCTCCACGCGCGGTGCCCGCCGCATCGTGACCGGTGAGGAGACCCAGGAGGACTACTACACCTCGGACCACTACGCCACGTTCAACCTGATCGACTTCGGCTGCTGAGCGACTTCCCCCGCTCGGTCATTCCGAGGGAACGGTGCGCCGGAGGTCCGGTCGGCGCTCATCCGGACTTCCGGCTCTCCGCGGCGGCGAACAGCGCGAGCGCCGGCACCACCAGGGCGACGCTCACGTAGACCCCGTAGCCGTCGAGGAAGCCGAGCCGTTGCACGAGGCCCACATGCCAGTGGGTGAACTCGTGCACCAGGCCCAGCCCGCCCTGCACCAGGGCGATGAATCCGAGTAGCTCCAGCAGCTGCCTCATACTCCGACCCTCGCCCCGCGGACCCCCCACAGACATCGGCCGCGGGGCGAGTCGTGCCCACCGGGAGTCCACCTTCCGGTGGCGGCGCGCGCCGAAAGTCTCCAGTGGTGCAACTTTGGTCGGCGATCCTTCGTGCGGAGGGGTGGCGGCGCGCCGCACTGCGTAGATTTGTCGACCGTGAGGGATGACAAGCCGACACCGGCCACGGGGGTCATCGGCCGCAGATGGCTGTTCCCGTCGGCGCTGCTGCACGAGATCGACCTCGACGCGGGGCGGTCCGGACGGCCCCGGCGCACCGTGCGGGACTGGGTCGTCGACTTCACCTGCTTCCTGCTCGCCGTCGCCATCGGTCTTGCGGCCGCGAACACCCTGCACCGCGACACGCACACCCCGCACGCCCTCGCCGTCGTCGACCAGCTGCTGGGTGCGCTGTCCTGCGCCGCGGTGTGGGCGCGCCGCCGCTGGCCGCTCGGGCTCGCCGTCGCGATGATCCCCGTCGGCCTCCTGTCGAACACGGCGGGCGGCGCCGGCATGGTCGCCGTCTTCACCCTCGCCGTGCACCGGCCCTTCCGGTACGTCGCCTGGATCGGTGGCATCTCCCTCGCGCTGATCCCGCCGTTCTTCTGGCTGCGCCCGGACCCGGACCTGCAGTACGCGGGAGCGGTCGCGTTCGCCGAACTGCTCACCCTCACCGTCATCGGCTGGGGCATGTTCGTACGGTCCAAGCGCCAGCTCATGGTGAGCCTGCGCGACCGCGCCCGGCGTGCCGAGACGGAGGCTCGGCTGCGCGCCGAGCAGGCGCAGCGGCTGGCCCGCGAGGCCATCGCCCGCGAGATGCATGACGTCCTCGCGCACCGGCTGACGCTGCTGAGCGTGCACGCGGGCGCCCTGGAGTTCCGGCCCGACGCACCCCGGGAGGAGGTCGCGCGGGCGGCCGGCGTCATCCGCGAGAGCGCGCACGAGGCCCTCCAGGACCTGCGGGAGATCATCGGCGTGCTGCGGGCGGCCGAGCCCGACGACGCGGGCCGCCCGCAGCCGACGCTCGCCGCGCTGGACGGGCTGGTCGCCGAGTGCCGCGAGGCCGGCATGAAGGTCACCCTCGCAAGCCGCGTCACCGACCCCGCCGCCGTCCCGTCCTCCGTCGGCCGCACCGCGTACCGCATCGCCCAGGAGGCCCTGACCAACGCCCGCAAACACGCCCCCGGCACCGAGGTCACCGTCTCCGTCACGGGCGCCCCCGGCGAGGGACTCGTCGTGGACGTGCGCAATCCCGCCCCGGAGGGGGAGGTGCCCGCCGTGCCCGGCTCCGGGCAGGGGCTGATCGGGCTCACGGAACGGGCCACCCTGACCGGCGGCCGGCTGGAGCACGGGCCGGAGCCGGACGGCGGGTTCCGGGTGCGGGCCTGGCTGCCCTGGGGATGACGCGACCCGGGCGCGGCGGCCCCGCCCACCGTGATTACGTAAGGCCCATGACTGCGATCAGACTGCTCCTCGTCGACGACGACCCCCTGGTGCGGGCCGGGCTGTCCCTGATGATGGGCGGCGCCGAGGACATCGAGATCGTCGGCGAGGCCGCCGACGGCGCCGAGGTCGAGGAACTCGTCGACCGCACCCGCCCCGACGTGGTCCTCATGGACATCCGGATGCCGTCGGTGGACGGCCTGACGGCCACCGAGCGGCTGCGGGACCGCAAGGACGCCCCGCAGGTCGTGGTCCTCACCACCTTCCACGCCGACGAACAGGTGCTGCGCGCCTTGCGCGCGGGTGCCGCCGGGTTCGTGCTGAAGGACACCCCGCCCGCCGAGATCGTCGACGCCGTGCGCCGGGTCGCGGTGGGCGACCCCGTGCTGTCGCCCACGGTCACGCGGCAGTTGATGGAGCACGCCGCCGGCTCCGGAGCCGACACCCGGCGCACGCACGCGCGCGTGCGCATCGACACCCTCAACGACCGCGAACGCGAGGTCGCCGTCGCGGTCGGCCGCGGCCTGTCCAACGCCGAGATCGCCGCCACGCTCTTCATGAGCGTCGCCACCGTCAAGACCCATGTCTCCCGCATCCTGGCCAAGCTCGACCTCAACAACCGTGTGCAGATCGCCCTGTTGGCGTACGACGCGGGCCTGCTGGAGGAACCGGAGGGGAGCGGGCACTGAGTGCTCCTCGGGTCGCCGGTCGTTCGTCTGCGGCGTCGTCGGGGTCTGTCGCGGCCCGCGGTGCCGCAATCGATGCAGCCGCGCGCCGCTTCAGGGCGCGGCCGGCCGCTGCGGGCTTCGCGCGACCGCGCAGGAATTGTTCCCGCGATACGCCTGCTCACCTGAACGCCGACGCCACCCGCCCCGGGAGCTCCGCAGGGACACCGCTCCGCGCTCTCGTCGGAAGCCCTCGCAGGCCTTGGCGATCCGATGCTCCGCCCGCGATGGGCTCCTCGGCATGCTGATGCGCGGGGTGCGCTGGTGGCCGCGCTACCGTCAAGGGCGACGGCGGCTCACCTGAAGGCGGTCTCGGCCCGCCCCGGGATCTCCGCGAGCGCCACCTGTCTGCGCTCCCGTCGGGAGACCTCGCAGGCCTCGGCGATACGCAGTGCCTGCAGAGCCTCGCGGCCGTCGCAGGGGTTGGCCCGCTGCCCGAGGACTACCTCGACGAATGCGGCCAGCTCGGCCTCGTAGGCAGGCCCGAAGCGCTCCAGGAAGCCGGACCACGGCTTGTCCGCGGCCGGTGGGCCGGTCGGCTCCGTGGACGCGATCGGCGTACGGTCGTCCAGGCCCACGACGATCTGGTCGAGCTCGCCGGCCAGCTCCATGCGGACGTCGTAGCCGGCGCCGTTCAGCCGCGTCGCCGTGGCCGTGGCGAGGGTGCCGTCGTCGAGCGTGAGCAGCGCGGCCCCCGTGTCCACGTCACCCGCCTCCCGGAACATCGGCGGCCCCGCGTCGGACCCGGCCGCGTACACCTCGACGACCTCGTGCCCCGTCACCCAGCGCAGCGCGTCGAAGTCGTGGATCAGCGCGTCCCGGTACAGCCCGCCGGACACCCGCAGCCACCCGGGTGCGGGAGGCACCTGGTCGGACGTCACCGCCCGTACGGTGTGCAGCCGCCCGAGCCGGCCCGCGAGCACCGCGTTGCGCGCGCCCGTGTATCCCGCGTCGAAGCGGCGCTGGAACCCCATCTGCAGAATCGTCCCGGCCGCCTCGACCTCGCCGATGGCATGCAGGGTGCCGGGCAGATCGAGCGCTATGGGCTTCTCGCAGAACACCGGGAGGCCCGAGCGTGCTGCCCGACCGATCAGTTCGGCGTGGGCCGACGTCGCCGTCGTGATCACCACGGCGTCCACGCCCCACTTGAAGATCTCGTCGACCCCCGGCGCGGCCGTCTCCCCGAGGCGGAGCGCCAGCTCCTGGGCCCGCGCCGGATCCACATCCGTGAGGATCAGCGACCCCACGTCACGGTTGCGGCTGAGCGTGTTCGCATGAATGGTGCCGATGCGGCCCGTACCGATGACCCCGATGCGCATGAAAACAAAGTGAGGGTTCAGTGCGTACGCTGTCAATGCATATGTCCGGACAATCGAACTACACAACTTCCCGTCAACAACTCGTGGAGCTACGCTCGCCCCGTGCCGAAACCAGAAGTGGACCCGACCGCGTCGCTCGAGCTCAGTGTGGACCGGAGCTCTCCGGTGCCGTTGTACTTCCAGCTGTCCCAGCAGCTCGAAGCGGCGATCGAGCACGGAGCGCTCACCCCCGGCAGTCTGCTGGGCAACGAGATCGAGCTGGCTGCCCGGCTCGGCCTGTCCCGGCCCACCGTCCGCCAGGCCATCCAGTCGCTCGTCGAGAAGGGCCTCCTGGTCCGTCGCCGCGGTGTGGGCACGCAGGTCGTGCACAGCCAGGTCAAGCGCCCCCTGGAGCTCTCCAGTCTCTACGACGACCTGGAGGCGGCCGGCCAGCGCCCTGCCACCAAGGTGCTCGTCAACACGCTCGTACCCGCGACCGCCGAGGTCGCCGCGGCCCTCAACGTGGCCGAGGACAGCGACGTCCACCGCGTGGAGCGCCTGCGCCTCGCCCACGGCGAGCCGATGGCGTACCTCTGCAACTTCATCCCGCCCGGCCTGCTCGACCTGGACACCGCACAGCTGGAGGCCACCGGCCTCTACCGCATGATGCGCGCCGCCGGGATCAATCTGCACAGCGCCCGCCAGACGATCGGCGCCCGCGCCGCCACGGCCGCCGAGGCCGACCGCCTCGCCGAAACCGAGGGCGCGCCCCTGCTCACCATGCAGCGCGTCACCTTCGACGACACGGGCCGCGCGGTCGAGTACGGCACCCACACCTACCGCCCGACGCGCTACTCGTTCGAGTTCCAGTTGCTCGTACGGTCCTGAGGGGCTGGGGGATGAGGGCTCAGCCCGCTTCGTCGCAATGTCAGGACAATTGGCTCGGGTCTGTGGGTACCGCCACACACGGCTCCCCCCATTGCTCCCCCGCTCGGCACCCAGCGTGAGCGTGCGGCACAATCGGGCCTTGATGAGCACCTACGGCAACTTCACCGCCCCCATAGGTTCCCGCCGTGCCCCCGCCCTGAGAACGGTGGGCACCCGGGAGCGCCGCTCCCACCTGACCGCACCCCGCGTGCCCACGGTCGGCATCGACATCGGCGGCACAAAAGTGATGGCGGGCGTCGTCGACGCCGACGGCAACATCCTGGAGAAGCTCCGCGCGGAGACCCCGGACAAGTCCAAGAGCCCCAAGGTCGTCGAGGACACCATCGTCGAACTGGTCCTGGACCTCTCCGACCGGCACGACGTGCACGCGGTGGGCATCGGCGCGGCCGGCTGGGTCGATGCCGACCGCAACCGCATCCTGTTCGCCCCCCACCTGTCCTGGCGCAACGAGCCGCTGCGCGACCGCCTCGCAGGCCGCCTGGCCGTACCGGTCCTGGTCGACAACGACGCGAACTCCGCAGCCTGGGCCGAGTGGCGCTTCGGCGCCGGCCGCGGCGAGGACCACCTCGTCATGATCACGCTGGGCACCGGCATCGGCGGCGCGATCCTGGAGGACGGCCAGGTCAAGCGCGGCAAGTACGGCGTCGCGGGTGAGTTCGGTCATATGCAGGTCGTGCCCGGCGGCCACCGCTGCCCGTGCGGCAACCGCGGGTGCTGGGAGCAGTACAGCTCGGGCAACGCGCTGGTCCGCGAGGCCAAGGAACTGGCCGCCGCCGACTCCCCGGTGGCGTACGGGATCATCGAGCACGTCAAGGGCAACATCGCCGACATCACCGGCCCGATGATCACCGAGCTGGCCCGCGAGGGCGACGCGATGTGCATCGAGCTGCTGCAGGACATCGGGCAGTGGCTCGGCGTCGGCATCGCGAACCTTGCGGCCGCCCTGGACCCGTCCTGCTTCGTGATCGGCGGCGGCGTCTCGGCCGCCGACGACCTGCTGATCGGGCCCGCCAGGGACGCCTTCAAGCGTCAGCTCACCGGCCGCGGATACCGCCCCGAGGCCCGTATCGCACGCGCGCAGCTCGGCCCCGAGGCCGGCATGGTCGGCGCCGCCGACCTGGCCCGCCTGGTCGCCCGCCGCTTCCGCCGCGCCAATCGCCGCAGGGTCGAGCGGCACGAGCGCTACGAGCGGTACCTGGAGACCCGCCGCTCCGCCCGGGACAGCGCATGACCGCCTCGCTGCCGCGTCAGGCACTGCCCCCGGACGAGCCGCCCCGGCCGGCCGAGGACCGCCGGCACAAGATCCGCCGCAGGGCGCTCACCCTGCTCATCATCGTGCTGCTCATCGGCGTACCGGCCGGCTATCTGGTGATCTCCGCCAACCAGAGCCGCGACAGCGGCAAGGACAAGGAGGCCAAGTACGCGGCGACCGGTCTCACCAAGGGCTGGCCGTCGCAGGTGCAGCGCCGCCTCTACCAGGTGCCGATGCCGCACCCCTCGGGCAAGGTCGCCAGCTACGAGACGAACAACTGGAAGACCAGCCGTCTCTACGTCCAGTTCCAGACCCCCCTGCGCAACCTCGACGTCTTCCTCCACGACATGGGCGTCACCCGCGCCGACCTGAAGCGGGGCGACATCACCATCAGCGCCCGGGACCAGAAGATCACCGGCTGGGACTTCACCAGCCCGGGCCCCTGGTACGGCCTGGTCCACGAGCAGAAGGCACCCAAGCCCACCCAGTACGTCATGATGAGCCTGGGGAACAGGCACAACCCGTTCTTCTACGTCGTCTCCCGCACGGTTCCGTGACGCGGTGGGCCCCGGCGCGGCCGCCGGAGCCGATTGTCAGACCCCGCCCGTAGAGTCGAAGACGTCTGATCCGACTCACGGGACGGGAGGTGACAGGTCGTATGCGCGACACGGCTGCGGTGGCCGCGCGAGCGGGGGAGCGGGAGCAGGGCGCTGGGGAGTCCGTGCCCGTCCGGCTCGCGGCCGTCTTCCTGCCCGCCCCGCTGCCCCGGGACGGCAGGATCGCCTTCTGGGATCCCGAGGGCGGCCCACTGACCGCCGGGGACACCGAGCTCACGGTCGTACGACCGCACGGCGCGGGAGTACGGCGCAGGACCGCGCCCGCGCTGTCCCTCCCGGTCGGCGAGGCGCTGCCCCACCTCGTCCGCGCCCGCCGCCACCCGGCCGCCCACCCCGCCACCGCCTGCTGGGGCGCGGCCGCCCTGCACGCACTGCGGCTCATCGCCCGCGGACGCCTGCTGCCCGGCCTGACGCCCACCGGGCACGACGCCTGGCGGGCCGGCCCCCTGGACCCGGACGACATCGCGCACATCCGGTCGGTCGCCGCGGCCCTGCCGTACGAGGGCCACGCGGTCCCGCTGCCGGGCCCGGGCCCGCTCAGGCTGCCCGAGCCGGAGGCGCTGATGCGCTCCTTCCTGGACGCGGTCGCCGACACCCTCCCGCGTACCCCCGCCGCACCGCACGCCTCCGGCAGGCCCTTCGCCGACCGCCGCCCGCAGCGCCTGCCCGAAGCCCACGACTGGGCCGCCGAGGTCGCCGCCGGCATGGACGCGGGCGTGCGCATCTCGCTCCGCCTCGACCTGTCGGCGTACGAGCTGTTCGACCGGGACGAGGGAGTGCGCACCGCGGGCGCGGCGATCGTCCAGGTGCACAGCCTCGCCGACCCCACGCTGATCACCGACGCGGCGGCCCTGTGGGCGGGCGAGGCGGACGCGGCGTTCGGCCCGCGCGCACGCGTGGACGCGGCCCTCGCCGTGCGGCGCGCGGCCCGCATCTGGCCGCCGCTGGACCGGCTCTCCGAGCAGGACGTTCCCGACGTCCTGCCGCTGTACGACGAGGAGCTGGGCGAACTGCTCGGCGTGGCGGCGACGAGGCTCGCTGCCGCCGGGGTCGCCGTGCACTGGCCCCGGGACCTGGCACAGGACCTGAGCGCGGCCGCGGTGGTACGGCCCGCGCCGGGCTCCGCGACCGACGGCACCGGCTTCTTCGAGAGCGAGGAACTCCTGCAGTTCCGCTGGCAGTTGGCGCTCGCCGGCGACCCGCTCAGCGAGGCCGAGATGGACGCCCTGGCCGAGGCCCACCGGCCGGTGGTGCGGCTGCGGGACCGCTGGGTCCTGGTCGACCCCGCCCTGGTCCGCAAGGCCCGCAAGCGCGAACTGGGCTTGCTCGACCCGGTGGACGCGCTCTCGGTCGCGCTCAGCGGCAGTGCGGAGGTCGACGGCGAGACGGTCGAGGCGGTACCGGTCGGCGCCCTGGCGGCCCTGCGCGACCGCCTGACGGCCGGGGTGCGCCCCGCCGAACCCCCTTCCGGCCTGCACGCCACGCTCCGCGACTACCAACTCCGGGGCCTGGCCTGGCTGGACCTCATGACCTCCCTCGGCCTCGGCGGCTGCCTCGCCGACGACATGGGGCTCGGCAAGACGATCACCCTCATCGCGCTCCACCTCAAGCGCGCCCGCGGCGAGCCGACCCTGGTCGTCTGCCCGGCCTCCCTGCTCGGCAACTGGCAGCGGGAGATCACCCGATTCGCGCCCGGCGTTCCCGTCCGCCGCTTCCACGGCCCGGACCGCACCCTGGACGACCTGACCGACGGCTTCGTCCTCACCACCTACGGCACGATGCGGACGACGGCACCGCGACTGGCCGAGCAGCGCTGGGGCATGGTCGTCGCGGACGAGGCGCAGCACGTCAAGAACCCGTACTCGGCGACGGCCAAGGCCCTGCGCACCATCCCGTCCCCGGCGCGGGTGGCCCTCACCGGCACGCCCGTCGAGAACAACCTCTCCGAACTCTGGGCTCTCCTCGACTGGACGACACCCGGACTGCTCGGCCCCCTGAAATCCTTCCGCGCCCGGCACGCGCGCGCCGTGGAGAACGGCGAGGACGAGGAGGCGGTGACCCGCCTGGCCCGTCTGGTCCGCCCCTTCCTCCTGCGCCGCAAGAAGTCCGACCCCGGCATCGTCCCGGAGCTGCCGCCCAAGACGGAGACGGACCACCCGGTGCCGCTCACCCGCGAACAGGCCGCCCTCTACGAGGCGGTGGTGCGGGAGTCGATGCTGGCCATCGAGACCTCGGACGGCATCGCACGCCGGGGCCTGGTCCTCAAGCTGCTCGGCGCGCTGAAGCAGATCTGCAACCACCCCGCGCTGTATCTCAAGGAGGAGGCTGCCCAGGGCGAACGGCTGCTCGCGCGTTCCGGCAAACTCGCCCTCCTGGACGAGCTGTTGGACACGCTGCTCGCTGAGGACGGCTCGGCGCTCGTGTTCACCCAGTACGTGGGGATGGCCCGTCTGATCACCGCGCACCTGGCCTCCCGGGCGGTCCCGGTGGACCTGCTCCACGGCGGCACGCCGGTCCCGGAGCGCGAACGGATGGTGGACCGCTTCCAGAGCGGTTCGACGCCGGTCCTGGTGCTGTCGCTGAAGGCAGCCGGCACCGGCCTGAACCTGACGCGTGCGGGCCATGTCATCCACTTCGACCGCTGGTGGAACCCGGCGGTCGAGGAACAGGCCACCGACCGCGCCTACCGCATCGGCCAGACCCAGCCGGTCCAGGTCCACCGCCTCATCACGGAGGGCACGGTCGAGGACCGCATCGCCGAAATGCTGGAGTCCAAGCGGGCGTTGGCCGACGCGATCCTCGGCTCCGGCGAGGCAGCCCTCACCGAACTGACCGACCGCGAACTCACCGACCTGGTCACCCTCCGGAGGCCGACATGACCCCGGGCCCGGCCGACGAGGCCCGCCGGGCACTGAGGGAGGCCCGGCAACGGGAGAAGCCCGGCACCGGAGCACCGGGGCAGGGCAGGGCTGCCGGCCACGAACCCGCATCCGAGCGGGACGCGGACCAGGAGCCCCCCGGGCAGGAGCAGGCTCCGCAGGGCAGCGAGGCAAGGCCCGCCGACGCGGCCCGCGCGGCGCTGCGCCGAGCGATCTCCGCCAGACGCGACGCGGAAGCCGCGGGCCGCACCACGCACGCCGACCCTGCCCCGACGAAGCCGCTGCCGGGGGCCACGGTCGCGGACACATCGGGGATGCCGCCCGGTGAGGATACGGACGGGCCAGCGGGGGCGGTGGTCTCGGCACGGCTGGGCGCCGTCGCTGGTGGGGGCGGGGCCACGGATGCCGTGGTGTCTGGTGCCGGGGTGGGTGGCTCTCGGCGAGATGTTTTGGGTGCTGAGCCTGGTGAGGTTGCTGATGCCGGCGGGTCTGACGCGGCGGTCTCTGCACGGCGGGGCGCTGGCGGTGGTGGGGGCCGGTCCACGGACGCGATCGTGCCTGGTGCCGGGGCGGGTGGCTCTCAGCGAGATGCCTCGAGTGCTGGGTCCGGTAAGGATGCGGATGCTGGGCGGTCGACGGACGCGGTGGTGTCCGGTGCCGGGGCCGGAGGCTCGGGCGTTGCGTCCGGTGCGGGAGCGGGCGGGGAGCGGCTCGCTCCGGCGGCACGGCCTCCTCAGGCCGGCGTTGGTGGAGCGGCTCCAGGCCGCACCGCGGACGGTGTCGCCCCCGGCCCTCACGCCGAGGCGCCCAACGACACACCAGACGATGACACGGGAGCGACCGCGGAGCGCCAGGGTGAGGCACCGAGTTCCGTGCTGCCGGGCGTGGACGGCGGGGTGTCGGGTGCCGGCGTGAGGTCTCAGGGAGAGGGAGCCGACCCTGCGGGTGCGCGGCCCGCTGATGTCGCGCGTGAGGCGTTGCGTGCCGCGCGGGCGGAGATGCGCCAGGCCCGGGTGGATGCCGAGCGGGCCGTCGGCGCGCGGCGGGCGGCGTCGGCGGCTGGCGGACGCCGCGGCGGTGCGCCTCGACGGGCTACCGGTGTCCAGGCGCGGGACCTGAAGGGGCTGCTTGCCGACGCCTTTCGTATGCCTGCCTCGGCGGACGGGCCGGGAGAGAACCCGGACGACAACCCCCCTGCGCGGGGGCAGAGTTCGAAACCCCCGGCTCCCACGTCCGGTGAAGGCCCGCCGGCAGCCGCGTCCGCCGAGCACTTCGCCGAGGCCGAGGGCGCCGACAGCCCCAGTTCCATCCCGCCCCTCTTCCCCGGCGAATCCCCGACCGGCCCCACGGCCCCCCGCACCCACTCCATGGCCGCCCCCGGCCGCGACAGCGAACTGCGCCGTACCTTCCCCGCATTCCCGGTCCGCACCTCCCGTTCCCCGGCCTCCCCGGCCTCCCCGGCCTCCCCGGCCTCCCCGGCCTCCCCGGCCTCCCCGGCCTCCCCGGCCTCCCCGGCCTCCCCGGCCTCCCCGGGGTCTCCCGCCGACGCCCGGTTCGCGGAGACGTGGTGGGGCAATGCCTGGGTCGCGGCCTTGGAAGAGGGGGCGCTCGACGCCAAGCGGCTGGTGCGTGGCCGTAGTTATGCCGAGCAGGGCCATGTGGACGCCATCACGGTGACGCCCGGACTCGTGCTCGCGTATGTGCAGGGCAGCCGCCCGCGCCCGTACCGCGTGCAGGTGCGGCTGCGCACGCTGGACGACGCCGACTGGGCGCGGTTCCTGGACGCCGCCGCCGAGCGGCCCGGGCACATCGCGGCGCTGCTCGACAAGGAGCTGCCCCAGGGCCTCGTGGACTGCGGAGTGCCGTTGCTGCCGGGCCCGCGCGACCTCGACCCGCACTGCAGCTGTCCCGATCGCGGCCACCCGTGCAAACACGCCGCTGCCCTCTGCTACCAGACGGCACGCCTCCTCGACGCCGACCCCTTCGTACTGCTCCTGCTGCGCGGCCGCGGGGAACGCGCACTGCTGGACGCCCTCTCCCGCCTGAGCGCCACGCGTGCGGCCCGCGCCGCCCAGGAGCAGGAACCGGCCCCGCTCCCCGGTGTGCGCGCGGCCGAAGCCGTCCTGCCCCGCCGACTACCGCCGCTCCCGGCCCCGTTGCCCGTCCCGCCGCACCCCGAGCAGCCCCCGGTCTACCCGGCGGCCCCGGGCGGCCCCGACCCCTTTGCGCTGGACCAGCTGGCGACCGACGCCGCCGTCCGTGCCCACGCGCTGCTCAGCACCGGCCGCGACCCGGTGGCGGAGCTGACGCTGTGGCAGGACGCCGTCCGGCTCGCCGCCGCCCGCCCCGGCTCCGGGCTCACGGCAGGCACCCGCGCGCTCTACGCCTCGCTCGCCTCGGCCGCCGGCCGTACCCCCGCCGAGCTGGCCCGGGCGGTCGCAGCCTGGCGGCAGGGCGGCATCGAAGGCCTCGCCGTCCTGGAGGAACCCTGGGATCCGCCCGCAGGACGCTTCGACCGGGCCCGCCCCCTCCTCCTCGCCGCCGACCTCCCCGCCTTCAGACCCTGGCGCAACCACCTCACCCACCCCCGCGGCCACGTCCAGCTCCGCCTCGGCCGCGACGGCCTGTGGTACGCCTACGAGTCGGAGCCGGGCCACGACGACTGGTGGCCCCGCGGCACCCCGGACCTCGACCCGGTCGGCGCCCTCACCGGCCTGGGCACACCGAACGACCTCTGAGCGCAGGCCGCACCCGCAGTCCTCAACTGCCGTGCGGACGCGAGGTGTACGGCCCTGTGCAGCAGTCCTGCCGTCACAGAGCCTTGTGGGAGACGGTGAGCAGGTAGGTGCCGTAGAAGATGGAGACGACGGCCAGCGCGGTGAGCAGGACGACGATCGTGCGCAGGCGGCTCCGCGCCAGATGCCGGGCGAGCGGGATCAGCAGCGGGAAGGCCGGCAGCAGGAACCTCGGCTTGCTGCTGAAGAAGTGGGTGCCGCCGACGGCCATCACGATGAGGAGCGCGCAGTAGGCGAGCAGGGCCAGGGGCATCCTGTTCAGGACGCAGAAGACGAACAGCAGCAGGTAGCCGAGGACGATCGCGGCGGTCAGATAGACGACGAGGGTGTCGTGCCCGACGATCAGGTGCTTGAACGTGTGGGCCGTGTCGCGGCCGAAGTCGAACCGTGACCCCCACAGGCTCTGTACGTGGAAGTAGCCGAGGGGACTGTGGGTCCGCAGTCCCACCCAGCCGATGTAGCCCAGCCATCCGAGGGGAGCCACTGCGGCGGCCGCCCAGGCGCGTGGCGCGGTGGGCGCACCGGAGCGGCGCAGCTGCCACAGATATGCGACGGCGCCGGTGACGACGGCGGCCGCCACGGCGAGGCCATTTGGGCGACACAGCCCGGCCAGCACCGCCAGCGTCCCCGCGGTCAACCAGCGGCGGGTCAGCACCGCGTAGAGCGCCCAGGCCGCGCAGGCGGTCATGACGGGCTCGGTGTACGCCATCGTCAGGATGATCGCGTGCGGCAGCAGCGCCCACAGCGCCACGAGGAGGATCCCGATGCGTCGTCCGTGCAGCAGCTCGCCGACCGCGTACACGCCCCAGGCGGCCGCCAGGGCGGCAGTCCATGCGATGAGCAGTGCCACGTTGACCGGGCCGATCGGCAGCACCGTGTTCACCGCGTGGATCAGGCCCGGGAAGAGGGGGAAGAACGCCAGGTCGTTGTAGATGGCGTGGCCGTGTTTGGCGTGGGTGATCAGGCCGTAGCCGTACTGCGAGATGTGCCAGTACCAGTGACCGTCCCATTCCAGGCCGGCCACGGTTCGCGGGTGTCTGCCGAGGTGGATCGACCACAGGGTCGCCATGATCACCCCGGTCAGCCGCACGGAGACGAACAACGTCAGTGCCGGCAGGGCCTTTGCCAGCTCGATGCGCCACCGCCGCTGCTGAGTCGGTGGATCGAGTCTCGGCGTGATCCGCCGCATGAGCGCGTTGCTCGTCTGAGTGGGGCTGTCGCCCATTTCGACCTCCTTCGCTGCCCTGCATGAGGGAGCGGCCGGACGCCTGGTTCCATGGATGAGAAATCTCTTACTTCGTGAGAATCAGTGAAATTCATGGTGAGAACGGACGGCAACCTTTGAGGGGCCTGCGGATCACAGGTGCGTGAAATCCAAGTGCACGGTCTCAGGGGCGGCGCCGACTGCCGTGCTGCGTGCCCTGGCGCCCGGTGCGGCCACCGTGGCCGGCGGTACGAACGACACGCTCGTCATCGATACCCGGGACCTGACCGGTAGTCACGAGCTTTGCAGTAGAAGACCTGCGGTGCAAGGCGGACCGGCAGGCCATCACCTGTGTCGCCACGGATTCCCCACAGAGCCGTTCGGTCCCGTTCGCCGTGCGCGCGGCACCGAGGGGGGCACCGGACCCGCACTCACCCTGGTCCCGGCATCAGGGCCGGGAAGCGGTTTCGAGACCGGCGACTCGGGTGGCACCGTCCGGCCACACCCCGGCCGCCGCGGGCAGGGACCGGACGCCCCTCATCGCCACCGCGGCAGGCTGCGTGGCTCTGCCGGGCGGTGCGGTCCTCGTCGTCCGACGTCGCAGGCGCTCCTCGACGCCCACCGGCCCGCGCCCGTCGTAGACGAGCGGGGTGGCCGGAACCAGAAAGGTTCCGGCCACCCCGCTCGTTTCAAGGCGAGTTGTACGTCGGCCTACGGCCGTTCCGCCGCCAGCAGCGCCGGAAACGCCTCATGCAGGGCCTCGCGCCAGTCACGGATCGGCTCGATCCCGGCGGCTGCCCAGCGGTCGTGCCCGAGGACGCTGTACGCCGGTCGGGGGGCCGGGCGGACGTAGGCGGCGCTGGTGGTGGGGCGGACCCGCTCGGGGTCCGCGCCGAGCAGCCGGAAGATCTCCCGGGTGAGGCCGAACCAGGTGGTCTCGCCGCCGCTGGTGCCGTGGTAGATCCCCGCCGGGGCGGTACCCGCCAGCGCGGACTGCCCGAGGCGGACCAGCCGGTCGGCGAGGTCGACGGTCCAGGTGGGCTGGCCGCGCTGGTCGTCGACCACGTCGAGGGTGTCCTTGACGCCCTCCAGCTTGATCATCGTACGGACGAAATTGCCGCCGCCCGCCCCGTACAGCCACGCCGTGCGCACCACATGGCCCGCGTCCGGGAGCGCAGTCAGCACCGCCTGCTCGCCGGCCAGCTTGGTGCGGCCGTAGGCACTGCGGGGAGCCGTCGGATCGTCCTCCGCGTACGGAGAGGCGCCGTCGCCCGCGAAGACGTAGTCCGTGGAGACCTGGAGCAGCCTGGCGCCGGTCTTGGCGCAGGCCGCGGCCAGGTGCCGGGGACCGTCGCCGTTGATCTGCAGCGCCTCGGCCTCCTGGGTCTCCGCATCGTCGACCGCGGTCCAGGCGGCGCAGTTGACCACCACGTCCGGCTGGTGTTCCGCGACGGCCCCGTGCACCGCCTCCGGGTCCGTGATGTCGAGGTCCCCGCGGGTCAGGCCGACGCCCGGCACTCCGTCGGCGGCCAGCCGGGCCAGGAGGTCCTTGCCGAGCATGCCGCCCGCACCGGTGATCAGCCAGGTGGAGGTCACAGCGCCGCCCGCTCCTTCAGGGGCTCCCACCAGGCGCGGTTCTCGCGGTACCAGGCGACCGTCTCCGCGAGGCCGGTGGCGAAGTCCTTGCGGGGTTCGTAGCCGAGCTCCTCGCGGATCTTCGTGCAGTCCACGGAGTAGCGGCGGTCGTGGCCCTTGCGGTCCTGGACGTACTCGACGCTCTCGTCCCAGTCCGCGCCGCACGCCTCGAGCAGCAGCCCGGTCAGCTCCTTGTTGGAGAGCTCGGTGCCGCCGCCGATGTTGTAGACCTCGCCCGGGCGGCCCTTGGTGCGCACCAGGTCGATGCCCTGGATGTGGTCGTCGATGTGCAGCCAGTCGCGGACGTTGCCGCCGTCGCCGTACAGCGGGACCTTCTTGCCGTCGAGGAGGTTGGTGATGAAGAGCGGGATGACCTTCTCGGGGAAGTGGTGGTGCCCGTAGTTGTTGGAGCAGCGGGTGACGCGGACGTCGAGGCCGTGGGTGCGGTGGTACGACAGCGCGATCAGGTCGCTGGACGCCTTCGCCGAGGAATAGGGCGAGTTGGGCTGCAGCGGGTGCGTCTCGGGCCAGGAGCCCTCGTCGATGGAGCCGTAGACCTCGTCGGTGGAGATGTGTACGAAGGTCTTGATGCCGGCCCGGTGCGCGGCGTCGATCAGGGTGTGCGTGCCGACGACATTGGTGCGGACGAACTCCGCGCCGCCGTCGATGGAGCGGTCCACATGCGACTCGGCGGCGAAGTGCACCACTTCGTCGTGCTCGGCCATCAGCTTGCCGACCAGTTCGGGGTCGCAGATGTCGCCCTGCACGAAGGCGAAGCCGGGGTGGGCGCGCACCTCGTCGAGGTTGGCCGGGTTGCCCGCGTAGGTGAGCTTGTCCAGGACGGTTATCGCCACGTCCCCCGGCCCCTCGGGGCCGAGCAGCGTACGGACGTAGTGGGAGCCGATGAAACCGGCACCGCCGGTCACCAGGATTCTGGTTGTCATGAAGAAATCTGTACCTTGCTGTGGTCGCCGAGGACGAGTCGGTGGGCTGCGGGATTGCGGGGCGCGGGAGTGACCTGGACGTCGCGGCCGATGAGCGAGGTCTCGATCCGCCGTACGCCGGTGATGGAGGAGTCGCGCAGGACGATGGAGTACTCGATCTCGCTGTCGTCGATCCGGACGCCCTCGGAGATCGAGGTGAAGGGGCCGACGTACGAGTCGCTGATCACCGAACCGGGTCCGATGATCGCGGGGCCGACGATGCGCGAGCCGCGGACCTCGGCACCGGCCTCGATGCGCACACGGCCGATGATCTCGCTGGAGTCGTCGACGGTGCCCTCGACGCTCGGCTCGACGGTCTCCAGGACGGAGCGGTTGACCTCCAGCATGTCGGCGACGTTCCCGGTGTCCTTCCAGTAGCCGGAGATCGTCGTCGAGCGGACGTCCTTGTGCTGGTCGATCAGCCACTGGATGGCGTGGGTGATCTCCAGCTCGCCGCGCCAGGAGGGCTCGATGCTGCGGACGGCCTCGTGGATCGCGGGGGTGAACAGGTACACGCCGACCAGCGCGAGGTCGCTCTTGGGCTGCTTCGGCTTCTCCTCCAGCCCCTTCACCCGGCCGTTCTCGTCGAGCTCGGCGACACCGAACGACGTCGGGTTGGGCACCTGGGTCAGCAGGATCTGGGCGTCGGGGTGTTCCGTACGGAACTCGTCGACGAGGCCCGTGATGCCGCCGACGATGAAATTGTCGCCGAGGTACATGACGAAGTCGTCATCACCGAGGAACTCGCGCGCGATGAGCACCGCGTGCGCGAGGCCGAGCGGCTTCTCCTGCGGAATGTACGTGACGTCGATCCCGAGCTTCGAGCCGTCGCCGACGGCCTCCCGGATCTCTTCGGCGGTGTCGCCGACGATGATTCCGACATCCGTGATGCCGGCGTCGGCGATCGCCTCCAGCCCGTAGAACAGGACGGGCTTGTTGGCGACGGGCACCAGCTGCTTGGCCGATGTGTGGGTTATCGGACGCAGGCGAGTGCCCGAGCCACCAGAGAGAACGAGAGCCTTCATGCGGCGCATCCTAACCGGGCTCCGGGGCAAGCACCGCTCCGTGCGTTTCATCACAGTTGGCCAAACCATCGTGCGGACTTTGTGATCCGTTTGTGGCCGCGGCCGCCGCTTGACGTGACCACGGTGTGACCGCCACGCGTTAGCCTTGTCCGTCAGCTCGCGGCGGTGTACGCCGTGTCATGACGTTTGACTCCCCAGTGACTGAAGCGGAAGAAGAGACATGCCCATCAAGGTGAGCGTGGTGATCCCGGTCTACAACCCGGGCAACTACATCGAGGACTGCATAGCCTCTCTTCTGCGTCAGAGCCTGCCGGACGACGAGTACGAAGCGATCTTCGTCGACGACGGCTCCACCGACGAGACCCCCGCGCGTCTGGACCGGCTGGCCGCCGAGTACCCCCACATGCACGTCATCCACCAGGAGGGCTCCGGCTGGTCCGGCAAGCCGCGCAACGTCGGCATCGCCGCCGCCAAGGGCGAGTTCATCCAGTTCGTGGACAACGACGACTGGCTGGGCGACGAAGCCCTCGAGCGCATGTACAACTACGGCGTGGAGAACGGCGCCGATGTGATCGTCGGCAAGATGGCCGGAAAGGGCCGCCCGGTCCCGCTGGAGCTGTTCCGCAAGAACCGCCCGCACGCGAACGTCGAGAACGCCCCGCTGATCGACAGCCTCACCCCGCACAAGATGTTCCGCAAGGCGTTCCTGGACAAGTACGACCTCCGCTACATGGAGGGGCGCCGGCGCCTCGAGGACCACGTCTTCGTCACCGAGGCCTATCTGCGGGCCGAGAACGTCTCCGTGCTCAGCGACTATCTGTGCTACTACCACGTCAAGCGCGAGGACGCGTCCAACGCGGGCTTCCAGCGCTTCGACCCGGTCGGCTACTTCAAGAACCTGCGCGAGGCCCTCGACGTCGTCGAGAAGCTCACCGAGCCCGGCCCGCTGCGTGACCGGCTGTTCCGCCGCTGGCTGCGCAACGAGATGGTCGAGCGCATGCGCGGACAGCGCCTGCTGAAGCTGCCGGAGGACTACCGCCAGGAGCTGTTCGACGAGATCCACAAGGTGGTCGTCGAGCGCTTCGGGCCCGGCGTCGCGGCGGGTCTGCAGCCCACGCAGCAGATCGTCGCCGGCCTGATCGCGGCGAACCGGCTCGCCGATGTCGAGGAGTTCGCCCAGTGGGAGTCGGGGATCAAGCCCTCCGGCACCCTGGAGAGCCTCGGCTGGGAGGACGGCAAGCTGTCGATCGGCTTCACCGCCGAGTACAAGTCGGCAGGCGAGCCCATCACCTTCCGTGCCGACGGCGACAAGGACCTGCTCGTCCCGCCGCTGCCGCAGACCAGCCTGGACGCCATCGCCCTGCTGGGCGCGGACACCTCCGCCCCGCTGGGCAAGTCCAAGGTGGACCTCGTCGTGCGTGAGCGCGCGACGGCAGCGGAGTTCTTCCAGCCCGTGGAGCTCACCCGGGAGAAGGTCGCCGTGGCGGGCCGGGAGGGGTACTTCCGGCAGGTGCTGCACGCCACCTCGCGCATCGACCCGCTGTCGGCGGCGAACGGCGCCGGACTGGACGCCGGGATCTGGGACGTCCTCATCCGTATCCACTCGTGCGGGTGGACCAAGGAGACCCGCCTCGGTTCCGTACGCAGCGAGGCGGCCGGGAGCGGACGGCGCGCTGCCGTGGTGGGCTCCCCGGCGCACGTCGTCCTGCCGTACTGGACCGACCCGCACGGCAACCTCTCGCTCGACGTCGACCGGAAGACCAACCGGATCTCCTACGAGTTCGCCGGTCACACCGCCGCCGACGTCACCGTGACAACGGGCCCCGACCGCCTCACCGTTGCGCTGCCCTTCCACGTCCAGGGCGAGAGCGAAGCGGCCGTGAAGCTGACGAAGGTCGCGACCAGCCGGTCGGTCGAGATTCCCGCCACCGTGGCCGCCCGTGCGACCGGCGATGCCGAGTTGAGGGCCGGCCTTACGCTTGGTGAACTGGAGGACGGCCCGTGGCGGCTGGAGCTGATCCTGCCGTCGGCGGGCGCCGCCAAGCCGGTGGCACTGCCGCTGGTGCTCGATGTCTCCGCGAGTGGTGGTGCCGAGGTCAAGCCCCTCGCGGCCGCGGCCGCCGAACTGGGGGCCAAGGCCCCCGGGCGGTCCAAGCCCGCCTCTCGCCCGGCGAAGCGGTCATTCCTGCGCCGCGCGGCGGGCAGGCTCCGTCGGGCTCTGAAGAAGTAACCGAACCACGCGAACTAGGATCGATACGTGCGACCACTGGGCATTGACGGCGCTTGGGTACTGGAGCCCAAGGTCTTCCCCGACGACCGCGGCAGCTTCCACGAGTGGTTCCGCGGCGCGGACTTCCGCGAGGCGACCGGCCAGGACCTCAACCTGGCCCAGGCCAACTGCTCCGTCTCCAAGCGGGGCACCCTGCGCGGCATCCACTTCGCCGACGTTCCGCCGAGCCAGGCCAAGTACGTCAAGTGCGTGCGCGGCGCGGTCATCGACGTCATCGTCGACATCCGCGTCGGATCACCGACGTACAAGCAGTGGGAGGCGGTCCGGCTCGACGACGAGACCCATCACGCGGTCTACTTGTCAGAGGGCCTCGGCCACGCCTTCTTCGCCCTGACGGACGACGCGACGGTGGTCTACCTCTGCTCCGAGGGTTACGCCCCCGAGCGTGAGCACGGCATCCATCCGCTCGACCCGGACCTCGCCATCCAGTGGCCGGACGGCATCGAGCCGCTGCTGTCCCCGAAGGACGAGCAGGCGCCGACCCTCGCCGAGGCGGAGGCCCAGGGTCTGCTGCCGCTGTATGAGGACTGCGTCACATACCGCAGGTCCCTCCGAACGGCTGATGGCTCCTGACCTCTGGTGACGGCCCTTCCGTGAAATCAAGAAGAAGGTATGGGCTTTGTCCCATTAGCGTTTCTTGGGGAACGCGGAAGGGTCCGCAACCCTCCTCCTGGGTGACGGAAAAACCACGGGCAAGGAAACCGGGGACTGAGTGGCATGGGTTTGACCAGCGAGACGACTGTGTACGTGATGGCGGCCGTGGCCGCCATTTGTGTGGCGCTGTTGGTCTGGCTGTGGCCACGGCTGGCCAAGCAGGGCGTGTGGCAGGTGCTCGGACGCCTGGCGGCCGTCGGAGTGGCCCAGGTGACGATCATTGCCGCCTTCGCGTGCTGGCTGAACTCGTCCTACCAGTTCTTCGGATCGTGGGGTGAGCTCTTCGGCAACGTCGACACCGCTCCCGTCGGTGTCACCCAGGCGGGTGGGAACAACGACGGCGGGGCCATTTCCGGCGTCTCCGAGAAGGGCTCCCTCATACAGCCCAACGGCACCGAGCAGTTGAACCGCGTCAGCGGACTGCCCACCGGCCCCGCGGCGGTGAACGGGCGGGTCGAGTCCGTGAAGGTCATCGGCCGCCGCACCGGCGTCGTCGACCCGGCCTTCGTGTACCTGCCGCCGCAGTACTTCCAGAAGGCGTACCACCGGCAGCGCTTCCCGGTGATCGTCGCGCTCAGCGGCTACCCCGGCTCCATCTTCAACCTCGCGCAGTACCTGCGGGTGTCACAGACCGCCGGAGAACTGCAGAAGAGCGGCCAGATGCAGCCGACCATCATGGTGATGATCCGGCCGACGATCGCTCCGCCGCGCGACACCGAGTGCGTGAACGTGCCGGGCGGACCGCAGACCGAGACGTTCCTGGCGAAGGACCTGCCGGACGCCCTGAAGTCCACGTACCGGGTGGGCCACGACGCCACCGCGTGGGGCGTCATGGGTTACTCCTCCGGCGGAACCTGTGCCCTGCAGCTGACGATGCGCAACCCGCACGTGTACACGACGGCCGGTGCCCTGTCGCCCGATTACAAGATCAAGGACGACGCCACGACCGGCAACCTCTTCGGCAGCGGACTGGGCCGCGTCAACCGGATCAACAGTCACGACCTGATGTGGCGGCTCAAGCACCTTCCCGCGCCCCAGGTCTCCGTGCTGGTCGCCGACAGCAAGCATGGCGAGAAGGGTTACCCCGAGACGCTGGCCTTCATCAAGGCGGTCAAGGCACCCATGCGCGTCGTGTCGATCCTGCCCGAGAGCGGCAGCCACAACTTCCCGACCTGGGTACGGGAGATGCCGGCCACCCTGAAGTGGATGAACCAGCAGCTGACCTTCCCCCAGGACGTCGTGCCCCGGCACCTCCCCAAGCCGAAGCCGGGCCACACCACGGTGCGTGCCTCGGGCCAGGAGCCGTCGGAGGCCCCCACCAGGCGCAGGTGACGCAGGATCCTTGCTCTCGCCCTACAAACTGTAGGGTGAGAGGAAGGTGAGAAGAAGCCTGCCCCTCCACGAGGCCGAACAGGGTCAGCCGACGGATGGTCTCTGACCCTGTGAGACTCGCCCCTCCAGCACTTACCTACACGTTGTAGTAGTTGCTCCTAAGTGGCTGAACGCGCGTGGGTGCTGCCCAATGGAGACGAGGCAGAGGAGGAGGCGGTCGCGAGATGGACGCTCGTCGCGACGGAACAAGCGTCGAGCTTCCCGGGAGTGCCGGGACGGACCTGATGCCGCCGCCTCCGACCCGGGCCGCGGTGCCCGGGGTCCAGGAGGCCGGCCCCCAGCAGTGGCACCGTGGGATGACGCTGGTGGCCACGATCAGCCTGTTCATCGGGACGCGGGACGCCTGGACCGCCGCGATGGCATCCCGCCCGGCCGTCGCCGCGGGGATCTCCGCCTGCTACGCCTCGATCCTGATCTGTGCCGTGCTCGCCCTCTTCGTGCGCACCCGCAGGGCGCTCGTCCGGGTGGACGCGGCGGTGCTGCTGACCGCCGTGGCGCTGGTGACCTGCGGCTATCTGCTCGACCACGCCGGCAGCGACGAAGGCGTGCTGACCGCCCAGGCCGCGAACCAGATCCTGCACGGCCATCCGGTCTACGGCCAGTCCTGGCCCTGGCTCTTCGACAGCGTCCGCGTCGGGATCACCAAGACCATGTCCGGCGGCGCCGACTACACCTACGGCTATCCGCCGCTGACGGCCCTGCTCGCCACACCGGTGCATGCCGTCGTCCATTCAACGGCGGCCGCCACGCTGGTGACCACCGGGGCGCTCCTGGCCTCCTCGGTCCTGTTGTGGTTCCTGCTGCCGGCACCCTGGCGGTCGGCGGCCACCGCGGTCTGCCTCGGTTTCGGCTTCCTGCCCCAGTACGCCTACGCCGGCTATCCGGCGATCACGGCCCTCGCCCTCCTCGTCCCCGTGGTGGTGCGCTGGCCCGCCACGGGCGCGGGCGGTCAACTGAGAGGCAGGGGAGTGCTGCGTGCGGCCTGTCTGGGCGCGGCCTGCGCCGCTCAGCAACTCGCCTGGTTCCTCACGCCGTTCCTCCTGATCGGCCTGTACGCCGTCAGACGCGGCGAACTCGGCCCGCGGCGTGCGCTCGCCGTCACCGCCCGGTATGCCGGCACGGCCGTACTCGCCTGGGCCGCCGTCAACGCCTACTTCGCCGTCCAGGAGTTCTCCGCCTGGCTGCACGGTCTGCTGCTGCCGCTCGACCAGAAGGCGATCCTGCACGGCCAGGGCCTGATGGGCATCTCCTACTACTTCACCGCGGGCAGCAGCCGCCTCGACTACTACTCCTACGGCAGCCTGCTGCTCCTGCTCGGCCTGCTGGCCGCCACCCTGCTGTTCGTCCGGCGCCTCGGCCCCGCGATCACCGTGCTGCCCTGGTGTGCGTTCTATCTGGCCACGCGTTCCCAGGACGGCTACTTCCTGATGATGACGCCGCTGTGGCTCGCGGCCGTCGCCACCGTCCCGGCCGCCGCGCTCGCCACCGCCTGGCAGCCACGTCTGACCGCCGCCTTCGGCCGCCGTGCGAAGGGCGCCGTGGCCGTGGGCCTGCTCCTGCCTGCCCTCGCCTGTGTGACGGTCGCCGCCGCGAGCCCACCGCCCCTGCGCATGAGCCTCGCCCCCCGCTACGCCACCCACCACTCGGGCGCGGGCGTCACCGCCGTCGCCGTACGGGCCGTCAACACCACGGGCACGCCCCTCGCCCCGCACTTCGCGAGCCGCACCGGGCAGGGCGCCTCCAACTGGTGGACCATCACCTCCGGCCCGGCGACCCTGGCGCCCCACGCCGTTGCCGAATACGTCGTCCAACCCCCGGGAGGCTTCCGCGCCCTCCCGAACGGCACGCACGCACGCACCTACCTCATCGCCGTCACCGGCACCCCGATGACGATCACCACGACCGCCATCCCGCCCGCACCGCCGTCGAAGCGGTGAACGGTGGCCGCGCGGCGCGGTGAGCGAGACGAAGCCCCCTGCTCTTCAGTACCGCTTCGACGGCAGATGCCGCCGGAGATCCTTCGCGATGTGCGGGCGTAGCCGTCGCCTGCGCAAAGCGTTCGGCAAGGTGTACCTGCCTGCCGCGAGGACGCGCCCGCTGCCGGCATGGCTGCCGCCCGCCTGCTGCCTCACGGGTCTCACCTACTTGTCGACCAGGGACATGTGGTGCTCGTCGTAGCGGTCGCCTTGGATGCCGATCCGGCCGGCCAGTTCGGTCGGCCAGTGTCGGCGGAGAGCGCTGCATGTCGCCTCCGTCCGTGCCGGCGCGAGCTCGGGCGTCAGGCCGGGGCCTGGCGGGGCTGGCCTCCGTCGGAGAGGAGCTCATCGAACAGGGCGCGGTAGTGCACCATGGCGCTGCGCAGCTGCTCGGTGGTGGCTTTGTGGCTCACGCTGAGCGTGTCGATCTCGTGTGCGGCCCGGTAGTGCTCAAGGGTGCGGCCGTGCTCTACGGAGTCCAGTACCGCCCCCGATGGGGTGACCGTGGTGTCGTGCCAGAAGGCCCGGGATGCGTGGGGCACCGCCTGACGAGGCCCATGCGCGAAGGCGATGGGTAGGGCGGGTGGTTGTACAGGCAGCCGCGGCGGGCGAGGAAGCCCGGCTTGAGAGAGCGTCGGCCATGGACGTCTTCGCAGGAACAACTCCATGATCCACGTCGCGTCCATCGACAACCTCGCCAAGCGCATAACGGACGAGACCACGCCAACCTGGCGAGGAGCCTGCTAGCGCATAAGCGGCAATCCGCCTACATCGAGCGGCCTCTCGCGCGGAAGGATGTGAGAGGTCTCGCGGGGTACCAGAACTGCCATGAGCATGCGAGAAGTGGGCCGGGTACGTCAGTTGCTGTCCGCGGTCGACCATGCCCTGTTCCATGCGGTCTCGGCCCGCCGGTGGCCGGCCGCCGAGCCCGTCCTGCCGCGGCTGAGCAGGGTCGCCGACCATGGAGTGCTGTGGGGCGGAGTGGCCGCGGGTCTGTGGGTGTTCGGCGGTGCGCGGGGCCGCCGGGCGGCCATGCGGGGCATGGCGTCCCTGGCTGTGGCCTCCGCCCTGGTCAACACCGTGACCAAGCGGTCCGTGGGCAGGGCGCGGCCCCTGCTGGACGGCGTGCCGGCTGCCCGGCGTCTGCACCGGCCTCCGTTCACCACATCCTTCCCTTCCGGTCACGCCGCGTCCGCTGCCGCGTTCGTCACCGGCGTCGCCCTGGAGTCGCCGCGCGCGGGAGCCGCAGTGGCGCCGCTCGCCGCGTCCGTGGCCTTCTCCCGGGTGTACACCGGTGCCCACTTCCCCGGCGACGTGCTGGCCGGCGCGGTGCTCGGGGCCGGTGCCGCCTACGCGGTACGCGGGATGGTGCCGTCCCGCTCCCAGCTGCCGCCGCCGGCCCGGGCCCGCACGGACGTGAGGGCGCTACCGGGAGGGAAGGGGCTGGTGCTGGTCGTCAACCCGGACTCCGGCGCCCAACCCCAACTCACCGATCCGGTACGCCAGTTGCGTGCGACGCTGCCCGAGGCGGAGATCCGGCTGTACGGGGAGCAGGGGCCACCGCTGCCCGAGTTGCTCGCCGAGGCCGCGCGCCGAGCTGCCGCACTGGGCGGAGCGCTGGGCGTGTGCGGCGGTGACGGCACCGTGAACGCCGCGGTGGCGCCGGCACTGGCCGCTGACGTCCCCCTTCTGGTGCTGCCTGGCGGCACCTTCAACCATTTCGCCGCCGACCTCGGCGTCGACACCATTGCCGACGCCTGCCGGGCGGTGACCGAGGGCAGCGCCGTCCGGGTCGACGTGGGGCGCGTGCGGCCGCTGGAGGAGAGGGACGCGGCAGAGCCCCGCTACTTCCTCAACACTTTCAGCCTCGGTGTCTACCCGGAGCTGGTGCGGCTGCGCGAGCGGTGGTCGCCGCGGATCGGAGGGCCGCCGGCGACCCTGCTCGCCGTCCTGCACGCGCTGCGTCGCTCGCGGCCGTTGCGAGCCGAGGTGAACGGGCGGAAGCGGCCGCTGTGGCTGCTGTTCGCCGGCAACGGCTCGTACCGCAGTGTCGGCATCGCGCCGGTGCGCCGGCACGATCTGGCGGACGGCCTGCTCGATCTGCGGGTGGCCCGCGCAGGCCGGTTCGCCCGTACCAGGCTGCTCGCTGCGGCGTGCGCGGGTCGGCTCACCCGTACGCCGTTCTACGCGGCGGCACGTGCCGAACGCCTGGAGGTGTCGTCGCTGCCGGCGGGCGCCCGTATGGCCTGCGACGGGGAGCTCGTCCCGGCGCCGCGCGCCTTCGTGCTGGACAAGCTGCCGGAGGCACTGACCGTCTACCGGCCCGACACCGAGCCCGCTTCGGACGAGTCCCTGTCGGCACCGGCAGTACCGACCCACCGCGTGCACAGGGCGCACTGACGGCATGACGGTCACAGCACGCGGGTGGCGATTCCCTCCGGGCTCAAGGGCGGCTCGGCTCTCCCTGCTGGGGCGCACGCGCCCGCGTGACCGGGCAACCCGTCACAGGAAGCGGCGTACGGGCACCACGGCGGCTTCGCGCAGCCGCTGTACAGTCGCGCGACGACGCCAGCGGCCCGGGTCGACCGGCGCGGTGCGAGTCAGGTCGTCGTCGTAGTCGTGGTCGAGGGTGGCGGTGAACTCCTCGTCTAGGACGGCGAGCATGACTTCCTCGTCGTGATCCATGGAACGCCGGTTGAAGTTGGTCGAACCGATCAGCGAGGCGATCCCGTCCACCGTAATGATCTTGGCGTGCATCATCGTCGGCTGGTACTCGAAAATCCTCACTCCGGCGTCGAGGAGACGGGAGTAGTGGCCCTGGCCGGCCAGTCGGCAGGCACGTTGGTCGGTGTGCGGGCCCGGCAGCAGGATCTCGACGTCCACTCCGCGCCGAGCGGTCGCGCACAGCAGGTCGACGAAGTAGGTGTCGGGCGCGAAATAGGCGGTGGCCAGGCGAAAGCGGCGCTCGGCGGAGGTGAGCACGACGCGCAGCAGGGTCTGCATGTCCTGCCAGCCCAGGCTCGCGGAGCCGCGCACGACCTGGACGACGCTGGTGCCGTGCTGCTCGTGTTCGGTGAAGCGGTCGCGCTCGTCGTACAGGTCGTCACAGCACTCCGCCCAGTTCTGCGCGAAGGCGGCGGCGACGCCGTCGACGGCGGGACCGCGCAGACGGACGTGGGTGTCGCGCCACTCACCCGGATGGCGGGCGTCGCCGCACCACTCCTCGGCGATGCCGACGCCGCCGGTGAAAGCGGTGTGCTCGTCCACGACGAGCGCCTTGCGATGGCAGCGGTGGTTCTGCTTCAGCGGCGACAGCCACAGCGGCCTGCGGAACCAGGCCACCCGCACCCCGGCGGCGCCCATCCGCTCCAGCAGCTCCCGCTCGATCTCCTTGGCCCCGAACCCGTCCAGCAGCAGTCGCACCCGTACGCCCGCGCGGGCCCGGTCGGCGAGGGCGTCGGCGAACTCGTGCGCGATCTCACCACGCCAGTAGACGAAGGTCATCATGTCGATGGTGTACCGGGCGCCTTTGATCGCCGCCAGCATGGCGGGGAATATCCGGTCCCCGTTGCGCAGTGGCACCAGTTCGTTGCCTTCGGTCGCGGCCACCCCGATCAGCCGCTCCAGACGCCGTCTGAGCCGCTGGGAGCGCTCAGGCAGCACCGCGCTGCGCTCGGCGGCGGCCGTCATGCGGCATCCTCGTGGTCGTGGTGCACGGCGAGAGCGGCCAGCCGGGTGGGCCGGACCGGTAGCGGCATGGCCGCCCCGGTCACGTCGAGGACGAGGGCCGCAAACGGCGCGAGCACCGACGAGTCCTTGGCCTTGCCGGTCACTCGCTCCGGCGGGATCAGCGTGCTCAGCCGCGCCGAGTCGCGCAGCCCCAAATCCGGCAGATCGAGCACCGGCCGGACGTGTCCCTCGCAGGCCGTGTCCGCTGCGGCCACCCTCACCTCGGGCGCGAAAAAATGGTTCGTCTCGGCGCCGACCGCGCTCACGGCGAGGTCGCGCTCCCCCGGGCCAACGGCCGCCCTGCTCAATTCGTCCACCTCTGGTGGCCCTTCCCTCGGCTCGCCGACCGTCGGCGAAGTCCCCGCGGGACACCGGCCGACCGGAGTGCGGGCGGTGCGGTTGTCGCCCGCCCCCGGGCATTGAAGCAGAGGCCGGAGACTCGCCGGGACACGGAGCCCCGGCATACGACGAAACGACCTTCGCCCAGGTCCTCCGCACTTTCCCGGGTCGCCCGCAGGCCGTAGGCCAGGTGCCCGCACAGAGCCCGTGGCACGGTGGTCGCCGCCCGCCCACCGGGTATGGCTGCGGGACAGCGGCAAGGGCGGCGGCGTGGCGAGGGGCGCTCCTCGAACGCGCGGGCGGTGAGCCCGTCTGGGGCTTTCCTCCGGCGTGGGGTGAACCGGATCCGGGCATCCGGGTCGCACGGACAGGCGCATCCGCTCCATCACCCCGCTTCGCAGCCGACATGGTCCGACGACAGGCTCTGCGCGTGCGGGTCGGCACCGTACCTTCTGTTGACAGCCGATGGGTAGCGCTACGAGCAGAACGCCAGATCCTTCGCGTGCGGGCGGGCCCACATCCGCGCAGCTCCTCACAGAACTCCGCGTGGCACCTGTGCCGGCTCCGGCTCTTGCTGCGGTCGGCGACCGCCTGCCGCGAGGGCAGGTCAGTCGGTTCTTATGCCCACGATGCATGTGTCGTCGTCGGTGTCCGACCTGCTGTAGGTGAGCAGCTGGTCGAGTTGCTGGTCCAGGGTCCGGGGACCCGAGCGTGCCATGTCCAGCAGATGGGACAGGGACTCCTCCAGCGAACGGTCCCGGCGCTCGATCAGCCCGTCGGTGTACATCAGGAGGGTGTCTCCCTCCGCCAGTTGCAACTCGCTCTCCTCGTACACCGCCTCCGGCAGGGCACCCAACAGCAGGCCCGTGAGGGTGGGCAGCGTGGTGGCTTCGGCCCCGCGCACCAGGACCGGCGGCGGATGCCCGGCCCGCGCCCAGCGCATGACCCGCCTCGCAGGGTCGTAGAGACCGCACACGGCGGTCGCGGTGACTGCACCCGTGAGGTGGTGGGCGACGATGTTCAGCCAGGACAGCAGCTGACCGGGGCCGGCTCCGGTGACGGCGAGGCCCCGGAGAGCGTTGCGCAGCACGACCATGCTGGTGGCCGCCTCGATCCCGTGTCCGGCGACGTCTCCCACGCACAGCAGCACGGGTCCGGAGGGCAGGACGACGGCGTCGTACCAGTCGCCGCCCACCAGGTTCTCCGTCTCGGCCGGCCGGTAACGCACGGCCACCTGCAGATTGGGGACGCGCAGCGGGGCCTGGGCGGGCGGCATGATGGCGTGCTGCAGTTGGAGGGCGAGCCGGTTGCGCTCCATGGCCTGCTGCTCTGTGTGGGCGAGTTGGTCGCGGGTCGCGGCGAGGGCGACCTCGGTCCAGTGCTGGGCGGAGATGTCCTGGTAGGCGCCGCGAACGCCCAGCAGCTGGCCGGATGTGTCGAGGACTGGTTCGGCGACCACGCGCATGTGCCGGGTCACCCCGTCCGGGCGCCGCAGCCGGAATGCGGCCGACGCCGGTTTGCGGTGGTGCAGCAGTGTGCGCAGGAACCGCCCGATCGCGACGGCGTCGTCGGGGTGGGAGTAGGCGGGAAGCTCCTCCAGGGCGACCGGTGTGCTTGTGGGCGGGCGGCCGTAAAGGCTGAACAGCTGGGCGTTCCAGGTGATCTCACCGGTCAGCAGGTTCTCCTCGAAGCCGCCGATCCGGCCGAGCCGCTGGGCGTGCTGGAGCAGGCTGGCCAGGCGTGCGGTCTCGTCCTCGATGCGCCAGATGAGCAGGATGCTGGAGCCGTGGCGGCTGATGCTGATGTCGGCGACCGCGGAGAGCGGAACCTGCTCGACGACGGCTGTGAGCTGCATGCGCCGGGCGCGGAACGGCTCGCCGGTCGCGTACACCCGCTCCACGCGCTGGAACAGGTCGCCGGTGTCGGCGGTCATCGGGTAGGCCTCCAGCAGCAGTGCGCCGCCGATGACGGCCCGCGGGCGGCCCGCCGGATCCAGGAAGCGGCTGTTGACGTGCTGGATACGGAAGTCGATGAGGTGTCCGGCGTCGTCGAGGTGCGGCACGAGCACCAGGGCCGGATCGTGCAGGCCGTCCGCGAGGTCCATCAGCTCCGCCACGTCCGGCACCACGCGGGGCTCCTGCGCGGCCTGGGCGGCGGGCAAGAAGTTCTCCAGGGTGTGCGCGCACAGTTCGGCGAGGGTTTCCACCTGCCGCAGCACCGGGCGCGGCAGCGGGCTCTCGGGCTTGGGCCAGGCGATCTCCAGGACCCCGTGGATGCGTCCACCCACGCCGGCGGGTACGGCGATCCGTGCGCCGTCGGTGTAGTCGCGCCGACCGATGGTGGGCAGCCCGGAGGCGGCGAGCGAGGGCAGCCACTGCCCGCCGGGCTCGGTCAGTCCACGCCGGGCCACCGTGGTCACGTCGGGTGGTACGTAACGCCAGAGGGTCGCCTCCGCCGGGGTGAAGCCGGCGCTGCCGACGAGCGCGAGTGAGCCGTCCGGGCCTGCCGCCCAGATCGCCACGGCGACGGCACCGAGCGGACGCAGGGCGTGGTCGAGCAGGGAGTCGGCCATCGCCTGGGTGTCGGGGGCGGCCAGGAGGCCGCTCTCGGCCGCGCGCAACCGTACGGCGGCGGAGTCCTCGATCGGGCCGGAGCGGTCCGCGGTCGCGCTCAGGAACGCCTCGGTCACCTCCGCGACGCGGTCCTTGGCGGCCTGGTTGATGATGTCCACCGCGAGTTCGAGCGGTGTCACCTCGGCCTGCTCGGTCAGTTCGGCGAGCTGCCGGGCTGCCTGGGCGGGGCCGCAGCCCAAGCGCTCGACCAGGATGCCTTTGGCCAGTTCGATCAGGGCCCGGCCCTCGGCCTCCGCCTGGGCGGCGCGCACCTCCCGGTGCAGCCGCTCCACGGTGGCGGCGAGCCTGCCCACGGGAGAGACCGCGGGCACGTCGATCGGCACGGCGTCGTCCGACGGCAGCGGGGCGGGCACCCCGGCCGCCATGCTCGGTACGGCAGGTGGCTGGTGAGTCGTCACCGGACGGCCTCTCCTCGACGTGCGATCGAGGGCATGCGCGATGCCCTGCCCCTCGTCATGCGGACAGCCAGCGTCGGACGCAGGCCATGAGGTCATTGGTGTCCACCGGTTTCGTCACGTAGTCACTGGCGCCCGAGGCGAGGCTCTTCTCCCGGTCGCCCTGCATCGCCTTGGCCGTCACGGCGATCACCGGGAGGTCGGCGAACTGCGGCATGTTGCGGATCTCGGCCGTGGCCGCGTACCCGTCCATCTCGGGCATCATCACGTCCATCAGGACCAGGTCGACATCCGGATTGCTGATCAACGTCTCGATGCCGTTACGGCCGTTGTCCGCGTGCAGGACGCGGAAGCCGTGCATTTCGAGGATGCCGCTGATCGCGAACAGGTTGCGCGCGTCGTCGTCCACGACCAGGACGGTACGGCCGTGGCTGTGCCCCTCGTCCAGGCCTGCCGGTGTGTTCTGCAGTTCCTCTCCGCGGACGAGGGCGAGCACCTCGCCGGGTTCCTCGGCGGACAGGTGCAGGGCGATCCGCTCCCGTAGCTCGTCCAGGCTGGACAGGAACTCCAGGGAGCCGCCCGCTCCGGTCTCCGGGGGCCCGGCTCGGTGGGAGCTGTGCACCAGTACGGGGACACCGGCGAGGGCGGAGTCGCCGCGCACCGCGTCCAAGAACTGGGCCGACTCGCCATCGGGCTGCCCCAGTTCCACCACGACGCAGTGGCAGGGCTCGGCGGCGAGGGCGCCGGCCGCCTCCTGGGCGCCGACCGCGGTGATGATGTCGACGGGCGTGCCGTTGCCGGGGCCGTGTTCCAGATCACCGATGACGCTCTCCGCGACGAGGGTCAACAGGCCGCGCGGGCGTTCCTCCACAACGAGCAGCCTGCGCGCTCGCTGTCCCCTCGGGGCGGTGCCGGCTGCTGCCACAGGCAGTGGGTGCGAGGCAGTGCCGTCAGGTCGCTCCTGTTCGGCCGGCGGCACCGCGCCACGCGCACCGTGGAGGTTTTCGTCGAAGTCGGGCCGGGCCACGGGCAGGAACAGGGTGAAGGTGCTGCCCTTGCCCGGTGTGCTGTCGACGGCGACGGCGCCGCCGAGCAGGTGGGCGATCTCCCGGGTGATGGACAGGCCGAGCCCGGTGCCGCCGTACTTGCGGCTGGTGGTGCCGTCTGCCTGTTGGAACGCGCCGAAGATCGTCTCCAGCTGCTGCTCCTGGATGCCGATGCCGGTGTCCTTCACCCGGAACGCGACCACCGCGCCGCCGCGCACCACTCCCTCGGGCACCTCGTCGTCGCCGACCGGTTCGACGCGCAGTTCGACGGCACCCTGTTCGGTGAACTTCACCGCGTTGGACAGCAGGTTGCGCAGGATCTGGCGGAGCCGGGAGTCGTCGGTGAGGAGGTCGGCGGGCGCGCCCGCCGATGTGGTGACGGTGAACTCAAGGCCTTTTTGCGAGGTCATCGGCCGGAACGTGGCCTCGACGTAGTCGATGAGCTGGCGCAGCGAGACACGTTCGGGTGTCACGTCCATCTTGCCGGCCTCGACCTTGGACAGGTCGAGGATGTCGTTGATCAGCTGCAGCAGGTCGGAGCCCGCCGAGTGGATGATGCCCGCGTACTCGACCTGCTTCGGGGTGAGGTTGCGGGACGGGTTCTGGGCCAGCAACTGGGCCAGGATGAGCAGGCTGTTGAGCGGCGTACGCAGCTCGTGGCTCATGTTGGCGAGAAACTCGGACTTGTACTTGGAGGCGAGAGACAACTGCTGGGCGCGCGCCTCCAATTCCTGCCGCGCCTGCTCGATCTGCAGGTTCTTCGCCTCGATGTCGCGGTTCTGCTCGGCGAGCAGCGAGGCCTTCTCCTCCAGTTCGGCGTTGGACTGCTGCAGCTCCTCCTGCCGGGCCTGCAACTCCGCCGAGCGGGCCTGCAGTTCGCTGGTGAGCCGCTGGGACTCTTCGAGGAGTTCGTCGGTGCGGGCGTTGGCGACGATCGTGTTGACGTTGACCCCAATGGTGTCCACGAGCTGCTGGAGGAAGTCACGCTGGATCGCTGTGAACGGGGTGACGGAGGCCAGCTCGATGACGCCGAGCACCTGCTCCTCGAAAAGGATGGGCAGCAGCAACAGCGCGGTGGGTTCGGTCTGCCCCAGTCCGGACGAGATGGTGACGTATCCGGCCGGCAATTCGTCCACGGCGATCGTACGGCGGCTGCGCGCGGACTGACCGACCAGGGAGCGGCCGAAGGGGATGCGGTCCGGTCTGCCGTCCTCCTCGGGGCGGCCGTAGGAGCCGACGAGCCGTAGCTCGGGCCCCTTCTCACCATCCTCGGCGAGGTAGAAGGCGCCGTACTGGGCCGACACCTGGGGAACCAGCTCGTCCATGATGAGCTCGGCTACGACGGACAGGTCGCGATGCCCCTGCATCAGACCGGAGATCAGGGCGAGGTTGGTCTTGAGCCAGTCCTGTTCCTGGTTGGCCATGGTGGTCTCGCGCAGCGACTCCACCATGGAGTTGATGTTGTCCTTGAGGTCCGCGACCTCACCGGAGGCCTCCACGGTGATGGACCGGGTCAGATCGCCCTCGGCGACGGCGCTGGCCACGTCGGCGATCGCACGGACCTGCCGGGTGAGGTTGCCGGCGAGCTCGTTGACGTTCTCGGTAAGCCGTTTCCAGGTGCCTGACACTCCTTCGACCTCGGCCTGCCCGCCGAGGCGGCCCTCGGTGCCCACCTCGCGCGCCACCCGCGTGACCTCGTCCGCGAACGCCGACAGCTGGTCCACCATCGTGTTGATGGTGGTCTTCAGCTCGAGGATCTCGCCCCGGGCGTCGACGTCGATCTTCTTCGACAGGTCGCCCTTGGCGACGGCGGTCGTCACGAGGGCGATGTTGCGCACCTGGCCGGTGAGGTTGTTGGCCATGGAGTTGACATTGTCGGTGAGGTCCTTCCAGGTGCCGGCCACGTTGGGCACGTGGGCCTGTCCGCCGAGCCGTCCCTCGGTCCCCACCTCGCGGGCCACACGCGTGACCTCGTCCGCGAACGCCGACAGGGTGTCGACCATGGTGTTGATGACATCGGCGAGCGCGGCGACCTCGCCCTTGGCCTCGACGGTGATCTTCTGCGAGAGGTCGCCCTTGGCCACCGCGGTGGCGACCTGGGCGATGGAGCGCACCTGGCCGGTGAGGTTGGAGGCCATCACGTTGACGTTGTCCGTGAGGTCCTTCCAGGTGCCCGCCACTCCGCGCACCTGAGCCTGCCCGCCGAGACGGCCCTCGGTGCCGACATCGCGGGCCACACGGGTGACCTCGTCCGCGAACGCCGAGAGCTGGTC
>NZ_JBSFDG010000001.1:371930-788794 GCF_053593775.1 Streptomyces sp. NPDC002092
GGTCCACCATCGTGTTGATGGTGTTCTTCAGTTCGAGGATCTCTCCCCGGGCGTCCACTGTGATCTTCTGTGAGAGATCACCCTCCGCCACCGCCGTGGCCACCTGGGCGACATTGCGGACCTGAGCAGTCAGATTGCCGGCCATGAAGTTGACCGAATCCGTAAGGTCCCGCCAGGTGCCCTTGACGCCCTTGACGTCCGCCTGCCCGCCGAGACGGCCCTCGGTGCCCACCTCGCGGGCCACGCGCGTGACCTCGTCCGCGAACGCCGAGAGCTGGTCCACCATCGTGTTGATGGTGTTCTTCAGTTCGAGGATCTCTCCCCGGGCGTCCACTGTGATCTTCTGTGAGAGATCACCCTCCGCCACCGCCGTCGTCACCTGGGCGACATTGCGGACCTGAGCAGTCAGATTGCCGGCCATGAAGTTGACCGAATCCGTAAGGTCCCGCCAGACCCCGGCGACGCCCGGTACCTGGGCCTGCCCGCCGAGACGGCCTTCGGTGCCCACCTCACGGGCCACGCGGGTGACCTCGTCCGCGAACGCCGAGAGCTGGTCCACCATCGTGTTGACGGTCTCTTTGAGCTGAAGGATCTCGCCACGCGCCGGCACGTCGATCTTCTGCGACAGATCACCCTTGGCCACCGCGGTGGCCACCTGGGCGATGTCGCGGACCTGCGTGGTGAGGTTGCCCGCCATCGCGTTGACGGAATCGGTCAGATCGGCCCAGGTGCCCGAGACCCCGGGCACCTGGGCCTGACCGCCGAGGGTGCCCTCGGTGCCGACCTCGCGCGCCACCCGGGTGACTTCGGAGGTGAAAACGGACAACTGGTCGACCATGCCGTTGAAGACGGTGGCGATGTCCCCCATGAGCCCAGGGGATTCGTCCGGGAGCCGGATACCGAAGTCTCCATCACGCACTGCCGTCAACCCCGCGAGCAGCCTTCTCAGTTCCTCATTACCTGGGGTCGCGTCGGCCGTCTCGGTCGCTTTGCCAGCCATGCGCATCCTTGTTCCGCTTCCCATGAGCCCTCCGGCGGAGGACTCGGAACCAGTGCCGGGCACGCGGCCTGACCCGGCGATCGGTGTCGGTGTCCGCAGTTCACGGTGCCACCCGATGAGAAAATACGCCGCAGGCTAACCCAGATTCACAGCCTCGTACAAAGCAGGTGGGCACCTCTCCGACGGTCAAGCGCTTCCTTCGGATTGGTGACGGAATAAGGGAGTTTCTGAGGACTTCCCGCAATATTCGGCCGCCTCGGCAGGTGCCCGCTCTCCGCGCGCACCACCCAGCGAGTCAAACGCTTGCTCGGGTGCACTGGACCTGTAGGAGGCGCCGCCCGGCCCTTTGTCGACGACCTTGGCGCGCAGATCGACAACCTGCTGCAGACCCGGCTCCTGGCGGCCGAAACGCACTCGCGATCACCCGCGAGACCGGTAGCCGACCTCGCTGACCGGCTCCCGCATGCCCGCCCGAGCTCCCCTACCTGCGCACCCTCGCCGCCTTCAGGGCCACGGCATCGGGCTTGAGCTCGTCCGAGTAGTCCTTCATCGCCATCGGCGGCGTTCCCGCTTCCACCGGATCAAGCACATCCAATCAGCGTGTCGACCACTCAGGGAGAGGTCTCTGCGAGCGTGCACACAGCCCACACAGGATTGCTTCCCCGAAACGATCAAGCCGCACAATCCCGGCGGGCCGTGGCCCAGGTAGCAGAAACAAACAATTCAGCTGCCAGGAGGGAGCGCCGGTGAACGGCCCCCTTGTACGACCGTTGTGCGGCGCGGGCCGCATGCGGAACCCTCGACTTCGGTTGGCGCGTCTGCCCCCGCGTGCCCCTCTCCTCCTCGTTCTCCGGCGTGCACGGTCTTGAAATGATCTCGTGCCGGCCACGGACGTCGCGGCCGGGCGACACGCTTGTTGTCGTCGGTGTGCATGGTCTGTGGATGTCGGGGAAGGCGCGCGATCGTCGGCTCGAGGCAGGCCGGCAGCGTGCGGCGATCGAGGAGGAGAAGCATCATGGCGACGATGACTGCGGCGAAGACGGACACGGACGCAGTTGGTCTGCCTCAGGTCGCCAACCCCTCCCAGGTGGCGCCGAAGGACGCCCGTGAGCTGTCGCGGCTGTTCTTCGAGCAGCTGGCGGTGCTGGAGGAGGGCACGCCCGAGTACCAGTACGCGCGCAACACGCTGATCGAGATGAACATGTCCCTGGTCCGCTACGCAGCCGGCCGGTTCCGCAGCCGGGGTGCGGAGGAGATGGAGGACATCGTCCAGGTCGGCATGATCGGCCTCATCAAGGCGATCGACCGCTTCGAGCTGACCCGCGAGGTGGAGTTCACTTCCTTCGCCGTGCCGTACATCGTCGGCGAGATCAAGCGGTTCTTCCGCGACACCACCTGGGCCGTACATGTCCCGCGCCGGCTCCAGGAAGCCCGCGTCCAGCTCGCCAAGGCGACGGAGGAACTGCGCAGCCGCCTGGACCGTGACCCGACGGTCAAGGAGCTGTCGGAGCTGATGAGCCTGTCCGAGGACGAGGTGGTCGAGGCCCGCCTGGCCTCCAACGGCTACAACTCCTCCTCCCTGGACGCCGCGCTCAGCGGCGGTGAGGCCGGTGAAGCCGTCCTGCAGGACTTCATCGGTGCCGAGGACGCGGCGCTGGAGCGGGTGGAGGACTTCCACGCACTCGCCCCCATGATCGCGGAACTCGACGAGCGGGACCGCAAGCTCATCCACATGAGGTTCGTCGAGGAACTCACTCAGGCCCAGATCGGCGAGAGCCTGGGCGTCTCCCAGATGCACGTCTCGCGGTTGCTCTCCCGATGCCTGGCCCGGCTGCGGAAGGGCATGCTCAGCAGCAGCTGAGACGTGCGGGCGGTGTCGCGGGGCACCCTCGCCTCCGCCGGGCCGGCGTCTGTGAGCACGGTCTTCGCCCCGCGTGCCGTTGCGGCTATTGCCGTTGTTCCTCCCGGCCTGGTCGTGCTTCTCGTACCCGACGTGGTCGGTGATCTCGCCTTCCAGGGCGGGCTCCCGCACCCGCTTGGTCAGCAGCTGCAACAGCCCGTCCCTGCCGGTCAGCTGCAGTCCATCGTTCCGGGCCCGGTCAGCCGGCATCGCACCGAGCTGATCATCCGACACCGCCCCGTTCGGTTTCGTCGGCGTCGGCCTGTCCGGTCCGGGGTCGTCAAGGGGCTGCTTTACCAGGCGGAGATGGAGCATGACTGCTGAGTGCTGGAGTAGTACATGACCGCGGAGCGGGTAAGCGGCGAACCACAACAGTAGTCATGCCGGGACGTATCCGGCGTGCGTTGCGAAAGGCGGTTCCTCTGTCGTGGCTGAGTTCCTCACCGACATCGAAACTATCAGGAAGCGTGCCCGTCAGGAGATCGACAAAGGGCCGGTGACGGACGCGTACGGCGCGGACCGCGAACGCGTCCTGAAGGTGCTGAACGAAGCGCTGGCCACGGAGATCGTGTGCACGTTGCGGTACAAGCGGCACTACTACACCGCGTCCGGCCTGTACTCGGAGCCGGTGGCCGCGGAGTTCCTGGAGCACGCCAAGGAGGAACAGGAACACGCCGACAAGCTCGCGGAGCGCATCGTCCAGCTCGGTGGCGAGCCGGACTTCGATCCCGACACCCTTACCAAGCGTGCCCACGCCGAGTACGACGCCAGCACGGACCTGGTCGAGATGCTCAAGGAGGACCTGGTCGCCGAGCGCGTTGCCGTGGCCTCCTACACGGAGATCGTGCAGTGGCTCGGGAACGATGACCCGACGACCAGGCGGGTGTTCGAGGAGCTGCTCGCCCAGGAGGAAGAGCACGCCGACGACCTGCGTGGACTGCTGGAGCGGCTTCCCACGCGCGACAAGAACGCCTGAAGCTCATCGAGTCGGCTCATCCAGGGGCCCCGGTCCGCCGGGGCCCCAGTTGTTCGGCGTGCGGTGTGGCGCGTACCCAGGACGCGCGGTGTGCGCCGCGTAGGAGTGCGAAGAGTGCGGGCGCCGTGCTCGGGCTTGGCCCGGCTGCTGTTCTTGGCGGTGGTGACTTGTGGCGCCATCGCCTTCGTGCTTCTCGCGCCAGAACTCCAGCAGTCGACGGCCGACTGCTTCCTGCGGAAGCGGCACCCTCCTCGGTGCGTGCATGGATGAAGGCAGCCGGACGGGGTAGCAGAGCCGCTGCCGTGTAGAGCCCGTTCGAGGAGAGCTCGTGACCGAACCAACAGGTCTGAGTGTCGAGGTGTCCGTGATCAGCTCCGACGCCGCGATCATCACCGTCAATGGGGAGCTGGACGTCGACACCGGCCTCGTCCTCCAGCATCAGCTCGCCGGCCAGGTGGTGCACGGACGACGTCATCTGGTGCTGGACTTGGCGGAAGTACCGTTCATGGATTCCTCTGGAATGAGCGTCATCATTCGAGCGCTCAACGAGGTGCGGAACATCGATGGATCCGTGACACTGGCCGCCCCCAGCGAACTGGTGCGACGTCTGCTCGACCTGACAGGGGTCAGCATGAGCTGCCGGATATTCGACACTGCGGACGCAGCCTGTGAAGCTCTCCTCGGTCAGGGCCGTGAGACCGTGAACACCACGACGGGTGAGGCGGCTCGATGAGGCTGATCCTTTGGAATGGACACCCCGACAATGGATCTCGATGATCCGGGGAGGGATGTCCAGGCGGGACGTAAGTCCCGGTATCCGGATGAGTTCAGGAAGGACGCCGTCACGCTCCACCACGCCGCGGCCGGGAAGCGGACTCACGCGGCGGTGGCCGCGGATCTCGGGATCACCGCGGAGTCGCTGCGGACGTGGGTCGGCAAGGACGAGGCCCAGGGGTGCCCGGACGTCGTGACGCGGGCGAAGCGAGGCGGAGGAGCTGGCCACGCCAGGTTCGGCGGCAAGCGGATCTGCCGCGTGCTCGGAGTATCCCGCTCGGGCGACTACCGGCACGTGGCCACCGCTTGGGCCCGCGCCGAGCGCCGCGCTTGAGGTGACCCTCGGTGGCCCGGCACGGAAAGTGATCCAGAACCACTTTTCAGAGGCCACCGACACAGCCAGGGGATTGACACTTCGTCACCCACCCCTGCCTGTACAGAGCAGGCTTGCGTGCATGCTCACCCGTAACACGGGCAAAAGGGAACGACGGGTGCGGGCTGCCCACCATCCTTGCTCGGGAGGCGCGTGATCATGCGTATATGGCAAGAGAGCACTGAGGTAGGCTCGCGACCCGGCCGGATGTCCCCGTTGGGCGCGACCTTCGACGGTGCCGGGACGAACTTCGCCGTGTTCTCCGAGGTGGCGGAGCGCGTGGAGCTGTGTCTCTTCGACGAGGACGACGCCGAGGAGCGTGTCACGCTGAAAGAGGTGGACGGATTCGTCCACCACATCTATCTGCCGGACGTCGGTCCGGGCCGACGCTACGGATTCCGGGTGCACGGACCGTACCGACCAGAGCGTGGTGAGCGCTGCAACCACAACAAACTGCTGCTCGATCCGTACGCCAAAGCGATCGAGGGCGAGTTCGAGTGGAACGAGGCGCTCTTCCCGTACCACTTCGATGCCCCCGGCCGACGAAACGGTCTGGACTCCGCCCCGTACGCACCCAAGTCGGTGGTGGTGAACCCCTTCTTCGACTGGGGCAGTGATCACCCGCCACGGACCCCGTATCACGAGACGGTCATCTACGAGGCCCACGTGAAGGGGATGACGAAGACCCATCCGGCCATACCGGAGGCGATCCGCGGTACGTACGCGGCGCTGGCGCACCCGGCCATGGTGGACTACTTCGTCACGCTGGGCGTCACCGCGGTGGAGCTGATGCCGGTCCACCAGTTCGTCCACGACCACGCGTTGATGGAAAAGGGCCTGTCGAACTACTGGGGGTACAACACCATCGGCTTCTTCGCCCCGCACAACGCCTACTGCTCGTCCGGGCAGCGGGGCGAGCAGGTGCAGGAGTTCCGGTCGATGGTCAAGACCTTGCACGAGGCAGGCATCGAGGTCATTCTCGACGTCGTCTACAACCACACCGCCGAGGGGAACCACCTCGGCCCCGTGCTGTCGCTGCGCGGCCTGGACAACGCGGCCTACTACCGCCTGTCCGATCAGGACCCCCGCTTCTACTGGGACACCACCGGCACGGGCAACAGCCTGCGGATGAATCACCCACACACTCTGCAGTTGATCATGGACTCGCTGCGGTACTGGGTGACCGAGATGCACGTCGACGGCTTCCGCTTCGACCTGGCTGCCACCCTGGCCCGGCAGTTCCACGAGGTGGACCGGCTGTCGTCGTTCTTCGACCTCGTCCAGCAGGACCCGGTCATCTCCCAGGTGAAGCTCATCGCCGAGCCCTGGGACGTGGGCGACGGCGGCTACCAGGTCGGCAACTTCCCGCCGCTGTGGACCGAGTGGAACGGCAAGTACCGCGACACCGTACGCGACTTCTGGCGGGGTGAGGGCGGCACACTCGGCGAGTTCGCCTCCCGCCTCACCGGCTCCTCCGACCTGTACCAGAACGACGGCCGTCGGCCTTATGCCTCCATCAACTTCGTCACCGCGCACGACGGCTTCACCCTGCGCGATCTGGTCTCGTACAACGGCAAGCACAACCAGGCCAACGGCGAGGACAACCGCGACGGCGAGAACCACAACCGCTCCTGGAACTGCGGTACCGAGGGCCCCACTCACGACCGGGGCATCCTGGCCCTGCGCGCCCGCCAGCAGCGCAACCTCCTCGCCACCCTGCTGCTCTCCCAGGGCGTGCCCATGCTGCTGCACGGAGACGAACTCGGCCGGACCCAGCGCGGCAACAACAACGCCTACTGCCAGGACAACGAACTGACCTGGATCGACTGGCCCAATGTTCCCGAGGGAAGCGAGCTTCTCGACTTCACCCGCAAGCTGATCAACCTGCGGCGTGACCATCCCGTCTTCCGCCGGCGACGGTTCTTCCAGGGACGGGCGGCGCATGCGTCGGGCAACGTGGTGAAGGACATCGCCTGGTTCACGCCTGCGGGGCTCGAGATGACCGACACCGACTGGGAGACAGGCTTCGCCAGGTCCCTCATGGTCCACCTCAACGGCAAGGCCATCACCGAACCGGATCTCCGCGGGCTACGGGTGGAGGACGACTCGTTCCTCCTGCTCTTCAACGCCCACAGCCAGGCGCTCGCCTTCACTGTTCCTCATGGGCTCGGTCCGTGGTGGGCGGTGGAGGTGGACACCGCCATCCCGTACACCGAGTACCGGCCGCTGATCAAGGGCGGCAGTGAGGTGGAGGTCGAAGCCCGTGCCATGCTCGTCCTCCGCGCTCACCAGGACGGTTGAACTCAGCTCACGTGCACGCGCGGCCGTCGCTCCGGGTCCGGCTCGGCGCGGCGCAGCACCTCGCGGGTGACCGTGGCCACTTCGCCGTCGCCGAAGACCAGGAAACGGAGCAGACGGCCTACCGGCCCGCCCTCGGACCAGCTGAAGTACACATGCGGAACCTCGTCCGTGCGGTCCCGCAGCGCCAGCAGGACGGCCGCGATGGTGTTGGGGATCGTCGGGCCCTGCATCCTTAGCCGGGCCGCTCCGTCCCGCTCGGTGCCGTGAACGGTGACGTCCGCCGTGAAGTCCGATGAATCCCGCACGGACACTTGCAGGAAGAGGGGCAGGCCGCTGACGGGGGCCCCGGTGAGCGCCTGCGGGGTGCACGCCGGGGCCTGACCGTGGTGCTCGGGCGGCTCATGGGCGATCAGTTGCAGTGGACCTTCCGCGGCGGCCCGGTCCACGATACGTCGCGCCTGCTCATCCAGACGGACGTCCGTGACCCGCAGTTCGAACGCCCGGTGCACGCGTGAACCGAAGGAGGTGACCAGGATCGCCACGACGAAGATGGCCGCGATCTTGATGCCGTCGGGCCGTTCGACCACGTTGGCGACGAGGGTGTAGCCGAAGACGGCGGTGACCACGGCGAAGCCGAGGGTCGCCCACTGATGGTGCCGACGGTGCGCAGCGACCGTGGAGGCGAAGGACGCCGACAGCATCAGCACCAGCATGCCGGTGGCGTAGGCCCCGCTCTGCTTGTCGACGTTGGCGTGGAAACAGAGCGTGATGAGCACGGCCGCTCCCATGAACACGAGCACCAGCGGGCGTACGGCCCGCGTCCATTCGGGCGCCATGCCGTAGCGCGGGAGGTAGCGGGGGACGAGGTTCAGCAGGCCGGCGAGCGCGGACGCGCCGGCGAACCACAGGATGGCGATGGTCGCCACGTCGTACGCCGTGCCGCCCGCCTCCCCGAGGTACTGGTGTGCCAGATAGGCGAGGGCGCGGCCGTTGGCGGGTCCGCCGCTCTTGAAGGCGTCCTGCGGGATGAGGATCGCCGTCGTCAGACTGGACAGCAGGAGCAGGCAGCTCATGGTGACGGCGGCCGTGGTGAGCAGTCGGCGCGTCTCTCGGATGCGGCCTTCGGGCCTCTCATACGTGTCGGACGGGTCCCCCTGGACCTGCGGCATCACCGCGACTCCGGTCTCGAAGCCGGACATGCCCAGGGCGAGCTTCGGGAAGACCAGCAGGGCCACGCCCGCCATGGCCCACGGGGAGCTGTGCGCGGCCGTCATGGCGTCCGCCCAGTCGCGAATTCGTACCGGGTGAGCGACGAGGTGCCAGGCGGCGACGGCGAGCACGACGACATTGACGGCCAAGTAGGTGCCCACCAGGGGCACGGCGATACCGATGGCCTCGCGGAAGCCCTTGAGGAAGATGGCCGCGAGTACGCCGATGAGGACCAGCGTGATCGACAGGTTGGTGCCGTGCAGCCAGTGGGGGGCGAGCGGGTTCTCGACCACGTGCGCAGTGGCGTCCGCGGCGGACAGGGTGATGGTGATCATGAAGTCGGTGGCGGCAAAGGCGAGCAGCACCAGGACGAAGATCTTCCCGGCCCACCAGGGCAGCAGCCGTTCCAGCATGGCGATCGAGCCCTCACCGTGCGGGCTCTCGTGCGCCACCCGCCGGTAGACCGGCAGTGCACCGCACAGGGTCAGCGCGACCAGGACCAAGGTGGCGAGGGGAGACAGCAGGCCGGCCGCGAGTGCGGCGATGCCGGGCTGATAGCCGAGCGTGGAGAAGTAGTCGACGCCGGTCAGGCACATCACCCGCCACCACCGGTGCCCCTCGTGCTCGGGGTGCGGCGTACGGTGCGGGCCGGGGTGCCGGGCCGTCCGCTCACTCACGCCCTGCAGAAACCAAGCCCGCCACCGGGCCCCCGAGGTTGCCGCCTCGGGCGCGCGGCATCCGCCGCTGTCGGGGTCCGTCACCTCCACGTCGGTCATGTGGTCCCTTCTGCTGTCGAAGGTGCATGGGAGCGCCGGCCCGTGCCCGGCAGCGCTTCCCGCTGGTCGGCGGTCCGGGGCGGCGCTCAGACGTGTGGCGAACCACTCGTGGTGGCTTGGCCCACCTCCGACGCGCAGCTCTGAAATACGGAGGCGGAAGGCCTCTGTCCCGTCGCCACGGGGGAAACGACGGGACAGAGGCCGACCAGAGACCGCGCCAGACCTCCCCAGGTGCGGCGCGGTAGAGCCACCGATACCCCCCAACGGGCCGTTCAGTCAGGTCTGCCGGCGACAGCCGAACAGTGGTTCTGGATCACTTTCAGTGCCAGGGCCGAGGAGGGTCACCGTCGCGGTCGCCCGATCCGGCAACAGGTCGATGGGCCGGCGTGTCTCGATGCCGATCAGAATCGTGCCGTGGCGGTGTCCCCGTCTCGGGCTTGCGCAGGGCGAACTCGTCCACCCCGAGGACTCGCGGTGTCGTCGTCTCGGGCTCGGGCAGGCGGCGGATCAGCCGCATCAGCGTCCACCTGCTCACCGCGACCGTCAGGGTCCGGGACAGGCGGGTGCGCCGGCCCGGACGGCCGGCAGCACCACGACACGCTCAAGTACTGCCTGCGGGCCGGTGCTTCGCCGCCGCGTCGGAGGGTCAGCCCGTCAACATGCTCAGCGAACGTGGCGCGCTCACAGGCACGTTCGCCGTAGCGGAGCCGCCGTACCCGTGACTCGATCAGCACGGGACGCCGCCCGACCGCACTGTCGGCGAGCCGACGTCCGTACCGGCAGTGCACCCGAACCGTCAGCGTCCCGCATTCCGGACACGCGGCCCGATCCACAGCGGTACGGGCGCGCACGGCCACCAACCCGCCTGCGGACACGACATTTTCGCTCACAACATCCTCGACCTGGTGGAACCAAGGGGCCTGGGCTTCTGCTTCACCTGCCCTCCGGCTCGGGCGCCGGCCCGGACAGCGAGGATGCACATCCCGGTCGTCCTGACGACATCCTCGACAGCGGAAGACATCCTGCGCAGCTACAAACGGCACGCCTACGCCTACGTCACCAAGCCCGTCGACCACGACCAGTTCATGCCGCCGTACGCCGGATCGACGAGTTCCTCGTCACTGTCGTAGGCCTGCCCCGTTAGGTCACTCCCCGGGGGGGGGGGGGTGACCCGGCCCGCCGACTCCGCCCATGGCAGGCGTGCGAGCCCGTACCGCGGGCAAGCGAATAGCCCAGGGACGGCCGGACAGAACGACGGCCATGGCGAATTGACGGAGGATGTCGGCGATGGAGTGGTGGAGTTGGGTGATCTTCCTCATCGCGGTGGCGGGTGTGATCACCGCAGCGGTGCTGGCGGTTCAGGCCAGACGCCGTAGCGGCACGGTGATCGCGGTGCGTTCGGGTGACGTGGCCCGTCGGGAGGGTCCGCGGTGAACACTTTCATGCTCGCCTCAGAGCTGACCAAGCGGGTGGTCGTGACGCTGGGCGGCGAGGCCGTGGCCCAGATCAGGGACACCGTCTTCGACGCACGGGCGGGCCGGATCACCGGCTTCACCCTGAGCGGCCGCGGCCTGCTGGCCGGCCCCCTCAAGGAGAGCCTGCCCTTCTCCGAAGTACACGCCATCGGACCGTCCGCCGTGATGATCCCCAGTGAGACGGCCCTGGAGAAAAGGGACATGGTCGCGGGAGCCGACGAAGCCGGCCACGGCCAGGTCATCGGCGCCCCCGTCCTCGTCGACCAGGGGACCGAGATCGGCACGGTCCTGGACATCGTGATCGAGGCCGGCAGCAGCGGACGCGTGATCGGCTTTGAGATCGCCGCCAACGAGAACCTGGACCACGAGCAGCGGAAGGTCTTCATCCCACGAGGAGAGACACTCGCCGTCTCCGGGCGAGCCTTGGTCGTCCCCGCGCACGCCCGACACTTCGTCGCTGACGACCTCCCCAGCTTCAGCGCCCAGGTCGAGGCCTTCCACGCGCATGCCGCAGAGCCGTACGCGGGCACGACCGCCGGAGAAGGAGGCCACGCATGATGCTGTTCACCCAGGTCCAGGGCCTTCCTGTGATCACCGCCGAAGAGGCCGAACCGCTTGGGCGAGTGGAAGGCCTCACCATCGACGCGCGCACCAGGAGAATCGCCTGCCTGTGTCTCTCCGGGGCACCGAAGCACGCTGAGACCATCGGCTGGAGCGCGATCGGAGGTGTGGGACCGGACGCTGTCATCGTGCGTTCCCGTATCGCCGTTGATCCGGGCCAGAGCGTCTTTCCGGTTCACCACGAGGCTCTCGGCCGGCGCGTCCTGACCGAAAGCGGCACCGTCCACGGCACCGTCAAGGACATCGCCTTCGACAAGGCGACCGGTCAGATCCGCACGCTGTACACAGCCCTCGGCGACATCTCCGGAGACCGCCTCCTCGGCCTCGGCTCCTACGCTGTGGTGGTACGCGCCGAGCACGTCTCACACTCGCCGGTGGCGGGGATCGGCGGCGGCAGCGCGTGCTTGGCCGGCGGTGAGCCGATGCAGCCGACCGACCGTTGAAGGCAATCGTGCCGCCCTTGCCGCTCTTGCCTCAGGCATCCAGCAGGCGCGTGTCCGCCCCCTCGTAGGGATCTGACGGGCAGGCCTGTCCCCAGGTCGCTGGGAGCTCGGTGTGCATTCCGGCACGCGGCACAGCTGGGTGTCGCGGTGGCGGCGACGTGGTGCATGGTCCTCTGGTTACCGATGAACGCGGCCGGGGCGGCCGCGGCCGCTTCGGCCACTCCACCAGAGGACCATGCATCGCTTGGGGACATCACGCTCCATCTCCAGCTGGCGGATCCGCTTTTGTTCTCTCCGCCGCATCCCGCCGCAGCCGCTCCAGCCCGGCCCGCTCGGCTTCGCGCAGCCCCCCACCCGGCGCCGGCTCGGCACGCTGATCGGACGACGCCGACCCGTTGCGGAGTCCTGGTTCAACAAGTGGCGCGACAAGCCCACCACCGCGCGTGAGCTCCGGTACGGGCAGCCGGCCGACGTGATCCGGCACATCTTCGAGGGCTCCGGCGGCACCTGCGGCTCCCCGAAGGTCTGGCTCCTCCTGGTCCGCGCGGCTGGCGGGTCTCGGTGAACACTGCCGCCCGTCTGATGGCCGAACTCGCCCTGGCCGGACGGAAGGTCCGCCGACGGCGCGGGCTGACCCAACCCCGCAAACGGCCGGCGGCCCCGGACTTCGTACGGCGGGACTTCACCGCGGAAGCTCCTGACCAGGAGGTCGAGTACGTCTCCCGGCACACGTTCGCCACCCGCACCGAGGCCTGACTGCGCATCGCGACCTGGATCCCCGGCTTCTCCCACACACACCGACTGCACAGCATGTGTGGATACGAGAGTCCGATCGACTACGAGCACAACCACCGGGCCAACTCCGTCTTGGAGCTGGCCGCTTCGAAGATCTCCTCAGTTCGAGGGGATGGACGACCGCCGGCACGGCGTGAACGTGCAGGTGGTCACCGATCCAGACGGCCGACTGCTGTGGCTCTCATCCGCCCTGCCGGGCCGAGCCCACGCAAGCCCCTGCGGGAACTCACCCGCTTCCGCAGCTCCCGTGCAGTCCGAACCGCATGACCAGAAGTACCCTCAGCCCCGACTCAGTGTTTGAAAACGCTGCGAGCTGGGGTGAGGGGTGAATCGTATGTAGAATCCGTCGGTCATCTGGGTGATGCAACCCTCGTTTGAAGCCCGGTAATTCTCTTGTCTCTCGAATCGTCTCCGAGGTGGCCTGCATGTCCTCGCACGGCATCTTCCGCGGCGTCGTACAGGTCAACAATCCTATCGACGCCGGTGAGCTTCAGCAGCTGTCGTAGCTGCCTCTGCACGCTGGTCAGCGCCAATCTCACTCCGGACTCATGGGCGCGCCGACGGGCTGCCAGAAGGGTGTTGAGCCCCGCTGAATCGCAGAATGGGACTCCGGCGAGGTCCAGGACGATGAACCGTTCGCCGGAATCGATGAGGTTGAAGAACTCGGTTCGAAACATCGGCCCGGTCAGGTAGTCCATTTCGCCGTCGAAGGAAGCCACCAGACAGCGGCCGACACGGGTCGTCGTGACCGAAGGAACACTGGACATTCAGACACCCTCCCCGCCATTCTCCACGGCACGTATGTCGCGCCCATGAAATGCGCCTGCCCTAAATGTCCCCGCCCAACCGCTACAGCGCCGACGAGTCTGCGCGGACTTGTGCGACACCGCCGGTGTGAGTCGCCAGGCGGCGGGAATTCGGAGGGCAGCGCAGGACAGACATCATCCGACGAGGAGACCAAAACCATGCTGGCGATCGCTTCTGCGGCCCTGTTCTTCATCGCCTTTTTGATCAACGCAGCAGATATCTCGACCAACCACACCTTCACCTCGACCAACATCATGTTGATCGGTCTCACAGTTCTGGCGCTGCACCTCGCAGGCATTGGAGGCGGCTGGACCGTCCGCGGCCGTAGACGCTGACGAACCCTCAGGGGTGTCCGCCTGCCTTCACCTCCCCGAAGGACTGCTACGGACGTGCGGGCAGGGCTTGAGGGACACCGCAGGACGGTTCCGGTGATCTGTTCGCCGGTGACCGTCGCAGTCGCGGTCACCGTGGTGGCCTTCTCGGTGTCCGGTCCAGATGCCGTGGTGGCGGACTTGTTGGAAACGCCCGGCGTCGAAGCCCCCCGGCGCCGAGAGGGGCAAGAGCCGCCGGGCTCCCCGGGCTCTGTGAGATTTCGTGAGACGTGAGAGGGTCTGAGGCGTGAGTGAGACACCGTCGAACACCCTGCAATACCGCTTTGACGGGCCAGAAGAGGCTCCCGTCCTGATCTTGGGCCCCTCACTGGGTACCACATGGCACATGTGGGACCGCCAGGTGCCCGAGCTGGCGAAGCAGTGGCGCGTCTTCCGCTTCGATCTGCCGGGGCACGGCGGCGCGCCCGCGTACCCGGTGGGCTCGGTGGACGAACTCGCCTCCCGGCTGCTGGCCACGCTCGACGGGCTCGGCGTCCAGCGCTTCGGCTACGCGGGCTGTGCGCTCGGCGGTGCGATCGGTCTGGAGCTGGCCCTGCGCCACCCCGAGCGGCTCGCCTCGCTCGTGGTGATCGCCGCCTCGCCCCGCTTCGGCACGGCCGACGAGTTCCGCCAGCGCGGGGTGATAGTGCGGACGAACGGGCTCGACCCCATCGCCCGGACCTCGCCCGACCGCTGGTTCACCGGCGGGTTCGCCGCCGCGCAGCCCGCGATCACCGACTGGGCCGTGCAGATGGTCCGCACCACGGACCCCGGCTGCTACATCGCCGCCTGCGAGGCCCTTGCCGCGTTCGACGTACGGCCCGAACTCGGACGCGTCGGCGTGCCCACCCTCGTGCTCGTCGGCTCGGAGGACAAGGTCACCGGCCCCGCCGAGGCCCGCACCCTGGTCGCCGGCATACCCGACGCGCGCCTCGCCGTCGTCCCCGGCGCCTCCCACCTGGTGCCGGTCGAGCAGCCCGCCGCGGTGACCGACCTGCTGGTCCGGCACTTCTCCACCGCCTGGCAGCCCGGCTACGTCGAGTCGTCCACGGGGCAGATCGCCATTCCGGCGACCCCCGCCAAGCCGGTGCTCGCCCCGTCCCCGCAGCCCCACCAGCCCGCGCCGATCGCCGAGATAGCCCCGGCCGCCGTCGTGCCCCCGCCGGTGAACGGACGTCCCGACCCCTACGACACCGGCATCAAGGTGCGCCGCGAAGTGCTCGGTGACGCACACGTCGACCGCGCGCTGGCGCAGGCGGACGAGTTCTCCGGGGACTTCCAGGAGTTCATCACCCGCTATGCGTGGGGTGAGATCTGGGACCGGCCCGGTCTCGACCGGCGTGCCCGCAGCTGCGTGACGCTGGCCACCCTGGTCGCGGGCGGCCACCTGGAGGAACTCGCCTTCCACACCCGCGCCGCCCTGCGCAACGGCCTCACCCCGAGCGAGATCAAGGAAGTGCTGATGCAGTCGGCCGTCTACTGCGGCCTGCCGGCGGCGAACAGCGCGTTCAAGGTGGCCCAGCAGGTCATAAGAGAGGAGACGACCCCCACCGAGTGATCGTCAGCCGGGCAGCGAAAGCACCACTCTCAGCCGCCCCGGCCGCCCGCGAACGGGGCAGGATGGGAGCCATGAAGCTCACGAAGAAGTCGCACGCCTGCGTCCGTCTGGAGAAGGACGGGCGCACGCTCGTCCTCGACCCCGGCGTGTTCAGCGAGCAGGACGCCGCGCTCGGCGCGGATGCGATCCTCGTCACGCACGAGCACCCCGACCACTTCGACGAGGGTCGGCTGCGAGCGGCCCTGGAGGCCGATCCGGCGGCCGAGATCTGGACTCTCGCCTCGGTCGCGGAGCAGATCTCCGCCGCCTTCCCGGGCCGCGTGCACACCGTGGGCCACGGCGACACGTTCACCGCCGCGGGCTTCGACATCCAGGTCCACGGCGAGCTGCACGCCGTCATCCACCCGGACATCCCGCGCATCACGAACGTCGGCTACCTCCTCGACGGCGGCAAGGTCTTCCACCCCGGCGACGCCCTCACTGTCCCCGACCACCCCGTCGAGACGCTGATGCTCCCCGTGCAGGCACCCTGGAGCAAGATCTCCGAGGTCATCGACTACGTCCGCGAGGTCGAACCGCAGCGCGCCTACGACATCCACGACGCCCTGCTCACCGACCTCGCCCGCCCCATCTACGACCGCCAGATCGGCACCCTCGGCGGCGCGGAGCACCTGCGGCTGGCACCCGGAGAGTCGGCGGAGGTCTGAGGACGGGATGCACGGCGGGCGGGCCGGCCGCGTTGTCAGACCGGCCCGGTAGGTTGTGAGGCATGCGCATTGCGACCTGGAACGTGAACTCGATCACCGCCCGCCTGCCGAGGCTCCTGGCCTGGCTGGAGAGCAGCGGCACGGACGTGCTCTGCCTCCAGGAGGCCAAGCTGGCCGAGGAGCAGTTCCCGTTCGACCAACTGCGCGATCTCGGCTACGAGGCGGCGGTGCACGCGACCGGCCGGTGGAACGGCGTGGCGGTGCTCTCCCGCGTCGGCCTCAAGGAGGTCGTCAAGGGCCTGCCCGGCGACCCCGGTTACGACGGCGCCCCGGAACCCCGCGCCATCTCGGCGACCTGCGGCCCGGTCCGCGTCTGGTCGGTGTACGTGCCGAACGGCCGCGAGGTGGACCACCCGCACTACGCCTACAAGCTCCAGTGGTTCGAGGCCCTCAAGGCCGCCGTCGCCGGCGACGCGGGCGGCAGCCGGCCCTTCGCCGTGCTCGGCGACTACAACGTGGCCCCGACGGACGACGACGTCTACGACGTGGCCGCCTTCGAAGGCCTCACCCACGTCACCCCCGCCGAGCGCGCAGCCCTGGCGTCCCTCCGCGAGGCCGGCCTCTCCGACGTGGTCCCCCGCCCCCTCAAGTACGAGCACCCCTTCACCTACTGGGACTACCGCCAACTCTGCTTCCCCAAGAACCGCGGCATGCGCATCGACCTGGTCTACGGAAACGCCCCCTTCGCCAAGTCAGTCACGGACGCCTACGTGGACCGCGAGGAACGCAAGGGCAAGGGCGCATCGGACCATGCGCCGGTGGTGGTGGACCTGGACGTGTAGAACAACGCGTCCGGGCCCTTCGGGCCCTCCAGCCCGTGGGGCGTGCACGGACAAGGTGGCTTCGGCCACCTCCAGCCCGTCGGGCGGTCACGGGCAAGGCCGGCCTCAGCCCCATCAGCCCGTCCGGCGTTTGAGGACGAGGCCGTCCAGGCCGAAGCGGGGTCTGGGGGCGCAGCCCCCAGGGCGGTCACGGCACCAGAGCGCGCAGATCCACGGATCGGGCCATCGCGGCGAGCCCCGCGTCCCCCGGATGCAGATGATCCCCACTGTCGTACCCAGCCAACATCCGCCCCGGACGCTGCGGATCCCGCACCACCGCATCGAAGTCGAGCACCGCATCGAACACCCCGGCCCCCCGGATCCACGCATTCACCGCGGAGCGCTCCGCCTCGACGGCAGCCGTGCACCGCACCTCGCCCTCGCAGGGCAGGATCGTGCCGGCCAGCATCCGCAGGCCCCGCGCATGCCCCCGGTCCGCGATCTCCTGCAACCCGGCGACGATCTGCTGCGCCGTTGCCTGCCCCCGCAGGTCGTTCACGCCCTCGAGGACGACCGCCGTACGCACCGAGGTCTGGGCGAGGACATCGCGGTCGAAGCGGTTCAGGGCGCTGACCCCGCCCCCGTCCGTGGAGACGCCGTCACCGGGGTACCGGTCGGAGACCACGCGGTTCCCGGAGATCCCCTGGTTGAGCACCCCATAGCGCGGGACCCCGCGCTGCTTGAGCAGCCGTGCGGCCAGCACATCCGGCCACCGCCGGTTCGCGTCCGTCGTGGACCTGTCCCCGTCGGTGATCGAGTCCCCGAGCAGCACCACCGACCCCGGACCACCGCCCACGTCCACCCCGGTCAGCAACGGCCACCTGGTCAGGGTCGTGGTGTACGCCGCCCCGGAGCCCTCCGCCGTATGGTCGCCCGCGGTGCTCACATACGACCGCTGCACCGCCAGCTGGTGCACGGGCGCCGCCGCCACCGGCCCGGGCAGATGGAAGCTGACCAGCAGGTTCGCATCGGCGGGCACCAGGAAGCCGAGCGGATCGCTGAACGCCTGGGCTCCGGCCGGGATCTCGACCCCCGCCCCGCCCCGGAACGACAGCGGCAGCGGCACACCCCGAGCCGTGGCCCCCTCCTTCTGCACGGCCACTGTCGCGCCACCGATCCGTACCGGCGCCGCCGCGAACGTGTTGTCGAACCGCAGCCGCACCCGCGACCCGCCGACCGACGTGTGCACCACCAGCCGTACCGTCCGGTCGCTCCACGGCCCCACGGCCCGGACGCCGGAGGTGGCGGCCGCCCAACTGCCGGTCCAGCCCTCGCCCGAGGACCGCACGGCCAGCGCGAAGACATGCAGACCGGCAGCGCGCGGCAGCTGCACGGAGGCCACCGGGAGCCCCCGAACCAGCGGCACGGTCACCACGTACAGCCGTGCCTGCTCGGCGAGTTGACCGCCGGGTGTGTCGATGTGCGGCAGCGCCACCGCCTTCGTGGCGAGCGGGCCGGTGCGCCAGTCGGGAGCGGTCAGTGCGTACGAGGAACGGGTCCCGTCCCGGTACGAGACCGAGCCCGTGCCGCTCGCGCCGGCCCCGCCCGTGCCCGCCACCAGGAAGGCGAGCGCGTCGCCGCGTCCGCCGACCCGCACCGACTGTCCGGCGGCGAGTACGTTGTCCGGCTCGCCCGGCAGCCGCCGCGGCCAGGTCAGCCGGGCACCCTGCACGGTGAGGGCCCGGCCGGGCGTCCAGCCCGCGGCCGTCAGGTCCTGTGCCGACAGGGAACCCCCGTAGCCGTCGAGGTTCGCCGGACCCGGGCGGGCATCGTCGCCGACGGCAACGTTGTCGAAGAGCCGCTCCAGCGGCTGTGGTTGTGCCCCGTCGCCGGCAGCGGCCCCCGCCGACACGGCAGGCGTCAGGAAGGCGAACGAGACGATGGCAACCGCGAATCCCCGCACACGTCGACGCACGGCCGACTCCTCCCGCTCACCGGTGGGACGAAAGACGCATCGTGAAGCTAGAGAGACGTGAGGGACCCGTCAACGCGCCATGCTCGGAGTCGCCGCGAAATAGCCCCGAAGTGACCGCCCGCGCGCCTGTGGTGCGCACGCCGGTGCGAATGACACGCTGGGAGGTATGAAGATCCCTTTTCTGGGCCACCGGCATGAAAAGCACGGCATCCCCGACCCGGAGGGCATCGCCGAACTCCTCTCCGAGTGCGAGCTGCTCCGCTCGCAGGCGTCCCAGGAGGGCGTCCAACTCGACGACTCCGCAGCCTCGTTGGAGGCACTCGACCAGCTGTTGCCGCGCTGGCGGGACGACCCCGAGGTGCTGCACTGGCTCGGCAACGACGCCGGGCTCTATCTCGGCACGGTCATCGTGCGCACCGTGCCCGGCGCCGCCTGGGAGCTCTGGCCGGACGGCCAGCCCGTCGTACGGCTCGCCTCGGGCCGCGAGTTCGACGTCGTGACCTCCGGGCACGAGTGGGCGGCCGGCGGGGTGCCAGAGCTCTCGCAGCTGTACGCCGAACTCGCGGAGGCATGAGCTGAGCAGTCGACCTAAGATCGACGTAAATACGGCTTATGCCCGAAAAGTGCGTGTCGTGACGTAAGCCAACCCGCGTCCGGATAGTTTGCGGCAACCACGACACAGCTGAGAGTGAGTAGGGCTGCGAATGGCCGTCGATCCGCTGATCGAGCTGCATGACGTCAACAAGTACTACGGGAGTTGCATGTCCTGCAGGACATCGACCTCACGGTCGGCAAGGGGGAGGTGGTCGTGGCCATCGGCCCGTTCGGGTCGGGAAAGTCGACTCTGTGCAGGACGATCAACCGGCTGGGGGCCGTCCGGTCCGGCACCATCCTGCTCGACGGGCAGCCGCTGCCCGAGGAGGGCAAGGCCCTCGCACGGCTGCGCGCAAACGTCGGCATGGTCTTCCAGTCGTTCAACCTGTTCGCGCACAAGACCGTCCTGCAGAACGTCTCGCTGGGGCAGATCAAGGTTCGCGGACGCAAGAAGGAAGAAGCCGACGACCGCTCCCGCCGGCTCCTCGACCGCGTCGGACTCGCCGACCAGGCGCCCAAGTTCCCCGCGCAGCTCTCCGGCGGCCAGCAGCTGGGGGTACCTCCCAGGCCCTTCAGGCACTGGGGGAGGGTGGCCATCGCCCGCGCCCTCGCCATGGAGCCCAAGGCGCTCCTGTTCGACGAGCCCACCTCCGCCCTCGACCCCGAGATGATCAACGAGGTCCTCGAGGTCATGCGGCAGCTGGCCCGCGACGGTATGACGATGGTGGTCGTCACTCACGAGATGGGCTTCGCCCGCTCTGCCGCCAACCGTGTCGTCTTCATGTCCGACGGCCGCGTCATCGAGGACCGTGCCCCGGAGGAGTTCTTCACCGACCCGCACGGCGAGCGCGCCAAAGACTTCCCGTCCAAGATCCTCAAGCACTGAGCGACAGAGCCATGCCCGGCCGGCGGCAGCCGGAGATCACTGCTTGCGCAGCGGAATCGACACGTACGACGGGTCGTTCGCCGGCGAGGAGAAGGTCAGCTGAGCGCCGGACGGGTTGTGCTCGATGTAGAGCGGGTCGACCGTGTCGACGACCAGGGCCAGTCGGTGCCCTGCCGGGACGTCGTAGGCCGTGGAGAACAGGTCCAGGTCCAGACCGAACGGCTTTCCGGGCGTGCGCCCGTGGAAGGTGTACGGCGCGTTGCTGACCAGCTTGCCGAGGCCGAGCGGCCCCACGTCGTAGAGGTAGGCGACGAGGGTGCCGCTCTCCTTGGTCGGGGTGAGGGTGGTGTGCAACTGGGCCGTACCGCGGATCTGCTGGGCGACGGCGTACTTCTCCGACTGCCAGACGGCGGCCCAGCGGCGGGGGAGCAGCGGGATCGAGGCCATCGGGGGCAGCTGGGCGATCTGGTCGAGGATGCTCGACAGGAAGACGATCCCGCCGTCGGCCCCGGAGTCGACGTTCGTGTGGATCGTGGTCGTGCCGGCGAGCGCGATCTTCCGGTCGGTCGCGGCGATCGACTTCCAGTCCGGGTAGCCCTCGTAGCCGCCCGCGGTACGGGACTTGAGCTGGACCGGGTCCTCGCGGTTGATGCCGTTGTCCTCGCCCTTGAGGTAGTGGTCGAACCAGCGCTCGGTGTCGGTCCACACGTCGTTGGGCAGTCCGAACAGGCCGGTCAGCTCGGCGGTGGCGTGGTCGCCGGGGCGGAACTCCAGTCTCTTCGGGCCGGTCAGCTTCTCGTAGAAGTCCGCGTACTGGTTGGGCGCGAAGACCGTGTCGCCCCATGCGTTGGCCATCATGACCGCCGCGCCGTTCTTGTTCAGCTGATCCACATATGTTGCGGCCGAACGTTTCTTCCCCCAATTGATCATTTCCTGTTCCTTGGACAGGTTGGAGGCGTAGAAGTTGTCGAAGATCTGCCGGACTTCGGGGCTCTGCCGGCCGGTGACCAGGCTCGCGCCGTCCAGCAGGGCAGCGGCCTGGACGTGCTGGGTGCGGCCCGAGTAGATCGAGTCGATCAGGTCGGCCCAGCCGCTGAGGGCGGCGACCGCCTTGATCCGCTTGTCGTGAGCGGCGGCGATCAGGCTGATGCCGGCGCCGTACGAGACCCCCGCCATGCCGATGTGGGCGGAGTCCGCCGGGGTGTTGGCGAGCGCCCAGTCGATGACCTTGGAGGCGTCGGCTATGTCCGGTGGTCCGGCCACTTCTATCTCTCCGCCGGACTGCCAGAAGCCCCGCACGTTGTAACTGACCACGATGTAGCCGGAGTCGGCGAGCTTCTGGGCCTGGGCGAGGTACTCGACCTGGGGCAGGCCCCAGCTCGTGGGGAGTACGAGCAGCGGGTAGCGGTGCGTGCCGTCGGCGCCCGCGGGCATGAGGACGTTCGCCTTGAGGACGGTGCCGCCGTCGCCGGTGATGTCGACGAAGCGGACGGCGTCCGTCGCCTGTGCGGCGGGGGCGAGCCCGAGGGCGCTACCGGCGATCAGAGTCGCGGAGACGGCGCCCACGGCGGTCGTACGCAGGGCCTTGCGATGGGTTCCCACGGGTCACTCCTCACTCGTGTCAGTGCAAAGTGACCAGACGGTAACCTCGCCCCTTTACCGGAGGTAACCCGTCGGTAAGTTACGTGGCAGTAACGATTGTTGGCATGTGAATGAATTCAGGAGGCGCGGTGGGAGTTGCGGGGAGCGGTGGGCGCCGGCAGGGGTTCCTGTGCCGCGCGGGTCACGTCCGCGACGAGCTCGGCGACGTCCGGGCCGTACGCCTGTGAGTTGACGACCTTCAGCAGCAGGACGAACGTGTTGTTGCCGTATTTGCGGGCCAGCCGCTCGTGGTTGCGGGCGAGGTAGCGGGTCGCGGCCTGGTTGGTGATCGCGGTCTGGCCGCTGAACAGGAAGACGGGGCGGGTCAGACCGGGCTGACCGGCCGTCAGCCGCGCCAGCAGCACGTACTCGGACAGGCCCTTCTCCATGCGGTAGCGCTCGCTGCCGATCTGGAACGCCAGCCGGTCCGGGCCCGGCTCCGGGTCCGTGTTCACCCGCACTCCGGGCAGCATGGCGTGCAGGTGGGCCGCCATGCGCCGGTTCGAGCCAGGCCCTCCGACGCAGAACTCGGTCCGCTCGCCGAAGCCCTGCCGGGCCGCGTCCTGGGTGATCACCTCCGCGTGTGCGCCGCAGTCCTTGATGAGGGCGGCGAGTTCCAGGAGCGCGAACACGTCGTAGCGGTGCACCGCGAGGTCGGGACTGCCGGCGTCGCGGTTGACGACGAGCAGCGACTCGGAGTGGTCGGGCAGCCCGAAGAAGGCCTGCTTGCGGCGGAGTCTCCGCTTCCACAGATAGGTACGGGCCAGCCAGCCGAGCGCGGCACTGATGCCGGCCGCGACCACGCCCAGGACGATGTTGCGCACGTCGTCATTCATGGGCGCGCATGCTAGCGGGCCGACATGGCTGGTACGTACCGGTGTTCGATCCATGGCATTCGTATGACAGCTGCCGGAGTGGGGGTGTTGGGGCCCCGGACAATGCGGTTACGCTGCGCGGACGCCCCTGACTGGAGGTACGGATGCGTCGTCCTGTCGCGCGGAAACTGTCGGTCCTGGCGGTCACGGCCGCCGTGGTGTCGGTCGGGGCGGCAGCACCGCCGACCACCGCGACGACACCGCAGAAGGTGCCCGTCGCCGTCGGCTACGGCGGTGCCGTGGCAAGCGTCGACGCGGACGCCTCCGCCGCCGGTATCGAGGTCCTGAAGAAGGGCGGCAACGCGGTCGACGCGGCCGTCGCCACCGCCGCCGCGCTCGGCGTCACCGAGCCCTACTCCTCCGGGGTCGGCGGAGGCGGCTACTTCGTCTACTACGACGCCAAGTCCCGTACGGTGCACACCATCGACGGCCGCGAGACCGCGCCGCTGACCGCCGACTCCGACCTCTTCGTGGAGAACGGCAAACCCCTCGCCTTCGCCGACGCCGTCAGCAGCGGGCTGAGCGTCGGCACCCCGGGCACGCCCGCCACCTGGCAGACCGCGCTCGACAACTGGGGCAGCAGAAGACTCGGCACGGTGCTGAAGCCCGCCGAGCGGATCGCCCGCGACGGCTTCACCGTCGACGACACCTTCCGCTCCCAGACCGCCTCGAACGAGACCCGGTTCCGCTACTTCCCTGACACGGCCAAGCTGTTCCTGCCGGGCGGGCAGCTCCCGGTGGTCGGCTCCACCTTCAAGAACCCCGACCTCGCCCGTACCTACGAGGAGCTCGGCAGGAAGGGCATCGGCGCGGTCTACGACGGCGACCTCGGCGACGACATCGTCCGCACCGTGAACCACCCTCCCGTGGACCCGGGTTCGGGCTGGAACGCCCGCCCCGGCAAGCTGTCCGACAAGGATCTCGCGGCCTACCGCGCCAAGCTCCAGGCGCCCACCAGGACCTCGTACCGCGGACTCGGCGTCTACTCCATCGCGCCCTCCTCCTCCGGCGGCACGACGGTCGGCGAAGCCCTCAACATCCTGGAGAACACGGACCTCTCGAAGGCGAGTGAGGTTCAGTACCTGCACCACTACATCGAGGCCAGCCGGATCGCGTTCGCGGACCGCGGGCGCTGGGTCGGTGACCCCGCCTTCGAGGACGTACCGACGAAGGAACTGCTCTCGCAGAAGTACGCCGACTCGCGGGCCTGCCTGATCAAGGACAATGCGGTGCTGACCAGCCCGGTGGCGCCCGGGGATCCTCGCCACCCGGCCGCGTGCGCCTCCGGCGGTACGGCGGCCCCGACGACGTACGAAGGTGAGAACACCACGCACCTGACCGTGGCCGACAAGTGGGGCAACGTCGTCTCCTACACGCTGACCATCGAACAGACCGGCGGCAGCGCGATCACCGTGCCCGGGCGTGGGTTCCTCCTCAACAACGAGCTGACGGACTTCTCCTTCACTCCGGCGAACCCGGCCGTGCACGACCCGAACCTGCCGGGGCCGGGCAAGCGGCCGCGGTCGTCGATCTCGCCGACGATCGTGCTCGACAAGCACAACAAGCCGGTGGTGGCGCTCGGTTCGCCCGGTGGGGCGACGATCATCACCACCGTGCTGCAGGTGTTGACCGAGTTCCTGGACCGTCATCTGCCGCTGGTCGATGCGATCGCTGCGCCGCGGGCCAGTCAGCGCAATGCTGCGCAGACGGAGCTGGAGCCTGCGCTCTACAACGACACCAGTGCCGGGAGTCTGCGGGCGCAGTTGGAGGCCATCGGGCACTCGTTCAAGTTGAACCCGGAGATCGGTGCGGCCACCGGTGTGCAGCGGTTGCCTGGTGGGAAGTGGTTGGCGGCGGCTGAGACGATTCGCCGGGGCGGTGGGTCGGCGCAGGTGGTTGACCCGGCGCCGTAGTCGTCTGCAGGTGTGTGGGGGCTGGTCGCGCCCACGCGGCGGAGCCGCAAATCGACACAGCCCCGCGCCCCTGACGGGGCGCTGCAGCTTGGCCCCGTCACAACTCGGGGGCGATGGGCAGGTCTTCCGTCTGGAAGGCCAGCCGGCCGTCCTCGACATCGACCGTCACGCGGCCGCCCTCTGCCACCCGGCCGTCCAGCAGCAGTCGCGACAGCTGGTTGTCGACCTCGCGCTGGATGGTGCGGCGCAGGGGGCGGGCGCCGTATTCGGGCTGGTAGCCGTGTTCGGCGAGCCAGTCGACGGCCGGGGCGGTGAACTCGACCGTGACGCCCTGCGCCTGCAGCAGGCGGCGGGTCCTCTCCAGCAACAGGCCGGTGATCTGCCGCAGTTGGTCGCCGGTGAGCTGGCGGAAGACGACGATCTCGTCGACGCGGTTGAGGAACTCGGGGCGGAAGTGCTCGCGCAGCGGGCGCAGGATCTGTTCCCGGCGGGCCTCCTCGTCGGCGTCGGCGCCGCCCGGCCCGAAGCCGATCCCGGCGCCGCGCCGGGTGATCGCCTCGGAGCCCAGGTTGCTGGTCATCACGATGACCGTGTTGGTGAAGTCGACGGTGCGGCCCTGGGAGTCGGTGAGACGGCCGTCGTCGAGGACCTGGAGCAGGATGTTGAAGACGTCCGGGTGCGCCTTCTCCACCTCGTCGAGGAGCAGGAGCGAGTACGGGTGGCGGCGCACGACCTCGGTGAGCTGCCCCGCCTCCTCGTGGCCCACGTAGCCGGGCGGGGCACCCACCAGGCGGCTGACGGTGTGGCGTTCCTGGTACTCGCTCATGTCCAGGCGGACCATGCGCTCCTCGCTGCCGAAGAGGGCCTCCGCGAGGGCGCGCGCCAGTTCCGTCTTGCCGACGCCGGTCGGTCCGAGGAAGAGGAAGCTGCCGATCGGCCGGTCGGGGCTGGCGAGTCCGGCGCGGGAGCGCATGACGGCCTCGGCGACCACGGCGACGGCCTCCTCCTGCCCGACGACCCGCTCGTGGAGGTGCTCCTCCAGGCCGAGCAGCTTCTCCTTCTCCTCCTGGGTGAGGCTGGCGACCGGGATGCCCGTCTGCCGGGACACCACCTCGGCGATCGCCTCGGCGGTCACCTCCAGCTGCCCCTCGTCGGCCTCGTCGCCGCCGGTGGTGTCCGCGATGCGCTTCTTCAACTCGACGATGCGGTCGCGCAGCTGGGTCGCCCGCTCGTACTGCTCGTCGGCGACCGCCTGGTCCTTGTCGCAGTTCAGCTGCTCGACCTCGCGCTCCAGGGCCCGTACGTCCGTGCCCTTCGTGCGCGCCCGCAGCCGTACCCGCGCGCCGGCCTGGTCGATGAGGTCGATGGCCTTGTCGGGCAGCCGGCGGTCGGTGAGGTAGCGGTCGGACAGCTCGACGGCGGCCACCAGGGCCTCGTCGGTGTAGCGGACCTGGTGGTGGGCCTCGTAGCGGTCGCGCAGACCGCGCAGGATCTCGATCGTGTCCGGTACGGAGGGTTCGGGCACCAGGATCGGCTGGAAGCGGCGGGCGAGTGCCGCGTCCTTCTCGATCCGGCGGAACTCCTCCAGGGTGGTGGCGCCGACGATGTGGAGTTCGCCGCGGGCGAGCGCAGGCTTGAGGATGTTGCCGGCGTCCATCGCGCCGCCCTCGCCGCCCGAGCCGGCACCGACGACCGTGTGCAGCTCGTCGATGAAGACGATCAACTGGTCGGAATGCGTGCGGATTTCACCGACGATGTTGTTGAGGCGTTCCTCGAAGTCACCGCGGTAGCGGGTGCCCGCGACCACACCGGTGAGGTCCAGGGCGACCACCCGCCGCCCGATCAGCACGTCGGGCACGTCCCCGTCGGCGATGCGCTGCGCGAGACCCTCCACGATGGCGGTCTTGCCGACACCCGCGTCACCGATCAGCACCGGGTTGTTCTTGCCGCGCCGCGACAGCACTTCGATGGTCTGCTCGATCTCGTCCTCGCGGCCGATCACCGGGTCGATACGGCCCTCGCGGGCCAGCTCGGTGAGGTCGCGGCCGTACTTGTCCAGGGTGGGCGTGCCGGTGGCGCGCTGGTGCTCGGTACGGGTCTGTGTGGTGTCCGGCGCCTCGGGCGGCAACCCGGGGGGCGCGAAACGGGCCGAGTTGAGGATGTGCCCGGCCGCCGAGTCGGGGTTCGCGGCCAGGGCGCTGAGCACGTGCTCGGGGCCGATGTAACCGGCGCCGCTGGCCCGTGCCAGGTCGTGGGCGTCGAGCAGGGCCCGCTTGACGGCGGGGGTGAGGGAGAGCGAGGTGGGCGGCGGCGCTTCCTCCGCCGTGTGCTGGACCGGGCCGGAGCGCTCGTCGATCTCCGACGCCAGCGAGTCGGGATCCGCGCCGGCCCGGCTGAGCAGACTCCGGGTCGGCTCGCTGGCCAGGGCGGCCCGCAGCAGATGCTGGGTGTCCAGGTCCCGGCTGCCGTGCTCGGCCGCGTACTGGGCGGCCCCGCGGACCAGTTCCCGGGCGGGCTGACTGAGCAGCCTCCCTATGTCGATCTGCCGGGGGCCCGGGCGCGGGCCCCCGAAGAAGCGGGCGAGGAACTCTCCGAAGGGGTCGTAGCCCTCGGGGCTGCTGAAGCCGCTGGTCATGGCCTTCCCATCCGGCGTCCCTGCGGGGCCCGGGACGCCCTCGCTGATCGACGTGCCGCAGTCGGGTAACCCGGGTGAGAGCCGGTTACACCCTGGCGCACGCCCGTAGAACACCTTCGCACGAAGGGCGGCCACGGGCACCTCCAGCGCCCGACCGGCACGTCTTCCTCAGCCGTTCGTCCGACGACCACTACCACGGTCGGTGGACGGTGCGCCGGGGCGCAGCATCTGGCTGGTGGCCAGGTCGCGGTAGAGGGGGTTGTGGGCGAGCAGTTCCTCGTGGTCGCCGGCGGCGGCGCTGCGGCCCTCATGGAGCACCACGATGCGGTCGGCGTGCTGCACGGTGGAGAGGCGGTGGGCGATGACCAACAGGGCGCATTCCTGGGCGATCTCCTTCATCACGCTGGTCAGCGCGGCTTCGTTGATCGCGTCGAGATGCGAGGTGGGCTCGTCCAGCAGGAGCAGCGCGGGGCGGGCGAGCAGGGCGCGGGCCAGGGCGACGCGTTGGCGTTCGCCGCCCGAGAGGGTGCTGCCGCGTTCACCGATGACGGCGTCCAGGCCACCGGGCAGCCGGTCGACGAGTTCCTCCAGCCGGGCCAGCGCGAGGACCCGCCGCACCTCGGCCGCCGGGGCGTCGGGGACGGCGTAGGTGATGTTCTCCCGGAGGGTGCCGTGGACGACATGGGTGTTCTGGTCCACCACGGCGATGCGCCGTCGGCAGGCGTCGCGGCCGAGCTCGGTGGCGGGCCGCCCGTCGAACAGCACGGTCCCCGATTGGGGTTCGTAGAACCGCGCGACGAGGGCGAAGACGGTGCTCTTGCCGGCGCCCGAGGGACCCACGAGGGCCACCTGCCGGTGGTGGGGCACGGTGAAGGTCACCCCGGACAGCACCGGGCGGCCCGGAGCATAGCCGAACCGGACGTCGTCCAGCGCGAGCGCGGGGGAGCCGGGTGCCGCGGCTGCGACGGGCCGGGGGCGGGGGCGGCCCTCCGCGACCAGTGGGTCCATGCGCTCGGTGGGGAGGTGCAGAGCCTGGTCGACACGCCGGCCCTCAAAGAGCTTCCCGCGCGGTGAGGATCCGCGGTCCGGAGTCCGTGATCGCCACCGTGTGCTCCACGTGGGCCGCGCGTGAGCCGTCGTTCGTGCGCAGGGTCCAGCCGTCCGCCGCCGCGTGGTAGTCGTCCCGGCCGCCCGCGATGAGCATCGGCTCGATGGCGAGGGCCATGCCGTGGCGCAGGGGCAGGCCACGCCTCGGGCGGCCTTCGTTCGGGACCCCGGGGTCCTCGTGCATACGGCGCCCGATGCCGTGTCCCCCGAAGCCGTCCGGGATGCCGTAGCCCGCCGCGCGGCACACCGAGCCGATCGCGTGCGCGATGTCGCCGATGCGGTTGCCGGCCACCGCCGCCTCGATGGCCGCCGCCAGGGCCCGCTCCGCCGTCTCGATCAGCCTCACGTCCGCCGGGCGCGGCTCGCCGACCACGAAACTGGTCGCCGAGTCGCCGACCCAGCCGCCCAGTTCGGCGCCGCAGTCGATGGAGACCAGATCGCCGTCGCGCAGCCGGTAGCCGGTCGGGATGCCGTGCACGATCGCGTCGTTCACCGAGGCGCAGATGACGGCCGGGAAGGGGACGGGGGCGAAGGAGGGGCGGTACCCGAGGAAGGGCGAGGACGCCCCTGCCTCGCGCAGCACCCCGCGGGCCACCTCGTCCAGCTCCAGCAGGGAAACACCCACGTCGGCGGCGTTTCGTACGGCCGTCAGGGCGCGCCCGACCACCTGCCCCGCCTCGTACATGGCGTCGATCGATGTGTCTGTCTTCAGCTCCACCATGCCAATTACTATACCGGTATTAGAATGACGGCATGGTGCGCACCCCTCTCACCCCCGAAGAACGCGAACGCGGCGAGCGGCTCGGAAGGCTGCTCCGCGAGGCCCGCGGCGGGCGGAGCATGACCGACGTCGCGGCGGACGCCGGGATCTCCGCGGAGACCCTGCGGAAGATCGAGACGGGCCGGGCCCCGACGCCGGCCTTCTTCACGGTCGCCGCGCTGGCCCGTGCGCTCGGCCTCTCGATGGACGAACTCGCCGGGGCCTGTGCACCGCTCGCGGTGTGAGTCCGACAAGAGATGCCCTCGCGCACGTCACGTTCCGGCAGGCGGGGCGTACTCTGCGTCCCGTCGGAAAACTTCTCGTAGCGCTCCTGTAACACGGCTCGTGTTGTCTAACGGACCGGAGTGCTCCGGTCTGGCAGGAGTTGGGCGATGGCTGTGGATCAACTCCCGGGCCGGGTACGGGAGTTCGTGAACTACCTGAACGGCCTGCTGGCGCGCCTGGACCAGGGCGGCGGCTGGTGCGCCGTCTTCTGGCAGCGCGACCCCGACGGGATGCGGGCCTGTCTCGAGGGGCGTGAAGTGCCGCCCTGGGACGTGGTGGAAGCGCTTCTGCAGGACCTCGCCGCGGGGTACGGTCCGGCCGCTGCCGCCCAGGAGAAGGAGCGGGCCCGCGGGCTGCACACCGCCGCGCTCGCGGCGCACGACGCCCGGCCCGGCGGCCGCGACGCGCTCGGTGACCGGCTCGACGTCATGCTCCGCGAGCAGCGCTACGCCGCCGAACGCCAGGCTGAACTGGGCCGCCGGCTCGCCTCCGCCGCCACCCGGCAGGAGGCCGACGCGCTCCGCCTCGACCTGGCCTGGGCCCGCGACGACCACGAACGGGCCACCGCCCGCTGCGCCGAACTCCGCGCCCGGATGGCCGACTTGGACAGCCGCACGGCAGAAGGCCGGGCGGCGGCGATCCGCCGCGCCCGCATCGCGGAAGGCACGGTCTACCGCATCGACAGGGAGTTCCCCCCGGACGAGCCGCCACCCACGGACGGCGACGGGGCCCACAGCCAGGCCTTCCCGCACCAGCGAGGCGCGTACGACGCCGGCCCCGCAGACGGGCCACGGGAGCGGTTCGAGGCGGGCGCCCCGGGCGGCACACAGTCGACGGACGCGCACTCCGCTGGCCCTGCGTGGGCCCGCAGCGGCTCGTACGACCGCGGAGTCGCCCAGGGGCAGCAGGGCGGCCCCTACGAGGCCGCTGCCTCCGATGCGGCACGGTCGTACGACTCGTTCGGCCCCGCAGGGGTGCGCGCAGGCGCCGTGGACCAAGAGTCCGGTGCCCGCGAGGCGGCACGGCCCCGTGGCCCGTTCGAGGCGGCGCGTCCGGTCGCGTACGACGGCGGCTTGCCGAGCACGCCCCAGCCGAACGCCACCCCCTCCGGCGCGCCGCAGCCCGCCCCTGAACCGCCCGCCCCCAAACAACGCAAGCGCCGTCGAGGCGGTGCCAGGTTCGCCGGGATGGTCGAGGGGGAGGCCGCCCCCCTCGACGTACCGACGACCGCCGCGCCCGTCCTGCCCGCTCCGAAGGCCACCGGCCGTACCCTGCGGGGAGCACGGTTCGCCGGGGCCGCCGAGGTGGCGGAGCGGCCGCAGCAGCAGCAGCCGGCGGCCGAGCCCCTGGACACGGCGGGGCCGCGGGAGATCGCCGGGGCCGTCGAGCGGCTGGTGCGGTTGCGTCAGGAGGAGCGCAGCGGCGAGGCGCACGCCCTGCTCGTCGACGCCGCCCACTGGCCCGCCGCCCGTTTCCCGCTGCTCGCCGCGGAACTGCAGCGCGCCGGGCTCGGCGCCGACTGGGCGACGCTGCTGTGGGAGGCCGCCTCGCTGCCCGCCGACCGGCTCGTGGCCGCCGCGGACGCCCTGGTCGCGGCCGGGCGCGGCGACGACGGCGAGCAGATCCTGCGGCAGGGCGTCGCCCGGCCCGCCACCGAGATCGGACAGGCCGTACTGGCACTGTCCGGCGAGGGGCGCGAGCGCGAGGTGCGCGCGCTGCTCGGCGCATACGTCCGCGTCCGCACCCCCGAGGAGGCGGCCCGCAGCGCCGAGCCCGACCCGGGGACCCTCGTACCGCTCCTGCTGGAGGCCGCGCAGGGCGTCTCCGAAGAGCGACACTGGGATCTGGTGCACGCCCTCCGGGTCGCCGGCTTCACCGCCTGACACACCCCGACCAACCGTCCCACCGGCCCCTCCGCTCCTCCACCGGAGTGCGAAACGTGATCGACTCCGCGGGTTAACGGCGATGGTCTTGGCAAGGCTCTCCCGGAGGCTTACGTTCATCCCTCTACGGCCTGTTCTACGGGCGTAGAGGCTCTGACGACCCGCCGAAGGAGCAGCTCATGGCCAACGTCGTTCGTGCCGCTCTGGTCCAGGCCACCTGGACCGGCGACACCGAGTCCATGGTGGCGAAACACGAGGAGCACGCCCGCGAGGCGGCCCGACAGGGTGCGAAGATCATCGGGTTCCAGGAGGTCTTCAACGCTCCCTACTTCTGCCAGGTCCAGGAACCCGAGCACTACCGCTGGGCCGAGCCGGTGCCCGAGGGGCCGACCGTCAGTCGTATGCAGGACCTCGCCCGGGAAACGGGCATGGTGATCGTCGTGCCGGTCTTCGAGGTCGAGCAGTCCGGCTTCTACTACAACACCGCCGCCGTGATCGACGCCGACGGCACCTTCCTCGGCAAGTACCGCAAGCACCACATCCCGCAGGTCAAGGGCTTCTGGGAGAAGTACTACTTCAAGCCCGGCAACGTGGGGTGGCCGGTCTTCGACACCGCCGTCGGCAAGGTGGGCGTCTACATCTGCTACGACCGCCACTTCCCGGAGGGCTGGCGCCAACTCGGCCTCAACGGCGCCCAGTTGGTCTACAACCCCTCCGCCACCCACCGCGGTCTCTCGTCCTATCTCTGGCGGCTGGAGCAGCCCGCCGCGGCCGTCGCCAACGAGTACTTCGTCGCCGCGATCAACCGGGTCGGCGTCGAGGAGTACGGCGACAACGACTTCTACGGGACCTCGTACTTCGTCGACCCGCGCGGCCAGTTCGTCGGCGACACCGCGAGCGACAAGACCGAGGAACTGCTCGTCCGCGACCTCGACTTCGACCTGATCGAGGAAGTGCGGCAGCAATGGGCGTTCTACCGTGACCGACGACCCGACGCCTACGAAGGACTGGTGCAGCCGTGACCGACCTCTACGCCCGCCACAAGTCGGTCCTGCCCGACTGGCTCGCCCTCTACTACGAGGACCCGCTGGAGATCACGCACGGCGAGGGCCGGCACGTCTGGGACTCCGACGGCAACAAGTACCTCGACTTCTTCGGCGGCATCCTCACCACGATGACCGCGCACGCGCTGCCCGAGGTCACGAAGGCGGTCAGCGAGCAGGCCGGGCGGATCCTCCACTCGTCCACGCTCTACCTCAACCGCCCGATGGTCGAACTCGCCGAGCGCATCGCCCAGTTGAGCGGTATCCCGGACGCCCGTGTCTTCTTCACGACCTCCGGCACCGAGGCCAACGACACCGCCCTGCTGCTCGCCACCACCTACCGGCGCAGCAACACGATCCTGGCGATGCGCAACAGCTACCACGGCCGCTCCTTCAGCGCGGTCGGCATCACCGGCAACCGCGGCTGGTCCCCGACCTCGCTGTCACCGCTGCAGACCCTGTATGTCCACGGCGGCGTCCGCACCCGCGGCCCGTACGCCTCCCTCAGCGACGACGACTTCATCGCGGCCTGCGTCGACGACCTCAAGGACCTGCTCGGCCACACCCGCCCGCCCGCCGCGCTGATCGCCGAGCCCATCCAGGGCGTCGGCGGCTTCACCTCCGGGCCGGACGGCCTCTACGCGGCCTTCCGTGAGGTCCTCGCCGAGCGCGGCATCCTGTGGATCGCCGACGAGGTGCAGACCGGCTGGGGCCGCACCGGCGACAACTTCTGGGGCTGGCAGGCACACGGCCAGAGCGGCCCGCCGGACATCCTCACCTTCGCCAAGGGCATCGGCAACGGCAGCTCCATCGGTGGTGTCGTCGCCCGCGCCGAGATCATGAACTGCCTGGACGCCAACAGCATCTCCACGTTCGGCGGCACCCAGATCACCATGGCCGCGGGCCTCGCCAACCTCAGCTACCTGCTGGAACACGACCTCCAGGGCAACGCCCGGCGCGTCGGCGGGCTGCTCATCGAGCGGCTGCGGGCCGTCGCCGCCCAGGTCCCGCACGTACGGGAGGTACGCGGCCGCGGCCTGATGCTCGGCGTCGAGCTGGTGAAGCCGGGCACCGACGAGGCCGACCCGGACGCCGCCTCCGCCGTCCTCGAAGCGACCCGCGCGGACGGGCTGCTCATCGGCAAGGGCGGCGGCCACAACACCAGCGCCCTGCGCATCGCCCCGCCCCTGTCCCTGACGGTCGCGGAGGCCGAGGAGGGCGCCGCGATCCTCGAACGCGCTCTGAGGAGCCTCACGCAGTAGTGGACTGAGCAAGGGAAGACCGTCATGACCACCTTCGGGACCCCCGAACCCGCCCTGTCGGTGCGCCAGGTGCTGACCCTGGAACGGGTCCTCGCAGGGGAGCCCGAGGTGGTGGCCGGCGCGGCCCAGCTCGACCGGCCCGTGCGCTGGGTGCATGTCGCCGAGGCGCCCGATGTGGGCGTCATGCTCAGCGGCGGCGAGATGGTGCTCACCACCGGAGTGCTGCTCGCCGGCGACGAGGAGAAGCAGGCCGAGTACATCCGGTCCCTGCACCGCGCGGAGGCCGCGGCCGTCGTGCTCGGCCTCGGGCGTGCGTTCCCCTCCCCGCCGGACGTGATGCGCCGGGCCGCCGAGCGGTGCGGGCTGCCGATGGTCGTCCTGCACCGCCCCTTCCCGTTCGCGGAGCTGACGGAGGAGGTGCAGGCCCGGCTGGTCCGGCGGAAGTTCGCCGCCGTGAGCCTTTCGGAGTCCGTCCGCACGGCGCTCACCGGGCTCATCACCGCGGGCGCCCCCCTGCAACGGCTCCTCGACGAGATCGCCCAGCACAGCGCCTGCCCGGTCGTCGTCACCAACCTCGCCCACCGCGTCCTCGCCACCGCGGGGGAGCGGCCGGCGGTGGACGACGTGCTGCGCGACTGGGAGCGCATCGCCCGCCAGGCCGGTGGCAGCGAGGGCGACGGCTGGATCCGTGCCGAACTCGGCGGGCGCGGCGAACGCTGGGGCCAGATCATGCTGTGCGGCTACCGGGGCGACACCGCCACCGGACGCCTGCTCGCCGACCGGGCCGCCGAGTCCCTCGTCCTGCACCGCATGCTCGGCGGCAACTCGGCCCACACCTGGGAGGAGCAGTCCGCGCAGAGCCTGCTCACCGACCTGGTCAGCGGAGTCGTACCGGCGAGGCAGCTGCTGCCGCGCGCGCGTGCCGCAGGACTCCCGGTCAACCGGCGCACCTTCGTACCGCTGGTCGTGCGGGACGGCGAACCGGCCCAACTCGACCGGGTACTAAGGATGTTGGGGCTGCCCGGTCTCGTCGCCGAGCTGGCCGACGCCGCCACCGCGGTCCTGCTCAGCCTCGCCCGCGACCAGGACGCCGAGGCGCTCACCACGCACTTCGCGGCAAGGCTGCGTACGGAATCGGGGTCGACGAAGGCCGTGGTGGCCGCCGCCGACCCGCGCACCGCCTGGGACGACGTGCCCGCCGGACTGCGCGAGGCCCAGCACGTCGCCGACGCCGTCGCCGACTCCTCGGCCGCCCTCGACCTCCCGGCCGTCGTACGCCTCAGGGACGTACATCTGCGGGGCCTGATCCGGCTGCTGCGGGACGATCCGCATGTGCAGTCGTTCGCGGAACGGGAGCTGGACGGGCTGCTGTGCTCGGCCGACGACGACCTGCTGTCCGTGCTGCGCACCTATCTCGCCACCGGCCGCAACAAGTCCCGCACCGCCCAGCTCCACCACGTCTCCCGGCCCGCCCTGTACCGCCGTCTGGAGGCCATACAGGGCCGTCTCGGGGTGGACCTCGACGACTTCGAACAGGCCGCCTCGGTGCACATCGCGCTCCTCGCGCACGACGCGCAACAGGGCTGAAACATGCCACGACCTGGGAAAACGGCGGTGAAACATGGGCTCGGTAAAGGGTGACACCGTGGCACGCCGCATGCCCGCAGACGTGACAGCGTGCAACTCAACCCCCGTTTTCGGACTTCCTAGTCTTCTCGCACACCGAGCGACCGGAGGTCCCGATGAGCAGAGTGATCCGTGCCGCCCTCTTCCAGACCGCGTGGACGGGCGACAAGGAGTCGATGATCCAGGTACACGAGCAGGCGGCCCGGGACGCGGCCGCGCAGGGTGCTCAGGTCCTGTGCTTCCAGGAGCTGTTCTACGGGCCCTACTTCTGCCAGGTCCAGGACAAGGCGTTCTACGAGTACGCGGAGGCGATCCCGGACGGCCCGATCGTCAAGCGCTTCCAGGCGCTCGCCAAGGAACTGGGCATCGTCCTGATCCTGCCCATGTACGAGGAGGAGCAGCCCGGCGTCCTCTACAACACGGCCGCGGTGATCGACGCGGACGGTTCGTACCTCGGCAAGTACCGCAAGCACCACATCCCCCAGGTCCCCGGATTCTGGGAGAAGTTCTACTTCCGCCCCGGCAACGCCGGCTGGCCCGTCTTCGACACCAAGGTCGGGAAGATCGGCGTCTACATCTGCTACGACCGCCACTTCCCGGAGGGCTGGCGGGCGTTGGGCCTCGCGGGCGCCGAGATCGTCTTCAACCCGTCGGCCACCTCCCGCGGCCTGTCCGCCTACCTCTGGCAGCTGGAGCAGCCGGCTGCGGCCGTCGCCAACGAGTACTTCGTCGGCGCGATCAACCGGGTCGGTGTCGAGGAGCTGGGCGACAACGACTTCTACGGGACGACGTACTTCGTCGACCCGGAGGCGCAGTTCGTGGGCGAGGTGGCGAGCGACAAGGAGACGGAGCTCGTCGTGCGCGACCTGGACCTGGCCAAGCTCCGCGAGGTCCGCGACCGCTGGCAGTTCTTCCGCGACCGCCGCCCGGACGCGTACGGCCCGCTGACGGCGCCGTAGAACCAGGCGGCGTTCCCCGCGCCCTGAAGGGGCGCGGGGAACTGCGCGACCAGCCACATACAACCCGCACTCTTCGACACAAGCAGCGGAGTGTAAAAGCATGAGCAGCCGTATGGTCATCCGCGGTGGACTAGTAATCACCGCATCCGACGAACTCCACGCCGACGTCCTCATCGAGGAGGGCCGCATCGCCGCCCTCGCTGCCGCCGGCACTTCCGCCGCGCAGGCCTGGACGGCCGAGCGGACCATAGACGCCACCGGCAAGTACGTCATCCCGGGCGGCGTCGACGCCCACACCCACATGGAGCTGCCCTTCGGCGGCACCTTCGCCTCCGACACCTTCGAGACCGGCACCCGGGCGGCCGCCTGGGGCGGTACGACCACGATCGTCGACTTCGCGGTGCAGAGCGTCGGCCACTCCCTGCGCGAGGGCCTCGACGCCTGGCACGCCAAGGCGGAGGGCAACTGCGCGATCGACTACGCCTTCCACATGATCGTCTCCGACGTGAACCAGGACACGCTCAAGGAGATGGACCTGCTGGTCGAGGAGGGTGTCACCTCTTTCAAGCAGTTCATGGCCTACCCGGGCGTCTTCTACTCCGACGACGGCCAGATCCTGCGCGCCATGCAGCGCTCCGCCGAGAACGGCGGCCTGATCATGATGCACGCCGAGAACGGCATCGCCATCGACGTGCTGGTCGAGCAGGCGCTGGCCCGCGGTGAGACCGACCCCCGCTACCACGGCGAGGTCCGCAAGGCCCTGCTGGAGGCCGAGGCCACCCACCGTGCCATCAGGCTCGCGCAGGTCGCGGGCGCCCCGCTCTACGTGGTGCACGTCTCGGCCATGGAGGCAGTGGCCGAGCTGGCACGCGCGCGTGACGAGGGGCTCCCCGTCTTCGGCGAGACCTGCCCGCAGTACCTGTTCCTGTCCACCGACAACCTCGCCGAGCCGGACTTCGAGGGCTCGAAGTACGTGTGCAGCACGCCGCTCCGCCCCAAGGAGCACCAGGCCAAGCTCTGGCAGGGGCTCAGGACCAACGACCTCCAGGTGGTCTCCACCGACCACTGCCCCTTCTGCTTCGTGGGCCAGAAGGAGCTCGGCCGCGGCGACTTCTCCAAGATCCCCAACGGTCTGCCCGGCGTCGAGAACCGCATGGACCTGCTCCACCAGGCCGTCGTCGAGGGCCACATCTCCCGCCGCCGCTGGATCGAGATCGCCTGCGCCACCCCGGCCCGTATGTTCGGCATGTACCCGAAGAAGGGCACGATCGCGCCCGGCGCGGACGCGGACGTCGTCATCTACGACCCGAACGCCGAGCAGGTCATGTCCGTCGAGACGCAGCACATGAACGTCGACTACTCGGCCTACGAGGGCAAGCGCACCACCGGCCGGGTCGAGACGGTCCTCTCGCGCGGCGAGGTCGTCATCAACGAGCGGGAGTACACCGGACACGCCGGGCACGGCGTCTACACCCCGCGCTCCACCTGTCAGTACCTCAACTAGGAGTGGCGCCATGGACTTCGGACTCGTCCTGCAGACCGACCCGCCGGCCTCGAAGGTCGTCAGCCTGATGAAGCGCGCCGAGCGCAACGGCTTCACCCACGGCTGGACCTTCGACTCCGCCGTGCTGTGGCAGGAACCGTTCGTGATCTACAGTCAGATCCTGTCGAACACCACCAAGTTGACGGTCGGCCCGATGGTCACCAACCCGGGCACCCGCACCTGGGAGGTCACCGCCTCCACCTTCGCCACCCTCAACGACATGTTCGGCAACCGCACCGTCTGCGGCATCGGCCGCGGCGACTCGGCGATGCGTGTCGCAGGCCGCAAGCCCAACACCCTGGCCCGCATCAGCGAGGCCATGAAGGTCATCCGGGCGCTGGGCCGCGGCGAAGAGGCCGACCTCGGCGGCACGGTGATCAGGTTCCCGTGGATCAAGCCGGGCGCCGAACTGCCCGTATGGATGGCGGCGTACGGGCCCAAGGCCCTGAAGATGACCGGCGAGGAGGCCGACGGGTTCATCCTGCAGCTCTCCGACCTCTACCTCACCGAGTACATGGTGAAGGCGGTCAAGGACGCGGCCGTCGCTGCGGGTCGTGATCCCTCCGACGTCAAGATCTGCGTCGCCGCCCCCGCCTATGTCACCGAGGACGACTCGCCCGAGGCGCTCGCCCACGCGCGCGACCAGTGCCGCTGGTTCGGCGGGATGGTCGGCAATCACGTGGCCGACCTGGTCTCCAAGTACGGCGAGCACTCCGCACAGGTCCCCGAGGAACTCACCGACTACATCAAGGCCCGTGAGGGGTACGACTACTCCCACCACGGGCGCGCCGACAACCCGGACACCCAGTTCGTACCCGACGAGATCGTCGACCGGTTCTGCATCATCGGCCCGGTCGAAAGGCACATCGAGAAGCTGAACGCGCTGCGGGAACTGGGCGTCGACCAGTTCGCCGTCTACGACATGCACGACGCGCAGGAGGCCGTGATCGACGCGTACGGACAGAAAGTCATCCCCGCCGTCAACTCCTGAGCAACGCAAGGTAGTTAACCTCCCCATCCCCCCACTCCAGTTCTCCCCTCCCCACCTCCCCGGGGAGGGGGCCGGAGACCCCCGCACGGCCTTTCCGGACCCACCCTTCATTGATTGGCCTGCCCATGACCGACACCGCTCCCACGGCGATACCGCCGACAGCCCAAGTCACCCTCGCCGACGGGCGGGTGGAGATCGCCCCCGGGTCCCCACTGCCCAGCGGCCCGTACGCCAACGAGGACCTGCTCCCGGTCCCGGTCGAGAAGCGCACCTGGACCACGTACAACTTCTCCGCCCTGTGGGTCGGCATGGCCCACAACACGGCCTCCTGGACCCTGGCCTCCGGTCTGATCGCCGTCGGCATGGACTGGAAGCAGGCGGTGCTCACCATCGCCCTGGCCAATGTGATCGTGCTGATCCCGATGCTGCTCACCGGGCATGCGGGACCGAAGTACGGCATCCCCTTCCCGGTCTTCGCGCGTGCCTCCTTCGGTATCCGCGGCGCCAACCTCCCTGCTGTCGTACGGGCGTTGGTGGCATGCGGCTGGTTCGGCATCCAGACCTGGATCGGCGGCGAGGCGATCTACTTCCTCGCCGGGAAGCTGATCGGCAACGGCTGGTCCGACGCCGGGAAGGTCGGCGGCTACGCCTGGACGATGTGGCTGTCGTTCGCCATCTTCTGGGTGATCCAGGTCGCCATCATCTACCGGGGCATGGAGACGATCCGCCGCTTCGAGAACTGGGCGGCGCCCTTCGTCATCGTCGGCGCGCTGGTGATGCTGATCTGGATGAGCAACAAGGCCGGCGGCTTCGGCCCGCTGCTCGACCAGCCCTCCAAGCTCGGCTGGGGCGGCGGCTTCTGGAAGCTGTTCTGGCCGTCCCTGATGGGCATGATCGGCTTCTGGTCCACGCTGTCGCTGAACATCCCGGACTTCACCCGCTACGGGAAGTCGCAGAAGGCGCAGACCTGGGGACAGGCGCTCGGTCTGCCCACCACCATGACGCTCTTCGCGCTGCTCTCCGTACTGGTCACCTCCGGCTCGCAGGCCGTGTACGGGCAGACCGTCTGGGACCCGGTCCAGCTCGCCGCCAAGACGGACAACGTCTTCGGCCTGCTGTACGCGCTGGTGACCGTGCTGGTGGCGACCCTGTCAGTGAACATCGCGGCCAACCTGGTCTCGCCGGCCTTCGACTTCTCCAACATCGCGCCCCGCAAGGTCAGTTTCCGGGCCGGCGCGCTCGCCACCTGCGTCATCGGCGTGCTGATCTTCCCCTGGAAGCTGTACTCCGACCCGCAGGGCTACATCTTCACCTGGCTCGGCCTGGTCGGCGGACTGCTCGGCACGGTCGCCGGCATCCTCATCGCCGACTACTGGATCCTGCGCCGCGGCAAGCTCGACCTCGTGGACCTGTACCGGGCGGGCGGCCGCTACTGGTACGAGGGCGGCTGGAACTGGCGGGCCGTCGTCGCCTTCGTGGCCGGCGGTGTCCTCGCGATCGGTGGCGCCAGCTTCAAGCCGCTGATCGACGGGCGGCCCATCCCGGCGCTGGAACCGCTCGCCGACTACGGCTGGGCGGTCGGCCTCGGCACCTCGATGGTCCTCTACGTGGTGCTGATGCTGCTGCGCGGAAGGGACCGTCTGGAGGCCTGAGCCTTCGCCCTCGCCTTCTTCATAGTCGCCTTCGGAGGGCAGCCGGTCCTACTGGCTGCCCTTCAGCGCGGTCACGGCGTCCCTCGACGCCTCGATCGCACCCTTGTTGATCTCGTCCGTGCTGGGCGCCTTCTTCGTCTCGAAGTCACTGCCGTTGTACGTGACGACCACCAGCACATTGGAGACCTGCGCGAACACCATGCCTTCGCGGGTCTGCTGCTTGTCCTGGGTGGTGAGGTTGACGACGGAGTAGGCCTGGTCACCGAGTCCGGGAACCGCCCCTCCGCCGCTCTTCTCCGTAATTCGCTGCTTGTAGGTGCTCTGTGCCGCTTCGTCCGAGTTCATGACTTCGAAGGAGACGTCGAGCCACCGGTAGTCGTAGCCCTTGAGTGCGTTCCAGGAGCAGGTGCGGCGCAGTTTCGCGTCCGTCGACTGGATTTCCTTGCCCGCAGTCTTCGCGCCCGGAACGAGCGCCTTGAGCGTCTTCTCGGCCACGCTGCCGCACGGCGCGGGGGAGGCGGCGTACGTCTTGGTCTGCGCGGTCGTGGACGGGGCGGAGGCCGACTGGTTGCCGGTCTGCGGTGCGTCCTTGTGCTCGGCGGTCGTCGTCGCCGCGGGGCCGGACGTCAGCGCCCAGCCCGCCGCGGCCAGCACGACGACCGGGGACAGACGCGCGGTCAGAGCGAGCGGCAGAGGAAAATCGCGCACGGCACACTTTTCGGTGGGGGACGGTGTGCGGAGGGGGTCCGCACTGCGGACGGGGCGCCAGTCTCACATGAGTCCCTGTGAGACGGAAGTGTCAACTCGCTCCGTGGCCGCGCGGTTACTGTTCAGTCAACCTCGCTGGGCAGGCGGCGCGGCCGGCCGGCGGTGACCAGCCGGACGCCGTCATGTCGCTCTATCTCGATGTTCTCCCAGCCGTCCAGTACCGACAGGATGCGGTCGAGGTCGTACCGGAGGCTCACCAACACCAGTCGGCCGCCCGGTATCAGCGCCCGCGCCAGATTGCGGAAGGCCGCCGCGGGGTCCGCGAAGGACATGCCACCCCGGCTGACGATCACGTCGTAGCCGCACGGCGGGAACGGGTGGACCTGCGCGTCCGCCACCTGGTAGGAGGCGTTCGCGACCTTCTCCGCGGCCGTCAGCTTCTGGGCCGTGCGCAGCAGCGGCGCCGAGATGTCGACGCCGACCGCGTGACCGCGAGAGGCCAGCCGGGCGGCGATACGGGTCGTGTCCCCCGTGCCGCAGCCGACGTCGAGGACCCGGTCGGCGGGCTTGATGGCCGCCGCCGCGAACAACGCAGCGTCGACGCCGGTCCAGGTGTGTGCCTGCCGGATGTCGGCGATCACGGTCATGACGTCTCCCGGGCGGCGTGCAGACTGAACGAACTCTCCATGCGGTCCACGGCGGCGAAGGCGCCGTAGGAGACGAGATGGACGAGGCAGTGGTCGGTGCGCTCCGGTCGGCGCCAGGCCGTCACGTCCTCCCCGGTGATGCGGTACGGCGCCAGGGCGGCCAGCAGCGCGAGCCGCGCGCCCGGGTGCTGTCGGCGGTCCGGGAGCCCGGCCCACCCGAGGGGCGGGTGCGAGCCGTCCCAGTCCCACAGGGCCTCCCGTACGAGGGCCTGCTCTTCGGCGTCGAGGAGGCCCGCGCCGGCCGCGGTCGCCGACCGGAGTGCCGCGTACGCCGGGCCGACGGTCGTGCCGGCCGCCCACGCCGGACCCGGAGCAGGATCGTCGAGGAGGGCGAGCGCCGCGCCGGGCACGGCGGTGCGGCGCACGGTCCGGGCGAGCGAGCGGCCCGCGAGACTCCGTACCGGGCGCAGCCGCTGTGCGTTGCCCGGCAGCAACTGCTCGGTCAGCAGGGCCGACACGATCCGGTTGATGAAGTGGAAGGCGAGCGCGGTGCCGATGTAGGCGGGGGCGTGCTCGTGCGGGAACGGGTACGGCATCAGGCCGGCGCCCGGCACACGCGTGTGCTGCCCCCAGGCGAGCACGCGCGCGTGCTCCTCGCGCTCCGGCAGCTCGCCCCGGGCCAGCCGTTCCGCGAGGGCGTGGTCGCCGGTGGCGTGCAGCAGGACGGTGTGCGCGTCCACGCAGAACGGGCACTTGTTGGCGCGCGAGACCCCGTAGGCCGCCAGCTCCTTGCCGGTGCGGCTGCCCGCGCCGGCGATCAGCGACTCGCGCATCAACGCCCAGGTGGGGGCGAGGATTTCGGGCGCGGAGGACAGCACCACGAAGGTGGCCGCCCTGTCGATGCCGAAGTCACGGGCGAGCTGCTCGTACACCTCGGCGACACGGCCGGTGGCCGCCTTGGGCGGCAGGGGCTGGGTGAAACGGAAGGGTGTGGACATGGCAGCAGCGTGCGCCTCGGGGGCGGGAGCGGTCGTCCTACGGCCGAAGGCAGTTGGCACTGCGACTGCGGGCGCGGCGGGCCCGGGCACTACTACGGGAGGAGTAGCAGGAGAGCCGTCCACAGGTCTGACGCCGTTGTCGGTGGCGCCGTCTACTGTGCGTGCATGGGCGGGCACCCGGTCTCACGCAGGTACCTCGCCGACGTGGCCCTCGCGGTCGTGGTCGGTGCCCTCGTCATGACCACGGCCGCGTTCGACTCGGACACCACCGCCGTCGACTACGCGCTGATCGCGGTGAGTTCGGCCGCCCTGGCGTTCCACCGTGCCGCCCCGCGCGCGGTACTGACCGTGGCGGCGGCGAGCGGAGGTGCGTACGTCCTGCACGCCCACCCCGGACCTGTCTCCGCGCTGCCCGTGTTCACGGCCGCGCTCGGGGCGGTCCGCCTGGGGCGCCGCGGGTACGCGGGCGCCACGAGCGGGGTGTTCCTGGCGGCCTGCTTCGCGACCGGGCCGACGACCCAGGAGGTCGTCGAGCGAACCGCGCTGCTCGCGGGCTGGTTCCTGTCCGCGGTGGTCGCCGGCATGGCGGACCGCAACTGGCAGGCGTATCTGCGCCAGACCGAACAGCGCGCCCTGGAGGCCGAACGCACCCGGGAGGAGGCGGCCCTGCGCCGCGCTGGCGAGGAACGCCTGCGGATAGCCCGCGAGTTGCACGACTCGCTCACCCACAGCATCTCGATCGTCAAGCTCCAGGCGGGGGTGGCGGTGCACCTCGCCCGCAAGCGCGGCGAGGAGATACCGCCCGCGCTGCTCGCCATCCAGGACGCGAGCGGCGAGGCCATGCGAGAACTGCGCGCCACCCTGGAGATCCTGCGCACCGACGAGCCGACCGGGACGCCCGCTTTGCTGGTGGAGCGGGCCTGCGCGGCTGGGCTGGCGGTGGAGCTGACGGTGACCGGTCAGGAGCGGCCCCTGGCGGCGGCGGTCGACCGTGCGGTGTACCGCATCGTCCAGGAGGCCCTGACCAATGCGGCCCGACATGCGGGAGCAGCGAAGGTCAATGTCCGACTCGCCTACGGAGGAGACGACTTGACGATACGAGTCGAGGACGACGGCACCGCGGACCGGGACCGCCCGCCCACACCCGGCGTGGGCCTCACGGGCATGCGCGAGAGGGTGACGGCGCTCGGCGGGACCCTGCACGCAGGCCCGCGCGCGGAGGGCGGGTTCGAGGTGCGGGCCCGGCTGCCGCTGGGGGAGACGGGATGATCCGGGTCGCCCTCGTCGACGACCAGGCGCTGATGCGCGCCGGATTCCGGGCGCTGCTGGAGGCCGAGGACGGCCTGGAGGTGGTCGGCGAGGCGGCGGACGGTGAACGGGGCCTCGCGCTGGTGCGCGCGCAGGTGCCGGACGTCGCGCTGATCGACGTACAGATGCCGGTGATGACAGGCATCGAGGCGACTCGGCGGATCGCCGCCGACCCCGCCCTTTCGGCCGTACGCGTCGTGATCCTCACCAACTACGGCCTCGACGAATACGTCTTCGAGGCCCTGCGGGCGGGCGCCAGCGGCTTCCTCCTCAAGGACACCGAACCCGCCGACCTGCTCCAGGCCATCGAGGTCGTGGCCCATGGCGAGGCCCTGCTCTCCCCGTCGGTCACCCGCACCCTGATCGGCGAGTTCGTCTCCCGCCCACCGGACCGCTCGACGGCCCCCGGCCTGGACTGCCTCACCCGCCGCGAACGCGAGGTGACGGCCCTGGCGGCACGGGGCCTGTCGAACGAGGAGATCGCCGCCCACATGGTCATCAGCCCCTTCACGGCGAAGACCCACATCAGCCGGGCGATGACCAAGCTGGGCGCACGGGACCGGGCCCAGCTCGTGGTCTTCGCTTATGAGTCGGGGCTGGTGGCGCCGCGGGGCGGGGATCACCGTTTTGAGTGATCGCCGTGCTGGATCGTCCTGGGGGTGTGACGGATTGCGGTACACCGGGGAAGGTGGTCATGCTGCAGGCACGATGTCCGATGGAGAACCGATGAGCACTCAACCGCACACGTATGCCGTGGGTGACCCCGAATCAGCACTCAAGTATGCGATCCAGCACATCAAGGGTGACCGGGTGCAGATCGTCGAGGGGGTCATTGAACAAGTGGTGCCGTCTTGGGATCACGAGAGTATCGGGGACCTAATCCGTCGGCAGCTTGTTCCGGCGTTGGACAGGCTGGGCTGCATTGCCGGCTCCGGCGATCTGGACCTGCCGGGGACGAGCAACTGGTACGTGCCGGATCTGGCCGTTGTGCCGAAAGAACTCACCAAGGGTGCGGGTGCACTGGTGCCTGACCAAACGCTACTGATCGTCGAGGTCACCTCGGAAAGCAACGGAGACACGGACCGCGTCGTCAAGCGGAAGCGCTACGCGGAATACGGGGCTCCGCTCTACCTGGTCGCCGACCGTCAGCAGCGGTCCTGCACCCTCTACGCCGAACCAGGCAGGCTCGGCTACACCAAGGCGGCAGGACCGCTTCCGTTCGGAACACCTGTCCCCCTGCCCGATCCCTTCGGCCTGGAGCTCGACACCTCGGAATTCTGACCGCCGGCGACCCGTGGCGCCCCAAACGGGCGCGGGGAACTGCGCGCCCCCTGGGCTGCCCCGGTACCCGTGAGGATGATGCCCAACTCGCGGTTACTGGACAGCGAGTTGCCGCTGATGTTCATGGAGCCTGCCTCCACCTCCTGGGAGGACAGGCCGTAGTCGGCGACCATGGCCTTGGCGTGGATGTAGAAGCCGTTCGGGTCGGAGTAGCCGACGACCGTGGCGCCCGCTGCCTTGATCTCGGACACCTCACCGGCGTCGTCGCCCGGAGTCTCCAGGACCACCCGCACCGTCCCGCCCGCCTTCGCTCTCGCCGCGATGGCGTCGACCACCGTGCTGTCGCTGAACTCCAGCTTCTCGACGTCGAGCGTCTTGGTGGCGGCGTTGACCACGGACAGCAGGCGATTGCGCGAGTCGGTGGGCGACCAGAGCAGTCAGTCGCGAAAGAGCAATCGCGAGGCCAAAGTCGGGATCTGCCGCACTGCCGCCGACAACGACGAAGTCAGCGGGATGCCGTCAGGTGGAGACCGGGGACGTCCAGTTCGTCGGCGCTGAGGAACTGGTTGTACGCCGTGACGTTCGTGAAGAAGATCGGGATGGGAAGGGTGAGCCCCGGTGGCAGCGGGGGTGGCATGCTCGGGGTGAACGTGACGGGGAGCAGGCCGAGGAGGTTCCCGCTGAGGACCTTGGTCAGCAGGACCACGGGCCGCCCGGTGGCCACCGTCGTGCTGGACGGCGCGTCCGTCTCCAGCGTGCCCTGGCAGGGATACCAGGGGCCGGGAGCGGACGGGTCCACGCGGCCGATGCCGGGGATGCCCATGTCGAGCAGGGGCAGCCGGAGGCCGGGCAGGCCGTGGAAGGGCGGAGCGGGTGGCGGGGGCTGGTTGCGGCCGCATCCGGGGGCAAGGAGCGGGGCCGTCTGGCGCAGGCTCGCAATGTCGACCCGGTACGCGGTGAAGACCAGGACCTCCTGCGGGCCGTACGCCGTCGGCACCTCGGTGATGCCGTGATAGGTCAGACCGGTGAGCACCAGCAGCGGGGTGACGACCCGGAACGGCTGGGCGGCGGTGCGCACGCGGTACGCGGCGGCATCGACACCCAGCCTGAGGGAGATCAAGGGCTGCGGAAGGCACCAGCGCGAGTGCTCGCCCCCGTCGGAGCCGGCGCCCAGATCGATGTGCAGCGGCAGCAGCGACAGCGGCCCGTCCATCCGCCCGTCGGCAGGCAGCGGCGGGATGTCCAGACGCAGGACGGACGGCGGGGCCTTGCCGCCGGACCCGCTCGGCTTCTTGTCCGACGTGCCCGGCCCGGCAGCGCGGTCGGGCTGACTGCGCTGCGGCCGGTCGGTAGGGCGGGGCCCCGACGTCTCACCGTCGTGCCGGGCAGCCGAGCCCTTGTCGTGATCGCCGCGTGCGTCGTCTGAACCGTGCAGGCCGAGCAGGTCGGAGACCGAGCCGAGAAGTCCCGCTCCGGATGACGGAGCGGGAGCGGGAGCGGGCTTGGCGGAGGCCGGTCCGCGTCCGGGCCTTCGTTTGTCGTGCGTCTCGGTACGCGGCTTCGGCACAAGCGGGACGAGGGGTGTGTGCGGGCCGCCGTCCTCTGCGGAGCCCGAGCCCGGGATACGGCCTCCGGTGCCGCGCGCGGGAGGCACCGCCCCGCCCAGCAGTCCGTCGAGCAGAGAGCAGACGGTCAGCTGCGGGGCGGCCCTGTCGTCGACGGCGCTCCCGAGCACGCTCGGCGGATCGGCGCGGCTCGGTACCACCCGCGGCAGGTGCGCCGGGGCGGGTTGCAGCCCGCCGGTCAGCAGCGCCCCGATCGGCAGCACACCGAGTGCCCGCATACGGCTGGTGCGCCAGGTCAGACCGTTCGGGCGCGGGGTGCCGCCGGCCTGTCCGCCGCCGACCGCATGACCTCCGCCGCCTCCCCAGCCGTCCGAGTCACCGGAGCCACCGGCCCCGCCGGGTCCGCCCGAACCACCGGAACCGCCGGAATCACCAGGGCCGCCCGGACCGTCCGGATCCTCCGGGCCGTCCGGACCTCCGGAGCGGTCCGAGCCGTTCCCGCGACGCCAGTCCGGCCAGATCGGCGGCCGGACCGGAGGCCTCGCGTACGGCACCCAGCTCACCGCCATCGCGCCGCCGGTGATGCCCAGCAGAAAACCGATCAGGAAGCCGCCGAAATTGGAGAGCACCAGCGAGGCGACCGCGAGCACCAGCGTCGCGATGCCCGCGAACACCCGGTGCCCGGGCGACAGCCACAGGCTGAGCGCGAGAACCACCAGGAAGATCCCCATGAGTGACCCCGCCACACCGGCGATGCCCTCATGCATCATGATCGGCAACGGCGCGAACGGGATGGAGAGGATCTCGACCCCGGACAGCAGCGTCCACACCCCGGCCCAGAAGGGACGGCTGCGCCGCCAGTCACGGAAGGCGCTCCGCCATCCGTGCCGCTCCCCGTCGGCCTCTCCCTTCCTCCTGCCTCCGAGATGCAGCCACGCACTACTCACTTCGATCCCCCGGAGTGTGGTGGTGGCCGTGATCCGCATCGTCCTCATCAGAGGGGTGGTGACCTGCATGGTGCTCATCAGAGGAGTGGTGACCTGCATGGTCCTCGTCCGAGGAGTGGTGACCTCCATGACCGGAACCGGAAGAGTCGTGACCTCCATGACCGGAACCGGAAGAGCCGTGACCGTCGTGATCCGCACCGGAGGAGTCGTCGCCCCCCTGATCCGCCCCCTGATCCGCATCAGCGTCGAAGCACGGGTTCGAGCCGACCTGCACGCTCAGGTGGAGCCCCGGCAACCGGAACGTCGCCGCACTCACCGAACGGGTCTGCTGCCGCAGGTTGTCGATGCGTACGGTGTCGGCCTGCTCGCCGAAGCCGCCGGGCTCGCCGTGCACCCCCGGCACACCCTGCACCGTCGCGGCATCCTGACCGATGTTGATGTTGTGGAAGAGCGCGTCGCCCTTCAGGTCGTGGCTGTCCGCGACGAGCCGGTCCGCGTGCGCGGGAGTTCCGCCGCTGCCCGAGGTCAGCCGCAGGGTGACGGGTCCGAGGACGGGCACGTCCTGTACGACGGACTGGCACAGGTCGTACAGGTCCGCGGAACGGATACCGGAAAGGGCTTCCGGGTACGAGGCGTGAGCGCCGCGGTCCAGCACACCGAACTGAACGAACCCCTGCCCGTCGAGCGTGCTGGCCGAGATCTGGAAGCTCTCGCCGGAAACCGTGAACGAGTTGGGCGACACCCCGAAGGACGCGGCCAGGGCGCCACGCGCCATCGCCGTGCACAGCCCTGCGGACGCCAGCAAAGTGGGCACCATTGCCACGGCCAGGCGCCTCCATCGGGTGTGGCCCGTGAGACGTGTGCTCGCGGTGGTCTGGGTGGCACTGTCGGCGTTGCTCGTCATCCCTCTCCCCGTCAGACAATCCGGGCCGGCCCATCAACGGGCCGAGAAGCCCCAAATTCCCGAGTCTCGGGCGGTACGCATCGCCAACTGCGGCGGGACCCGCGGGTGACTCCGAGAATCAGCGGGGGGACCCCAATGGACGGACGCATTCACCCGCGTGGCTCAAGAGGGGAGGGGGAGGGTGTTCAGTAGCAGGGCTTGTCTCCGGCCTTCACGCTCAGGCGCAGGCCCGTGAGTCGGAAGGTCGCCGCAGTCACCTCTCGGGTCGACTGCCGCAGATGATCGATGCGGACGCTGTCGGCCGACTGTCCGAAGAGTCCCGCCAGGTCACCGGAGCCGTCCTTGAAGGTCGAGGCGTCCTGGCCGATGACGATGTTGTGGAACTCCGCGTCGCCGCCGAGGTCGTCGGTATGGACGACGAGATGGTCCGCGTGCGCGGGTTTGCCGCCCCCGCCGGCGCCGATCCGCAGGGTGGTCTCGCCGACGACGGGGAGCTTGACGACCATCGACTGGCACAGGTTGTACAGGTCGGCCGAGTCGATCCCGGCGATGGCCTCCGGATACGTCGTGGACTTCGACCGGTCCGTCGAGACGTACTGGGTGAACCCCGTGCCCACCAGCCGGTCGGCGGAGATCTTGAGGTTCTGTCCGGAGATCGTCATGGACTGTGCCGTGACCGCGAGCGACACGGGGAGGATGCCGCTGCCGATCCCCACCAGGAGCAGCGCGGACACCACCAGCGTCGGCACCATCACCCAGGCGAGCCGACTCCACCGGGTGTGCCCCTCGGGGCGGGCACCGGGCTCAGGGAACGTCATCACTGCCTCCCCGGCTCGAGCGGGGCCGGGCGGGGGGGGCGGGAGCCACCTGCGCCGCCGGCTGCGGCCGTCGGGCCGCAGCCTCATTGCAACCTGCGCTGTGGAGGTCGGCAACCCGAACCCGTTCGCAGTGATCAGCCGAGGTGTCGGGCGCCCGGGGGTGTGCCGTGGGCCTCTGGTGCTCTTTCTCCCCGGGTTTCTTCTGGGGTTGGATGGGGTCGGCCCATGCCCGCAGACATCGAGGTCAGACATGCATTTCACCACTCGTCCCACCCTCCAGGGCACCTTCGGGATGGTGTCCTCCACCCACTGGCTGGCCTCACAGTCGGCGATGGCCGTCCTGGAGGACGGCGGCAACGCCTACGACGCCGCCGTGGCCGGGGCGTTCGTGCTGCACGTCGTCGAGCCGCACCTCAACGGGCCGGCCGGCGAAGTGCCGATCCTGCTCGCCCCGGCGGGCGGCGAGGTGCGGGTGCTGTGCGGGCAGGGCGTCGCGCCCGCCGGAGCGACGGTCGCGCACTACCGGGGACTCGGGCTGGAACTCGTTCCCGGCACCGGGCCGCTCGCCGCCGCCGTGCCCGGCGCGTTCGACGCCTGGATGCTCCTGCTGCGCGACCACGGCACCAAGCCCCTCGCCGACGTCCTCAAGTACGCCGTCGGGTACGCCGAACACGGCCACGCGCCCGTGGAGAACGTCGGCGCGACCGTCGAGTCGGTACGGCAGCTCTTCGAGACGGAATGGACCTCGTCGGCGGAGGTGTACCTGCCGGGCGGCAGGGCCCCGCGCCCCGGTGAGCTGCTGCGCAACCCCGCGCTCGCCGCCACCTGGAAGCGACTGCTCGCCGAGGTCGCCGGTGCGGGGGACCGGGTGGCGCAGATCGAGGCGGCGCGGGAGGTCTGGCGGTCCGGGTTCATCGCCGAGGCCCTGATACGGCAGGCGCAGCGCCCCACTATGGACACCAGCGGCGAACGCCACACCGGCACCCTCACGGCCGCCGACCTCGCCGGCTGGTCCGCGACCTACGAGGCCCCGGCGACGTACGACTGGAACGGCTGGACCCTGTGCAAGGCCGGCCCGTGGAGCCAGGGCCCGGCCTTCCTCCAGCAGCTCGCCCTGCTCCCGCCCGAGCTGCCCGAGTACGGGTCCGCCGACTACGTCCACCTGCTGATCGAGGGCTGCAAGCTCGCCATGGCCGACCGGGAGGCCTGGTACGGGGACGCCGCCAAGGTCCCGCTCGACGAGCTGCTGTCGGCGGACTACAACGCGGCCCGGCGCGACCTCGTCGGCGACAAGGCCTCGTACGAGCTGCGTCCCGGCAGCCCCGGCGGCCGGACCCCGCGGCTGAGCGGGCACGCGCGCGTGGTCGTCACGGACGACCCCGGGTTCGACCCGATGGGCGCAGGTGAGCCGACGGTCGCCAAGCCGACCACGTCCCCGGTGCCGGGGGAGCCACGCGCGCGTGCAGGTGAGTCGGAGATCGGGAGCGGGCCACGCCCGCGTGGCGCGGACCCCGAGGTGCGCGCCGACGGCACCACCCGCGGGGACACCTGCCACCTCGACGTCGTCGACCGCTGGGGCAACCTGGTGGCGGCCACGCCCAGCGGTGGCTGGCTGCAGTCCAATCCCGTCGTGCCCGAGCTGGGGTTCCCGCTCGGCACCCGGCTGCAGATGACCTGGCTGGAGGAGGGCCTGCCGAACTCGCTGACGCCCGGCCGCCGCCCCCGCACCACCCTCACGCCCTCGATCGCCCTGCGGGACGGTGTGCCGGTCATGGCGTTCGGCACGCCCGGCGGCGACCAGCAGGACCAGTGGCAGCTGCACTTCTTCCTGTCCGTCGCCCTGCGCGGGCAAGTCCGTGGGGGCCTTGACCTGCAGGGTGCCATCGACGCCCCGAACTGGCACAACGACGGCTTCCCGGGGTCGTTCTACCCGCGCGGCATGCGGCCGGGAAGCGTGACGGTCGAGTCCCGCACGGCTCCTGGTGTCGTCGAGGAGCTGCGGCGTCGCGGGCACGACGTCACGGTCGGTGACCCCTGGTCGGAGGGCCGGCTGTGCGCGGTCGCCCGGGACCCGGAGACCGGCATCCTGTCCGCGGCCGCGAACCCGCGGGGCATGCAGGGGTATGCGGTGGGTCGCTGACCGCGCACACCGGGCGTTGACCGCGCGCGCCGAGTTCACGCCGATTCCACCGGGGGTCCACCGGCACGGTGGGGATTGTCAGTGGCGCGTGCTCTCATGGAGCCATGATCGAAGACAAGGAAACCATCGACGAGTTTCTCGCCCGCCGCTCGGCCGACGTGGAGGAGGCGGTCCGCAAGGCCGCCGCGGCCGAGATCATGCCCCGCTTCCGCCGGCTCGCCGCACACGAGGTCGACCAGAAGGCCGGACCGCACGACCTGGTGACCGACGCCGACCGCCTCGCCGAGCAGTACCTCACGGACGCCCTCGGCGTGCTCCTGCCCGGTTCGGTCGTGGTCGGCGAGGAGGCGGTGCACGCCGACCCGGTGACGTACGAGGCGATACAGGGCGACGCCCCGGTCTGGATCGTCGACCCGGTCGACGGGACACGGCAGTTCGTGCGCGGCGAATCCGGCTTCTGCACACTGGTCGCCCTCGCACACCGCGGGGTTCTGCTCGCCTCCTGGACCTACGCACCCGCCCGGGACCAACTGGCCACCGCCATAAGGGGCCAGGGCGCTTTCCTGGACGGCGAGCGGCTGTCCGCGGGCTCCCCGGTCCCCGGCCGGGACCTCCAAGTGGCCACCTCCCACCCGGACTACACGACCGACGAGCAGAAGCGCGCCCTGCTCGGCCTGCGGACCGACGGCATCGAGTTCCGTTCGTGCGGCTCGGCGGGCCTGGAGTATCTCGCCATAGCCCGCGGCCAGTTGGACGCCGTCGCCTTCTCCTGGGAGGCGGCGTGGGACCACGCGGCGGGCATCCTGCTGGTCGAGGAGGCGGGCGGCGCCCACCTCACGCTCAGCGGGGAGCCCTTCCGCATCACGGGCGGCAACGCCCTTCCCTTCACGGCCGCACGCGACACGGCGACGGCCCGAAGGGTGCACGGGCTGCTGTCGGGCACGGCCTGATCAGCGGGGACCACCTGCCGCCGGTGGCTGTCAGTGCCCCGGCATATCCTGATCCTCAGAGGCCATCGGCTGACGAAGGGGTCCGAAGGTGCCGTCGATGCTCGATGCTGTCGTGGTGGGTGCGGGGCCGAACGGACTGACGGCCGCCGTGGAACTGGCCCGCCGCGGCTTCTCCGTGGCGGTGTTCGAGGCCCGTGACACCGTGGGCGGAGGAGCCCGTACCGAAGAGCTCACGCTGCCCGGCTTCCGGCACGACCCGTGCTCCGCGGCCCACCCGCTCGCCATCAACTCCCCGGCCTTCCGCGCCATGCCCCTGGAGCGGTACGGCCTGGAGTGGCTGCACGCCGAGCTGCCCATGGCGCACCCCTTCACCGACGGCACCGCCGCCGTGCTGTCCCGCTCGGTCGCCGAGACGGCCGCGTCCTTCGGCCCACGGGACGCGGGCGCCTACCGCAGGCTGGTCGCGCCCTTCCTCCCCAAGTGGGACACCCTGGCCCGCGACTTCATGTCCTTGCCGCTCACCGCGCTGCCGCGCGACCCGGTGACCCTCGCACGCTTCGGTCTGGTCGGCCTGCCCCCCTCGACCTGGCTGACCCGCCGCTTCCAGGACGAGAAGGCCAAGACCCTGTTCGCGGGCCTCGTCGCGCACGTCATGGCCCCGCTCAACGGCTTCGCCACGGGCGCCATCGGCCTGGTCTTCGCCCTGGCCGCACACGCCCGCGGCTGGCCCGTGGCCCGCGGCGGTTCCCAGACCATCTCCGACGCGCTCACCGCGTACCTCAAGGACCTGGGCGGCCTGGTCCACACGGACTACGAGGTCAAGCGCCTAGACGACCTGCCGCCCGCCCGCGCCTACGTCTTCGACACCTCGCCCACCGCCCTGGCCCGTATCGCGGGCTTCGGCCGCTACTACGAGGGCTACAAGTACGGCCCCGGAGTCTTCAAGGTGGACTACGCGCTGGACGGCCCGGTGCCGTGGACCGCCGAGGAGGCCCGCGCCGCCGGCACCGTGCAGATCGGCGCGGACAGCACGGAGATCGGCGCCGCCCTGACCGCGGCCTCCCGGGAGGGCAGAGCCCCCGACAAACCCTTCATGATCACGGTCCAGCCCAGCATCGTCGACCCCACCCGCGCCCCCGAAGGCAAGCAGGTCTTCTGGGCCTACGGCCACGTCCCCAGCGGCTGGACGGGAGACCTCACGGACGCCATGGAACGCCAACTGGAGCGCTTCGCGCCCGGTTTCCGTGACCGCGTCCTCGCCCGCGCCACCGCCGGGCCGCCCGAACTCGCCGCCCGCAACGCCAACTACATCGGCGGCGACATCGCCTCGGGCGCGGTCTCCGGACTCCAGATCCTGCTGCGCCCCAAGCTCACCCTGTCCCCGTACACCACCCCCCACCCGGCCGTCTTCATCTGCTCCTCGGCCACCCCACCGGGCCCGGGGGTACACGGCATGTCGGGGCACAACGCGGCGAAGGCGGTCTGGAGGAGGCTGAGACAGACATGACGCCGACCATCACGCTCGCCAAGGGCGACATCACCCGCGAGAGCGCCGACGCGATCGTCAACGCCGCGAACTCCTCCCTGCTCGGCGGCGGAGGAGTCGACGGCGCCATCCACCGCCGTGGCGGCCCCGCGATCCTCGAGGAGTGCCGCAAACTCCGCGCCTCCCAGTACGGCAAAGGCCTGCCCACCGGCCAGGCGGTCGCCACCACCGCGGGTGACCTGGACGCACGCTGGGTGATCCACACGGTGGGCCCGGTCTGGTCGTCCACCGAGGACCGCTCCGCACTGCTCGCCTCCTGCTACCGGGAGTCCCTCGGCGTGGCCGACGAACTGGGTGCCCGCACGGTCGCGTTCCCGGCGATCTCCACCGGCGTCTATCGATGGCCGATGGAGGATGCGGCTCGTATCGCCGTGGAGGCGGTGCTGAACACATCAACGGACGTCGAAGAAGTGCGGTTTGTCCTCTTCGATGACCGAGCGTACGAGGCGTTCGCCAAGCAACTCGGCTGAGCAAGCCGAACCACATGGTTCCCCAGGGGCTGCTCCGTGCCCGTCGGCGCCGGCCTGGCGGCCGTCCGGACCGGCGGACGGGGCGATGTCACGCAGGGGCGCCGAGCGGCGGGTGTTCGAGCACGCGGGGCTTGTACTCGACCAGCTGGATGCGGCCGTCGAAGGTGCGGTGCTCGATCATCTCGAGGGCGACGTCCGGATAGCCGTCGTAGATGCGTTCTTCGCCCGTGACCCCGGTGATCACCGGGAACATCACGACGCGGAAGCGGTCGACGAGTCCGGCTCGTAGCAGGGACCGGCACAGGCTGAGGCTGCCGATCGTGCTGAGGAGCCCCGAGCCACTCGCCTTCATGGCGCGGACCGCCTCGACGGCGTCATCGCGGACGAGCGTGGAGTTGGCCCACGTCAGTGGCTCCTCGAGCGTGGAGGAGAACACCACCTTGGCCGCTTGCGTGAGCTCGTCTACGGACGCCTCTTCCTCGGGCCTGAACTCGTCCTGGCCCTTCGGCACCTCGCCTGCGGCGAAGCCCGACATCAGGCGGTAGGTGTTCGCTCCCATCAGGTAGGTGGCCTCGGGCTGCTCGCCGAGCCATGCGAGGTACTCCGGGCCCTCGAGGCCCCAGAACCCGGGCCATCCCTCTCCCGATGCGTAGCCGTCGAGGGAGGTGATGAAGTCGACGAGAAGCTCCGACATGGCGGTGTCCTTTCCTGGGATGTCAGGAGCTTGGACCGGCCGGGAGCCACAAACTCATCGGCCACGCTGTGGAGCAATGAGAAAACCCATGAGGCTTCAGCCACGTGCGCGACGGTCAAGGCGTGCTGATCCATATGCGCCGGGTCGGACGAACATGTGCCGTCAGGCGGGCAGCACCGACGTGCGGCGATCCGGCCCTGCGCGGCCGCACGCCGCGCAGGACGCTCCGCTTCTCGCTCGAGCCCTGGAAGCTCTGCTACTTCCGCGTCTCCTAGAAGAAGAGGATGCGGAAGCGGCCGCCGCGGAAGATGTAGCGGGCGTAGAAGCCACTCGCCGTGGCGACGAGGACGCTCAGCAGGAAGCCGCCGAAGTCGCCGTCCGCGAGCCCCTTCACCGCGGCCACGGCCCCTCCCACCGCCACCAGGCACCAGAAGCCGCCGAAGACCGCCCGGGAGGCGGTCTCCCGCGCCCCCAGCCGCTGCACGGGCGGCCGTACGGGCATCGTCGGAGGCCCGAAGGCTCCCCCCGGTGTCGTCGGCGCGGGTCCCGCCGACACGAACGGCGATGCCACCGGCCTCGGCGGCACGGAGGGCACCGGCGGCGCGCCCGCCGGCATCGGGGGCACCGGCGCGGGCCGGTTGTGGTAGCCCAGCGTCTGGAACAGGTCCGGCCGGGGCCGGATCGACGTACGGTGGCCGCAGCCCCGGCATTGGCGGCCGAGCTCCAGCTTGTTGTGCTGCCGGCAGCCGGGGCGCAGACAGGTGGGCTGTCCGGGCCGGGCGTCGGTGGGGCCGTATACGGCGTCGTCGGTCATGGCCGTGCCCCTCTCCCTACTCACCGTCGTCCGAGGCACCGGTGGCCCCGGACTTCGTCGCGCCGAACGCGGCGGCGAGCAGGTAGAGCACCGCTCCCACCGGGATGATGAAGACGGCGACCGGGAAGTAGTACGTGCCCGAGGTCTGCTTGGCGACGTAGACGCCGTAGACCAGCAGGAACGCGCCGCCGAGCACCGACCAGGATCGGTCCTTCACGGTGATGTCGGGCAGCATCAGCCCGCAGACGAGAAGTACGATCCCCGAGATCACGGAGAAGACTTCGTAGACACCCCAATGCATGGTTGGTCCCCCTTTGTCAGACGTTGGCACCTGCACTGCACGGACGTCAGAACTGGCCCTTGTACTTCTCGATCACCGAGCCCAGTGAGTCGCCCGGACGAAAGCTGCACTCGTAGCGGATGGCGGGCAGCGCGAGCGGGCTGCCGAAGCCGCCGAGCCCCTTGGACGTGGCGATGTCGACCAGGGCCTGTGACTCCGTCGCCTGGTCCTCGTTCAGGAAGTCCTTGCAGGTCGAGGAGCCGGTCAGGCCCGCGTCCTCGCCGCCGCCCAGGACCGCCGGAACGGCCTTGAACACGATGAAGATCAGCGCCAGGACGACCAGGGCGATCACCACGTAGCGCCCGACCGGGCTGTTGTGGGTGACGTCTCCCTCGTAGGTGTCGCCCTGCTGCTGGTGGGTGACATCGCCTTCGTAGATCGAACCGGCTCCGTTGACCACCCGGTTGTGGTCGCCGTAGGTGTCGCGCCGGTCGCCGATCTGCGCGTCGCCGTCACGGCCGATGCTGATCGAGTTCACGCGCGTGCCGCCCGGCCGCTCGGCCTTCGCCCCGCGCACCGCCTCGGCGAGAGCGCGCCGGAAGTCCTCGTCCTCCTCGATGGCCTGTCTCAGCAGGTACTCGACGAGGGAGTTGTTGCGCGGGTCGCGGGCGAAGTCGTCCCACTGTCCTGCGTTGCCCCCGCGGCGCAGCCGGTCCGCGACCAGATCGGCCAGCAGCCGGGTCGCCACCCCCTGCGCGACCTGCCCCGCACCCGCGGCCGCCGATGTCATGTGCTGCGTCAGGACGCGGACAGCCTCAGCCGCCATGTCGCTCACCTGCATGGGTCCCCAGCCCTTCCCCCGATGAGTGTGCGCCGGCCGTCGGACATGTCGATCCGTCATGGGACGGAACAGCCAGAAGGCGCATACCGAAGGAGAGGAATGTAGCCGTCCGAAAGATGTGGAGGATGGGTGAAGTTATTGAACTTTACGTAAGAGAGACATGTAACGGAACAGATAGGCATAGGTCATATGCCATGCATGTCATGGGATTCCGGGCGAAGTCCCTCGATTCCATCGACTCGGACCGCCACCGATGCACTGCCTGGGTTGCCAACTTCCCGTCGCCTTCCGGGAGTTCAGGCGGATCGATGTCGAAGTCCGCGCCCCACCAGGTGACGATGAGGGTGCGGTCCTGGGGGGCGCGGAAGGTCGCCCGACGCAAGGGCGTGCGAGCAGCCCCTGCGCCCGCGCCAAGCCAGCAGTTCGCGCCCCCGAGGGCGCAACGACCGGCGGGCCCACGAGGCGTTCGCCGCGCGGGCCCGTCGGGCCGTCAGTCGTCGATCCGATGCTCAGCCGTCGATGCGGTGCGTGCTCCAGAAGGAGGTGAGGTCCGTGCTCGTGGCGGCCTGCGCGGCCGCCTTGAACTCGGCCGTGGTCGAGACGCCGTACCAGTGCGAAGTGGCGTAGTCCTTGAGCAACTTGGTCATCGCGGTGTCACCGAGCAGCCGCCGCAGGTCGTGCAGGGCGCACTTGCCGTAGCCGTAGACGACGGTGGAGTAGCGCGACGAGTGGGCGTCCCAGTAGGCCATGGAGTTGGTGATCTTCTCCGCGGAGGAGGCCCAGGAGACGCTGTTCCAGCAGTTGGTGCCGGTCTTGCCGAGCGCCAGATCGGTGGCGTAGTCGGTGAACGCCTCGTCCAGCCACGGGCTGTTGTACTCGTCGTCGCCGACGATGCCGTACCACCACTGATGGCCGATCTCATGGGTGAGCGCGGTGGTGCTGACGAGGTCGAGGACGAACCCGGGGTACTCCATTCCGCCGAACCAGTAGTTGTTGTCGATCACCGCGTCCAACTCGCCGTACGGGTACGCCCCGAAGCGCGCCGCATGGGCGTCCACGGCCGACTTGGCGGTGGAGAGCATCGACTGGGCGTCGGAGGAGCTGATGCCCGAGACGGAGTAGATGTTGATCGCGGTCCCGGCGGCCGAGGTGCCGGAGATCTTGCTGAACGGTCCTGCCGCCCAGGCGAAGTCACGCACCTTGGAGGCGGTCGCGGTGGTGACGGTACGGCCGCTGGAGCCGGGGGTGTCGGTCGAGGTGCCGGTGGCCGGGACCAGCAGGGTGCTCGGGTGATCGAGGGTCACCTTGAAGTCGGCGGCCAGGGAGTAGAAGGACTCGCCGTTGTTGGTGTACGGGTCCAGGTGCCAGCCCGAGCCGTCCCTGACGGCGAGGACGGGCAGCGCGTTGCCGATGTTGTTGAAGGCGCCGTCGTGGCCGAACCGGTCGGCGCCGCTGGGCACGGTGATGCCGAGGTCGAAGCCGATCGTGGCGGACTGCCCCTGCGCCAGCGGCGTCGGCAGGGTGATCTGCAGGGCCGTGCAGGCGACGGACAGGGAACCCGCCGTACCGCCGGTGACGTTGGTGACCGTGATCGGCATGGCGTCGCAGGTGCCGTGGTAGTTGTCCCACAGCCTCAGGTACACCTCGCTCAGCGCGGTCGAGGAGGCGTTGGTGAAGGTCGCGCTCTCGTGGCCGGTCCACACCGTGCCGCTGGTGTTGCTGCTGAGGCTGACGGTGTACGAGGGCGTGGCGGGCGTGCGCGTGGAGTCCGCCGGCGGGGTGCTGTCCCCGGACGTGTCGAGGGCGATGTCGTCGAGGACGAAGCTGGTCTGCAGGCTGGAGTCCTCGCTGCCGGTGAAGGCGAGGCTCACGGTCTGACCCGCGAACGCCGACACGTCGAGGGTCTTCTTCACGTACCCGGTGTTCTTGTCGAGGTTCGAGTACGTCGCCAGCGTGGTGCCGCCGATCTTCGCCGTCAGCTTGTCGTACGCGATGGACGAGGTCGTCTCGGCGGTGTCGATGTGGAGCCAGAAGGAGAGGGTGGCCGTGCCGCACCCGGAGGGGATCGTGACGCTCTGGGAGAGGGTGTCGGTGTGGGTGCCGCCCGTTCCGTCCAGCCAGGCGTAGCTGGTGCCGCCGTGGGCGGTCTGGCCGGAACGGCTGGTGATGACGCTCGTCGAAGACTGGGTCCACGGCGAAGTGCCGCTCTCGAAGCCGCCGTTGGTGACCACCTGGGCGGGGGTGCAGGCTGCCGCGGCCGAGGGGGCGGCTGCGGCAGGGGCGGCGGGGAGGGAGACGGCGGCCAGCGCGGCGACTGCCAGTGCGCGCATGGCGATGGATCTGTGGGGGGTCTTTCTCACGCGAAACTCCTTTGCGGCGGCCGGGATTCCGGCCTGCTCGGTGCCACCCGGCCGGCTGGGGTGCGCCTGCGGACGGCAGTGGGCTGCGTGTATCGGTGGTGCGACCGCTGTAGCGTGGCAGATTTGTCGAGGGCATGTCATGAAAAGGGGGTGAAGCGGGTTGGAGTGATCACTGGGAAACCGGCGCCGAGGGGCTCTTTTCGGCGCGGGCACAGCCGGAGCGAAGGCCCGGCCGGGCAGGAGTCCCGCACCGAGGACGAGGGCGATTCTGCGGCACTGATGGAGACACCGGAACCCTGGCGGGAGCGCACGAGTTCGTGGAAGTGGTCGCGCTGGGCCCCGGAATGGGGGAGCGGCATCCGGGTGATTACGTCGGCCTCGTGAACGGTTTCATCGAAGGGAACGGTCCGCCGGTCTCCACGCACGCGGCTCTACGGGGCTGTCAGGTCTGCCCCGGTCAGTCGCCGTCGCCGTCGCCGTCGCCGAAGGCCGCGTGCCCGTGTTGCCCCTGCTCGCCCTGGGCGACCTCGATGCCCGCGTGCAGATCGGTGGCCGCGTCCAGCACCGCCGTCGCCGATACCGCCACGCAGGCCAGGAGCAGACAGGCCAGGGAGCGGGGGAGCAGGCGGGTGGCGGGCGCGGGAGTGCTCAGGAGGGCGGTGACACGGCGGGGGACCGGGCCCGCCGTGGCCGTCAGCGACAGCCGGGGGCGCGCGGAGGAGCCCGCCGTACGGGCCGCGAGGGCGGCGCGGCCGACGGCTCGGGCGGTGAGCGCGCGGTCGCCCGTCGCCTGCGCCGCGGACTCGTCGGCCCAGCGCTCCAGGGCGTACGAGAGCGGGGCGCGCAGGCCGCGCAGGGCGGGGTGCAGCGCGACGGCGAACTCAGCGGCCGCGAGGAAGACATGGTGGCGCCCGGTGAGGTGGGCGCGCTCGTGGGCGAACAGCACCTCGCGTTCGCCGGCACTGAGGGCGCGCAGCATTCCCGTCGTCACCACGATGCGGCCGGGCCGCCCGGGCAGGGCGTAGGCCTCGGGCCGGTCGTCGTGCCGTACACAGAGATCGCCGGCGCTCGCCGCGCTGTGGAACTGCCGGTGCGCGGCGCGCAGTTCGCGCAGGTGGCGGCGGGCCCGGTCGAGGACCAGGACGCCGAGACCCGTCAGCGCGACGGCGGCCGACATCGCGGCCGGCACGGTGGCGGGCGAGCCGGCGCCCAGCAGCTGCGGGGAGAGGTGCGCGGCCTCGGCGACGAAGGACAGGCGCAGGGCGCCGTCCAGGGCCAGCATGCCCAGCGCCGCCGTACTCGAGAGGGCGAGGACCAGCGCGAGAGTCGTCAGCGCCCAGGCGGCCGTCCGCGGCCGCAGCTGCTCGGCGCCACGCCGGGCCACGGGCACGGCGAGGAACGGCATGAGCAGCGGAAGCCACACGGCGTAGATCACGGGATTCCTCCAGGGGCCGCCGGACCGTAGTCGACCAGCCTACGCGCCGCAGCCGACAACAAGATCCTTAAGGTGCTGTTCACACGCTGTCCTCACCGCCCTCCGGGCCGCCCTCCAGGAGTGTGCGCAGCAGTTGTTCGTCCTCCGGGCTCAGATCGGAGACGAAGCGGGCGAGGACGGTGCCGCGGTCCTCGTCCTTGTCGAGTTCGGCGTGCATACGGCGGGCCGTGAGGCCGGGTGAGTCCTGGGCCGGGGCATAGGCGTAGCCGCGGCCGGAGCGCTCGCGGGTGACCGCACCCTTGGCGTGCAGGCGTGTGAGGATCGTGGTCACCGTGGTGCGCGCGAGACCGCCGCCCAGCTCCAGTTGGACGGCGCCGGGCGTGAGCGGCGCGTCGGCGGCCCACAGTGCGGCCAGCACGCTCGCCTCGAGCTCGCCGGCCGGCCGTCGGTCCGTGCGCCCGTCGACCGGGCCGTCGACCGGCTCGTCAATCTGCCCCTGGGGCATGGGAACACTCCTCGGCTCTGATTCGTCTACAGTTCAGTAGACGGTCTACATGACTGTAGTCGCTAGGTGCGGGTCCGTACCCGTTCCGTCCACGTCCCAGTATGAGAGGGGTCGCCTCCGTGGCAGTTGCCCAGTTCGCCGCAGCCCAAGCGGTGAACGTCCTGGATGCCGGATCCCTGCTGTCCGCCTTCGGTGCCTTCGGCATCGCGGTCGTCATGTTCGCCGAGACCGGCCTGCTGGTCGGTTTCTTCCTGCCGGGCGACTCGCTGCTGTTCACGGCCGGGCTGCTGTGCGTCCCCGGCGTCCATGGATCCGTGCACCTGTCGCTCCCGCAAGTGCTGGCCGCCGCCGTGGTCGGCGCGCTGCTCGGGGCCCAGACGGGGTACTGGCTCGGGCGGCGGGGTGGCCGCGCGCTGCTGGCCCGCAGCCGTGCGAAGAAGCTGCACGAGGGCGCGGCGCGGGCCGAGGAACTGCTCGCGCGCTACGGACATGCCAAGGCGGTGGTCCTGGCCCGCTTCGTGCCGGTCGTGCGCACCGTGCTGAACCCGCTGGCCGGGGCGCTCGACGTGCCGGTGCGGGTCTTCACCCTGTGGCAGGTGATCGGTGGTCTGGTCTGGACGATCGGACTGGTGCTGGGCGGTTACGCGCTGGGTTCCTCGGTGCCGAACGTCGACCGCTACCTGCTGCCGCTGGTCGCGCTCGTGGTCGTCATCTCCCTGACCCCGATCGCTCTCGAGGCCCGGCGCGCCCGTGCCCGCCGCGCCTCCGAGGGGGCCTCCTCGTGACCGGCCTCGCCTTCGGCGGCGCCTCGGTGGACGGCGGTGCGTACAGCTGGATCACCGGTCTCGCCCGCCACACCCCGCATGCCGTGAACACCGTGATCGCCGTCTGGTCCGACTACGGTCTCGCGCTGTTCGGCGTGCTGATGCTCGCCGCGTGGTGGCGGGCCCGCAGTGCCGGGGAGGCGCGGATGGTCCGGGCGCTGGCGGCACCTGTGGTCGTGGTGCTCTGTTACGTGGTCGATGTGCTGGTCAAGTCGGCCGTCGCCGAGCGCAGACCGTGCCGGACGCTGCACACCGTGACGGTCGAGGCGTGCCCGGCCGCGGGCGACTGGTCGTTCCCCAGCAACCATGCGGTGATCGCCGGGGCCGCCGCGGCCGCCCTGTGGCTCGTGCACCGGCGCCTCGGCCGGATCGCGGCCCTGATCGCCGTCCTGATGGCCGCCTCCCGGGTGTGGATCGGCGTGCACTATCCGCACGACGTGATCGTGGGCCTGGTATTCGGCGCGGCCCTGGCCTGGCCCCTCACTCTCCTGGCTGACCGCGCCGCCCCTCTTGTCACCCGTGCGGCCGCCACCCGGCTCAGGCCGCTGGTGACGGCTTCATGACTGGGCGCGAGGGGGAGAGGGACGAGCGCGGTGGGGGTGCGGTGGGGGCTGGCGGCGGTGCTGGGCGTGTGCCTGGGCGCGCTGGAGAGGCTGCTGGGTCTGGCGGAGGTGCCGGGATCGGCGGAGAGGCTGCTGGGGCTGGCGGAGGTGCCAGGAACGGCGGAAAGGAAGCTGGGTCTGGTGGCGGGGCCGGGCCCGGGGGGCGTGCTGCTGGGCCGGGTGGTGATGGTGAACGCGGCTGGCGTGATGCCGGATCCGGTGGAGGAGAGGCTGGGCGGGTAGCTCGGCGTTCAGCACGGGGCCCGGCCGAGGAAGCGCGGCGGTCGGCGGGGCAGGGTGCGCGGGCACGCGACCCTGCCGGGCGGCCGCGCAGGGACCCGAGCGGACGAGGACCGAGCGCCGATCGGGGCGGGCAAGGGCCGGGTCGAACCGGCCAAGGCCCTGGCGTGAACCGGACCAGGCGAGGCCCAGGCGTGAAACGGGCCGGGCAAGCCCCAGGTGTGAAACGGGCCGGTCGCGCGGCGGTGCTGCTTGCCGTCGTCTGCGCGCTGCTGTTCGCCGGCCTCGCGACCGCGGTGGAACTCCGCCACGGCGTGCCCCTGCCGGGGGACCGTGCAGCCCATGCGTGGGGACTTGCGCACCGGCCCCCGGAAGCTGTGGCGCTCGCCCGAGGGATCACGGCTACGGGGACGGGGCCCTGGCCATACGCACTCGTCGTGATCGCCGGGTACCTCGCGGGCCGCACCGTGCGTGAGCGGCTCCGGACCGCCGTCGTCCTCCTGGTCGTGCTGGTCTCCGGGCAACTGGTCCGCACCGGAATCATGGAACTCCTCGCGCGGGCCCGCCCGGCCCCTGCCGACTGGGCGACGCATGCGTCCGGCTTCGCGTTCCCCTCCGGCCACGCCACCACTTCGGCCCTCACCGCGGGCCTCCTGTGCTGGGCGATGACTCGTCGCGCCCGTGTGGATCTCGCCGGCACGACCTGCACCCTCGCCGTGTGCTGGGCGGCGGCCGTCGGCCTGACCCGTGTGTACCTCGGGGTGCACTGGGCGAGCGACGTCATCGGCGGCTGGCTGCTCGCCGTCGCATGGCTGAGCCTGTGGTGGTGGGGCTGGGCCCGGTGGCTGCCCGTGGAGTCGACGGGGCGTGACGGGCCCGGGTCGCCCGGCAAGGGCAACGCGCTGGACGTGCCCACCGCACCTCTGCCCCCTGAGGCTTCCGGCCCGCGTCCGCCTACGGACGCTCGTGGCTTGCCCCCGTCTTCGGGCGCTTCCGGTTCCCCTCCGCCCTGAGAAGCCCCCACCCACCGCCCCGCGTCCCACCCACAACACCCGCACCACTCCCCACCACCGACGCACAACCGCCGACGGAGGACCATGCCCGCCAAGATCCTGGTCGTCGAGGACGATCACGCCCTGCGTGATGTGTTGTTGCGGGGGCTGCGGGACGAGGGCTTCGACACTGTGCCGGCCGCCGACGGTGCGACCGCGCTGCGGCTGGCCGGGGACGAGGTGGCGGCGGCCGTGCTGGATGTCGGACTGCCGGATGCGGACGGGCGGGACGTCTGCCAGGCCTTGCGTGCGAACGGATTCGTGGCCCCCGTCATCTTTCTCACGGCACGGCAGAGCCTGACCGACCGGCTGTCCGGGTTCTCTGCGGGCGGCGACGACTACCTGCCCAAGCCCTTCCACCTGGTGGAACTCGCCGCCCGGCTGCGCGCGGCACTCAAACGCGCCGCCCCCGCACCCCGCCCCATGGCCGGCGACCTCGTACTGGACGCCCTGCGGCACTCCCTGACCGTGCGCGGCACCGAGGTCGACCTCACGCCGACGGAGTTCCGGCTCCTGGCTCCCCTGATGGCGACCCCCGGCGAGATCGTGAGCCGTCGCGAACTCGTCCGGGCGGGCTGGCCGGAGGGCGCCCACGTCAGCGACAACACCCTCGACCAGTATCTGACCCGCCTGCGCCGCAAGCTGCGCGAGGCGGGCAGCGACGTCACGATCGGCACCGCGCGCGGCATCGGACACCGGCTGACGTGACCGCGCCCTTTCCCCGACCGGCCCCGCCCACCCCGGGCGCCGGCCTCCGTCCCCGTCTCGTCCCCCGCACGCTGCGCGGCCGGCTCTCCCTGGTCGCGCTCACCACCGCCGCCCTTCTGATGGTGATCCTCACGGTCGTCTTCAACACCGTGGTCCGCCACCACCTGCGACGCCAGGCGGACGACGAACTGCGCACCCGTGCGGCCGCCGTCGCCACCACCGTCGACACCGGCGGCCCGCGGGTGCGGGTTCTGGAGACCGTCAACGACCATCTCCTCGACGCGAACGTGTGGATCTACGCCGGTCAGCGGCTGCTGGAGCAACCACCCTCCGCCGGCGCGCTCACCCAGGTCGCCGAAGGCCTGGCCCGCCAGGGCGGACGGCACTGCGTCACCGCCTCCGGTCACGGATCGAGCCCCGTCCGCCTGTGCGCCGAGCCCGTCCCCGGCGCACAGCAGGCGGCCACCATCGTCACGGCCCTGGACCTGTCGCCGTACCGGAGTTCGGCCGACACCCTGCTGCTGGGCTCGTTCGTCCTGGATGCCGTGATGCTGGCCTGCACCTACGCGCTGACCCGACTGGCGGTGGGACGCGCGCTGCGTCCCGTCGGGGCGATGACCGACCAGGCCACCCAGTGGAGCGCGGTGGCCTCCGAGGAACGGTTCGGCAGCGCGGACCGACCGGCCGAACTCGCCCGGCTGGGCGCGTCGTTGGACGCCCTGCTTGACCGTATCCGCGCGGTGCTGCGGCACGAGCGGCAGCTGACCGGCGAACTCTCGCACGAGCTGCGCACCCCGCTCAGCAGGATCGTCGCCGAGCTGGACTGGTACCGCTCGCGTCCCCGCACGGCGGCCGAGACCGAGGCGGTGCACGAGACGATCGCCGAGGCCGCCGAGTCGATGCGCACCATCTGCGACACCCTCCTGAACAGCGCCCGAGAAGACGCGACCACCACCGCCCCCGGTACCTCCCCGGTCCTGCCGACGCTGCGCCGCCTCGCCGCACAGGCGGATCCCCCCGAGCACGTGACGGTCACGGTCGAGGCGCCCGGTCTCAGCGAGGGTACGGAGGGAAGGCTGGAGGCCGGCGTACAGGACGCACTCCTGGAACGGATCGTCAGCCCGCTGCTGGCCAACGCCCTGCGGTACGCCGAGTCGAGCGTCACCCTGCGGGCGGACCGCGACGGCGGCGGCGTGCTCATCCGCGTCACCGACGACGGACCGGGCGTACCGCCTGCCTTCGCCGGACAGCTCTTCCAGCCCGGCCGCCGCGCCGACCCGGACGACGGACACGGCGGAGCGGGCCTCGGGCTGCCGCTGGCACGACGCCTGGCCCGCTCCGCGGGGGGCGAGGTCTCCTACGCCCCCGAACTCACCCCCGGCGCGCGCTTCGTGGTCAGACTGCCGTCCGGCTGACGCCGTCCGCAGGCCGCCGCTCGCGACGGCTACGCCGGTGGTGCGCCCTGCGGTGCCGTCACAGGGCTCTCGAACGGACCAGTCCGGCCAGCACCAGCAGCCCCGGCACCAGCGGCAGCCAGACGGTCAGCAACCGGTAGCCGAGCACGGCCGACACGCTCACCGAGGCCGGGGCGCCGGCCGTGGCCAGCGCCCAGGCGAGCGCGGCGTCCAGGGAGCCGAGGCCGCCGGGGGTCGGCAGCAGGACGGCGGCACTGCTCGCGGCGAGATAGGCGAGCGCGATGCGCCCCACGGGCAGCGGTACGTCCAGGGCGCGGACGACGGCGATCACCACCGCCGTGTGCAGGGCCGCGAAGGCCAGCGAGCCGCCCCACAGGGCCGCCGCGCGTCGGGGGTTCTCGTGCACGGCACGTACGTCGGCCGCCGCGCAGGCCAACCCCCGCCGCAGCCGCGTCCGCCGCACGAGCAGGACGGCCAAGGGCACCGCCGCGACTGCCGCCAGCGCGCCGACCAGCAGCTTCGGTCCGCCCAGCGACGGCAGCCGCAGCACGCCGGGACAGACGAGGGCGAGCACCGTGATCAGGGCGATCCGGACGACGGCTCCGGCGGTGGACTTGACCGCGAGGGCCGTGGCCGCTCGGCCGGGTGTCAGGCCGCTGCGCATCAGGAACCGCAGATTCACCGCGCCCGCGCCGAGCCCGGCAGGCAGCAGGTGGTTCGCGGCGGAGGCCGCGAACTGCACCGTCAGCAGCCGGCCTGCGGGCAGCGCCTCGCGCACCGCGCCCTGTTGCGCGAGCGCCGCGCTTGCCCAGGTCAGCAGGGTGAGCAGGGCGGCCAGCAGCAGCCAGCCGCGGTCGGCGACGGCCAGTCGGTCGATGCCCGAGTCGAGGACGGGCCAGTGCAGGGCGGCGAGGCCGATGGCGGCGGCGGTGAGGACCAGTGCGGCGATGGCCGCGACGGGATGTCTTTCGTCTGCGGTGCCGTTGTCGCCGGTCGCGCCTCGTGGCGGAGCCGCAGATCGAGGCAGCCCCGCCCCCCTTCGGGGCGCTGCCGAGTCGGCCGGGACTCCGCCGACGGCGCTCGTGCGTGCCGTCCCGTCCACGGACGGGGTCATCCTTGACCGCCTTTCCCTGCCGCGCCGGGAGACAGGTACGCATAACCGCCCGTCAGGCGGTGTGGCCGCCAAGTGCGGGCGTACGACGGCGGGTGGCCAAGACGAGGGGTGAGAAGGACGACCGGCATCCGGCGGCCGGTTCGCGCGAGTTCCGCAGGGGTGGTGTTGGCGTCGTGACCGCCGGTGTGGGCGGAGGCGCAGCCCGCGGCGAAGGCGACCGGCACGGAATCGCCCCCGGTGACCAGGCACGGTGGGCGTACGCCGAGACGGCGCAGGTCCGCGGCGGTGCGGCCCCAGCCGCGGTGGCCGGCGGTGGTCCTGGACACGGCGCGCTCCAACACGTCGAACTGCACGGCCAGATGGCCTGCGAGAACCACGCCCACCACGGCCGCCGCCAGCGTTCGCCGGCGCCCGCTCGGTGCGGTGACCAGACGGGCCAGGGCGTCCGCGACCGGGATCGCGAGCAGGGCGTACGCGGGCAGCAGGAAACGGGGTGCGGCGTAGCCGATCAGGAAGAGGTACGGCACGGCCGCGGTCGACGCACAGGCCAGCGGCAGCAGCGTGGGGGTCGTACGGCGGGCCCGTACGGCGATGACCAGCGCGGCGGCGGCGAGCAGCGGGAGGGTGAACCACCAGGCGATCACCGTCGGGCTCGCGATCGCCCCCGTGCACGGGCGGCACAGGGCACGTCCGCCGAGGCTGCGGAGCTGGTCGACGACGGCGTTGTGCAGGCCCAGGCCGCCTTGGATGCGGGAGCCTGCGGCCAGCCGGGCGCCGACGCCGCCGTAGTCGGCGTACGCCTCGACGATCCACTCGGCGGCCCCCGCCGCCAGGCCGGTGACCAGGGCCAGGAGCAGCCGCAGATGGTGTCGGGGGCGGACGAACAGCACGAGCGCGAGCAGCGGGAGGCTGACCCAGACGGCGTCAGTGGGCCGCATCCACGCCATCAGCGCCGTGCCCGCGGCCACGCCCCACAGGGCGCCGCGGCGGGTACGGTCGGACCGGGCGTGCAGGAAGAAGCCCACGGTGGCCGAACCGCCCACGGCCACCCAGTAGTTGGGCATGGCCTGCGGGCCGTAGAAGAGGGTGATCCACAGCGATGCGAACAGGGCGCCGCCGGTCGCGATCACCCGTACCGGGAACAGGCCCCGCCACGCTCGCAGGGCCCAGTACAGACCGAACCCGGACAGGACCGCCAAGTACACCCGCAGGAGCGCGGTGGACGACGACCAGGAGGCGACGGGGGCCACCAGCAGGGTGATGCCGCGGGCGCGCGGCGCGCTGAAGAAGGCCGCCGGGGCGTGGGTGCTCACCTGGCTGACGTACACCGTCTCGTCCCAGCCCAGGCCCATTCCGGGCCGCACCAGGGCGAGTTGGAGCAGCGTGAAGGCGGCCGCCACCGCCGTGAGCCACCACTCGCCCGCGGAGCGCCGCGGCGGCCGGGTGGTCGCCGGCGGCCCGTGCCCGGTGGCGCGGGTCGAAGTGGCGTGGGAGGTCCTCGTCATGGTTCACCCATCCGGCCCTACAAGTTGTAGGGTTGGTCTCACCCTACAGGTTGTAGGTCTGGGTGAAACCGGAGCCGGGTAAGGGCCGAGTGCGACTTCGTGACCGCCGGACCCTACGCACCGTAAGGTGGTGGCCATGGCAGGCACGACTCCTCGCGGCAGGGGCGAGCGACGCAGCCCCGGCGAGCTGGAGAGCGAGGTCCTCGCCACCCTGTGGGCGACGGACCGGGCTCTCACCCCGGCCGAGATCCAGACCGACCTCGGCGGCGATCTCGCCTACAACACCGTGCACACGATCCTTCGGCGACTGCACGACAAGAGCCTCGTCCTGCGGGACGCCGACGGCCGGCGCGGCGCCTACCGTCCGGCGAAGAACGCGGCACAGATGACCGCCGAGGCCATGCACCAGGCCCTGGACCGCGGCCCCGACCCGATAGCCGCCCTCCAGCAGTTCGTCACGGGACTGAGCCCGGCGGAGGAGGCCGCGCTGCGGGCACTCCTCGGCGAGAGCGGTGCGTGAGGCGGCCGGCCACAGCATCGGCAGGGTGTTCCCGAGGCGCGCGCGTTTCGACAAGTCGACAAGAGGCGCAGAGGCGGTAGGCGAAGGAGGCGGCGCGGGCCATGAGGATCGACGTCTACACCCCGCTGCTGCTGTCCCTGCTGCTCGCTTTGGTCAGCCCGTACGTCGGCCTGCGCCTTGCGCCCGCTCCGGCGGCCCGGGCCCTGACCTGGGCCGCCGTCCTCGCCGCGGGTGCCACCACCTGGGCGCTGGTCCTGCTGACCGTCACGCTCGTCGGCGAGGCACCGCCGGTCGTCGCCGACGCCCGTGAGGACGGCCGGGTGCTGCCCGATCCCGTCCCGGAGATCGTCGCCCTCACCGCGCTCGCGGTTCTCGCGGTGGCCGTCTGCCGGGTCCTGCGGGTGGTCCGCGCCGAACGCGCCACCCGCCGCACCCTGCGCCGCCTGTGCGAGGGCCACCCGGACGGCACCGAGCTCGTCGTCGCGGCCTCGCCGACCGCGCAGGCGTTCGCGGTGCCCGGAACCCCGGGCCGGATCCTGGTCACCTCCGCGATGCTGGCCGCGCTGCGCCCCGCCGAACGCCGCGTCCTGTTCGCCCACGAGCGCGCCCACCTCGCGCACCGCCACTCCCTGCTCGTCCACGCGGTCACCCTCGCCGCAGCGGTGAACCCCCTGCTCACGCCAGTGCGTACGACGGTCGCCTACCTGGTGGAGCGCTGGGCCGACGAATGCGCCGCCGAGGCAGTGGGCGACCGCCGGACCACCGCCCAGGCCCTGGCCCGAGCCGCCCTGGTCGCCCACCGCCCCGGCTGCGCACTGAACTTCTCCGACCGAGCCGTCACCCGCCGCGTCGCCGCCCTGCAGACGGCCCCACCACCCCACCTGCGCCCGATCGCCGGGGCGGTACTGGCCCTCGGCGTCCTCCCCGCCCTCGGCGCGGCGGACGCGACGGCCGATCTGCTGCATCTGCTGGGCAGCGTGCTGACGTAAGGCGGGCGCCTGCCCTGGGGGTGACGGTGGACGCGCGCTCGCCTGGACTGGACGGGGGTGAACGGTGGCCCGGGCCGGGCGTGGGCGACGGGGGCGGGTGCTTGCCCGGGCGGACGTGGGCGCTCGCTGCAGGCGAAGGAGGTGGCGCGGCCGACGGGAGGAGCTGGCGCTCGCCGGGGTGGAGGGGCGGTGCTTGTCGGGGCTGGGCGTGGGCGTGGGCGTGAGTGCTTGCTTCAGGTGAAGGGGGTGGCACGCGCGGGTGGTGGCGCTGGCGTGCGCTTGGACTGGATGGGGTGCGGGCGGATGCCCGGGGCGGGCGCTGGCCCGGGCCGGAGGGAGGCGTGGGTGGTTGCTTCAGGTGAAGGGGGCGGCGCGGGGCGGGTGGTGGCGCTGGCGGTCGCCTGGACTGGATGGGGTGCGGGCGCATGCCCGGGGTGGACCGGGCTGGCAGGGGCCCGACAGAGGCGTGGGCGCGCTAGCAGCAGGCGCAGGAGGCGGCGCGGGCCGCCATGGGCGCCGGCGCTTGCCTGGACTAGTCGGGGGCGGGCGCTTGCCCCGGCCGACAGGGGCGCCGGCGCTCGCTTGGGCCGGACGGGGGGGCGGGTGCTTGCCCCGGCCGACGGGGACGCTGGCGCTTGCCCGAACTGGACGCCGGGCAAGCGCTTGCCCGAACTGGACGCCGGGCAGCCGTTCGTCCGGACTGAACGCCGGGCAGGCGCATGCCCGGAGTGGGCGCTGGCGGGTGCTGTCTGGGGCGGCAGTGGGGGCGAGCTGCCCGGGCTGGACAGCCTGCGTCGGCCCCTCAGCCGGTCCGCCCCCGCTCCCGCCTCAGCGTGGCCCGGCCGTCGTTCTCCGTACCCCCGCCACAACCCCCACCGCCAGGCACCCCAGCACCATCGCCAACGCGCCGAACCCGTATGTCAGGGTCGCTGCGGCCGCGACCCCCGCCACCAGCAACGGGCCGCCCGCGTCCCCGAGTTCGCGGCCGAGTTCCGCCGCGCCCATCGTCTGTCCGAGCCGTTCCTGCGGGGTCGCCGAGGCCAGGGTCGCGAAGCCCAGTGGGGTGATCAGGCCCGTGCCGGTGCCGATGAGGGCGGCGGCGAGCAGGATGCCGGTCAGGCCGGGCAGCATCGCGCAGGCCAGGCCGGTTCCCGCGAGCAGCAGCCCTGCGGTGAGGCCGGCGCCCGCGGTGAGACGCCCGGCGTCCAAGGCGCGTCCGGCACGGGGCTGTACGACCGCCGCGCACCCCGCCAGTACCGACACCGCGGCCCCCGTCGCCACCGTCCCGAGCCCGGCCACCGCACCGGACACCGGCAGAAAGCCCACCCCGGCCGAGAGCGCGGCAGTGGCCCCCGCGAGCGCGGCCGTCGGCACGAGAAACGCCGGGTCCGTCAGCCGTCGCGCCAGATCCAGCAGGGTCTGCCGGGTGCGGGGGAGCGGTGCCACGACGGGCACGGCGACCAGTGCCCACACCGCGACGGCAGCACCGAGCACCGCCAGTACGGCGAACAGCAGCCGCAGCCCGCCCGCCCACACCAGCACTCCGCCGAGCAGCGGTCCCAGCGTGTAGCCGATGGACTTGTAGAAGCCGTAACCACCGAAGACCCGCCCGTGCTTGGCCGCCGGATTCAGCCGCGCCACCAGCGCCGACGCGGCCGGCGAGAACGCGGACGCCGCCGCCCCCTGCCCGAGCCGCGCGGCCCAGAGCCACCCCGGGCTGTCCGCGAGGACGTACACCGCGGACGCGGCGGCGAACGCCACCAGCCCGCCCAGCAGCACCGGCCGCGCCCCCACCCGGTCGGCCACCGTGCCGAACACCGGCTTCAGGACGACCTCCGCCCCGTCGTAGAGCGCCAGCAGCCCGCCCAGGACGAGCAGCGAGGTGACCGCGCCCTGTCCGGCACCCCCGAGGTTCGCGGCGATACCGTGCGCCCCGAACGCGGTGGTGAACCCCGCCGCGTACAGCGGCCACATCGGTCGCTGCCGTCCACGGTCCATGCAGGGCAGCGTACCCATCACCTACCGTGCCAAGGAGAGGGTGATCCGGGCCGCTCCAGACCACACCACCTTGATGTCGGATTCTCGCCAGCCCCGGCACCGCCCATCGCCGATGCTGGACGCATGCAGAACGGGATGCACACCGACCGAGAGCGCTGCGTACGCGCCGTCCAGTCCAAGGACGCCCGCTTCGACGGATGGTTCTTCACGGCGGTCCTGACCACCCGCATCTACTGCCGGCCCAGCTGCCCGGTCGTACCGCCCAAGCCCGAGAACATGACCTTCTATCCGAGCGCCGCCGCCTGCCAGCAGGCCGGATTCCGGGCCTGCAAGCGCTGCCGCCCCGACACCAGCCCGGGCTCCCCGGAGTGGAACCAGCGTGCCGACCTCGTGGCCCGCGCGATGCGCCTGATCGCCGACGGCGTCGTGGACCGCGACGGCGTCCCCGGCCTCGCCGCCCGCCTCGGCTACAGCACCCGCCAGATCGAACGCCAGCTGCTCGCCGAACTCGGCGCCGGCCCGCTGGCCCTGGCCCGCGCCCAACGCGCCCAGACGGCCCGCCTGTTGATCGAGACGACCCCACTCCCCATGGCGGAGATCGCCTTCGCCGCCGGCTTCTCCTCGATCCGCACCTTCAACGACACCGTGCGCGAGGTCTTCGCGCTCTCCCCGAGCGAGCTGCGGGCGAGGCTGCCGAAGAAGAACGCCCCCGCGGCCCCCGGCACCCTCACCCTCCGCCTGCCCTTCCGCACCCCCCTCAACCCCGACAACCTCTTCGGCCACCTCGCGGCGACCGCCGTACCCGGCGTGGAGGAGTGGCGCGAGGGCGCCTACCGCCGCACCCTCCGCCTCCCGTACGGCCACGGCATCGCGACCCTGGCCCCCGAACCCGACCACATCGCCTGCCGCCTCACCCTCAGCGACCTGCGCGACCTGCCCGTCGCCATCAGCCGCTGCCGCCGCATGCTCGACCTGGACGCCGACCCGGTCGCGATCGACGACCAGCTCCGCACGGACCCCCTCCTCGCACCGCTGGTGGACAAGGCCCCCGGCCGACGCGTCCCGCGCACGGTCGACGAGGCGGAGTTCGCCGTACGGGCCGTACTCGGCCAACAGGTCTCCACGGCCGCCGCCCGCACCCACGCCTCCCGCCTGGTCATGGCACACGGCGACCCCGTCGACGACCCGGAAGGCGGCCTCACCCACCTCTTCCCCACCCCCGAGGCGCTCGCCGCCCTCGATCCCGAGTCCCTGGCCATGCCCCGCACCCGCCGCACCACCTTCACCACCCTGGTGCGCCAACTCGCCGACAGAACCGTGCATTTGGGTCCGGAGAGCGACTGGCCCGAAACCCGATCCCGGCTCCTCGCCCTGCCCGGTTTCGGCCCCTGGACCGTCGACGTCATCGCCATGCGCGCCCTCGGCGACCCCGACGCCTTCCTCCCCACCGACCTCGGCATCCGCCGCGCCGCCCAGGAACTGGGCCTGCCGTCCACCCCGGCGGCCCTCACCGCCCGCGCGGCGGCCTGACGCCCCTGGCGGGCTTACGCCGTCCAGTACCTGTGGGCGACCGACAGTCACCCCATCAACTTCCTGCCCGTGTAAGGACGTTCGCGATGAGCACCGTGAAGCACCACACCGTGATCGACAGCCCCTACGGCCCTCTCACCCTCGTAGCCGACGACGGCATCCTGTGCGGCCTCTACATGACCGAGCAGCGCCACCGTCCACCCGAGGAGTCATTCGGCGCACGGGACGAGACCCTCTTCGCAGAGGCGGAGGAACAACTGGAGGCCTATTTCGCAGGCGACTTGAAGGAGTTCACCCTCGAACTGCGCCTGCACGGAACCCCGTTCCAGCGAACAGTGTGGGACCAGCTCCGCCAGATCCCCTACGGCGAGACCCGCTCCTACGGTGAACTCGCCGCGGCCCTCGGCAACCCGTCCGCCTCCCGCGCGGTCGGCCTCGCCAACGGCAAGAACCCGATCGGCATCATCGTCCCCTGCCACCGAGTCGTCGGCGCGAACGGCAGCCTTACGGGCTACGGCGGCGGCCTGGACCGCAAGCAGCGCCTGCTGGACCTCGAAACCGGAACGGCACTGTTCTAGCTGCTCAGCCGCGCCGACCCGGTGCCGTGTAGGGTCCGTTGCGTGCTCGCTGAACAACGACACCAACTCATCCTGCAGGCGTTGAGATCCGGCGGCACCGCCACCGTGACGGACCTCTCCGACCAGTTGGGGGCCAGTGCCGCGACCGTCCGTCGTGACCTCCTCAAGCTGGAGGAGGACGGACTGCTCACCCGGGTCCATGGGGGAGCGGTCATCGAGGAGGCTCCCGCGCCCTTCGCGGAGGCCGCCGAGGTGCGGGTGCCCGAGAAGGACGCGATAGCCGCCGAGGCCGCCACGATGATCGAGGAAGGCCAGTCGGTCATCCTCGACTCGGGCACGACGGTCCACCGCCTGGCCCGCCGGTTGCACGGGCGCCGTATCACCGTGATCACCAACAACCTCGGGGTGTACGACGAGCTCGTCCAGGACGAGAACGTCGAACTGATGCTGCTCGGCGGAATGGTTGTCCGCGAATCGCGCATGCTGGACGGCTTCATGGCAGAGGACAACCTGCGTCAGGTGCACGCCGACTGGCTCTTCATGGGCGCCTGCGGCGTCCGTGCCGGAGGCCAGGTCATGGACACCACGGTCGCCGAGGTACCCGCCAGACGGGCCATGATCGCCGCTGCCGACAAGGTGGCGCTCCTCGCTGACGGCGCCAAGTTCCCCGGAACGGGCATGGTGAAGATCTGTGGCCCCGAGGACCTGGACATCGTCGTGACCGACGACGCGTCGGACGCGGCGACTTGCGCGGCGCTGGAGGAAGCGGGCGTGCGGGTGGTACGGGTGGACGCTGTTCCGGCAGGGTCACCCTGATCAGGTAGGAACCTGACCCCTGATCAGTTCTCAGGGTGCGGTGGGGGGTTACTCGGGGACGCTCCTGATGAACGGGGCTGCCGGGGCGCATGAGACTCGTGGTCGGGCCGGGCGTTCGCCGGTCCGACCGTCACCCTGGGAGAGCCCTGCCGTGAACTGCACCTTGCGTCATACCCGTTGGTCCGCTGTGGCAGCCGCCGGCGCCGTGCTGGCCGCCCTGGCCGTCAGTGTGGCCGTCCCCGCCTCCGCCGCGATCCCCGCTACGCCACCTGCGGCGGCGACCAGCACGCCGCTGCCCGCGCTCGATCCGGTCAAGCTCAGGGCGGCCATCAGCGGCCTGCCCAGCGCGGACGTCACCGGCGCACTGCTGCGGATCACCGGCAGGGCCGGCCACTGGTGGGGCACCTCGGGCGTGGGCGACCTGGAGACCGGCCAGGGCGTCCCGCGCGACGGGCACTTCCGGATCGGCAGCATCTCCAAGGTCTTCACCGCGACCGTCGTGCTCCAACTCGCCGCCGAGCACCGGATCGACCTGGACACACCCGTGCAGCACTACCTGCCGGGCGTTCTGCCCGCCGAGCTGCCACTGGTCACGGTGGGCCAGCTGCTCAACCACACCAGCGGTCTGCCGCGCGCGGCCGACAGCCCGGACTTCGGCGACGGCAGCCCCGAATGGTTCGCCGCCCACCGTCTGAAGAGCTTCACCCCGCAGCAGGTCATCGACCTGATGGCCGGTCAGCCGATGCAGTTCGCGCCGGGCACCGCGCAGCAGTACAACGGCATGAACTACTACGTCGCCGGCGTGCTGATCGAGAAGATCACCGGGCACACCTTCGCCCACGAGGTGCGGTCCCGGATCACCCGCCCCCTCGGCCTGCACGACACCTACGTCCCCGACGCGGACGACCCCAACCTGCCCGGCCCGCACTCGCACGGCTATCTGATGGTCAAGTCCGCGGACGGGACCAGGCGCCCTGTGGACGTCACCGAGCAGAGCCCCTGGCCCTGGGCCGAGGGCGGCATGATCTCCACCCCCGCCGACCTCGACCGCTTCATCACCCAGCTGTTCCGCGGCCGTCTGCTTCCGCCGGCCCAGCAGGCCGAGCTCTTCGCGGTCCCGGACGTCCCCAGCTACCACAGCAGCCAGTGCCGCACCCAGACGGACGCCGGCCGGGCCTGCATGACCATGGGCCTGATGCGGGTCAAGGCCTCCAACGGCGTCGTGGTCTGGGGCAAGACCGGCTCCCGCCCCGGCTACACCAGCGGTGTCTTCGCTACCAGCGACCTCTCCCGCAAGATCGTCTACTCCCTCAACCCCAACAACCTCGACGGCACGGAGATGCGCTACATCCAGCAGATCGCCGCAGCCTCCTTCGGCACCATCGTCCCGGCCGGGAGCTGACACCGTGCCCGTCGTGGGCGCGCGGGACGGCGGCCCGGGCCTCAGCTCCGGCTCTCGGCGTTCAGCCGGTCCAGGAGTTCGGGCAGTGCGGTGCCGATGGGTTCCCGTACGACTTCGTCCGCGAGGTCGTCGTACGGCGTCGCCTCGGCGTTGACGATGACGAGCCGTGCGCCGTTGTCGGCGGCGACGCCGGCCAGTCCGGCCGCGGGCTGCACCTGCAGGCTGGTGCCGACGGCGATGAACACGGAACAGGCCTTGGTGATGGCGAGAGCCTCACCGAGGACCACCGGGTCGAGCCGTTCGCCGAACATCACCGTCGCCGGCTTGAGAATGCCCCCGCACCCCAGGCACGCCGGGTCGTCCTCCCCGGCCTCGAGCCGGGCGAGCGCGTCCTCCATCGGCCCGCGCGCATGACACCCCGTGCACACGAAGCTCCGCGCGGAACCGTGCAGTTCGAGCACCTTGCGGGCGGGCAACCCGGCGAGCTGATGCAGCCCGTCGACGTTCTGCGTGATCACCCGCACGGGAACACCGGACCGCTCCAGCTCCGCCACGGCCCGGTGCGCGGCGTTGGGCTCGGCCTGCAGCGTGCGGTTCTTGCGCCGCATCTGCCAGGACCGGCGCCGGATCTCCGGATCGCCCATGTAGTACTCGTACGTCACGAGCTTCTCGGCCTCGGGATCCTTCCGCCACAGCCCGTTGGGGCCGCGGTAGTCGGGGATCCCGGAGTCCGTCGAGATACCGGCACCGCTGAGGATCGCGACGAGGGGCTTGCTCATGGCACCGAGGGTAGGACGGCGGACCGGGTGGGGCGAACGGATATTCGTGCGCGCCCTCCGGTGCTAGGTTCCGGCCATGGCCAAGGTCACCGTCTCGCTCGATGCCGAACTCGTCGTGGAAGTCATGGTCCTCGCGGGCGTCGGCAACCCTCAGGACGCCGTCGAGCTCGTCGTCCGCGACTACATCGAGCGCGGCCACCGGACCGAGGCCAGGGTCACCGCGCGCGACGAGGGGCTGCGGGAGGTGGACGCCAAGCCCCGCGACCCCGAGGGGTGAGCCGACGCCCGGTCAGGCCACCCGCTGCCCGTTCTCCAACTCGGCTGTGCCCGAACCCTCCGCCAGGACGTCCAGGGCGACCCGGACGCGGTGGCCGAGGGTGCCCAGCAGGTAGTCGTCGAGTTCCTCGCGGGGGACGAGGCGCCAGGAGAGCAGTTCCTCCTCCTGCAGACGGATCGCCTTGAGGTCGTCCTCGTCGAGGACACCGCCGTCGTACAGATAGGCTACCAACGGCGGCCAGCTCGGCTTGTACACCCAGTCGACCGCGAGCAGCCGGCCCAGTTCGCGGTCGAGACCGATCTCCTCGAGCGTCTCGCGGCGCGCACCCTGGCGCGGGGTCTCGCCGTCGTCGGACTCGATCGTGCCGCCGGGCAGCGCCCAGCCCTCGCGGTAGTTGGGCTCGACGAGCAGCACCCGGCCCTCGGCGTCGCGGAACAGGGCGGCGGCCCCGGCGAGAATGCGGGGCAGGCCGGCGAGGTACGTGGCGAAGTCTGGCGTGGAGGTCATCAAGGAAGGGTAACCAGCTCACGCGGCCGCATCCCGCCCTCACCGCCCGGGCCGGGGAAGCGACCGACCAGGCTCACCCCTCGGCCGGCCCTCCGCCTGCGCCAGCTGCACCGTCCGCCGCGCCAGCTCGCTGATCCGCACCCCGTCGAAGCCGAACACCGCACTGCGGACCGTGTCCTCCAGCGGCTCCTTCCACTGCGCCGGAATCGCGTCCGCACCGGTCAGTACGCCCGCCACCGAGCCGGCCGTCGCCCCGTTGGAGTCGGTGTCCAGGCCGCCGCGGACGGTCAGCGTGATGGTGCGGGTGAAGTCGCCGTCGCCGTACAGAAGTCCTGCGGTGAGTACGGCGGCGTTCGGGATGGTGTGGATCCAGCCGAGGCCGGCGGTCTCCTCGGCCACCGTCGTGAGCGTGTCCTCCCAGGTCATCCGCGTGTCGTGGAGGGAGACGACCCGCCGTACGGTACGGGCGAGCCGGCTGCTCGCCGGGATGACGGCAAGGGCCTCGTCGACGGCGTGCCGCACGGTGGGTGCGGTGAAGGCCGCGGCGATCAGCGCCGCCGCCCACATCGCGCCGTACACGCCGTTGCCGGTGTGCGACAGCACCGCGTCCCGGCGGGCCAGGGAGGCGGCGCGGCGCGGCACGCCCGGGCAGGTCCAGCCGTAGATGTCGGCGCGGATCAGGGCGCCGATCCACTCCTGGTACGGGTTGTCGTACGTGGCCGTCAGCGGCGGCTTCAGCCCGTTGGCCAGATTGCGGTAGGTGGCCCGCTCCGCCGTGAAGGTCTGCAGATACGGCAGCCGCAGCAGCCACAGGTCGCCGACCTGCTCGGTGCTGAAGTCGAAGCCGTGCGTCTCCAGGAGGTCCAGGCCGAGGATCGCGTAGTCGACGTCGTCGTCGCGGCAGCTGCCGTGGATCCGGCCGCGCACGCACTGGCGCCACTCGGGGCGCAGCTCGAAGCCGTCGCTCTCGTCGGCGGGCTCGGGAAGATAGTCGGTGAGGGGCAGTGCGGCGGCCTGGCGCAGATAGCGGTCGATACGGTCCCGCGTCCACAGGTCGCCCTGCTCGACCGGCTTGCCGAGCATGTTGCCCGAGATCCGGCCCAGCCAGCCCCCGAGGATGCGGTCCGCGAGCTCTGACTCAGTGCCCACAGGGGTCATAGCAGAAGGCTTACCCAATTTGGGTGCAGGCTGCGCGGGGTTCGACAGGGCCGCGCCCCGAAGGGGGGCGGGGCTGTGTCGATATGCGGCTCCGCCGCGTGGGCGCGACCAGCCACGATGGTGTCGCAGACGATCGACGGCCTGCGTCCCAGGGGCCGGTCACGGAATGACGGCCGGGGCCTGCTCCGGTTAAGGTCGCAGCGGCGCGACTGGCCTTGACATGCGCGAGGCCCGGAGAGCAAGGGGAAACAGGTGACACAGCGCGTGCTCATCGCCGCGGACAAGTTCAAGGGGTCGCTGACGGCCGTGCAGGTCGCCGAGCGGGTGACGGCCGGGCTGCGCCGGGTCGTGCCGGAGCTCCAGGTGGAGTCGCTGCCCGTGGCCGACGGTGGCGACGGGACCGTGGACGCGGCGGTCGCGGCCGGTTTCGAGCGGCACGAGGTGCGCGTCGCGGGGCCGCTGGGCGACGAGGTGACGGCGGCCTTCGCACTGCGTGCGGGCACGGCGGTCGTGGAGATGGCCGAGGCCAGCGGGCTGCAGCGACTGCCGGCCGGTGTCTTCGCACCGCTCACGGCATCGACGTACGGCTCCGGTGAGCTGCTGCGGGCCGCGCTGGATGCGGGTGCCCGCACGATCGTCTTCGGCGTCGGCGGCAGCGCGACCACCGACGGCGGGGCCGGGATGCTGTCCGCGCTCGGGGCGCGGTTCCTGGACGCGGAGGGCGAGCCGGTTCCCCCGGGCGGCGGCGGACTGAGCGAGCTCGCCGCGGCCGACCTGTCCGGCCTGGACCCGCGTCTCGCCTCCGTCGAACTGGTCCTGGCGAGCGACGTCGACAACCCGCTGACCGGCCCGAAGGGCGCACCCGCCGTCTACGGCCCGCAGAAGGGCGCCGCCCCGGACGATGTGGAGGTCCTGGACACGGCCCTCGCGCACTACGCGAAGGTGCTGGAGGAAGCGGTCGGCGCGAAGGCGGCGGAATTCGCCGCGTCCCCGGGGGCGGGTGCGGCGGGCGGCGTCGGGTACGGCGCCCTGCTCCTCGGCGCCGGTTTCCGCCCCGGCATCGAGGTGATGCTCGACGTGCTCGGCTTCGCGCCGGCGCTGGAGTGGGCGGATCTGGTGATCACCGGGGAGGGTTCCCTGGACGAGCAGACCCTGCACGGCAAGGCGCCGGCGGGGGTCGCCGCCGCCGCGCGCGCCGCGGACAAGGAGGTCGTGGCGGTGTGCGGCCGTCTGGCGCTGCCGCCGGAGGCGTTGGGACGGGCGGGGATCCGGCGGGCGTATCCGCTGACCACCGTGGAGCCGGACGTGGCGAAGTGCATCGCGGACGCCGGGCCGATCCTGGAGCGGGTGGCGGAGCAGATCGGCCGGGACTTCCTGACCTGAGACGGGCTTTTTCGCCCCCGCCGCCCCTACCCGTCCCGCCCCGGGGGCCAGCCCCCGGACCCCCGCTCCTCAAACGCCGGAGGGGCTGAATTCTGCCGGGGCGGGCTGATTTTTCGCCGGGCGGGGCTTGATCTTTCAGCCCGTCCGGCGTTTGAGGACGAGGCCGTTCAGGCCGAAGCGGGGGTCTGGGGGCGGCAGCCCCCGGACGGCGCCACACACATGAAGGCCCCGAACCCAGCGGGTTCGGGGCCTTCGTCGTCGTACAAGAGCCGCTACGGCAACTGCGCCGCCCGCGCCTCGCGCCGATTGTCGCGGAAGTTGTTCACCCGGCGCGCCGTGGCGAACAGGGGGATCACCGCACCGGTGACCAGCTGGAGCGCGCACCCCGTCTGGAGGAGCAGCTGGCCGCTCGGGGCGTCGAACGCCCAGGCCGCCAGCAGGCCCATCGACACGACGATCCAGGACAGCATCGCCACCGCGAGCCGTCCCCGCGGCTTCGGGTACTCGACCCGGCTCACCATCAGCCAGGCCGTGCCCAGGATCGCCAGCAGGGTCGCCACGAAGGGCAGCTCCAGCAGGACGATCGAGACGACCGTCAGCGCGCCGAACGGTGACGGCATGCCCTGGAACATGCCGTTCGGGACGGTCACGCACGAGAATCTCGCCAGACGCAGCACCACGGCCAGGAGCACCACGATTGCCCCGACCGCGGCCACCCGCTGATGTGCGTCGTCCGCGACCATGCCGTAGACGAGGACGAAGTACGCCGGCGCCAGACCGAAGCTGATCAGGTCCGACAGGTTGTCCAGCTCCGCGCCCATGGGGGAGGAGCGCAGCTTGCGCGCCACCAGGCCGTCGAACAGGTCGAAGACCGCCGCGCACAGCATCAGGATGACCGCGGTGGCCGCGCTGTGGCGGGCCATGCCCGTCTCCTGGTCACCGGTGAGGTGCGGGATCAGGATGCCGGTGGTGGTGAAGTACACCGCCATGAAGCCGCACGTGGCGTTGCCCAGGGTGAGGGTGTCCGCTATTGAGAGGCGGAGAGAGAGGGGCATCTCCTCCTCTTCGTCCACCCCGTCGGCCTCGGGCACCCAGCCCGCCTGGGTATCAGGATCAATCACGGTCAATGCGAGTCACCCCAGCCACGGTCTTCTGGCCGACCTCGACCGCGACGTCCACGCCCTCGGGCAGGTAGATGTCGACGCGCGAGCCGAAGCGGATCAGACCGATGCGGTCACCCTGCTCGACCTTCGTCCCCTGCGGGATGTACGGCACGATGCGGCGGGCCACCGCGCCGGCGATCTGGATCATCTCGATGTCGCCGAGTTCGGTGTCGAAATGCCAGACTACGCGCTCGTTGTTCTCGCTCTCCTTGTTGAACGCCGGAACGAACCCGCCGGGGATGTGCTCGACCGACGTCACCTCGCCGGAGAGCGGCGCGCGGTTGACGTGGACGTTGAGCGGGCTCATGAAGATCGCGACGCGGGTACGGCCGTCCTTCCACGGCATGATGCTCTGCACCACACCGTCGGCGGGCGAGATGACCCGGCCCGGGGCGATCTCGCGCTCGGGGTCGCGGAAGAACCACAGCATGCCCGCCGCGAGCGCGGTGGCGGGAACGGCCACGGCCTTGGCGACGCCGGAGCGGCGCGCACGGGCCAGGCTGAGGGCTGCGGTGGCGACGGTCGGCAGAAGCCACGGCGATGCTCCGCGCGCGAGGCGTACGCCGGCCCGGCTGTCGCGTGGTGCAGAGGTTTGGCTGTGGGGCATGGATGACCTTCGTAGCGGATGATGCCGCGCTGTAACGGGGGACGGCGGCTTTCCCGGGATGGTACCGGTCGCGGGCCGCAACTGGGCAAGCCAGGAAGCCGAGTCGGCGGCCGAAGAGTGCTGACGGGGTGTGATCTTCTTCTCCAAGAAAACACCCCGTATCCGGACATCTAGCCCTGGAACCGATACTCTTCGAGCAGCCTGCGACCGATGATCATTTTTTGGATCTCGGCCGTACCTTCACCGATCAGCAACATCGGGGCCTCGCGGTAGAGGCGCTCGATCTCGTACTCCTTGGAGAAGCCGTAGCCGCCGTGGATCCGGAAGGCGTCCTCCACGACCTCCTTGCAGTACTCGGAGGCGAGGTACTTCGCCATACCGGCCTCAAGGTCGTTTCGCTCCCCTGAGTCCTTTTTGCGTGCCGCGTTGACCATCATGGCATGCGCGGCCTCGACCTTGGTAGCCATCTCGGCCAGCTTGAACTGGATGGCCTGGTGCTGGGCGATCGCCTTGCCGAACGTGTGACGCTGCTGGGCGTACTGGACGCCGAGCTCGAACGCACGCTGAGCGACGCCGCAGCCGCGCGCCGCCACGTTCACGCGGCCGACCTCCACGCCGTCCATCATTTGGTAAAAACCCCGGCCGGTTACGCCACCGAGCACACGGTTGGCCGGAATTCGCAGGCCGTCCATGATGAGTTCGGTGGTGTCGACGCCCTTGTAGCCCATCTTGTCGATCTTCCCGGGGATGGTGAGGCCGGGGCGGACCTCTCCGAAGCCGGGCTCCTTCTCGACCAGGAAGGTCGTCATCGACTTGTGGGGCGCGGTGCCCTCGGGGTGTCCTTCATCACTTCGGACCAGTACGGCGACCAGACTTGACGTTCCGCCGTTGGTCAGCCACATCTTCTGGCCGTTGAGGACGTACTCGTCGCCGTCCTTGACCGCCTTGGAGGTGATGGCGGACACGTCCGAGCCGAGGCCCGGCTCCGACATGGAGAAGGCGCCGCGGATGTCGCCGGCCGCCATGCGCGGCAGGAAGTGGTCCTTCTGCTCCTGCGTGCCGTGCTGCTTGAGCATGTACGCCACGATGAAGTGCGTGTTGATGATGCCGGACACCGACATCCAGCCACGGGCGATCTCCTCGACGCACAGGGCGTAGGTGAGGAGCGACTCGCCCAGGCCCCCGTACTCCTCGGGGATCATCAGGCCGAACAGGCCGAGTTCCTTGAGGCCGTCGACGATCTGCTGCGGGTACTCGTCGCGGTGCTCCAGCTCGGTGGCGACCGGGATGATCTCCTTGTCCACGAAGTCGCGGACGGTGGAGAGGATCTCCTGCTGGATGTCGGTCAGACCGGCGGTCTGGGCGAGGCGTGCCATCGGGCTCAGCCCTCCTGAAGTTCCGGGCGGCCGGGCTGCTCGCCGCCGCGTTCCTTGATGTACGTCTCGGTGGGCACCATCACCTTGCGGCGGAACACGCAGACCAGCGTGCCGTCCTGCTTGTAGCCCTTGGTCTCGACATAGACGATGCCGCGGTCGTTCTTGGACTTCGACGGCCACTTGTCGAGAACGGTCGTCTGGCCGTAGACCGTGTCGCCGTGGAAGGTCGGCGCCACGTGCTTGAGCGACTCGATCTCCAGGTTGGCGATCGCCTTGCCGGAGATGTCCGGGACGGACATGCCGAGCAGCAGGGAGTAGATGTAGTTGCCCACGACGACGTTCTTGCCGAAGTCCGTCGTCTTCTCCGCATAGTTGGTGTCCATGTGGAGCGGGTGGTGGTTCATGGTGAGGAGACAGAACAGGTGGTCGTCGTACTCCGTGACCGTCTTGCCCGGCCAGTGCTTGTACGTCGCCCCGACCTCGAACTCCTCGTAGGTGCGTCCGAACTGCATCGCGCTCAGGCCTCCGGGATCTCGAACTTCGACGTGCGCTGCATACCGGCCGCACGCCCCTTGCCGGAGATGACCAGTGCCATCTTGCGGCTGGCCTCGTCGATCATCTCGTCGCCGAGCATCGCGGAGCCCTTCTTGCCGCCCGCCTCGGACGTGTAGTAGTCGTACGCGTCCAGGATCAGCTCGGCGTGGTCGTAGTCCTCCTGGGAGGGCGAGAAGATCTCGTTGGACGCCTCGACCTGGCCCGGGTGCAGCACCCACTTGCCGTCGAAGCCGAGCGCGGCGGCGCGCTGGGCCACCTCGCGGTAGCCGTCGATGTTGCGGATCTGCAGGTAGGGACCGTCGATCGCCTGGAGGTTGTTGGCGCGGGCGGCCATCAGGATCTTCATCAGGATGTAGTGGTAGGCGTCCGCCGGGTAGCCGGGCGGCTGCTCGCCCACGACCAGCGACTTCATGTTGATCGACGCCATGAAGTCGGCCGGGCCGAAGATGATCGTCTCGACGCGCTGGGAGGCGGTCGCGATCTCGTTGACGTTGTTGAGGCCCTGGGCGTTCTCGATCTGCGCCTCGATGCCGATCTTGCCGACCTCGAAGCCCATGGTCTTCTCGATCTGCGTCAGCAGGAGATCGAGGGCGACGATCTGCTGGGCCGTCTGCACCTTCGGGAGCATGATGCAGTCGAGGTTCTGGCCGGCACCCTCGACAACCGTGACGACGTCGCGGTACGTCCACTCGGTCGTCCAGTCGTTGACGCGCACGACCCTCGTCTTGCCGGTCCAGTCGCCCTCGTTGAGGAACTTGACGATGGTGTGCCGCGCCTCGGGCTTGGCGAGCGGGGCGCACGCGTCCTCGAGGTCGAGGAAGACCTGGTCGGCGGGGAGGCCCTGCGCCTTCTCCAGGAAGCGGGGGTTGCTCCCGGGGACCGCGAGGCAGGAGCGTCGCGGACGCAGACGGTTGACGGGCGTGGTCATGCGGGGACCTCCAGGGGGTCGAGCTTGTTCGCTTTCCGGATCTCGTCGACGATGCGGCCGATGATGCCGGTGATGTCGAAGTCCTTCGGGGTGAAGACCGCGGCCACTCCGGCGGCCCGCAGCTGTTCGGCGTCGCCATTGGGGATGATGCCACCGGCGATCACCGGTATATCTGTGGCACCGGCCACACGGAGGCGCTCCAGCACGTCCGGGACCAGCTGGGCGTGCGATCCGGAGAGGATGGACAGCCCGACCGCGTGCACGTCCTCGGCGAGGGCCGCGTCCACGATCTGCTCGGGCGTCAGGCGGATGCCCTGGTAGACCACCTCGAAGCCGGCGTCACGGGCCCGCACGGCGATCTGCTCGGCGCCGTTGGAGTGCCCGTCCAGGCCGGGCTTGCCGACCAGGAAGCGCAGCTTGCCGACGCCGAGGTCCTTGGCCGTCAGGTCGACCTTGCGGCGCACCTCGGACATGGCCGAGCCCTCCTCGGCGGGGACGGCGACGGGCGCCGACGACACACCGGTCGGCGCCCGGAACTCGCCGAACACCTCGCGCAGGGCCCCGGCCCACTCGCCGGTCGTGACTCCGGCGCGGGCGCACTCGAGGGTGGCCTCCATGAGGTTGTCGGTGCCCTTGGCGGCCTCCTTCAGCCTCTCCAGCGCCTTGCAGGGGCGCGGGTGGTTGAAGGGCGGCTGGTAGCGGGTGTCGCGCCAGTGCTGCAGCGAGGCGATGACCCGGGCCTCGACAGCCGGATCAACCGTCTGGATGGCTGTGTCGAGATCGGCCGTGAGTGGATTGGGCTCGGTCGTCTCGAAGATGTTGACGCCGACGATCTTCTCTTGACCGGACTCGATACGGGCGCGGCGCTCGGCGTGCGAGGAGACGAGCTGCGACTTGAGATAGCCGGACTCGACGGCGGCCATCGCGCCGCCCATCTCCTGGATCCGCTCGATCTCGGTGAGGGACTCCTCGACGAGCTTCGCGACCTTCGCCTCGATGACGTGCGAGCCCTCGAAGATGTCCTCGTACTCCAGCAGGTCGCTCTCGTGCGCCAGGACCTGCTGGATGCGCAGCGACCACTGCTGGTCCCAGGGGCGGGGCAGGCCGAGGGCCTCGTTCCAGGCCGGCAGCTGCACGGCACGCGCGCGTGCGTCCTTGGAGAGGGTCACGGCCAGCATCTCGAGCACGATCCGCTGGACGTTGTTCTCCGGCTGCGCCTCCGTCAGACCCAGGGAGTTGACCTGGACGCCGTAGCGGAAGCGGCGGTGCTTGGGGTTCTGGATGCCGTACCGCTCCAGCGTGATCTTGTCCCAGATCCGCCCGAAGGCGCGCATCTTGCACATCTCCTCGATGAACCGGACGCCCGCGTTCACGAAGAAGGAGATACGGCCCACGACGTCGCCCATGCGCTCCTGCGGCACCTGGCCGGAGTCCCGGACGGCGTCCAGGACCGCGATCGCAGTGGACATCGCGTACGCGATCTCCTGGACCGGCGTGGCGCCCGCCTCCTGCAGGTGGTAGCTGCAGATGTTGATCGGGTTCCACTTCGGGAGGTGGGAGACCGTGTACGCGATCATGTCCGTCGTCAGACGGAGGCTCGGCCCCGGCGGGAAGACGTGCGTGCCGCGGGACAGGTACTCCTTGACGATGTCGTTCTGGGTCGTGCCCTGGAGCTTGGTGATGTCCGCACCCTGCTCCTCGGCGACGACCTGGTAGAGCGCCAGCAGCCACATGGCGGTGGCGTTGATCGTCATCGAGGTGTTCATCTGCTCCAGGGGGATGTCCTGGAACAGCCGGCGCATGTCACCGAGGTGCGCGACCGGCACTCCGACCCGGCCGACCTCGCCGCGGGCGAGGATGTGGTCGGAGTCGTAGCCGGTCTGCGTCGGCAGGTCGAACGCGACCGACAGGCCCGTCTGACCCTTGGCGAGGTTGCGCCGGTACAGCTCGTTGGACGCCTCGGCCGTGGAGTGGCCGGCGTACGTGCGCATTAGCCACGGCCGGTCCTTCTCCCGCACGCCTTCGGCGGGCTGACGCTCAGTCATCTATGACCTCGGGTGTCTCAGATGTTGCGGAAGCGGTTGATGGCGTCGATGTGCTTGGCGCGCATCTCCTCGTCGCGCACGCCGAGGCCCTCCTCGGGAGCCAGGCACAGCACGCCGACCTTGCCCTGGTGGAGGTTGCGGTGCACGTCGTACGCGGCCTGCCCGGTCTCCTCCAGGGAGTAGGTCTTCGACAGCGTCGGGTGGATCTTGCCCTTCGCGATGAGCCGGTTGGCCTCCCAGGCCTCGCGGTAGTTGGCGAAGTGCGAGCCGATGATCCGCTTCAGCGACATCCACAGGTAGCGGTTGTCGTACTCGTGCATGTAGCCCGAGGTCGAGGCACAGGTGGTGATGGTGCCGCCCTTGCGGGTGACGAACACGGAGGCGCCGAAGGTCTCGCGGCCGGGGTGCTCGAAGACGATGTCGATGTCCTCGCCGCCGGTCAGTTCGCGGATGCGCTTGCCGAAGCGCTTCCACTCCTTCGGGTCCTGGGTGTTCTCGTCCTTCCAGAACTTGTAGCCCTCGGCGTTGCGGTCGATGATCGCCTCGGCGCCCATCGAGCGGCAGATCTCCGCCTTCTGCGGGCTGGAGACGACACAGATCGGATTGGCGCCGCCGGCCAGCGCGAACTGAGTGGCGTACGAGCCGAGGCCGCCGCTGGCGCCCCAGATCAGGACGTTGTCGCCCTGCTTCATGCCGGCACCGTTGCGGGAGACCAGCTGTCGGTAGGCGGTCGAGTTGACCAGGCCCGGGGCGGCGGCCTCCTCCCAGCTGAGGTGGCCCGGCTTCGGCATCAGCTGGTTGGACTTGACGAGCGCGATCTCGGCGAGGCCGCCGAAGTTCGTCTCGAAGCCCCAGATGCGCTGCTCGGGGTCGAGCATGGTGTCGTTGTGGCCGTCCGACGACTCGAGTTCGACGGACAGGCAGTGCGCGACGACCTCGTCACCGGGCTTCCAGGCGTTGACGCCGGGGCCGGTGCGCAGGACGACGCCCGCGAGGTCGGAGCCGATGATGTGGTACGGCAGGTCGTGGCGCTTGGTCAGCTCCGACAGCCTGCCGTAGCGCTCCAGGAACCCGAAGGTCGACAGGGGCTCGAAGATCGAGGTCCACACGGAGTTGTAGTTGACCGAGGAGGCCATGACAGCCACCAGGGCCTCGCCCGGGCCGAGCTCCGGCAGCGGAACCTCGTCCAGGTGGATCGACTTGCGCGGGTCCTTGTCGCGGGTCTCCAGGCCCGCGAACATCTCCGTCTCGTCCTTGTGCACGGTGATCGCGCGGTACGACTCGGGGAGCGGCAGCGCGGCGAAGTCGGCCGGCGTCGATTCCGGCGACTGGATCGCGTCCAGGATGTCCTTGGTGGTCACGGTGTTGCCTCCGGCGATACGCGTCCTGAGGGAGGGACGCTGAGGGTTACGTCGGTGCCGTCGGTTCGGCGGTCGTGCTGTGCGGCAGCGCTTTGTGGCGCGGGAGGTTGCCTGTGACGCAGGCGTCCGGGCGGGGCAAGTCGATGACTTGTTGGGACAGCCGACGTACGCATGGTCTCTGCACGCCGGCCGCCCGGACTCCTTCAACGTATGACACCGCGTGTCACCTGGCAAGGCACTGAGTGCCAGCAATCGCTCTCAGGTGAAATCTTTACGTAACAAATGAGCGATGATCGATCGAATACGCCTTGAAATCTGCTCGAAAAGGGGCTCTGACATGCCAAAACGGCCACCCCGAAGGGTGGCCGTCATCACAGGGCGGAGGAGACCTCAGCGGTCCTTCAGCGCCTGCTCGATGGTCCGCATGACCTCGTCCAGCGGAGCGTCGGTGCGCGCGACGGTGACCAGGACCTCGCCCTGGGTGGACACGGCCGCGGGGGCCGCCGGCCGGGTCGTCGTCGTGGTGCTGCGCCCCGCACCGATGCCCGTCCCGAACGTCTTGCGCACGATCGCGAAGGCGTGGTCCAGCTGCGCCTCCACGTCGCCCTGACCGCCGGCCCGCAGCCACCGTCTGAGGACGTGGTTGTGGGCGGTGACCACGGCGGACGCGGCGACCTCCGCGAGCAGCGGGTCGTCGTTGGCGTCGTCGTCGTGCGCGTGCTCGTCGAAGTGGCCGAGGAGATAGCGGGTGAAGAGGCGCTCGTAACGCGCCACCGACGCGATCTCCGCCTCGCGCAGGGTGGGCACCTCACGGGTGAGCTTGTAGCGGGCGACCGAGATCTCCGGCCGCGCCGCGTACATCCGCATGACTTCCTTGATCCCGCGGCACACCGTGTCGAGCGGGTGCTCATGCGCGGGAGCCGCATTGAGCACGGCCTCCGCACGGATCAACGTGTCGTCGTGGTCGGGGAAGATCGCCTCTTCCTTGGAGCGGAAGTGGCGGAAGAAGGTGCGGCGCGCGACCCCGGCAGCGGCCGCGATCTCGTCGACGGTGGTCGCCTCGTACCCCTTGGTCGCGAACAGCTCCATCGCCGCGGCCGCCAGTTCACGGCGCATCTTGAGCCGCTGGGCGGCCGCGCGACTGCCTGCGGCACTTTCCGGCGCGTCGGGCGTAGCTGGTGTACGTGAGGACTTGGCGGGCTGGGACATGACCCGAACGTACTGCATGTGCGCAGCTTGTTGCGCATGTACGGGGGTTGCCCCGCCCTGCACGGGCGGGGGCCCTCCGGTGGGGCCGAACAGTCCGCCCCAGTCCGTCTCGCCTCTGAACCAGTCGCCGGCGCCGTCAGCGGCGGGCATATTCGCGGAAGCCGCGGCCCGTCTTGCGGCCGAGGCAGCCCGCGGCCACCAGGTGCTCCAGCAGCGGCGCGGGGGCCAGGCCCGGGTCGCGGAACTCGCGGTGCAGGACCTTCTCGATCGCCAGGGAGACGTCGAGCCCGACGACGTCCAGGAGCTCGAAGGGGCCCATCGGGTAGCCGCCGCCCAGCTTCATCGCCGCGTCGATGTCGTCAAGAGATGCATAGTGTTCCTGCACCATCTTGATCGCGTTGTTGAGGTACGGGAAAAGCAGCGCGTTCACGATGAAGCCCGCACGGTCGCCACAGTCGACCGCGTGCTTCTTGATTCGTCCACACACCTCGCGGACCGTCGCGTGGACGTCCTCGGCCGTCAACACCGTACGGACGACCTCGACCAGCTTCATCGCCGGCGCCGGGTTGAAGAAGTGCATGCCGATCACGTCCTGCGGGCGCGAGGTGGCACGGGCACAGGCGACGACGGGCAGCGAGGAGGTCGTGGTGGCCAGGACCGCGCCCGGCTTGCAGACCTTGTCCAGCGCCTGGAACAGCTGCCGCTTGATCTCCAGGTCCTCGGCGACGGCCTCGACGGCCAGGTCGACGTCGGCGAAGGACTCGTAGGAGCCGGCTGCGGTGATCCGGTCGAGGGTCTGCGCGGCTGCCTCGGCGGTCATCCGGCCCTTGTCGACGGAGCGCGAGAGCGACTTGCCGATACGGGCCTTGGCGGCCTGGGCCTTCTCCTCGCTGCGGGCGGCGAGGACGACCTCGTACCCGGCCTTGGCGAAGACCTCGGCGATGCCGGAGGCCATGGTGCCGGAGCCCGCGACGCCGACCGAGCGGACCTCGCGGCCCGGGGTGAGGGCGGCGCCGTCCAGGGGCGTCAGCGCGTCCCGCACGACGGTGGCGCTGCCGGGGGCCTCGTAGGTGTAGAAGCCGCGGCCCGACTTGCGGCCGGTCAGGCCCGCCTCGCTGAGCTGCTTGAGGATCGGGGCGGGGGCGTGCAGCCGGTCGTGGGACTCGGCGTACATGGCCTCCAGGACCGTGCGCGCGGTGTCGACACCGATCAGGTCGAGCAGCGCGAGCGGCCCCATCGGCAGACCGCAGCCGAGCCGCATCGCCGCGTCGATGTCCTCGCGGGAGGCGTACTTGGCCTCGTACATCGCGGCCGCCTGGTTGAGGTAGCCGAACAGCAGCCCGTCGGCGACGAACCCGGGCCGGTCGCCGACCGCGACGGGCTCCTTGCCGAGGTCGAGGGCGAGGTTGGTGACCGCGGTGACGGCCGTCGGCGCGGTCAGCACCGAGGAGACGACCTCGACGAGCTTCATCGCCGGCGCCGGGTTGAAGAAGTGCAGGCCCAGCACGCGCTCCGGACGGGCCGAGTCGGCGGCGAGACGGGTCACGGACAGGGCGTTGGTGCCGGTCGCCAGGATGGTCTCCGGGCGGACGATCCCGTCGAGCTCGCGGAAGATCTGGTGCTTGATCTCGTACGACTCGGGAGCCACCTCGATCACGAGGTCGGCGTCGGCCGCGGCCCGCAGATCGGTGGAGGTGCTGACGCGGGCGAGGACGTCCGCGCGCTCCTGCTCGGTCAGCCGGCCCTTCTCCACGGCGCGGGCGGTGGCCGCCTCCAGGGTGGCGACGGCCTTGGCGGCCGCGGCCTCGCTGATGTCGATGCCGACGACCTCGCGGCCGGCCTTGGCCAGGACCTCGGTGATACCGGTGCCCATGGTGCCGAGGCCCACGACGGCAATGGTCGTGAGCGAAGCGGAAGGGGTGTGGGACAGGGGAGTGGCCATCGCGGGACTCCAGGCATGAGGGTGACGACTGGGAGAGCGCCCGGGTGCGCCGAGGGAAGGCCGGCCGAAGCCGGACCTGGCGCACCGGGTGCGTGAAAGAGATGCGGGTGTTTCCGGGCTGCAAGCGCACACGCCCGGTGCCTGCCGTCGCCGTGGGCGCGCACACGCCTGGGGCGAACGGTGGGTGATTCGACCGGCCCTGTCCCGTGGCCGGGTCGTACAAGCGGTACCTGATGTACCGAACCGACTTGCTCTCACGGCAGCTGCGTCACCAGGCCGCCACAAGGGATGCGAGTGGGTAACTCGCTCGTCTGAGCTTAACCGGCGGGTAACGAGCGCGCTAGTCCCCGTGTTTGTGATGTACGTCCCGAGAGATCGGCGTCCCCTCTAACCTTCGGTGTCATGGACGAAGAGTTGCGATCACTCACGGAGCGTTTACGGGCGGAGTCGGGGGCGACGGCCGCGTACGACCGTCTCGTGGCCACCGAGGATCCCGACGAGCTGGCGCGGGTGCTCACCGAGCCCGGGCAGCCGCTGTGGGCGAGGGAGCTGGCCGCGTTCCGGCTGGGACTGGCGGGTGACCGGCGTGCCTTCGAGTCCCTCGTCCTGTTTCTGAACCACCGCGATCCGCAGCGCTGCGCCTCCGCCGCGCACGCCCTCGCCCGCCTCGACGACCCGCGCACCGCGCGCGCGGCGGCCGCCCTCGCCACCAACGAACTCCGCGTCGCCTACGCCCTCCACCCCGTCCGGCTCCTTGCGGAGCTGCGCGCCCCCGAGTCCGTGCCCGCGCTGATCACCACCCTGGAGCGCAGGCTGCGCCCGCACGACCCGTACCGCCGGGTGGCGCTCGCCTGCGTGGAGGGCCTCGGCGCCCTGGAGGACGCCCGCGCCAGACCCGTACTCAACGAGGCACTGGCCCACCCGGCGCTGGCGGAGGCGGCGGTGCGGGCGCTGGCCCGGATCCCGAGGCAGAGGTGAGGCCACGTCAGCCGGCGAGCTCCCTGACGTACCGCACCTCCGGCACCTCCACCCCGTCCACCTCGAAGGGCTCCTCGGCGCCGTCCGGAAAGAAGCCGCAGGCCTCGTAGAACTGGCGGGCGCGGTCGTTCTCCTTGAGGACCCAGAGGAACATGCGGCCCTGCCCGGCAGCCGCACAGCGACGCATGGACTGCCGAAGGAGGGCTCGCCCGGTGCCGCCGCGGTACCGGCCCGGGGCGACATAAAGGGCGTACAACTCGGCGTCGTCCGTGTGTGCTTCGCCGTCCCGGTACGGGCCGTGGCAGAGCCAGCCGGTGATCTCCCCGTCCTGCACGGCGACCAGGTCCAGCACGCCGGGGTTGGGCTGAAGGAAGCGCATCCGCTGGCGTTCGGTGTTCTCCGGCACGCTCATCGTGTCGAGGTACGACTGCGGGACGATGCCCCGGTAGGCCGTCTGCCAGCCGCTGACGCGGATCTCTGCCACGCGCTCGCAGTCCGCCAGGGTCATTTCGCGGACCTGGAGGGAGCTCACTCGGCCGCCATCGCCCACGCCTCGATCTCCATCAGGAACTCGGGTCGGACGAGGGCGGCGACCTGTACCGCGGAGGCGGCCGGGAGGCGGTCGTCGGGTATGTGGGCGGCGCGGGCCGTGCGGATCGCGGGCAGATGTGCCGTGTCCGTGACGAAGTAGGTGAGTTTGACGACGTCGTCGAAGGCCGCCCCGGCGGCGGCCAGGCAGCGGCGGAGGTTCTCGAAGACCTGGCGGGCCTGTGCCTCGGCGTCGCCCTCGCCGACGAGCTTGCCCTCCTCGTCCAGCGCGAGCTGGCCGGAGATCGCGACGAAACGGCCGGTGCCCATGACGACGTGGCTGTACTGCGCGGCGGGGAAGACCCCGTCGGGGGCGGTGATCCTGGTCAGCTCACTCATGCGTCCATCGTGGACCATGGGTCTGACAACGCCCCGACGGGACCTCACCTTCGGGTCGTGCTCAGCCGCGGAAGCCGATCAGGTCGTGCAGCGTGGCGCCGGCGTCGGACGTCGGCGCCACCTTGGTGCTCATCGGCGCCTTGGTGCTCAGCGGCATGGGGTCGGGCTTCTTCGGGCACACCGCGTCGATCGGGCCGCCGCTGCGCGGCACCGTGCCGTCGGACAGGTATGCCGCCAGATACTTGTCCAGGCAGGCGTTCCCGCTCAGCGTGATGCCGTGGTTGCCGCCGCCCTGCTCGACCACGAAGCTCGAGCCGGCCAGCAGACGGTGGACCGTCGCGCCGCCCTCGTACGGGGTCGCCGCGTCGTTGGTCGCCTGGAACAGCAGCACCGGCGGCAGCTTGTCGTTGGCGACGTGCACCGGCTTCAGCGAGTCCGTCGGCCAGAACGCGCACGGCGCGTTGTACCAGGCGTTGTTCCAGACCATGAACGGCGCCTTGTCGTAGACCGCCCAGTTGTCCTTGCGCCACTGGTTCCAGTCACGCGGCCAGGAGGCGTCACGGCACTGCACCGAGGCGTAGACGCTGTAGCCGTTGTCCCCGGACGCGTCGACGGCGCCGAAGTTCTGGTACGCCTCGACCAGCGGGTCGGAGTTCTTGTCGTTCACGTACGCCGCGAACGCCTCGGCCAGATACGGCCAGTAGCCGTTGTAGTAGCCGCCGGGAACGAACGTGTCCTCCAGCTCGGAGGCCCCCACCTTGCCGCCGGCGGGCTTCTTGGCGACCGCCTTGCGCATCGCGTACCACTTGGCCTCGACCTTGGCCGGGTCGGTGCCGAGCTTGTACGCCGAGTCGTACTTGGCGATCCAGGCCATCAGGGCCTTGTGGCGGGCGTCGAAGGCGTGGTCCTGCGCGAGGTTGTCGTCGTACCAGACTCCGGTCGGATCGACGATCGAGTCCAGGACCAGGTGCTTCACGCGCTGCGGGAAGAGCTTGCCGTACACGGCGCCCAGGTAGGTGCCGTACGAGTAGCCGAAGTAACTGGTCTGCCGGGCGCCCAGGGCCGCGCGGATCGAGTCCATGTCCTGCACGGCCTGAATCGTGGTGATGTACGGCAGCAGGCTCGCGTACTTCGTTCCGCAGGCCGCGGCGAAGGACTTGGCGCGGTCGAGGTTGGTCTTCTCCAGGGCCGGTGTGCTCGGCACGGTGTCCGGGCGCACCGGGTTGAAGTGTCCCGGCTCGCAGTCGAGGGCGGGCTTGCTCTTGCCGACCCCGCGCGGGTCGAAGCCGATGACGTCGTACTGGGCCGCGACCGCCTTGGGCAGGGAGTTCGCGACGAATCCGGCGAGCGTGAGGCCGCTGCCGCCCGGGCCGCCCGGGTTGACCAGCAGCGGGCCCTGGCTCTTCTGCGCCGTGTGCTTCACGCGCGAGAGCGCAAGCGTGATCTGCTTCCCCTGCGGATCCCGGTGGTCGAGCGGCACGTCGAGCGATGCGCACTGGAGCGTCGGATAGTTCGAGGTGGGGCAGTTCTTCCAGGTGAGTCTCGCGGCAGGAGCGGTTTGCGGGGACTGCGCGGTGCTCGCGCCCGCAGGCAGAGCCGTGAAGCTCCCGGCCACGACGGCGGCGGCACCGCACAGCACCGCTGCGCGTTTTCTCATGAAGTCCTCCCAGGACGGAGGGTTTCGGACCGCGAGTCTCACGGTCCTCGCCGCATCGTCCCGGCAAGCCGCCTCCGAAGAACTCGTTCTGGCGAGACTTGACCCGATTGGGTCGAGGGATGCGCTCGTATGCTCTCAAATGAGCGTGAGTTGGGTCGGTTCGGACACCGCCGGCTCGGGTGCCTCGGGCGGCCGGATCCGCCGTGGCATCCCCGCGCGCGTGGGCCCGATCCCGTACTCCTGTGCCAGCTCGTGGACCTGACGGGTGATCCGGCGCTGGTACCACTTCGGGGCGTAGGCGCCGTCCGCGTACAGGCGCTCGTAGCGTCGCACCAGGTACGGGTGGTGCTGCCCCAGCCAGGCCATGAACCACTCCCGGGCGCCGGGGCGCAGATGCAGCACCAGCGGGGTGACCGAAGTGGCCCCGGAGGCCGCGATCGCTCGTACGGTGGCCCGCAGTTGGGCCGGCCGGTCGCTCAGGAACGGGATCACCGGGGCCATCAGTACGCCGCACCCGATGCCGTGCTCGGCGAGGGTGCGGACCACGTCCAGACGGCGCTCCGGCGCGGGCGTGCCCGGCTCCACCGTGCGCCACAGCTCGGGGTCGGTGAAGCCGACCGACACCGAGATGCCGACGTCCGTCACCTGGGCCGACTGCACCAGCAGATCGAGGTCGCGCAGGATCAGCGTGCCCTTCGTCAGGATCGAGAAGGGGTTGGCGTGGTCGCGAAGGGCGGACAGGATGCCCGGCATCAGGCGGTAGCGGCCCTCGGCGCGCTGGTAGCAGTCGACGTTCGTGCCCATCGCGATGTGCTCGCCCTGCCAGCGGCGCGAACCGAGCTGGCGGCGCAGCAGCTCCGGGGCGTTCACCTTGACCACGATCTGCGAGTCGAAGTCGAGCCCCGAGTCGAGGTCCAGATAGGTGTGCGTCTTGCGGGCGAAGCAGTACACGCACGCGTGCGAGCAGCCGCGGTACGGATTCACCGTCCACTCGAAGGGCATCCGCGAGACGCCCGGCACCCGGTTGATGATCGAGCGGGCCCGCACCTCGTGGAAGGTGATGCCGCGGAATTCAGGCGTGTCGAAGGTGCGGCTCACGACCGCGTCCGCGCCGAACAGGGCGGCGTCCGCCGCCCGGCTGTGCCCGCCGGACTCCACTGTGAGGTTCTCCCACCGCATGACGCCTCCTCGGTAGCGCTGCCCCGAGTGAAACACGTGTTCGATTTCCCGTGCAAGGCCTGTTTCCTGTCACTCCAGGAACCTCACGCGCGCCCTGGGCCACCCCGATTTGGGCGGCCGTGGGCGGGGGTGGTTGGCTTGCCCCAACCCCGAGAGAAGCAAGTCCTGGAGGAAACCGATGGCGCAGGTCGAGGCCACTACCGAGCGGGTCGTCGCGGCAGACGCGGAGAAGGTGTTCGACGCCCTCGCCGACTACAGCGGCACGCGCGCGAAGCTGCTGCCCGAGCACTTCAGCGAGTACGAGGTGCGCGAGGGCGGCGACGGCGAGGGCACCCTCGTCCACTGGAAGCTCCAGGCCACCAGCAAGCGCGTGCGCGACTGCCTCCTGGAGGTCAGCGAGCCCACCGACGGCGAGCTCGTCGAGAAGGACCGCAACTCCTCCATGGTCACCACCTGGCGGGTCACCCCGGCAGGCGAGGGCAGGTCCCGCGTCGTCGTGACCACCGTCTGGAACGGCGCCGGCGGCATCGGCGGCTTCTTCGAGAAGACCTTCGCGCCCAAGGGCCTCAGCCGGATCTACGACGCCGTGCTCGCCAAGCTCGCCACCGAGGTCGAAAAGTAAGTACCGGCCGCTCGGGGGCCGTTGACGCCCCTCACCGGATCGAGTGGATCTCCCTGCGCCGCACCGGTCCGCCGTAACCCGTCGCGCTTGCCCGTAGTTGCCGCCTTGAGCGGGATTGTGTGGCAGCGCGGCGAGGGGAGCGGTAAGTGAGCGGGACGACGGTGCAGGGCGAGCTGCGGGGCGAACCCGCCGTGGCGCCCCCGCAGGCCCCCGCCGCACCGGCCGGACCGGTCGAACTGAGCCCGCACCGGGTGCGGTTGGTCTTCCTCGGGCTGATGCTGGCGCTGCTGCTCGCCGCCCTGGAGCAGATGATCGTCGCCACCGCGCTCCCGAAGATCGTCGGCGAGCTGCACGGCCTGGACAGGATGTCCTGGGCGATCACCGCCTACCTCCTCACGGCCACCGTGGGCCTCCCGGTCTACGGCAAGCTCGGCGATCTGCTCGGTCGCAAGGGCGTCTTCCAGTTCGCCATCGTCGTCTTCGTGGTCGGCGCCGCACTCGCGGGCCGGGCGCAGAGCATGGACCAGCTGATCGCCTTCCGTGCCGTCCAGGGCGTCGGCGCGGGCGGGCTCATGATCGGCGTGCAGGCGATCATCGCGGACATCGTGCCACCCCGCCGGCGCGGGCGGTTCATGGGACTGATCGGCGCCGCCTTCGGCCTCGCGTCCGTGGCCGGCCCCTTGCTGGGCGGGTACTTCACGGACCACCTCTCCTGGCGCTGGTGCTTCTACTTCAACGTTCCCTTCGGCCTGGTCACCCTCGCCGTCGTCACCGTCGTACTGAAACTCCCCAAGCCTCAGGCCAGGGCGCGGCTCGACGTGCTCGGTGCGCTGCTGCTCGCCGCGGCCTCCACCTGCCTTGTGCTGCTGACCAGTTGGGGCGGCACCGAGTACGCCTGGGACTCGCGGACGATCCTCGGTCTCGGCGCGGGAGCGGTGGCCGCCACCGTCCTCTTCCTCGTCGTCGAGCACTTCGCCGCCGAACCCCTCATCCCGCTGCGGCTGTTCAGGGACTCCGTCTTCAACGTCACCGGACTGGTGGGCCTGGTGATCGGTGTCGCGCTGTTCGGCGCCGCCAGCTATCTGCCGACCTTTCTGCAGATGGTCGACGGGGCCTCCGCCACCGAGTCGGGTCTGCTGATGCTGCCCATGATGGGCGGCATCGTCGGCGCCTCGATCGTCTCCGGGCAGCTCATCAGCCACACCGGGCGCTACAAGATCTATCCCGTCCTCGGCAGCGCCGTCTCCGTCGTCGGCATGTGGCTGCTCTCCCGCCTCCAGGTCGACACGCCCCGGCTGCACTACAGCCTCTGGATGGCCGTCCTCGGCGCCGGCATCGGCATGGTGATGCCGGTCCTGATCCTCGCCGTGCAGAACTCCGTGCGCCCCGCCGACCTCGGCACCGCCACCAGCGCCAACAACTACTTCCGGCAGATCGGTGGCAGCGTCGGGGCCGCGATCTTCGGCACCCTCTTCGCCGGCCGGCTCACCGGCGCCCTCGAAAAACGGCTCCCCACGCGCGCGGGTGCACAGCTTCCCGACCCGCAGTCCATCACCCCGCAGCTCGTCCACGCGCTGCCCGCGCCGCTGCGCGACGACTACATCCGCGCGTACGCCGACGCCATGCCCCGGATCTTCCTCTACCTGGTGCCGGTGCTCGTCCTGGGCCTGCTCATCGCGTTCTTCCTCAAGGAGAAACCCCTGGTGTCCTACAACACCTCCGAAACGGAACCGGCAACCGCGACCGGCCAGGTGCCGCACGCCCGTTCCCCGCATACCGCCGGAGTCCCCGTCTGCGGCACGGTGCAGCACCCCGACGGGACCGTCGTCCCCCGCGCCGCGCTCACCCTCATCGACGCCACCGGACAGCAGATCGGTCGGGGCGCCAGCGGCGAGGACGGGCGGTACGCGCTGTCCACGCCCGGCACGGGGGCGTACGTCCTCATCGCCGCCGCGGGCGGGCACCAGCCGCAGGCCGTCTCCGTCACCGTCGGCGAGCGCCCCGTCGAGCTGGATGTCGTCCTCGGCGGCGCCGGACGCCTCGCCGGCGGCGTGCTCACCGCCGACGGCGCCCCCGTGCGCGACGCCACCGTCACACTCACCGACGTGCGCGGCGAGGTCGTCGCCACCACCCGCAGCGGACGCGAGGGCGGCTATGTCATCACCGAGCTGGTGGCGGGCGAGTACACCCTCGCTGCGAGCGCGCCCGGATTCCGCCCGGCCGCGCTTCCCGTCACCGTCCAGGCCGCCCGGGAGACCCGCCAGGACGTCGAACTCGCGGGCGGCGCCGTGCTGCGCGGCACCCTGCGCACCAGCGGCGGGCGGCCGGTCGACGACGCGCGCGTGACACTGCTCGACGCGGCGGGCAATGTGGTGGACACGCTCACCACCGGCCTCGACGGAACGTTCCGGTTCGTCGACCTGTCCTCCGGCGAGTACACCGTCATCGCGGCCGGTTACCCGCCGGTCGCCACCGTGCTCCGGGTCGCCGGAGGCGGACGGACCGAGCGGGATCTGCAGCTGGGCCACGAAGACTGACCTGGCGTCATACGCTCCGGCGCGCGCCCCCGCGTGCGAGGACCGTTCCGTTGCACCAATTCCCGCATTGCCGCACATCACCACCGGGCGGAGCCTTACGGTGGAGTAGGCGGCACAGATCTTGCGGAGCCGTGGGGAGAGAGGGCCTGGGCCATGGACAATGGCACCGACCGTGGCACCGAGAGGGACACGCCTCCCAGCCGCGGAGCTGGGACCGGCGCGGCGACGGAGGCCACCGCGGCCGGCCGTATCCCGCTGGCCGTGGTCGTGGTGGACCGTGACGGCCTCGTCTCCCACTGGAGCAGGGGCGCACATCGGCTCTTCGGCACCGTCAAGGAGGAGGCCATCGGCCGGTCCGTCGCCGACCTGCTCCCCGTCTCCGGTGCGCTGTCCGAGGGCGACGACGACACCGCATACGCGGACGACGACGGACTGAGCGCCGGCCTCGAGGCCTCGCTCGGCGGCCTCAGCGCCTATCCGGCGGCGGGCCGAGCCCGCATCCGCGGGCCGGAGGACGGGTGGTCCCACGCACCGGACGGGGAAAGCGAGTACGGCGGAGAGCGGCTCGACATCCTCTGGTGGGCCTACCCTCTCGTCGGCGCCGAGCCCGCACGGCTGCTGATCCTGGCCACCGACGCGGCACGGCTGCGCATGGAGCGGGGCCACGAGGACGAGCTCGACGAGCGGATCTCGCCCGGCTTCGCCCGCCACACCGAACTGCCCGCCTCCGACGAGCTCGCCCGCCGGCTGCCCGACATCCTTCCCAACATGGGTCCCGGCCTCAGCAGCCGCATCATCTCCCAGGTCCTCGAACTCGGCTACCCGGTCCTGGAGTTCAGCCAGAGCGACCGCGTGCCCGTCACCCCCGACTGGGGCGTGCCGCGCCGCGCGGGCCGCCTCCGCTCCGGGGGCCAGCCCCTGGCGGCGGCGAGGCAGATCGTCGTCCCCGCCGGCGCCGAGCACGACCTGGAGTATGCGGCCGTCCGCGAGCGGCTGGAGTTCCTGAACGAGGTCAGCACCGCCATCGGCTCCTCGCTCGACCTCGACGCAACCATCCGTGAGGTCACCAGCGCCGCCGTGCCCCGCTTCGCGGACTTCGCCGGCACCCACCTGCGTGCCGCGGTCCTGGCGGGCGAGGGCTTCCCGGACGGCGTCCCGGACGTCACCACCGTCTGGCACCGGGTCTGGGTCGAGCACAACGACGAGCCCGGGCGCTGGGACGACACCGTGCCGGTCGGCGAGGCGATCGCGTTCCCCGAACACACGCCGTTCTTCCAGTGCATGAGCACGGGTGAACCGGTCCTCATCCCGCTGATCAGCGAGGAGATGGGCAACCGGATCTCCGGGGAGTTCGAGAAGCGCGACCTCAGGCCGCTCATCAACGGCCGCTCCATGCTGGTGGTGCCGCTCAAGGCCCGCAACGTCGTCCTGGGCTTCATGGTGCTGATGCGCCGGCCGGGCCGTGAGCCGTTCGACGCCATCGACCGCACCACGGGCGCCGAACTCGCAGCCCGCGCAGGCCTGGTGCTCGACAACGCCCGCATGTACACGTACCAGGAGAACGCCGCCGACACCCTGCAGGACAGCATGCTCCCGCAGGTGGCCCCCCGCCTGGCCGGGTGCGACACCGCGACCCGCTATCTGCCCGGCACCCGCCTCGGCCGGGTCGGCGGCGACTGGTTCGACACCGTCAAACTGCCCGGCTCGCGCACCGCGCTGGTGGTCGGCGACGTCATGGGCCACGGACTCAAATCGGCCGCCATGATGGGCCAGTTGCGCACAGCCGTGCAGACCATGGCCGCCATGCAGACACCGCCCGCGCAACTCCTGCGCAACCTCGACGACCTGGCCAGGCGGCTCGGCGAGAACTACCTCGCCACCTGTCTGTACGCGGTGTACGACCCGATCCGCGGCGAACTCCAGATCACCAACGCCGGGCACATCCCGCCCGTTCTGGTACGCGCCGAGGACGGCCGGAGCGAACTGCTCGATCTGCCGACCGGCGCCCCCATCGGTGTCGGCGGCGTGGCCTTCGAGACCACCGTCGTCAAGGTCCGGCCGGGCGACCGCCTGGTGCTGTGCACCGACGGACTGGTGGAGGTGCGCGGTGTCGACATCGGCGAGGGCCTCGCCGCGCTGTGCGAGTCCGCGGCGCACCCCGCGGCCTCGATGGACGACGCCTGCGACACCATCATCCGGGCCCTCAACACGCACGGCGGACGCAAGGACGACGTCGCGCTGCTCATGGCTCGGCTCAACGGAATCCTGCCCGACGATGTCGCCGAGTGGCAGCTCACCCGCGATCCACGAGAGGTGGCGCGCGCCCGGCGACTGGTCCGCGCCCAACTGCTGCACTGGGGGCTCGCCGACGCGGTGGACACGGCGGAGCTGCTGGTCAGCGAGCTCGTCACGAACGCCGTACGGCACGCGACCGGTGACCGGATCGGGCTGCGGCTGGTGCGTACCGACGCGCTGCTGTGCGAGGTCACGGACGGTGAACCGGACCTGCCTGCCCTGCTCGGCGCGGGCCCGTACGACGAGTCGGGCCGCGGCCTGCGCGTGGTCAGCCGCCTGGCCGGCGAATGGGGCGCCAGCGTCGCCGGGCACAGCAAGACGGTGTGGTTCGAGCAGCCGCTCACGCCACCTCGACGGGAACGCTGAGAGCGGGGCCCGACAAGCCCTGTGGACGCCGTCTTCTGACAGGTCGTCCCGTGATCCCGGCGTGTGCGGGCTCGGACGTACGGTGAAACACGGCACTCCCCACTTGCGGCGGACCCGTCACCCGCGATACTCCGATCACGGCACCGACCGTGGGGAGTTCGCATGAATGTCTCGGAGGACTACCGCAATGCTTGGGAGAGTTACTGGCTGGAGACCGCCGACGCGCCGGGTGAGGCGATCTGGGACGCCGACCCGGCCCTGACCTCGATGCCGCACAGCGAGCTGCTCCTGCCGCACGCGGACACCGCCCGCACCATCGTCGACCTCGGCTGCGGCAACGGAACCCAGACGCGGTACCTGGCCACGCGGTTCGCCCGTGCCGTCGGCGTCGATCTCTCGCACGCCGCCATCGAGCACGCCCGCCGTGCCGCGGACGGCGACGCCGTGGAGTTCCAGCAGCTCGACCTCACGGACACCGAGGCCGTACGCGTGCTGCACTCCCGCCTCGGTGACAGCAACGTGTACATGCGCGCCGTCATCCATCAGAGTGAACCGGAAGCGCGCCCCGCGGTGGCCCGCGCCGTCGCCGAGCTCGTCGGTGCTCAGGGGCGGGCTTTCGTCGTCGAACTCACCTCGGGCTCGCGAGAGGTGCTGGGCCGTGCCGCGGAGGACCCGGGGGGCCCGCCGCCCAAGCTGCGCCGGGTCTTCCAGCACGGCCTCAAACCCGCGGACGCACAGGACGAGGAGGTGCCGAGGCTGCTGCGCGCAGCAGGCCTGAAGATCCTCGCGACCGGCGAGACCAGCCTGCCGCAGACCGAGTACCTGGCGGACGGCACCCGCATCGACCTGCCCGCACGCTGGTTCGTCCTCGCGGGCGGCGAGAAGCCGGCCGAGTAGACGTCCGGACCGGGCAAGGCGGCCGGCCGGGCCTCGTGGCCGGCCGCTTCGTCACGTCACCGGGCGATTCCTGGTCGCGATGCGCTTCGCCGCGTAACGTGGCGCATCATGAAGATCCTGATCAGCGCCGACATGGAGGGTGCCACGGGGGTGACCTGGCCGGCCGACGTGCTGCCGGGGACACCGCAGTGGGAGCGGTGCCGCTCGATGTTCACCTCGGACGTCAATGCCGCCGTGCTGGGGTTCTTCGACGGCGGGGCGGACGAGGTCCTCGTCAACGAGGCCCACTGGACCATGCGCAACCTGCTGCTGGAACAGCTGGACGAGCGCACCGAGATGCTCACCGGGCGGCACAAGTCCCTCTCCATGGTCGAGGGGGTGCAGCACGGGGACGTGGACGGCATCGCCTTCGTCGGCTATCACACCGGCGCGGGCATGGAGGGCGTCCTCGCCCACACCTACCTCGCCAACTCGATCACCGGGGTGTGGCTGAACGACGTACGCGCCAGTGAGGGCCTGCTCAACGCGCATGTCGTCGCCGAGTACGGGGTGCCCGTCATCCTGGTCACCGGCGACGACGTGGCCTGCGAGGACGCCCTCGGGTATGCGCCCGGAGCGCTGAAGGTCGCTGTCAAGGACCATGTGTCGCGGTACGCGGCCGTGTGCCGTACGCCGGCCAGGACCGCGTCCGACATCCGGGCCGCCGCCAAGGAGGCGGCGCAGCTGGCGGTCCGTCACCAGCCCGTCCAGGCAGGGCCTTTCACCGTCGCGCTCGAATTCGACGCCGAGCATCTCGCGATGGCCGCCACCGTCGTGCCGGGCGTCGACCGGATCGGGGAGCGGAAAGTGGCGTACACCAGCGAGACGATGTACGAGGGGATCCGTACCTTCAAGGCGGTCACCACGATCGTCTCGGCCGCCGTGGAGGAGCAGTATGGCTGACCAGCAGGCACTGGACGAGGTCGTCCGTTTCACCTCCGACCTCATCCGTATCGACACGAGCAACCGCGGCGGCGGCGACTGCCAGGAGCGGCCCGCCGCCGAGTACGCCGCCGAGCAGCTGGCCGGCGCAGGGCTCGAACCCGTGATGCTGGAGCGCACCAAGGGGCGCGCGAATGTCGTCGCGCGCCTTGAGGGGACCGACCCGGCCGCCGACGCGCTGCTCCTCCACGGTCATCTGGATGTCGTACCCGCCCGCACCGACGACTGGACCGTGCACCCCTTCTCCGGAGAGATCCGCGACGGGGTGGTGTGGGGGCGCGGCGCCGTCGACATGAAGAACATGGACGCCATGATCCTGGCCGTGCTGCGGAGCTGGGCGCGGCAGGGCGTGCGGCCCCGGCGTGACATCGTCGTCGCGTTCACCGCCGACGAGGAGGACAGTGCCCGGGACGGTTCCGGGTTCCTCGCCGATCAGCACCCGGAGCTGTTCGAGGGGTGCACCGAGGGTGTCAGCGAGTCGGGGGCGTTCACCTTCCACGACGGCAGCGGGCGGCAGATCTACCCGATCGCGGCAGGTGAGCGCGGCACGGCCTGGCTGAAGCTCACCGCGCGCGGACGCGCCGGACACGGCTCCAAGGTGAACAGGGAGAACGCGGTCACCCGTCTCGCCGCCGCGATCACCCGCATCGGCGAGCACGAGTGGCCGCTGCGGCCGACTCCCACCGTGTGGGCCGCTCTGGCCGAACTGGCGGCGCTCTACGGCCTCGACGTCGACCCGGACGACATCGACGGGCTGCTCGAAAAGCTCGGCCCGGCGGCGAAGCTCGTCGAGTCGACCGTCCGCAACAGCGCCAACCCGACCATGCTGGAAGCCGGTTACAAGCTCAACGTGATCCCCGGGGAAGCGGTCGCGTATGTCGACGGGCGGTATCTGTACGGCGGTGAGGACGAGTTCCGCACGACCCTTGACCAGCTCACCGGACCCGACGTGGACTGGGAGTTCCACCACCGTTCGGTGGCGCTCCAGGCGCCGCTGGACTCGCCGACGTACGCGAAGATGCGTGCCGCCGTCGAGGAGTTCGCGCCCGAGGGGCACGTGGTGCCGTACTGCATGACGGGCGGCACGGACGCCAAGCAGTTCTCCGAGCTCGGCATCACCGGGTACGGCTTCACGCCGCTGAGGCTTCCGGAGGGCTACGACTACCAGGCCATGTTCCACGGGGTCGACGAGCGGGTCCCGGTCGAGGCGCTGCACTTCGGTGTCCGCGTCCTCGACCGCTTCCTGCGGACGGCCTAGGCGAGTTGGGGGAGAACGTGCAGAGACTGCCGTACGGTTCCTGGCCCTCGCCCATCGACGCGGCGCTCGCCGCCGCGCACGACGGGCGCCCCGAGTACGTGGGCTTCGTGGGCGACGAGGCGTGGTGGACCGAGCCACGCCCCACCGAGGGCGGCCGCCGCACCCTGGTGGGGCGCCGCGCCGACGGCGAGGAGGAGCCGCTGCTGCCCGCACCGTGGGACGTCCGCAGCCGCGTCATCGAGTACGGCGGACAGCCCTGGGCCGGGACGGTCGTGGCCGGACGGCCGCTCGTGGTGTTCGTGAACTTCGCCGACCAGCGGCTCTACCGGTACGAGCCCGGAAGCGACCCGTGGCCCCTCACACCCGTGTCGCTCGTGGGCGGCGGACTGCGCTGGGTGGAGCCCCAGTTGCGGGTCGAGCGGGGCGAAGTGTGGTGCGTGCTGGAGGAGTTCACCGGCGACGGACCCACCGATGTGCGCCGTGTCCTGGCCGCGGTGCCGCTGGACGGCTCGGCCGCCCAGGACCGGGATGCCGTACGCGAACTCACCGACGACCGGCACCGGTTCGTCACCGGCCCCCGCCTCTCGCCCGACGGGCGCAGCGCGGTCTGGCTCGCCTGGGACCATCCGCGGATGCCCTGGGACGGCACGGAACTGGTCCTGGCCGGGGTCGCCGAGGACGGCACCCTGCGGGAGGCACGCACCCTCGCCGGCGGCCCGGACGAGTCGATCGCCCAGGCGGACTGGGCCCCCGACGGCTCGCTCCTGTACGCGAGCGACCGCACCGGCTGGTGGAACCTCTACCGCGACGGCGTCCCGCTCTGCCCGCGCGAGGAGGAGTTCGGCGGGCCGCTGTGGAAGCTCGGGCAGCGCTGGTTCGCCCCGCTGGACAGCGGACTGATCGCCGTCGTGCACGGCCGCGGCGCCACCGCGCTCGGCATCCTCGACCCGGAGACCGGCGAGGTCGTCGACGCGGCCGGCCCCTGGACCGAGTTCGCGCCGACGCTCGCGGTGCACGGCGAACGGGTCGTCACCGTCGGAGCCAGCCCGCGCAGCGCGTACGAGGTGGTGGAACTCGACACCCGGGCCGGCCGGGCCCGAGTGGTCGGCGCCGAGCACGAGGACGCGGTCGACCCCGCCTACTACCCCGAACCGCAGATCCGCACCTTCACCGGCCCCGCCGGACGCGACATCCACGCGCACATCTACCCGCCGCACAACCCGCACTGCGTCTCGCCCGGCGACGAGCTGCCGCCGTACGTCGTCCGGGTGCACGGCGGCCCCACCAGCCGGGCGCCGCTCGTGCTCGACCTGGAGATCGCCTACTTCACCTCCCGGGGCATCGGCGTCGCCGAGGTCAACTACGGCGGCTCGACCGGGTACGGGCGCGAGTACCGCAACCGGCTGCGCGAGCAGTGGGGGGTGGTCGACGTCGAGGACTGCGCGGCCGTCGCGCTCGCCCTCGCCGACGAGGGCACCGCCGACCGCGAGCGGCTCGCGATCCGTGGTGGCAGCGCGGGCGGCTGGACCTCGGCCGCCTCCCTCGCCGCCACCGACGTCTACGCCTGCGGCACGATCCTCTACCCCATCCTCGACCTGGCCGGCTGGGGGTCGGGGGAGACCCACGACTTCGAGTCGCAGTACCTGGAAACCCTGGTCGGACCGCTCGCCGAGGTGCCCGGCCGGTACGCCGAGCGCTCGCCCGCCGAGCACGCCGACCGCATCACCGCGCCCTTCCTGCTGCTGCAGGGCCTGGACGACGTGATCTGCCCGCCCGTCCAGTGCGAACGGTTCCTGGCGCGGATGGCGGGCAGACGGGTGCCGCACGCGTACCTCGCCTTCGAGGGGGAGGGGCACGGGTTCCGGCGGGCGGAGACCATGGTCCGTGTCCTGGAGTCCGAACTCTCCCTCTACGCCCAGGCCTTCGGACTGAAGCCGCGCGGTATCCCCACATTGGAGCTGACCAGGTGAGAGAACTCATGCGCCCGTCCCGGCTCGCCTCCGGCGCCCGCGTGGCCGTCGTCGCGCCCAGCGGACCGGTGCCGGAGGAGCGGGTGCAGGCCGGTCTCGACCTGCTGCGGGGATGGGACCTCGACCCGGTGGTGGCACCCCATGTGCTGGACCGGCACGGCGAGTTCGACTACCTGGCGGGCACGGACGCCGACCGGGCCGCCGACCTGCAGGCCGCCTGGTGCGACCCCTCGGTGGACGCGGTGCTGTGTGCGCGGGGCGGGTACGGGGCGCAGCGGATGGTCGACCTGCTCGACTGGGACGCGATGCGGGCCGCCGGGCCCAAGGTGTTCGTGGGCTTCAGCGACATCACGGTGCTGCACCAGGCGTTCGCCAACCGGCTGGGCCTGGTCACCCTGCATGGACCGGCGGCCGCCGGGATCGACTTCGTCAAGCACGCCCGGGCGCAGGAACACCTGAAGGCCACCTTGTTCGCTCCGGAGCGGGTTCGCACCCTCGTCTCCGCCGGCACCGCTCTGGTTCCGGGCCGGGCCCGGGGCGTCACGCTGGGCGGATGCCTGAGCATGCTCACCTCCGACCTCGGGACGCCGCACGCTCACGACGGTGCCCGCGGTGGGCTGCTGCTGATCGAGGACGTAGGCGAACGGGCGTACCGCATCGACCGGATGCTGACCCAGTTGCTGCGCAGTGGATGGCTGGACGGCGTCACCGGGATCGCGCTCGGATCGTGGGTGAAGTGCGGTCCCTACGAGGAAGTGCGGGCCGTCCTCGGGGACCGGCTCGGGGATCTCGGCGTGCCCGTCGCGGAGGAGTTCGGATTCGGGCACTGCGAGGGTGCGTTGACGATCCCGTTCGGTGTGAGGGCCGAACTGGACGCCGGCGCGGGCACCTTGACGCTCGACGAGCCCGCCCTTCTCTGAACCGAACGGGCGATCGTCTTCACTGAATATCCGTCAAGAACACTCGTCTGGGCGATTGACCTCGTATGACACGTGTCACACCATGACAAGCGGTGGTTACTTACTGGTCGGTAAGCAGGGCTGTCCTGAGTGTGGAGGTCTCAGTGTCCCGACGCGTGTTCAGATCCCGGGCTCCGCTCGCTCTCGCCCTGGGCGCGGCGCTCGCCGCGCCCCAGGCACTCACCGCTCCCGTGTCCGCAGCAGGTCAATACAGCGTCACGGCACTGAAGTTCACCGTCCAGGCCGGCGGTCGCCGCTGCGCGGTCGACGCCGACCTCTACCGCCCGGCGGGCGTCGACAGCTCCCACCGGGCCCCGGCCGTGCTCGCCACGAACGGCTTCGGCGGCAGCAAGTCCGACGGCACCACCGACGCCATCGGCAAGGCCCTCGCCGCGCGCGGCTATGTGTCCCTGATCTACTCCGGGCTCGGCTTCGGCCGCTCCGGCTGTCTGATCTCGCTCGACGACCCCGGCATCGACGGCACCGCCGCCTCCCGGCTGATCGACTTCCTCGGCGGCAAGCGCGCCGCCGACGACGGCACCAGGGCCGACTTCGTCACCCTCGACGGGGCGGGCGACCCGCGGGTCGGGATGATCGGCGGCTCGTACGGCGGGGCCATCCAGCTGGCGACGGCCGCCGTCGACCACCGGGTGGACGCGCTGATCCCCCTGATCACCTGGAACGACCTCGCCTACGCGCTGGACCCGAACAACGCCGGCGGCACCGTCCCGGGCGCCTTCAAATGGCAGTGGACCAACGGCTTCTACCTCCTCGGCGAGGGCCAGACGCTGACCCAGCCGAACCTCGACCCGTCCCGGATCAACTCCCTCACCTGTCTGCACTTCGTCACCCGGGCCTGCGCCACCATCCGCACCCTGAACTCCGGCAGCTACCGCCCAGGCCCCACCGCCGCGATGCTCGCCTACGCCCACAGCGTCTCCCCGGCGTCGTACCTGAACCGGGTCCAGGCGCCGACGCTGCTGATCCAGGGGCAGGCCGACAGCCTCTTCAACCTCAACGAGGCGACGGCGACGTACAAGACGCTCAAGGCCCAGGGCACACCCACCGCGATGATCTGGCAGTCCTGGGGGCACAGCGGCGGCATGGTGGACGGCGAACTCAATCTCACCCAGGGCAACTTGGACACCAGCTATGTCGGCCGGCGGATCCTGTCCTGGTTCGACCACTACCTCCGGGGGCAGCACACCGACACCGGACCGGCCTTCGCCTACTACCGCGACTGGATCACCGATCCCGCCCACGCATACGCCACCGCCGACCGTCTCCCCGCCCTCAGCCGGAAGCTCTATCTCTCCGGGGACGGCAAACTCGTCGACAACAGCAAGAAGGTGGCCCTCGGCAGCCGTACGTACGCCAACCGGCTGACCGCCACGAGCCATTCGGAGACCTCGCTGGCCGCGCTCGGCGGGCTGCCGGACCCGGCGCCGTTCGACACCGAGGGCACCTACCTCGCCTGGACCAGCGAACCGCTCACCCGCACCACCGATGTGGCCGGCGCGCCGCGGGCCACGCTCAGGGTCGACTCCCCGCAGGCCGCGAAGGCCCAGGACTCCGACAACGCCGCCGACCGGCTCGTCCTGTTCGCCAAGCTGTACGACGTCGCGCCCGACGGCACAAAGACTCTGGTGCACCGGCTGGTCGCGCCGGTGCGGGTCCCGGACGTGACCAAGAGCTTCACCGTGAGCCTGCCGGGCATCGTGCACCGGTACCAGAAGGGGCACCGGCTGCAATTCGTGATCGCGGCGAGCGACGACGCCTACTTCGGCAACCGCGGGATCAAGGCGGTGACCGTGGCGAGCGCGCCCGGGAACACCGGCATGCTGGAGCTGCCCGTGCTCGGCGGGTAAGGCGCCCCACGGGCCCTCCTCACCGCGCGTAAGGGGGTCTTCGGGCGCATCCTGGTGGTATGAGCCCGAAGCCCTCCGAGCCGGGTGCCAGGCACAGCGGCGAACGGGGCCCGGCGGTGACGCCCGGCCGGGTGACCGTCCTGCTGCTCGCCGTCTTCGCCCTGATCTTCATCTTCCAGAACACCCACCACACCAGGATTCGCCTGCTGATCCCCGAGGTCACGATGCCCCTGTCGACGGCGCTGCTCGTCGCGGCGGCGATCGGTTCGTTCTTCGGGGCGTATTTCATGAGGCGGAAGCCGTAGACCGCCGTAGGGTGGCGAGATGCCGCACACCGCATCCCGTTATCTCGCCGAAGGCCCCCGCGTGGGTATACGTCACTTCACCTACGAGGACGGTGCCGAGTTCACCGCCCGTGCCCGCGAGAGCAAGGACCTGCACCATCCCTGGCTGTTCCCGCCGGACACCGCGAACGCCTACACCGCGTACGCGGGCCGGCTGATCGAGGACCCGACCAAGGCCGGCTTCCTCGTCTGCGAGAAGGACGGCGCGCAGGGGGCCGGGGCCATCGCCGGGTACATCAACATCAACAACATCGTCGAGGGCGGCTTCCAGTGCGGCGCGCTCGGCTACGGCGCCTTCGCGCACGCCGCCGGGCGCGGGCTGATGCGGGAGGGGCTGGACCTGGTGGTGGGGTACGCGTTCGGGCCGATGCGGCTGCACCGGCTGGAGATCAACGCGCAGCCGCAGAACACCGCGTCGATCGGGCTGGCGCGTGCGTGTGGCTTTCGGCTCGAAGGGTTCTCGCCGAAGATGATCTTTATTGACGGGGACTGGCGGGATCATGAGCGCTGGGCGATCACCGCCGAGATGCGGGACGCTTCGCTGTGATTGCAGCGACCGGGGGGTGTGCCGCGAGGGGCTGCCGGTCGACTACAGCGCCGTCGTGGCTGGTCGCGCCCACGCGGCGGAGCCGCATATCGATACAGCCCCGCGCCCCTGCGGGGCGCTTCAAGCCTCCCTTTGCGGAATCCTGACCGGTAGGGCCCCTGGCCGGTTCACCGGTGAGCGGCTTCCATGGTGATCGTGACGACCATCCGACGTGAGGTACTGACGTTGCCCGCCGCGGAGTTGGGGCCGGACAATCCGCTGCCCCCGTTGCGGCTGCTGCACGAGGTTCACCGCATCGAGGACCGGGACCGGGACGAGCTGCCGCGGGAGATGGCCCGGCAGGCCGGCTACGGGCCCTTGCGCAGTCTGCTGCCGGTGCGGGTCCGGGACGGGTACGGGCGGGCGCGTGAACCCCGCGAGTTCGACGCCCTCGTGATCGAGAACGGCCGGCTGCGCGCCACCGTGCTGCCCGGGCTCGGCGGCCGTGTCGCCTCCCTCCTGCACAAGCCGACCGGCCGTGAACTCCTGTACCGCAACCCGGTGTTCCAGCCCGCCGACTTCGCCCTCAACGGCGCCTGGTACTCCGGTGGCATCGAATGGAACATCGGCGCCACCGGCCACACCACTCTCTCCTGTTCACCACTGCACGCCGCCCGCGTCCCCGCCCCCGACGGCGGCGAGATGCTCCGGCTGTGGGAGTGGGAGCGGCTGCGCGACCTGCCCTTCCAGGTCGACCTGTGGCTGCCGGAGGACTCCGACTTCCTGTACGTCGGCGTGCGCATCCGCAACCCGCACGAGCGGCCCGTGCCGGTCTACTGGTGGTCCGACATCGCCGTACCGGAGGAGCACCGGGTACTGGCGCCCGCGGCGGAGGCGTGGCAGTTCGGCCACGACCGGCGCCTGCGGAAGGTGCCCGCACCGTCGTGCGACGAGGTGCAGCAACTTCCTTACGCCACCGACTACTTCTACGACCTGCCCGATGAGCAGCGGCGCTGGATCGCCGCGCTGGACGAGGACGGGCACGGTCTGGTGCAGACCTCCACCGACCTGCTGCGCGGGCGCAAGCTGTTCGTCTGGGGGAAGGGGCCCGGCGGACGCCGCTGGCAACGATGGCTCACCGAACCCGGCACGGGCGGCTACTCGGAGATCCAGGCCGGGCTCGCCCGCACCCAGCTGGAGCATGTACGGCTGGAACCGGAGAGCGAGGTGTCGTGGCTGGAGGCCTACGGCCCGCTGAGCTCCCCGGAGGCCGCCGGTGAAGTGGAGGCGCGTCTCGAAGCCGCCCTCCCGCGCGCCGACCTCGACGCCGCCCACGCAGCCTGGAAGCCGCACGCCGACAGCGAGCCCGGTGAGATCCTCGCCGTCGGCTCCGGATGGGGCGCGCTCGAAGTGCTGCGCGCCGACTGGAAGCTGCCCGGCACGCCCTTCGACGAGGCCATGCTCGGCGAGGCCCAGGAGCCCTGGCTGCAACTGCTGCGGACCGGTGCCTTCCCCGAGCCGCGCCGAGTACGGCCCCCTGGGGAGACGCTGGTCGCCCCGCACTGGCGGGACATGCTGGAGACCGCGCCTGCCACCCCGCTCACCGAGTACCACCTCGGCGTCGCCCAGTGGCACGCCGGCGACCGGGCGCAGGCGGTGCGCAGCTGGGAGCGGGCCCTCGAACTCGCCCCGTCGCTCTGGCCGTTGCTGCGCTGTCTCGCCGTCGCCGATCAGGAGAGCGGCAACCACGAACGGGCCGCGGACCGGTACGCCGACGCCTTCGACGACCTGTGCCACGAGCGGCGCGACGGCGGGGAACGGTGGACGGCGGCCACGGCCGCGCTGGGCCGCGAGGCGATCGAGGCCCTGCTCGCCGTACGCCGCACCGCGCAGGCACGAGGCGTCTGGGAGCGACTGCACCCCGCCACCCGGGAGCGCGGCCGGTTCCGGCTGATCGAGGCGGGGCTGCTGCTCGCGGAGGGGCGGCGGGAGGAGGCCCTGGACGTCTTCCGGGCGGGCTTCGAGGCCGCCGACCTGCGGGAGGGAGCGGAGGCGATCAGCCGCCTGTGGTCGAGACTGACCGACGAACCGCTCCCGGCCCACTACGACTTCCGTATGCGGCCGCCGGAAGCGTAGGGCCTGTACGGCGGATCAGCTCGGCGTCGCGGGCCCTGGCACGCGACGCCGAGCGACGCTCGGGGAGGGCACAAGGCGCAGCTCCCTGCAGCCGACCTGATCCGCCGGACAGGCCCTGGGCACCTACACGTTGCGGTCCACGTACTCGTACACCATGCCGTCCGGGTGCATCGCGATCAGGTTGCGGCCCCCGGGCGTCGGCACCGGGCCCGCGACGATGTGTGCGCCGAGCCCGGTGAGCACCCGGTGGGTCTCCTCGACGTCCTTGACGGCGATCGTGGCGGAGATCTTGCGCAGCACGTCCAACTCGGCCGCGGGACCGCTCATCAGCAGGAAGCAGCCGACCGCGGCCACCTGGACGCCGCCGCGTTCGAAGCGCTGGGCTCTGCCGCCCGCCAGCCGTTCGTAGAAGGGGACCGCGGTCTCCAGGTCGTCGACGCAGATGCGCAGCGTGGCTCCCAGAATGTCCATGCGGAAAGCCTAGTTGGGGCGGCCGGGCGAGGAGATCACTTCCGATCGTTTTCGGGAGATCGTCCTCGGCCCGGCCGCCCCGGGGGCGTGGATCAGCCCATCGCCTTGCGTACGACGTCACGCGTGCGGTCGATGACGGCCGCGACCGGGCCCACCGCCACGTTCTTCAGGGCGGTGTCGGTGCCCGGGTGCGGACGCGTGGGGGCCAGCGCCTCGGCCGCCTGCACGGCGCGGGCCAGGGTCTCCAGCCTGTCGCGGTCGGCGACCCGGCTGAAGTGGGCGAACTCGTACCTCTCCTCGTTGTCGGCGTGGGCGAGCACGTCCTGGCGCAGGGCCGCGAACTGGTCCAGGAACTCGGGCGAGTCCGGATCCATGTCGTCCAGCCGGGACAGGGCCGCCTTGGCCTTCTCCTCCTCCTCGATCCGGTCCTTGACGACCAGCTCGCCGCCGTCGATGTGCTTGCGGGCGAAGGGATGGACGACCTCTTCCTCGGCCGTCTCGTGCACCGCGAGCAGCCGGACGAGGTCGTGGAAGTGCCGCTTTCGGTCCGCGCCCTTGGTGTTCGCCACCTCGTCGAACAGTTCTCGGATCCGGGTGTGCTGCCCCTTGAGCAGCTCCACCACATCGGTGCGCTCGGTCATCCTGCAACTCCTGTAAAGGGGTCTGTGAGGGTTTTGGTCATGCGGTCGTGCGAGCGGGCCGGGTACCCGGCGGCCTCGGGCTGACGCACCGCTTTCCGGCCGTGACGGACCGCGTTATCCGTACGCCCGTACGGGTACTCGGCGGCCATGGAAGGCTTGGATCATCTGGAGCACTTGGACAGGCACCTGGTCGACGAGCTGGCGCAGGTGGCGCGCGAGACCGTGCGCGACGAACTGCGCGAACAGACTCGCAAGCAGCGGCGTAGGGCGATGCTGTACGCCGTGTCCGGAGCCGTCGCCCTGTACGCGGGCGCGGCCCTCGCGCTCACCATCGGACTGGCCCTCGCGATCGGCCTGCCCGACTGGGCCGCCGCACTGATCACCGCGGTGATCCTCGGCGTCGTCGCCTACGTCCTGCGTGGCATGGCCCGCCCCACCGCGTCCGGGGCCACGCCGGAGCGGGAGGCGGAGCTGGCCGCCGCGGGCCAGGGCGACCCCGTCGTGGGCGGCCGTGCGCCCGCCGCGCCGCCGAGCGGCCTCGGAGCGCCGTATCCGCCGATGCCGCCGGTCGCACCGGGCGGTCTGGGCGGGGCCGCGGGCGCGCCCGTCGCGGGCGAACCGGGCGGTTCGGGCACGCCGGCGCCGCGCCAGGACGACATCGATCCCGAGCAGCCGCACCACAGGGGGTGACTCATGGTCCGCAAGCGGTGGGGCGTGCCTGTGCCGGGGGGCCGTAGAGCCGTCGTCGTGACCGGGGCCAGCGGCGGCGTGGGCAGGGCCACGGCCCTGGCCTTCGCCGCCCGGGGCGACCGGGTCGCCCTGCTGGCCCGCGGACGTGAGGGCCTCGCCGCGGCCGCCGACGAGGTGCAGCGCGCCGGGGGTGAAGCGCTCGTCGTCGCCGTCGACATGGCCGACGCCAAGGCGGTCGACGACGCCGCCCAGCAGGTCGTCGACACGTTCGGGCACATCGACGTGTGGGTCAACAACGCCTTCGCCGGGGTGTTCGCGCCGTTCACCGAGATCACCCCCGACGAGTTCCGCCGGGTGACCGAAGTGACGTATCTGGGCTGTGTGTTCGGCACCCGGGCCGCGCTGCACCACATGCTGCCGCGCGACCGCGGCACGATCGTGCAGGTCGGCTCCGCCCTCGCGTACCGCGGGATTCCGCTGCAGTCGGCGTACTGCGGGGCCAAGCACGCGATCCAGGGGTTCAACGAGTCCCTGCGCTGCGAGCTGCTGCACAGCGGCAGCGGGGTCCGTACGACGATGGTGCAGATGCCGGCCCTCAACACCCCGCAGTTCGACTGGGTGTTGAGCCGCATGCCGGGGCGGGCCCGGCCGGTGGCGCCGGTGTTCCAGCCGGAGGTCGCGGCCCGCGCGATCGTGCACGCCGCCTCGCACGGGCGACGGCGCGAGTACTGGGTCGGAAGCTCCACGGCGGCCACCCTGATCGCCAACGCGGTGGTTCCCGGACTGCTCGACCGCTATCTCGCCCGCACCGGCTTCGACGCCCAGCAGGACGAGGGCGAGCACGGCGAACTCGGCAACCTGTGGGCCCCGGCGGACGGAGCGCACGGACGGGACTTCGGGGCGCACGGGCGGTTCGACGAGGAGTCCCGCCCGGACAGTGCGCAGGAGTGGATCTCCCGGAACCGCGGCCGGGTGGGGACGGCGCTCACCGTCGGCGCCGGCGCCCTGGCCGCACGGAAGCTGACCCGGCTCGCCCGCCGTTAGGGCATCAGCCGACCCGGTACTCCTCCACCTCGTCGGTCCGCAGGGTCAGCCCGTGGCCCTGGCCGGACGTCGGGCGCACCGTGCCCCCCATGGGGTCCAGCGCGCCGTCGAAGAACATGTCCTCGATGCGTACGTGGTCGTGGAACCACTCCATGTGGCGCAGGTTGGGCAGCGAGGCGGCCGCCGCGGCGTGGGCGTGCGGGGCGCAGTGGGTGGAGACCTCGAGGCCGTGGGCCTGGGCGAGCGCGGCGGCGCGCAGGAACTCCGTGATGCCGCCGCAGCGCGTCGCGTCGATCTGCAGGCAGTCGACCGAGCCGGCCGCGATCATGCGGGCGAAGTAGGGCAAGTCGTAACCGTACTCGCCGGCCGTCACATCGCACACCAGCGCGTCACGGACCAGGCGCAGACCCGTCAGGTCGTCCGAGGAGACCGGCTCCTCGAACCAGCCGACGCCGTGCTCGGCGAGGGCGCGGCCGACGCGGACGGCCTGTTTGCGGGTGTAGGCGCCGTTCGCGTCGACGTACAACTCGGCGTCGGGACCGATCACTTGGCGAGCCGCGTGGACACGGGCCAGGTCCCGTGGGACCGCCCTGCCCCAGCTCTCCCCGATCTTGATCTTCACGCGCGGGATGTGCTGTCCGTGCACCCAGCCGTTCAGCTGCGCGGCCAGATGCGTGTCGTGGTACGTCGTGAAGCCGCCGCTGCCGTACACCGGGACCCGCTCGCGGCACACGCCGAGCAGCCGGGCCAGCGGGAGTTCGAGGAGGCGGGCCTTGAGGTCCCACAGGGCGATGTCCACAGCGGAGATCGCGCCCGCGGCGATCCCGGGGCGGCCCGCGTTGCGGACGGAGCGGCACATCGCGTCGTGCACGGAGGGGATGTCGAGGGCTGAGCGGCCCTCGACCAGCGGGGCGAGCTGGTCGCGTACGAAATCGCCGACCGTCGGCGGGCCGTACGTCCAGCCCGTTCCCGTCTCGTCGCCCGTCGTCACCTCGGCGATCACCATGGTCGTGGAGTCCCAGGCCAGCGTGCCGTCGGCCTCGGGGGCGTCGGTCGGCACCGTGTAGACGGAGACGACGGGGCGGTGGAGTTTCATTGTGGTTCCTTCACCCCTGCTGCAGCTGCGGCAGGACCTTCGTGCGGTAGAAGTCGAAGAACCCGCGCTGGTCGGGGCCGATCTGGTTGACGTAGACCCGGTCGAAGCCCGCGTCGGCGAAGGCCTGCAGGGCCGAGACGTGTTCGTCGACGTCGTCCCCGCACACCGCCTTCTCACGCACCATCTCCTCGGTCACCAGCGGCGCCAGCTGCTCGAAGTCGCTCGGCGAGGGCAGGATCTGGCCCATCTCGCCCGGCAGGAACTGGTTGAACCACCGCTGGTGCACCGTGCGTACGGCCTCGTCGCGGTCGGTGCCGTAGCAGAGCTTGGTGCCGCCGATCACCGGCTTGCCGCCGCCACCGCCCTTGCGGAACTGCTCGACCATCGAGGCGTCCGGCATCATCGTGATGTAGCCGTCGCCGATCCGTCCCGCGAGCTGCGTCGCGGCCGGGCCGAAGCCGGAGATGTCGATCGGGACGGGCTCGTCGGGGACCGTGTACAGGCGGGCGTTCTCCACCGTGTAGTGGGTGCCGTGGTGGCTGACCTCCTCGCCGGTGAACAGGCGGCGCATGATCTGCACGGCCTCCTCCAGCATCTCCATGCGGATGTGCGCGGGCGGCCAGACGTGCCCGAGGATGTGCTCGTTCAGGGCCTCACCGGTGCCCACCCCGAGCCGGAAGCGGCCGTTCAGCATCACCGCCGAGGTCGCCGCGGCCTGTGCGACCACCGCCGGGTGGATGCGCACGGTGGGGCAGGTGACCGCCGTCTCGACCGGCAGCGACACCGCCTCCGAGAGCGCGCCGATCACGGACCACACGAACGGGCTCTGGCCCTGTGCGTCGTTCCACGGGTGGTAATGGTCCGAGATCCACAGCGACCGGAATCCGGCCTGCTCCGCCATCCTCGCCTGTTCGACGAGTTCCGCGGGACCGAACTCCTCGCACGAGAGGAAGTAGCCGTACTCGGGCATGGGGGACACCTCCGGGAGGCACTGGGCGACGGGGCCGGTCCGCTCCGGGTACCCGGCGCCCGCAGCGGAAACCGGTGGACGTTTGGGGGCCTTGGCCAGGGGGACGCGGAAGGCTCCGCACGACGTACGCGACAGCGCCGGAGGCGAACGTGAGTCGACCCCGCATCGTGATCGTCGGTGCCGGTTTCGCCGGGTACCGGACGGCCCGCATCCTGTCCCGGCTGATGCGGCACAAGGCCGACGTCACCCTGCTGAACCCCACCGACTACTTCCTGTACCTGCCCCTGCTGCCCCAGGTCGCCGCGGGGATCCTGGAACCCCGCCGGGTGTCCGTGTCCCTCTCGGGCACCCTGCCGCACGTCCGGCTGGTCCTCGGCGAGGCCGGCTCCGTCGACCTCGACGGGCAGCGGGTGCACTACACCGACCCGGAGGGCGAGGCCGGCACGCTGGAGTACGACCGGCTGGTGCTCGCCGTCGGCAGCGTCAACAAGCTGCTGCCCATCCCGGGCGTGGCCGAGTACGCGCACGGCTTCCGGGGGCTGCCCGAGGCGCTGTATCTGCGCGACCACGTCACCCGGCAGGTGGAACTCGCCGCCGCCGCGGACGACCCGAAGAGCTGCGCCGCGCGGTGCACCTTCGTGGTGGTGGGCGCCGGATACACCGGCACCGAGGTCGCCGCGCACGGGCAGATGTACACCGACGCACAGGTGCGCAAGCACCCGCTGCGGCAGGGGATACGCCCTCGCTGGATGCTGCTCGACATCGCACCGCGCGTCCTGCCCGAGATGGACGAACGGCTCTCGCACACCGCCGACCGGGTGCTCCGCGAGCGGGGCGTCGACGTGCGCATGGGGACCTCGGTGAAGGAGGCCACGCCGGGCGGGGTCCTGCTGACCGACGGCGAGTTCGTCGACACCCGCACGCTGGTGTGGTGTGTCGGCGTACGGCCCGATCCGCTCGTCGAGTCCACCGGGCAGCCGCTGGAACGCGGCCGGCTCCTCGTCGACCCGCACCTCCAAGTGCCGGGCCGGCCGGAGGTGTTCGCGTGCGGTGACGCGGCCGCGGTGCCGGACCTCAACAACCCGGGGTCGTACACGCCGATGACGGCGCAGCACGCCTGGCGGCACGGCAAGGTCGCGGCGCAGAACGTCGCCGCGTCCCTGGGGGCGGGTGAACGGCGGGCCTACCGCCACCGCGACCTGGGTTTCGTCGTGGACCTGGGCGGCACGAAGGCCGCCGCCAACCCGCTCGGCGTCCCTCTGCCCGGCCCGCTGGCCGGAGCGGTCACCCGCGGCTACCACCTCGCCGCCATGCCCGGCAACCGCGTCCGCGTGGCCGCGGACTGGCTCCTGGACGCCGTACTCCCACGCCAGGCAGTCCAGTTGGGCCTCGTCCGCTCCTGGTCGGTCCCCCTGGACACGTCCTCACCGGAACTGGCCCGAGTACCGGGCCGACCGGAACCCCGGGGGGCCGCCGCAGCCGCCTCGGGCCCGGGCGCGGCCACAGAGGCCGACACGACCGGGCAGGACGCCCCGGCGCCGGGGCAGCCCACCGGGCCCGCGAGGAACGAACCGGGCGGTGAGCCCGCGAAGAACCAGCCAGGCGGTGAGCCCGCCAAGAACCAACCGGGCGTCGCGCCTGCCGAGAACCAGCCGGGTGGTGTGCCCGCGAAGAAGCGGCCCGGGGGCGAGGCGGCCGAAGCCCCGGGCCCCGTGAAGCGACATTCCGACAGCCCCGCGGAAGGAGACTCATGAATACCGACGAACTCGTCGAACTCGCCCAGCAGTTGCGGGTGGACAGTGTGCGTGCAGCCGACGCCGCGGGGTCCGGGCACCCGACGTCCTCGATGTCCGCCGCGGAGCTGATGGCCGTACTGTTCGCGCACCACTTCCGCTACGACTTCGACCGGCCCGCCCACCCCGGAAACGACCGTTTCGTGCTGTCCAAGGGGCACGCCTCGCCCCTTCTCTACGCCGTCTACAAGGCGGCCGGAGCCATCGAGGACGGCGAGCTGCTCACCTTCCGCAAGCTGGGCAGCCGCCTCGAGGGGCATCCGACGCCACGCAGGCTGCCGTGGATCGAGACGGCCACCGGGTCGCTCGGCCAGGGGCTGCCCGTCGGGGTCGGCATCGCGCTGGCCGGAAAGCGGCTGGACCGGGGCGGATACCGGGTGTGGGTGCTGTGCGGGGACAGCGAGCTGGCCGAGGGGTCCATCTGGGAGGCCGCCGAGCACGCGGCGTACGAGCATCTGGACAACCTCACCGCGATCGTCGACGTGAACCGGCTGGGCCAGCGGGGGCCGACCCGGCACGGACACGACCTCGACGCCTACGCCCGCCGCTTCCAGGCCTTCGGCTGGCACACCATCGAGGTGGACGGGCACGACGTCGATGCCGTCGACCGCGCGTACGGCGAGGCGCTCTCGACCACCGGGCAGCCGACCGTGATCCTTGCCCGCACCCTCAAGGGCAAGGGCGTCAGCGCCGCCCAGGACCGGGAGGGACTGCACGGCAAGCCGATCAAAAACGCCGACGAGGCGATCGCCGAACTCGGCGGCCTCCGCGACCTGCGGGTGTACGTCCACGAGCCGACCGCCACCCGCATGCTGCACGCCGTGCGCGCCGGGCACCTCGAACTGCCCCGCTGGGAGAAGGGCACCCCCGAGAAGGGGGTCGCCACTCGCGACGCCTACGGTCAGGCGCTCACCGCCCTCGGCACCGGGCGCGGCGACATCGTGGCCCTCGACGGCGAGGTCGGCGACTCCACCAAGACCGAGCTCTTCGCCAAGGAACACCCCGACCGGTACTTCGAGTGCTACATCGCCGAACAGCAGATGGTCGCCGCCGCGGTGGGGCTCGCGTCCCGCGGCTGGGTGCCGTACGCCGCCACGTTCGCGGCCTTCCTGACCCGCGCGTACGACTTCATCCGCATGGCGTCCGTCAGCGGCGCCGGCATCAACCTCGTCGGCTCCCACGCGGGCGTCGCCATCGGCCAGGACGGCCCGTCCCAGATGGGCCTGGAGGACCTGGCGATGATGCGGGCGGTGCACGGCTCGACCGTGCTGTACCCGTGCGACGCCAACCAGACCGCGCAGCTCGTCGCCGCGATGGCCGGCTGCGAGGGCGTCCGGTATCTGCGCACCTCGCGCGGGGCGAGCCAGGTGATCTACGGCCCCGACGAGGAGTTCCCCATCGGCGGCAGCAAGGTGCTGCGCTCCTCCCCGAACGACCGGCTGACCCTCGTCGCGGCCGGCGTCACCGTGCCCGAGGCGCTGGCCGCCGCCGACGCGCTGGACCGGGACGGCATCCAGGCCCGCGTCATCGACCTCTACTCGGTCAAGCCCGTCGACCGGCCCACCCTGCGCCGCGCCGCCGAGGACACCGGCTGCCTGGTCACCGTGGAGGACCACCACGAGGAGGGCGGCCTCGGCGACGCCGTCCTGGACGCCTTCCTCGACGGGCGGCCGGTACCGCGGCTGGTGCGCCTGGCCGTCCGTACGATGCCGGGCTCAGCCGCCCCGGACCAGCAGCTGCACGCCGCGGGCATCGACGCCGAGTCGATCGCGGCGGCCGGGAAGCTGCTGGTGGAGGAGGCGGTCGTGCGGTGAGCGGCGACGTACGCACGGTGCGTGCCGGGCGCCGCACCGTGGAGGTCCACCGGGCCGACAAGGTGCTGTTCCCCGGCAACGGCGACGGCCGTGCGAAGGAGTACACCAAGGGCGATCTCGTCGACTACTACCGGTCCGCCGCCCCGCTCATGCTGCCCCATCTGCGCGGCCGCCCGCTGATGCTGGAACGCCATCCGGACGGCCTGGACGGCCCGCGTTTCATGCAGAAGAACACCCCCGACAACTATCCGGAGTGGATCAGCCGCATCGAGGTGCCCAAGGAGGGCGGCACCGTCTGCCACACCGTGTGCGACGACTTGGCCACCCTCCTCTACCTGGCCGACCAGGCCAGCCTCACCCTGCACCGCTGGCTGTCCCGGGTCGGCCACCTCCAACGGCCCGACCGGATGGTCTTCGACCTGGACCCGGCCGGTGACGACTTCGCTGCGGTGCGCGAGGCGGCCGCGCTGCTCGGGGAACTCCTCGACGAGCTGCAGCTCCCCTCGGCACTGATGACCACCGGCTCGCGCGGACTGCACGTCGTCGTGCCGCTGAACGGCCGGCACGACTTCGACGAGGTCCGCGAGTTCGCCCGCGACGTCGCCGACACCCTCGCCGGGGCCCACCCCGACCGGCTCACCACCGCCGCCCGCAAGAAGGAGCGCGGCGACCGCCTCTACCTCGACGTGGGCCGCAATGCCTACGCGCAGACCGCGGTCGCGCCCCTCACCGTGCGCGCCCTCCCCGGCGCCCCCGTGGCCACCCCGATCACCTGGGACCAGCTGGACGACCCGGACCTGAGCGCCCGCCGCTGGACCATCGCCGACGCCGTCGAGCAGGCCCGCACCGATCCCTGGGCCGGGATCATGAGCCGCGGCCGTGCCCTGGGGCCGGCGCGGCGCAGGCTCGACGCGTTGCGTGGCTCCTGAAGGTTTGGCCAGCGCTATTGCGGCCACCCGGTCGCAGAGGTGGCCATGGCTGACACAAAAGACACCAGAGATTCGCAGAGTCCACGAAACAGCGACAAAGAGAGTACGGCGGACAAGCGGCCGAACCCCATGGAGGTGCTGCGCGAGGCGCGCATGCAGCTCGCGGAGCTGACCGGCATGTCTGTCGAGACCGTCTCGTCCTTCGAACAGACTGAGGACGGCTGGTCCCTGGAGGTCGAGGTCCTCGAACTGGCCCGCGTGCCGGACACGATGAGCCTGATGGCGAGCTATCAGGTCGATCTGGACCCCGAGGGACGACTCACCGGCTACCGGCGCGTCCGCCGCTACGAACGCGGGCGGGCCGATGCACACAGGTCCGGCGGCCGCTAGGCCGCCTTCACGGAACTTACCCAGAAAAGGAGGCGCGGTCGGCATGACCGTTGTCCCGGCACAGCAGAGCGGCGGCGGAGGCGGCTCCAGTGGCCTTTATGACGTTCTGGAGCTCGTCCTCGACAGGGGTCTCGTGATCGACGCGTTCGTGCGGGTCTCCCTGGTCGGCATCGAGATCCTCAAGATCGACGTACGTGTCGTGGTGGCGAGCGTCGACACGTATCTGCGCTTCGCCGAGGCGTGCAACCGCCTCGACCTGGAAGCAGGACCGCGCAAGGACCCCGGTCTGCCCGACCTCGTCGGCGAGATCACCGAGTCCGGCGCGCGCGGCAAGTCCAAAGGTGCGCTCTCCGGAGCGGCGGAGACCATATCCGACGCCTTCCAGCAGGCACGTGGCGAGGGCCGCGAGCGGGAGACCGAGTCCCGTCCGCGCACCCGCAAGACCACGTCCTCGCGCAGGAAGGAGGAGCAGGAGTGAGCACGTACGTATACGGCATCACCGCGAGTTCACACCCCGCGCTCCCCGAGGACCTGACCGGTGTCGGCGACCCGCCCCGCCCGGTCCGCGTCCTTCAGGAGGGTGATCTGGCGGCCGTCGTGAGCGACGCCCCCGAGGGCCTGCGGCCCAAGCGCAAGGACCTGCTCGCCCACCAGAGCGTGCTCGCCGAGGCGGGCGCGGCGGGCCCGGTGCTGCCCATGCGGTTCGGCAGCGTGGCCCCGGACGACGACACGGTCACCGGCGTGCTCGCCGAACGCGCCGAGCACTACAAGGAGCGCTTGCGCGCCCTCGACGGCAAGGTCGAGTACAACGTCAAGGCCACGCACCACGAAGACGCCGTTTTGCACCGCGTGATGTCCGAGAACCCGGAGATCCGCGCCATGAGCGAGGCCAACCGGAAGGCGGGCGGCGGCAGTTACGAGCAGCGGCTCAGGCTCGGCGAGATGGTCGTCGCCGCGGTCAAGGCCCGGGAGGCCGAGGACGCGGCCGAGCTGCAGAGCGCCCTGGAACCGGCGGCCGCCGCCGTGAGCGCGGGCCCCGAGTCCACCGGCTGGCTGCTCAACGTCTCGTTCCTCGTGGAGCGTGACTCCGCCGAGTCGTTCCTGGCGGAGGTGGAGCAGATCCGCAAGAGCCATCCGCACATCGAGCTGCGCGTCAACGGCCCGCTGCCGCCGTACAGCTTCGTCGAGCCCGGTCCCGCCGAGCACGCGGGCAGCTCCGCCGGCCCGGGCAGCGCTCAGGAGTGAGGCCGTGGGACTGATCAAGGAACTGGTCCTGTTGCCCTTCGCCCCAGTGCGCGGGAGCGGATGGGTGATCGAACAGGTGCTGCACGAGGCGGAACGGATCTACTACGACCCGGCCACCGTCAGGGCTGAACTCGGCAAGCTCGAGGAGCAGTTGGAGGCCGGTGAGATCGACGAGGAGGAGTTCGGCCGACAGGAGGACGAACTTCTGGACCGGCTGGAATTCGGCCAGCGCGGTGGCACGGACACAGGGAACTGGACGACACCATGAACCGAGTGGGACTTGGCCTCGCGGTAGGGGCCGGATACGTCCTCGGACGTACGAAGAAGGCGAAACTGGCGTTTGCCATCGGCACCATGGTGGCCGGCAAGCGGATGCACCTGAGCCCGCGGGCGATCGCGGACCTGGTGTCGCAGCAACTGCAGAACAATCCGCAGTTCAAGGAGATCGGTGACCAACTGCGCGAGGACCTGCGCGGCGTCGGCAAGGCGGCCTCGGGCGCCATGGTCGAGCGGCAGATGGACTCCCTCGCCGACCGCCTCCACGGACGCACCGGCGAGGTCCGCGACCAGCTCTCGGGCGTGACGGGGCAGGCTGCGGATCTCGTCGGGGGCGACGACGAGGAGGAGCGGGAGGAGAGTGAGGCGGAGGAGCCGCAGGAGGAGTACGAGGACGAGGAGCCGGAGGAAGAGGAGAACGAGGAGCGCGAGGCCGAGCAGTCGGAGGACGACGAGCCCGAGGCCGAGGACGAGTCTGCGGACGACGAGGACGACGAGGACGACGAGGCCGAGGGCGGCCCAGCGCGGAAGACCGCCAAGAAGGCCGTGAAGAAGGCCCCGGCCAAGAAGACCGCCAAGAAGACGGCTCCGAGGAAGGCTCCCGCGAAGACGGCGCCGGCCAAGAAGGCCGCGACGAAGCAGACGGCGGCCAAGAAGACCTCCGCCAAGAAGACGGCAGGCCGCAAGACGACCGCCGCCAGGGGCGGGGCCCGCGGAACTCGGGCTCGCCTGCCGAAGGGAGGCGGTGAATGATGACCGACACGCTCGGATCTGCGAAGAAAAGCGCCAATGGGGCGACCGGACAGCTGACCGGCCTGGCCCACAGCGAGGCCGCCGACCGGCTGAAGGCCGAGCTGCAGGAGTACCTCTCCGCGCAGGCCCAGCGCATGCTGGTCTCAGTGGGCCGCAAACTCGGGGAGACCACCGGCAAGCTCAACGACATCGCCGAGGGGAACAGCCCCGGCTTCGCCAAGCTCGCCCTCGACGGCGGCCGCAAGCTCGCCGAGGGCAAGGGCCCGCTGCGCTCCGCACTGGAGCTCGGCGCCGGCCGGGCCAAGGACAACGTCGTGTCGGCTTTCAAGGGCCTCGGCGGCGGAGGCAAGGGCAAGGGCAAGAAGAGCGCGGGCAAGAAGCCCATTGTCATCCTCGAGTACGTCGACGTGGGCGTGCCGCTGCGCACGGCCTACGACCAGTGGACCCAGTACCAGGACTTCAGCTCCTTCGCGAAGGGCGTGAAGAGCGCCAACCGCAGCGACGACACCCAGTCTGACTGGCAGCTCAAGGTCTTCTGGTCCAACCGCAGCTGGAAGGCGAAGACCACCGAGCAGGTGCCGGACGACCGGATCGCCTGGACCTCGGAGGGCGCCAAGGGCACCGCGAAGGGCGTCGTCTCCTTCCACCGGCTCGACGACAGCCTCACCCGCATTGTGCTGCTCATGGAGTACTACCCGTCTGGCCTGTTCGAGAAGACCGGCAACATCTGGCGTGCCCAGGGCCGCCGGGCCCGCCTCGACCTCAAGAACTTCGTCCGGTTCATCACCCTCAAGGGCGAGGCCGAGGACGGCTGGCGCGGCGAGATCCGCGACGGCGAGGTCGTCCGCAGCCACGAGGACGCGGTGGCCGAGGAGGAGGAAGAGCAGGGCGAGGAGGAGTACGAGGGCGACGAGGAGAACGGCGAGTACGAGGAAGAAGAGGAGCCCAAGGCGGAGGAAGAAGAAGAGGAAGAGGAGCCCGAGGAAGAGGAAGAGGACGGCGAGGAGCCCGAGGGCGAGTACGAGGACGAGTACGAGGAGGAGGGCGAGGAAGAGCCTGAGCCCGAGTACGCCCACGGCGGGAGCCGTCGATGAGCATGGCCGGCCGGCTGCCCGAACCCTACGGACAGGGTTCGGGCGCCAACCTCGCCGACATCCTGGAACGCGTCCTCGACAAGGGCATCGTGATCGCCGGTGACATCCGCATCAACCTGCTCGACATCGAACTCCTCACCGTCAAACTCCGTCTGATCGTGGCCTCGGTCGACAAGGCGAAGGAGATGGGCATCGACTGGTGGGAGGACGACCCCGCGTTGTCCTCCGGTGCCCGCCGCAAGGAACTCGCGCGGGAGAACGCCGAGTTGCGCGAGCGCCTCGCTCAACTGGAGAACGGCCGGCTCGAAGAGGGCCGTGCCGTGCGCGAAGAGGAGGAGGCCCCATGACCGGACTGCGGTACGTCTACGCCGTCTGCCGTCCCTTCGGCGCCCCGTTGCAGTCCCAGCTGAAAGGCGTGGCGGGTGATCCGCCCAGAGTGCTCACCCACCACGGCCTGATCGCCGTGGTCAGTCATGTGCCGGAGCGGGACTTCGCGGAGGAGCCGCTCCGCAGGCATCTGGAGGACCTGGACTGGCTGACGGAGACGGCGCGGGCCCATCAGAGCGTGATCGACGCGCTCACCGTCGTCACCACCCCGCTGCCGCTGCGGCTCGGGACCGTCTTCCGGGACGACAGCAGTGTCCGCGTGATGATGGAGGCGCGCGAGGACGACTTCCGGCGCACCCTCGACCGGCTGGAGGGGCGGGTGGAATGGGGCGTCAAGGTGTACGCCGAACCCCAGCCGGAGGATTCCGGCGCGCCCGCGCAGAAGGCGGCCTCGGGCCGGGACTATCTGCGACAGCGGCGCATGAGCGTCCGCGCGAGTGAGGACATGTGGAAGCAGACGGAGGATTTCGCCGAGCATCTGCACGCGGCGCTTTCCGCGTACGCCGATGACTCCCGATTGCATGCTCCGCAGAATCCCGCCCTGTCCGGAGCCTCCGGCCGGAATGTTCTCAACGCCGCCTATCTGGTGTCCCGCCGTGATTCCGAGGAATTCGTGGAGCTGGTGGACCGGAGCAAGGACGAAACAAAGCTGAGCAGTCCGGCGATACGAGTCGAACTCACCGGCCCCTGGGCCGCTTATTCCTTTGCGGGGGAAGAGTCGTGACGGTTGTCGAACGTCGTGAGATCGCCCTGGTGGACCTGCTGGACCGGCTGCTCGCCGGCGGGGTCGTCATCACCGGGGACATCACCCTGCGCATCGCGGACGTCGACCTGGTGCGCATCGACCTGAACGCGCTGATCAGCTCGGTCAACGAGCAGGTTCCATCACCCTGGGGGGAACTGACATGACCCACCGCAACCGGCTGGACCTGGAACCCGACACCGTCGAGCGCGACCTCGTCAAACTCGTGCTGACCGTGGTCGAGCTGCTGCGTCAGCTCATGGAGCGCCAGGCGCTGCGCCGCTTCGACACCGGAGACCTCAGCGAGGACCAGGAGGAGCGGATCGGGCTCACGCTCATGCTGCTCGACGACCGCATGACCGAGCTGCGTGAGCGCTACGGACTGCGGCCCGAGGACCTGAATCTGGACCTCGGGCCGCTCGGGCCGTTGCTTCCTAGGAAGTGACTACCAGCGGTACCAGCGACCCCTGCCTCCGGCCGCTGTAGTGCCGCGCACCAGGAATCCCAGCAGCCACAGCACGATAACCGCCAGTGCAACCCACCACAGTACCTTCAGTGCGAATCCCGCGCCGAAAAGAATCAGTGCGAGAAGCAGTACGAGCAGAACAGCAACCATAATTCGAACCTCCTGTTCTCCGGGTATCCCAGAAATGGAGATTCAGACGCCTTTTCGGCACAGAATCTCTCCGTGCAGCACGCTGAACCAGCCGTCCTCCTGTGCGCCCCACTCCCGCCAGGCGTCCGAGACCGCCCGCAGCTGCTCGGCGGTGGCGTGCCCGCCCTCGGTGGCCCGCTCGGCGTAGGCCGAGGCGAGGGTCCGGTCCGCCCACAGCCCGCTCCACCAAGCCCGCTCCTGCGGCGTGGAGAACGTCCATGTGCCGGAGGTGGTGGTGACGTCGGTCAGGCCCGCCCGCAGCGCCCAGGACTTCAGCCGCCGCCCGGCGTCCGGCTCGCCGCCGTTGGCACGGGCCACCCGGCGGTAGAGGTCCAGCCAGTCGTCCATCCCCTGGGACGCGGGATACCAGGCCATGGCCGCGTAGTCCGAGTCGCGGACGGCGATGAACCCGCCCGGTTTCGTCACCCGCACCATCTCGCGCAGCGCCTGCACCGGGTCGCCGACGTGCTGCAGCACCTGGTGCGCGTGGACCACGCAGAACGTGTCGTCGGGGTGGTCCAGGGCGTGTACGTCCGCGACCGCGAAGTCGACGTTCGTCAGGCCCCGTTCGGCGGCCGTGGCCCGGGCCTGGTCCAGGATCCCCGGCGCATGGTCGACGCCGGTGACGTGCCCGTCGGGGACCAGGGCCGCCAGGTCGGCGGTGATCGTGCCCGGGCCGCAGCCGATGTCCAGGATCTTCATGTGGGGCTTCAGCGAACCGAGCAGGTAGGCCGCGGAGTTGGCGGCGGTCCGCCAGGTGTGGGAGCGCAGCACCGACTCGTGGTGCCCGTGCGTGTAGACGGCGGTCTCCTGCGGCTTCGACATGGCTGAACTCCCCTGTTCGACGGCTTGTCGGTACGCATCACCGTACGCGCGCATGTCGAATGATGAGACCCGCGTTTTGCTATATGGACTGACGTGCTGTCAGCTGACGGTCAGGGGGCGATACACGGTGAGCGCTTCGGGGAGCTTCTCCAGCGTCACTTCGCCCTCCGCCTCGGTGACTTCGCCGTCATGCGCGAGGAGCGTGCCGGGGGCGACGCCATCCAGGTGCAGCCGGCCCACCTGGACCGCCGCGTGGACGGGGGAGCGGGTCAGCGGGCCCGCCAGGGCGGCCGCGAGCAGCCGCAGCGCGGGACGGCGGCCGCCGTGCACCACCCGTACGTCGAGCTGACCGTCCGCGAGGTCGAGCCGGCGGCCGGGCGCCAGACCCATGCGGTGGTAGGTGCCGTTGCCGACGAACAGCAGCCACAGCGGACGTGTCCGGCCGCCGAACTCGGCCTCCAGCGGGTGCCTGCCCGTGCGCAGGACGCGCAGGGCCGCGAGCACCCCGGCCGGCCAGCCGCCGATCCGGCCCGACCAGCGGTCCCGCACCCGCACCAGCTCCGGGTAGACGCCCAGGCTGCAGGTGTTGAGGAAGACGCCCTGCTGCTCGCCGCAGACGAACCGGCCGACGTCCACACGCACCGCCTCGCCCTGCTGGACGGCCCGGCTCAGATCGTGGACGTCCTCGACCCCCAGGTCGTAGGCGAAGTGGTTCAGGGTGCCGCCTGGCAGCACGGCGAGCGGCAGGTCGTGGCGCAGGGCGACCTCGGCGGCCGCGTTGACCGTGCCGTCTCCGCCGCACACGCCGAGCACCCGGGCGTGGGTCGCGGCCTTCTCCAACTCGGCGCGCAGGTCGCCCGGTTGGCACTCGACGACCTCGGCGGCCGGCAGGCTGTCCCGCAGGGCGCGCACCCGGTCGGCGGTGCCCGAGCCGTTGTTGGCCACCACCACCAGGCCCTCACCGTCCGGCAGCGCCGCGACCTCGGCGCGGGGCCGGGCGGGCGGGACGAGCTGGGCGCGGGTCGGCGCCAGACCCCGTACGGCGTAGGCGGCGCCCGCGCCCAGGACGGCTCCCGCGAGCACATCGCTCGGGAAGTGCACCCCCGTGTACACGCGGGAGAGCGCCACGGACCAGGCGACCGGGGCCACCGCCGCACCCCAGCCCGGCGACTCCAGTGCGACGCCGGTCGCGAACGCGGCCGCCGACGCGGAGTGCCCGGAGGGGAACGAGGTCGTGATCGGCTGCCGCTTCAGCTGCCGCACCAGCGGTACCGGATCCAGCACCGGCCGGGGGCGGCGCACCGAGCGCTTGCCGAGCGTGTTGATGGTCAAGGAGGCCAGGCTGAGCGAGGCGAGACCGCGCGCGGCGGCCCGGCGGGCCCGCGGGGTACGGCTCGCCGCCATGGCGGCGGCCGCCGCGAACCACAGCACGCCGTGGTTCGCGCTCCGGCTCAGCCGGGGCAGCACACGCTCGGCGGCCGGCCAGTTCCGCTCGGCGGCGAACTCGAAGAGACGGCAGTCGAGGGCTAGCAGCCGGCTGCGCAGCGGGTGCGGGCCGGGCTTCGGGACGGTGAGGTCGACGTCGGGGCTCATGGAGTGCCGGGTACCCTGAAGTGCCCGTTTCTTGTCCCACGTGCGGCGATCGACACCCGGAGGGCCCTGTATGCGTCTGCTCCTCATACGCCACGGTCAGACCCCCTCGAACGTCGATTTCCTGCTCGACACCGCCGTACCGGGCCCTGGCCTGACCGCACTCGGCGAGCAGCAGGCCGCCGCTCTCCCCGAGGCGCTGGCCGACGAGGACATCGAGGCCCTGTACGCCTCCACCCTGGTCCGTACGCAGCTCACCGCCGCCCCGCTGGCCGCCGCCCGCGGCCTCGACGTCCTGGTCCGCGACGGCATCCGCGAGCTCACCGCGGGCGACCTGGAGATGCTGCCCGGCGACACCGAACAGGGCGCCCTCTACATGAAGACCGTGTTCGCATGGGCGGCCGGCGACACCGAGCTGCGGATGCCCGGCGGCGAGAGCGGTGCCGAGGCGCTCGCCCGCTACGACGCGGTCGTCGCCGAGGCCGCACGCAGCGGCGCCGCGACGGTCGCCATGGTCAGCCACGGCGCGGCGATCCGCATGTGGACCGCGGCCCGTGCCGACAACGTCGACGTCCCCTTCGCCGCCGCCCGCCCCCTCGACAACACCGGCGTGGTGATCCTGGAGGGTTCGCCCGCCGACGGCTGGAAGGCCCTGTCATGGGCGGGCGCCGTGGTGGTGCCGGCCGGCGAGGGCGGACCCGCGGGCCGTCCCCTCGACGAAACCGCATAAGCGTTTGCCGGACGCCCGGCCCGGCCCGCAGAATGCCTCCTCATGGGACACCTGGAAGCCGCGCACCTCGAGTACTACCTCCCCGACGGGAGGGCGCTGCTCGGCGATGTGTCCTTCCGGGTGGGCGAAGGGGCCGTCGTCGCCCTCGTCGGACCGAACGGTGCCGGCAAGACGACCCTGCTGCGGCTGATCTCCGGTGAGCTGAAACCGCACGGCGGGAGCGTCACCGTCAGTGGCGGCCTCGGCGTGATGCGGCAGTTCGTGGGGTCCGTACGGGACGAGACGACCGTACGGGACCTGCTGGTGTCCGTGGCGCCGCCCCGGATCCGGGAGGCCGCTCAGGCCGTCGACAGGGCCGAGCACGGCATCATGACCGTGGACGACGAGGCGGCCCAGCTGCAGTATGCCCAGGCCCTCGCGGACTGGGCGGAGGCGCGCGGGTACGAGGCGGAGACGCTGTGGGACATGTGCACCACGGCCGCGCTCGGGGTGCCGTACGAGAAGGCGCAGTTCCGGCAGGTGCGCACGCTGTCCGGCGGTGAGCAGAAGCGGCTCGTGCTGGAGGCGCTGCTGCGGGGCACCGACGAGGTGCTGCTGCTGGACGAGCCCGACAACTACCTCGACGTGCCCGGCAAGCGGTGGCTGGAGGAGCGGCTGAAGGAGACCCGCAAGACGGTCCTCTTCGTCTCCCACGACCGTGAACTCCTCGCCCGCGCCGCGGAGAAGATCGTGTCGGTTGAGCCCTCGCCCGCGGGCGCCGACGCCTGGGTGCACGGCGGCGGTTTCGCCACCTACCACGACGCCCGGCGCGAACGCTTCGCCCGCTTCGAGGAGCTGCGCCGCCGCTGGGACGAGAAGCACGCCCAGCTGAAGAAGCTGGTGCTGAGCCTCCGTCAGGCGGCGTCCATCAGCCATGAGTTGGCGTCCCGCTACCAGGCGGCGCAGACCCGGCTGCGTAAGTTCGAGGAGGCGGGTCCGCCGCCGGAGCCGCCGCGTGAGCAGGACATCACGATGCGCCTCAAGGGCGGCCGCACCGGCGTAAGGGCCGTCACTTGCAAGGGACTTGAGCTGACCGGTCTGATGAAGCCGTTCGACCTGGAGGTCTTCTACGGCGAGCGGGTCGCCGTCCTCGGCTCCAACGGCTCCGGCAAGTCGCACTTCCTGCGGCTGCTGGCCGGAGAGGAGGTGGCGCACACGGGGGAGTGGAAGCTCGGAGCGCGGGTCGTGCCCGGGCACTTCGCCCAGACCCACGCCCATCCCGAGCTCCAGGGCCGCAAGCTGCTGGACATCCTGTGGGAGCAGCACTCCCAGGACCGGGGTGCGGCGATGTCGCGGCTGCGCCGCTACGAGCTCACGAACCAGGCCGAGCAGACCTTCGACCGCCTGTCCGGGGGGCAGCAGGCCCGGTTCCAGATCCTGCTGCTGGAGCTGGAGGGCGTGACGGCTCTGCTGCTGGACGAGCCGACCGACAACCTGGACCTGGAGTCCGCCGAGGCGCTCCAGGAGGGGCTGGAGGCCTTCGACGGTACGGTGCTTTCGGTCACGCATGACCGCTGGTTCGCCCGGTCCTTCGACCGGTATCTGGTGTTCGGCAGTGACGGGCGTGTGCGGGAGACCGCCGAGCCGGTGTGGGACGAGCGGCGTGTGGAGCGGGTCCGGTAAGAACCACTCAGCCCGTCCGGCGTTTGAGGACGAGGCCCGTTCAGGGCCGAAGCGGGGGTCTGGGGGCGGCAGCCCCCAGACGCTCACGTCCAGCGCAACAGCGCACCCAGGCCGCCCGCCGGGATCTGGCCGCCGCTCGCCTCCGCCGCCGGGGTCACCGACAGGGCCGGGGCGCCCGTCGTCACCGCCGAGCGGATCAGGGCGTCGTCGGCGCGGGCAGGCCAGGAGTGCTGTTCGCCGAGGATCTTCAGGTCCGTGCGGCGGACCGCCAGCTGGTCGGGGTCCTCGCCGATCCACACCTCGCGGTGCGCGTCGGGGCCGTCGGGCCGGATCAGCAGTTCCTCGATGCGGTGCTCGCGGGCTGCCTCGACCAGGGCGGGCACCCCCTCCACGGCACCGGAGCGTCCCTCGGGGCCCGGTTCGCGGGCCGCCAGGAACCGTTCCAGCTCCCGCTCCGCCCGCTGCCGTACGTGCTCGGTGCGGGCCTGCTCGACATCCTCGTCGAGCAGCCTGCTCCCGGCGCCGTGCGGGGCGTCGACGACCATGTCCTGCAGCCGCCGGGGCAGCCGGTCGTGCACCGCCCGCTTCTCCCGCTCCTCACCCACGAGAACCAGCAGGTCGGCGCGGGTCTCCTCCTGACACACGACGAGCGCGTCGGCGATCTCGGCCGCGTTGTGCTCCCAGGTGTTCTCCACCTTCAGCTGGAAGTGCCGTACCGACCAGTCCCCCGTGCTCGTACGGTGGACCGGCCACTGCCGCCCGCTGACCGTGCCGGCCTCCTGCCCGCCCAGCGAGGTGCGCAGCTCGAAGTCCGCGCCCTTGCGGTCGATGTACGCCACCACACAGGCCGGGTCCTCACCGGCCAGCTCCAGCAGGGGCGAGGTGTGCGGCAGCGGCGCCCAGTGGGCGCTGTCCTGCTGCGGGGGCCGGGCCAGCGGCGGGTCCAGCACGACCTCTCCGGCGCGGGCGAACAGGGCTCGCCCGTTGGGCTCGGAGGAGTGCTGCAGCTCGTCGACTGCCTCCTGGACGGCCTGGCACGTCGCCTGGTCCGCCCCCTGCCGATCGAGGTCGCGGGCCAGCGCCACCGCCGTGAGATGTCGTTCGTGGGGCGTGTCCTCCGTATGCCGGGACGTGTCGACGTACACGGAGGCCCAGGGGCCCGGATGTTCGTAGAGTGGATGCAGAAAAGCGAGATCCATGGTTCCCTCCCGGATGCCGCTTGGGACTGGTGTGCACCGGGCGGGTACCCGGACCGCATGGACGAACACGACGAGCGGGGTGCCACCATGACCGGAGTCGACCCCAGCCGGCTGGACGACCAGCAGCTCATGAAGGAGCTGGAGACGATCCACCGCACGCGCCACGACACGCTGCTGTACGGCTCGACGGACGCGCTGCGGGCCCACAACGATCGCATGGCCCAGCTGGAGGGCGAGTACCTGCGCCGCAACCCGCGGCGCATGGTGGCCGCGGGCCGCACCCGTGAAGGCGCACGGGACCGCCGGTGCGGGGAGTCGGCGACTCCCTGAATCACGGCGCCTCCTCAGTGGCGTACCGGCGGCCGGTCCCGATGCCGGTGCGCCGCTATCGCGTCGACGAACGCCTGTACGAACTCGGTGTCCGGGGTGCCCGGTGACGTGTCCGTCACCACGCCCCGGTCGGACACCGTGCGCCGGTCCCCGGTGGACAGCCGCAGGCCCTCGGGGTCCAGGGCGGACAGGACGCCCACGCCGGAGCCGAGCGCGCCCACGGGCTTGCCGTGCCGGTAGGCGTCCCGCACGAAGCGCAGCGCGTCCGGGTCCTTCGCCGCCGCCGGGGCTCCGTCCTGCCCGCCGGGCAGCAGCACCGCGTCGTACAGCACCGAGGCGACGGTCGGCAGTGCACGGTCGACCACGTACGACTCGCCGTCGGCGCCCCTGACCGTGCCGCCCGTCGGCGCGAGCGCCTCGACGATCGCACCCTCGGCCGCCAGCGCCTCCCGTACGGAGGTCACCTGCTCGGCGTCCACGCCGTCGGCGACGAGGACCGCGATCTGCCGGGTGCGGATCGAGCCGTCGCCGCGCAGTGACTCCAGGCTGAGCGCGGGCGAGGTGAGCTTGTACGTCCCCGGCTCGGTGCCGTCCGGCTCCGGCACCCCGATGCCGCGCGCCACCTCGCGAGCCAACCCGCCGTCCACCTTGGCCAGTTGCTCCACGGTCCGGGCCCGGACGGTCATCGCGTCGACCTTGCCGAGTTCGAACCGGAAGGCCGCCACGATGTGCTGCTTCTCCCAGTCCGTCATGCTGTGGAAGAACATCGCGGGCTGGCTGTAGTGGTCCTTGAAGCTCTCGCTGCGCTTACGGATCTTGGCGCCGTCGACGCGTTCCGCATAGTGCGTGTAGGCGTTCGCGTCCACCCCGGCGTGGGCGGGGCAGCCGCCGCCGAGGGAGTTCGGGAAGTAGTTCGTGCCCTGGTGGATCGTGCTCTGGTGGTAGCCGTCGCGCTGGTTGGTGCGCACGGGGGCGACCGGCCGGTTGACCGGGATCTGTGCGAAGTTGGGGCCGCCCAGGCGGATCAACTGGGTGTCCAGATAGGAGAAGTTGCGGGCCTGCAGCAGCGGGTCGTTGGTGAAGTCGATGCCCGGGACGACGTTTGCCGTATGGAAGGCGACCTGCTCGGTCTCCGCGAAGAAGTTCTCCGGGTTGCGGTTGAGGACCATCCGGCCGATCGGCCGGACCGGCACCTGCTCCTCCGGGATGATCTTCGTGGCGTCGAGGAGGTCGAAGTCGAAGGCGAACTCGTCCTCCTCCGGCACCAGTTGGACACCCAGCTCCCACTCCGGGTACTCGCCGGCCTCGATCGCGTCCCACAGGTCGCCCCGGTTGAAGTCCGGGTTGCGGCCCTGGCACTCCTGTGCCTCGTCCCACACCAGGGAGTGCACGCCCAGCTTCGGCTTCCAGTGGAACTTCACGAAGGTGCCGCGCCCGTCGGCGTTCACGAACCGGAAGGTGTGCACGCCGAAGCCCTGCATCATGCGGTAGCTGCGCGGGATCGCCCGGTCCGACATCAGCCACATGATCGCGTGCAGCGTCTCGGGCTGCAGCGACACGAAGTCCCACAGGGTGTCGTGCGCGGAGGCGCCCGTCGGGATGTCGTTGTGCGGCTCCGGCTTCACCGCGTGCACGAAGTCCGGGAACTTGATGCCGTCCTGGATGAAGAAGACCGGGAAGTTGTTCCCGACCAGGTCGTAATTGCCCTCCGACGTATAGAACTTGGTCGCGAAGCCGCGCACGTCGCGTACGGTGTCCGCCGAGCCGCGCGGCCCCTGCACCGTCGAGAACCGCACGAAGACCGGCGTCTGCACGGAGGGGTCCTGCAGAAAGGCCGCACGCGTGAACTCCGCGCAGGACTCGTACGGTTCGAAGTAGCCGTACGCGCCCGCGCCCCGCGCATGCACCACCCGCTCCGGGATGCGCTCGTGGTCGAAGTGGGTCAGCTTCTCCCGGAAGTGGAAGTCCTCCATCAGCGTGGGACCGCGCTCGCCCGCGGCCAGCGAGTCGTCGGTGTGGTCGACCTCGACACCCTGGTCGGTGGTGAGCGGGCCGCCCGCCGGGTCGTCCGCGTGGAAGGAGGCGCGCTGCTGCTGCTTGCGGTCGGCGGGGGAACCCATCAGCCGGCCCCCTCGGCGAACACATGCAGGAAGGCGTCACAGAACGCCTTCAGGTCGTCCGGCTTGCGGCTGGTGACCAGCTTGCCGGTGCCGTTGTCGTCGATCTTCACCTGTTCGTCGACCCAGGTGCCGCCCGCGTTGCGGATGTCCGTCCTCAGGCTCGGCCAGGAGGTCAGCTCACGGCCCCGTACGACGTCCGCCTCGACCAGCGTCCACGGGGCGTGGCAGATCGCGGCGACGGGCCGGCCCTGTTCGAAGAAGTCCCGTACGAACGCGACGGCCTTCTCGTCCATGCGCAGGAAGTCGGGATTGGCCACACCGCCCGGCAGGACCAGTGCGCCGAAGGAGGCGGCCGAGGTCTCGCCCACCACCTCGTCCACGGGGAAGGTGTCCGCCTTGTCGAGGTGGTCGAAGGCCTGGATCCGGCCGGACTTGGTCGACACCAGTACTGGTTCGTGGCCCGCGTCCTTCGCCGCCTGCCACGGATCGGTGAGCTCGATCTGCTCGACACCCTCGGGTGCGGTCAGGAATGCGATACGCATGATGGTTCAACGTCCTTTCCCGGCACGCCAGTTGGCCTCGTCGGTCGTGGCGCGCTTCTTGTTGCGGCGGCCCGCGCGCACACAGCGCACGAGCTCCTCGCCGTACGGCAGCACCACACAGGTGCCGATCGCTGCGGCGATGCCTGCGAGATAGCCGCGGGACAGCGGGCGGCGGCGCGGCACCAGACGCCAGGCGTCGGCGCGGCCCACCCCGCCGCGCAGCAGTGCCTTCACCTGGTCGGCATGCAGACACATCAGCGCGGACAGCGCGCCGTACGGCAGCGATTCGAGGAAGCTGTGGATGTGCTGCTCCAGCGGGGTGACCTCACGGTCGCTCTTCACCGCCGTACGCACGTCCCACAGCGCGGTCGCCTCGTGCACCGCGGCACCGACCGACTGCACCGTCAGGAGCAGCGGGTTGACCTCGTAGCGCAAGGTCAGCGCGATGGGGATGCCGACCTCCGCCATCATCAGCGAGTGGATCAGCGACTCCTTGGTGCCCGCCGTCTCCTCGATGCGGCTGCGCCGGTGCATCACCCAGTCGGCGAGACCGGGCACGAACCAGCCGGGCAGCAGCCCGTACAGCAGATAGCGGGTGGTCACGTCACCGACGTCGACGGTGACACCGGTGGCGCTGATCTCGGCGGCCTGGTCCCGGCTCATACGCTGCCCCGGCCGTCCGGCACGGCAAGACTGATCTCGGCGAGTGCCGAGTCCGGGTCCTGCACCGCGGCCAGATCGCCGAGGCTCACCATCCCCACCGGCAGCCCGTCCTCCACGACGGGCAGACGGCGGACGGCGTGCGCGCGCATGAGCGCGACGGCGGCCGAAACGGGATCGTCCGGGCCGACCAGCACCGGATCCGGGGTGCACACGGACTGTGCGCTCACCGTCAGCGGGTCGACGCCGTCCGCCACCGCCCGCACCGTGATGTCACGATCGGTGAGCACGCCCACGATCTGCTGCCCGTCGGCCACCAGCACATCGCCGATGCCCTGCGACCGCATCAGCTGCGCCGCCTCGACGAGTGACGCGTCCGGGCGGACGGCGACCACGCCCGGTGTCATGACCTCCCTGACGAAATCCGCGCTCGCTGCCATCACTGTGGGTCCTTCCTCCGTTCCCGGCCCAGGGCCGTCGTCGGGGTGACGCCGCCCGCAGTACCCCCCGGCCCGGGGCCTATGCGCCGCGGTGGACCCTCGTCCCCCGGCGGCCGCAGGATCCGGCCGCGTCCGGGTCTACGCCCGTCGCTCCCCGGCGAGGGCCTCCGCCAGCTCCTGGACGGTGCTGTAGCGCGCCGTGCGGGGCAGCCGCTCCACGGGCTCGATCAGGGCGTCGGGCGCGTACGCCCGGCGCAGTGCCTGGACGAGCTCGCGGGGGCCCGCGGGGAACACGCGGCGGTTCAGATGCCGGGCCAGTTCCGTGCGGACCGCGGCCAGGGACGCGCGGGAGCGTCCCGGCGCGATCGGACCGCCCGCGACCTCCGGGTCGTCGTCGGCGGTGGGCTCCGGGTCGTGCCATTCCTCGGTCCGCGTGGGGTGCCCGGACCGGAGCAGACCCTGGAGCTCGTGCTTCATCTCTTCGTCGCGGTGGACGCTCAGCCGGTCACTGCCTCGCTGCATGACTCCCTCCAGATCTTCGGGGTGGGCTCCGCGTACCCGAAGACCGGAGGGCGACACAGGGTTTGCGGCCCGAAACCCGGGAACCCGACACCCCGCCCTCCACGCACATCCTCGGGGAGGAATCGGCCATGGCACTCCTTGCCGTGATCATCCCGCTTCTCATGCTCGGCATGGTGCTTGCACTCGGCCGTTACGAGGAGTTCCTGCTGCCCGTGAAGAAGGCCGACCCGAGCGATGACGCCCCGGTCGGCCCACTCGGTGCGACAGTGCCACTTGCGGTCCTGCAGGTCCCGCGACGACCGGTCCGAGTGGTCGCTTCAGGACCGAGTGCGCTCAGGACCGCGCGCCGCAAGCGCCGCCACCCTTCCCCGCACTCTCCTCGCTGACCCTCAGCCCCGCCGCCCGGTCGCCTTCAGCAGGGCCTCCAACTGCCGCAGCGGCTCCGCGCCGGCGATCCGCAGGACGACCGTGTCCGCGCCGGCCGCCGCAAGCTCGCCGATCCGTCCGGCGGCCTGCGAAGCGGGTCCCGCGACGGTGAACACCTCTTCCTGCGGACGGCCGAGCCAGTCGGCGTGCCCCTCGATGTGCGGCTGCAGGGCACGGGCCACCTCGTCGGCGTCGTCGCCCACGGAGGCGAAGGCGAGGACCGTCAGGGTGTGGTCGGGCGCGGCGCCGCCCTTGGCGGTCAGCGCGCGGGCGTTCTCCAGGTCACCGGGTCCATGACCCTCGGTGATCACGGTGCCGTCCGCGACCCGGCCGGACAGTTCGAGGGACCGGGGCCGTACGACACCGGCGACCACCGGTGGCACCTCGGCCGGCGGATGCACCAGCTCGACGCCCTCCAGGCGGACCTCACGGCCCGCCAGCTCCACCCGGTGCCCGCGCAGCAGGGTGCGCACCGCGGTGATCGTCTCCTCCAGGAGGGCGAGCGGCGACCGCGGCGCGACGCCCACCTGGGCCATCCACTCCCGCACCCCGTGCCCGATCCCCGCGACCAGCCGCCCCGGGAACACCCGTGCCAGCGTGGCCAGTTCCATCGCCAGCAGGGCCGGGCTGCGCAGCGGGGCGGGCGCGATGCCTAGGCCCACCCGGATGCGCTCCGTGGCTCCCAGGGCGACCGCGGCCGCCGACACTCCGCCGTTCCACCCGAGGTCCTCGACCACCCACAGGTCGTCCACCCCGAGGGCCTCGGCCCGCCGCGCGAACCCGGGCAGCTCTTCCGGCGCCCAGGCGCGGTCGTACATCACACCGATCCGTACATTCGTCATGCCCGGAACCTATGCGCCGGTGGCATGCCGATCAACGGCGTTCCCCAGCCGCGGAGTCAGACCGGGGCTACTGCTTCTCCTTCCCCGGCAGGAACTCCTGCACCTTCGCCTTCAGGCCCTGCTTGATCATGGAGCCGCGGTCCGCGTCGCCCTTCAGGATCGAGGCGGCCGTGGCCTCCATCTGCTCCCAGGTGGCGTGCGGCGGGATCGGCGGGACCGCCGGGTCGGTCAGGAACTCGATCACCGCGGGGCGGTCCGCCTCCAGACCGGCCCGCCAGGCCGCCCCGACGTCCTCCGGCTTCTCCACCCGGATGCCGGTCAGACCCAGCGAACGGGCGAACGCGGCGTACTGCACGTCCGGGATCTCCTGCGAGGGCAGGAAGGACGGGGCGCCCTCCATGGCCCGCATCTCCCAGGTCACCTGGTTGAGGTCGTGATTGTTGAACACGGCCACCACCAGCCGCGGGTCCTCCCACAGATCCCGGTACTTGGCCGCCGTGATCAGCTCCGCCATGCCGTTCATCTGCATCGCACCGTCCCCGACCAGCGCGATCGCGGGCCGGTCCGGGTGCGCGAACTTCGCGCCGATCGCATACGGCACCCCGCAGCCCATCGTCGCGAGCGTGCCGGACAGCGAGGAGCGCATGCCCGGCTTCATCGTCAGGTGGCGTGCGTACCAGTTGGCCGCCGAGCCCGAGTCGGAACTGACGATCGCGTCGGCCGGCAGCAGCGGGTCCAGCACATGGGCGACGTACTCCGGGTTGATCGGGTCGGCCGACAGCTCCGCCCGCCGCCCCATCACCTCGCGCCAGCGCGTCACGTTCGCGCACACCTGGTCGTACCACTCGCGCCCGCGGTCCTCGCTCAGCAGCGGAATCAGGGCCTGCAGGGTCGCCTTCGCGTCGCCGACGAGATTCACCTCGTACGGATAACGCATCCCGACCATGTGCGGATCGATGTCGATCTGCACCCCGCGCGCCTTGCCGAACTCCGGCATGAACTGCGTGTACGGGAAGGAGGAACCGATGGTCAGCAGGGTGTCGCAGTCCCGCATCAGCTCGTACGACGGGCGGGTGCCCAGCAGGCCGATCGAGCCGGTGACGTAGGGGAGTTCGTCGCTGAGGACGTCCTTGCCGAGCAGTGCCTTGGCCACGCCGGCCTTCAGCAGTCCGGCGATCTGTTCGACCTCGGCGCGTGCCCCGGCGGCGCCCTGGCCGACCAGGATCGCCACCTTGTCACCGGAGTTGAGGATCTCGGCCGCCTGCTGGATCGACTCCTCGGACGGAACCGACGTCCAGGAGCTGCGGCCCAGGCTGGAGGGCACCATCTTGAACTCGTGCGTGGGCGCCGAGTAGTCCAGCTCCTGGACGTCTCCGGGAATGATGATCGCCGTGGGGGCGCGGCGCGCGTACGCGGTGCGGATCGCCCGGTCGATGACGTTCGGGAGCTGCTCGGGGACCGTCACCGTCTCGATGAAGTCCGAGGCGACGTCCTTGAACAGGGTGTGCAGGTCGACCTCCTGCTGGTACGAGCCGCCCATCGCCGTGCGGTGCGTCTGGCCGACGATCGCAAGCACCGGCACATGGTCGAGCTTGGCGTCGTAGAGGCCGTTGAGCAGATGGATCGCACCGGGCCCCGAGGTCGCCGCGCACACTCCGAGACGGCCGCTGAACTTGGCGTAGCCGACCGCCTCGAACGCGGACATCTCCTCGTGCCGGGACTGGACGAAACGCGGCTTGTTCTCGGCCCGGCCCCAGGCGGCCAGCAGACCGTTGATGCCGTCGCCCGGATAGCCGAAGACATGGTCCACGCCCCACTCGCGCAGTCGTTGCAGGACGTGGTCGGAGACCTTGGTGCTCATGTGTCGACCTCCCGGGCCTTGACGTGATCGGACAGCTGTCGTCTGCGGGCCGAGTCACCCGGTGGGCTTCCGGAAAACATCCGGGGGTGTTTGCGGCCCGGGGCCCGGGGCAGGCGCAGTCCAGTGCTTCGGACAGGAGGCACGTCCGTGGGAACGGCCCCTGAGCCGCCCAGGCCGCGCCTGTCTCGAACGTGCGGCCGCACTCCCACGGTGACCGTCCACCCCAGAGCACCTTCAAGGGAGTTGCGACGCACCATGCCCACCAAAGTGAGCGCGAAGCACCACCCGCACGACGACGCCCCCGACACCGCCGAAGCCTTCCGTAAACTCGCGGGGCTCCCCCCGGGCCAGCAGCGCGACACGCTGCGCGAGCAGATCGTCGAGGCGTGGCTGCCGATGGCCGAACGCCTCGCGGGACGCTTCCGCAGCCGCGGCGAGAGCTTCGAGGACCTGCGGCAGGTGGCCGCCCTCGGCCTGGTCAAGGCCGTCGACCGGTACGACCCCGAACTCGGCAACGCCTTCGAGAGCTACGCCGTGCCCACCATCACCGGCGAGATCAAGCGGCACTTCCGCGACCACATGTGGACCCTGCACGTACCGCGCCGGGTCCAGGACCTGCGCAACCGCGTCCGGTTCGCCAGCCAGGACCTCTCCCAGACCATCTCGGGCCGCAGGCCCACGGTCGCGGAGATCGCCGAGCACGCGGGCATGAGCGAGGAGGACGTCCTGGCCGGACTGGAGGCGCTGGAGAGCTTCACCGCGCTCTCGCTCGACGCCGAACTGCCCGGCAGCGAGGACGGCTACTCGCTGAGCGACGCCCTCGGCTCGCCCGACCCCGCACTGGACACCGTCGTGGACCGCGAGTCCGTCAAGCCCCGGCTGGCCGCGCTGCCCGAACGCGAGCGGGCCATCCTGTACATGCGGTTCTTCGGCGACATGACGCAGAGCCGGATCGCCGAGCAGCTCGGCATCTCCCAGATGCATGTGTCACGGCTGATCAGCCGCTGCTGCACACGGATGCGGGACCAGATCATGCACGAGGCCGCATAGCCAGTGCCAGATGGCGCGACATCAGGTCCATCGCCTGCGCCTCCGCCATCGAGAACGCCAGCCGTGGCCCGCACCGGAACAACGTGAGCACGCCCCGCACGGCGTCCCCGTCCTTCAGCGGCACACACAGCAGTGAAGTGACGTTCGCCGCTACGAGGACGGGGGCACCGGTCGCGGTCCTGCCGAACGCCTCCGGGGCCGGCGGACGGATCTGCAGGGCCGGGGACCCGGTGCGGGCCGTCTCGACGACCAAGGGGCAGTCGGCCGGATCCAGCCCCTCGAGCGCGGCCGCGTCGGCGTCCGGCGGGGCCAGCGCGGTCGTGCGCGCCAGGCCGCCCGCCTCCGCGTCGGCGATCACCCAGTCGGCGAACCTGCCGTGCAGGACCCGCGCCGCCGCCTCCAGGGCGCCCTGCCGGTCCGTGGTGAGCAGCGCCGTGGTCATCGCGTCCAGGAGGTCCATCACGGCCGCGTGCCGGGTGGTCTCGGCGAGGTCCGGCGGCTGCCGCACGGGCGGGTCCGCCGGTGCGGCGGGGACGCTGGGTCCGCCGGGCTGCAGCACCACCAGGACCGTCGTGCGGGGCTCGCCGCTCGGGCGTACGGCCGCCAGCGTGGCGTGCACCGGGACGGACGGCTGCTGCTGGAGGCGGACGGTGAGACTGCGGTCGCCCTCGCCGCGGGCCACCGCCGCGGTCTGCGAACGGAAGGCGGCCCGGTCGGCGTGGGCCAGGAAACCGGTCAGCGGGCGGCCCGTGGCATAACCGGCCCGCACACCGGTGAAGGCGGTCGCGGCGCCGTTCAGCCGCCGCACCACCGACTCCCTGTCGACCAGCGCGACCGGCAGCGGAAGGCGCTGGAACACGGTGCGCAGCAGCTGCTGCTCCTGACGGTCCGCCGAGGCGCGGGTGCGGGTCGGTCCTGCTTCCGAAAGCCGCTCGTACCGGGGCCACAACTGGCCGACCACGTGATCGAGTTCGAAGATCGCCGCGTCCAGCACCGTGGGCAGGTCCCCGCTCGACACGGACCGCGCCGACTTCAACTCCGCGACGCGGCGTACAAAATCCGCAAGGTCTTCACCGAACTCGTCCGTCTGCGTCATGCGACGAAAGTAGCGCGACTCCCGTTCAAGACCACCGTTTTCGGACCGGGCGAAGGGGAAGGCGGGCGGGGAGAGGAGGAGTGCACCATGCCGGACACCGGGCCTCACACCCCTGGTTGGGGAACGGGGACGACCGAACCCGCTCTCCCCGGGCGGCGGCTGTCGGAACTCGTGGAGGAGGCCGCGCGCTGCACCGTCGAGTGCTGTGGAGCGAGCGGGATGATGGCCGAGGGCGGCAGCGAACGGCCCGCGGCCGTCACCCATCCCGACCTCGCCCCGCTCGTCGCCGTGCAGCTGCGCTCCGGGGACGGGCCCATCCCGGCCGCCCTGGAACGCGGGGAGCCCGCCCGCTGCTCCGATCTGCTGCACGAGGACCGCTGGCCCGACTACCGCGCCCTCGCGCTCGACTCCGGGGTGCGCTCCAGCGTGACCCTGCCCTTCCGGCGCTCCGGCCTGGCGGTGACGCTGAGCCTTTACAGCTTCCGGCCCGGCGCCCTGGAGGACGCCCCGCACGGGCCCGCCCGCGCGCTCGGGGACTTCGCCATGACCTGCCTGGTCCGCGACCGTTCCTACCGCGCCGCGCTCACCGAACTCGACCAGCTCGGCACCGCCCTGCGCTCCCGCCCCCTCGTCGACCAGGCCTGCGGCATCGTCATGCATGTGCTGGGCTGCGACGCCGACGCCGCGTTCGGGGTGCTGCGCCGCCTCTCACAGGGCAGCAACCGCAAGCTGTCCGACGTGGCGGCGGCGGTGGTCGAACGGCGGGGACGGGGGCTGGAGAGGGAGCTGGCCGCGCTGCTGAACTGAGTGCCCTGCACCGGGCTCCTGGTCCCTGGGCGACGCGCAGGGCCCTGTCACCCGCTCGGCCGTCCCTGTAGCGCGAATGGGGCTCGGCCGCGCGCGCCTGGCCGCCGGGCGGGCTGTGATGGGCTATGGGGCACGACTCCGTGCTCCTGAGAAGTCACCCGTCGAAGGAGCCCTCCCCATGCCTCGCACCGCCCGTGTCCTGTCCGTCGCAGCTCTGGCAGGTGCCACCCTGGGCTTCGCCTCGGCCGCCTATGCGGACTCGGCCGCAGGGGCCGGCCCGAGCAGCGTCTCCCCGGGCGGCGGCGTCACCGTCTCGGTCGCCTGCGAAGCCACCGGCGGACCGCCTCCCGCCACCCTCGACGCCGTCTCACAGGTCCATGCCAGGAGCGGGAACCCCACGAGAGTCGACGGCACCTGCGCGACGGCGCCCGGCACCAAGGGCAAGACGTCCAGCGCAGCTTCCCGCGTGAACCGCGGCGACGGCAGCGAGGGTGCCGGGCCCGGTGGGAGCGGGAGTGACGGTGGTCCGGCCGGCGACAACAGCGGCGGCGGGCGCGGCGACGACGGCGGTGGTGGCGGCGGACGTGGAGACAACGGCGGCGGTGAGGGCGCCGATCTCGGCGGAGGTGCCGTCGGCGGCGCCGATGTCGGGGACGGCGGCGGCCATGACCAAGGCCGGCCCTGCACCGAGCAGGACTCGGACTCCTGCGGCGGCGCGGGCATGCAGAACGGGCACGAGCACGACCTGCAGAACGGCATGCAGCACGGGGTGGATGCCGGTGCGGGCGGCACCTTCTCCGACTCCGTGCCCGCCCTCGTCGCGGGCGGCCTCCTGATCGTCTGCGCACTGGGCGCCGCCACCTACCGGTTGTGGCCGAAGGACTCCGCCTGGGACCGCTGACCCGCCGGGCGACCGGCGAAACCCGTGCGCACTCCGATGCGGCAGCGGCACTCTGGGTACTCGGGGCACGGCGAGGGACACGGCACAGGGACTGCGCGGAGGTACGCATGCGGCGGACGGACCCGGAAGGTCACGGCCCCGTCCGCTACGGGCCGCCGCTGCCCGAGGACGGGCTGCCCGTGCCGCCTGAGCTCACCGCCGTGCTCGCCGCGGCCGCGGCGCGGGCCGAGGGGGAGCCGATCGGCGGCGGACCCGACCTGATCGAGGCCGCGTGCGGCTACTGGGAGCGTCGCGGCCTGTCCGCCGCACCCGACCGCGTGGCCGCCGGACCCGGCGCCCCCGCCCTGCTGCTCGCACTGACCGCCGCGCTCGGCGGCGACGTCCTGGTGCCGAGGCCCTGCGCGGCCTGGTGGGCGCCGCACGCACGCCTGTTGGGCAGACCCGTCTTCCATGTGGCGACACCGGCCGAATGCGGTGGCGTCCCGGATCCATACGCCCTCCTGGAGACCGTGCGCAGGGTACGCACCGAGGGCGGTGACCCGCGGCTGCTCGTGCTGTCGGTCGCCGACGACCCCACCGCCACGGTCGCTCCGCCCGAGGTCCTGCACGAGTGCGTGGAGGCCGCCGCCGGGGAGGGACTGCACCTGGTCAGCGACGAGACCTGGCGCGACACCGTGCACGCACCGCACGACACCGTGCTGCTCAGCCCCGCCGAGATGCTGCCCGACCAGGTCACCGTCGTCACCGACCTGGCGGGCGCACTGCTGCCGCCCGGCTGGCCGGCCGCGGTGGCCCGCTTCCCGGCGGGCGACACGGGCGCTGACCTTCACGCGCGCGTGCTCGACGTGCTCACCGCCCTCGGCGCCCGCATCGCCGGCCCCCTCGCCGCCCCGGCCGCCTACGCGCTGCGGGAGCCGGCGCCGGTCACCGCGCGCGTGGCGGCCGCCGTGCGCGTGCACGCGCACGTGGCCGCCGCCGTGCACGCGGCGGTCGTCGCGGCGGGCACCCTGTCCCGCCCCCCGCAGGCCGGCCGCCACATCTACGCCGACCTCGGCCCGCTGCGCTCCGCGCTCTCCGAGCACGGTGTCGGCGACGCACAGGAACTGGAGGACTTCCTCGCCGCCCGGCTCGGTATGCCCGCACCGGGCGGCCACCGCTTCGGCGACGAACTCGGCGCGCTGCGCGTCCGCCTGTCCACCGGCCCGCTGCTGGGCCGCACGGACGAGGAACGCGCGGAATGTCTCACATCACCCACGCCGTTGGAACTGCCACACGTGCAACGCGCGTTGAGCCATGTGAAGTCGGTCTTCGACGATCTCCGCGACGACGCTCAGCGATGGGAGCCTCCTCGATGACGCAACAGTCCGAGTCGACCACCACCACGAGCACGAGCACGACCACCCGGGAAGCCGACGGGACGGAGCCCGGACCAGGGTTGGCCCCCGCCCTTCCGCCACTCGCCGAACCCCGCCCGCTGGGCGAGCGCCGGGTGTGGCCGCGCACCTTCCACGACCGCCTGACCGCCCCGCTGCCCGGTCTGAAGGCCATGGCCCGCTTCGCCCGCGAGGGCTCCATCCGTCCCGGGCGCGAGGGCCTGGCCGACATCCCCCGGCTCCCCTTCGCACCCGCTCCGCTGCCCCGCGTCGACGCCCGGACCGTCGCCGTCTCCTGGGCGGGACACGCCAGTTGGGTCATCCGGATCGGCGGCCTGACCGTCCTCACCGACCCCGTGTGGTCCCGCCGCATCCTCGGCACGCCCGCCCGCATCACCCCGGTCGGCATCCCCTGGGAGTCTCTGCCGCCCGTCGACGCGGTCGTCATCAGCCACAACCACTACGACCACCTGGACGCCCCCACCCTGCGCCGACTCCCGCGCACCACCCCGGTGTTCGTCCCCGCAGGCCTCGCCCGCTGGTTCCACCGCCGCCGCTTCACCGCCGTCACCGAGCTGGACTGGTGGGAGGCGGCCGAACTCAACGGCGTACGCTTCGACTTCGTCCCCGCCCACCACTGGTCCAAGCGCACCCTCACCGACGCCTGCCACTCCCTGTGGGGCGGCTGGGTACTGACTGCCCCCGACGGCCAACGCGTCCATTTCGCGGGTGACACGGGATACGGCCACTGGTTCTCCCGGATCGGCGAGCGCTACCCGGGCATCGACCTCGCCCTCCTCCCCATCGGCGCCTACGACCCCCGCTGGTGGCTCAGCGACGTCCACTGCGACCCGGAGGAGGCGGTACGAGCGGCCCAGGACCTGGGCGCACAAAGGATGGCCCCGATGCACTGGGGCACGTTCGTACTGTCGGCGGAACCGGTCCTGGAACCTCTCACGCGGGTACGAACGGCCTGGGAGAAGGCAGGCCTGGACCGGGAAGACCTGTGGGACCTACCGGTGGGAGCCTCCCGGGTACTGAATTAGCCAGCGTTCAGGGGAGCGCCCCAAAGGGGCGCGGGGAACTGCGCGAGAAACCACACCGCACCCGCGCCCCGCAACGCACCCTCACCCGTCAGATCGAACCCGGCGCCACACGCTCGGCGCCACACTGATGACGAGCGTCAGCGCCACCGCCGCCACCACACCCTCCCAAGGCTCCTTGAACAGCGACCCACCCAGAATCCCGATCACCTGATACGTGACGGCCCACGCCAGACACGCCGGCAGATTCCCCCGCGCAAACCGCCGCAACGGCCACTCGGCCACAAGGCAAGCCAACATCACGGGAATACGCCCGGCCGGCACCAGCCGGGACAACACCAGCACGGCAACCCCGTGCCCCGCCAACTTCGACTGCGCCTGCGCAAGCCGCTCCTCCGGCGCCCGCGCCCGAATCGCCTCCAGCCACCGCGACCCGTTCTTCGACCGCATCCCGCGCCGCCCCAGCCAGTACAGCGCCGCATCCCCGACAAACGCCGCCAGCGACGCCGTCACGAACACCAGCGCCAACGCGAACGGCGCCGTCTGGTGAAAGGCCACCACGGCCGCCGAACTCACCAGCGCCCCCGTGGGAATCACCGGCACCAGCGCCCCGAACAGCACCAGCAGAAACAGCGACGGATAGCCGATCGCCCGCTGCGTCGACTCCGGAGGCACGATCGCCGCCGTAGCGGCAAGCCACGTCACCGAGCGACCTCCAGGCGCACGCTCTCCCCGTGCCCGAGCCGGTGCACCTCGACATCCGGCGCGTGCTCCGCCGCGAGGCGCACGAACTCGTCCCCGGGCGCGTGGAATTCATGGGGGCGCACGGCGTCCATCCCGATCGGCCAGTACGTGCCGTAGTGCACCGGCACCGCACTGCGCGGCGCCAGCCGGGCCAGCGCCTGGGCCGCCCGCCCCGCATCCAGATGCCCGGTGCCGAGGTAGGGCCCCCAGCCGCCCACCGGCAGCAGCGCCACGTCGACCTGCCCGACCTCCTGCTCCATCGCGTCGAACAGCCCGGTGTCACCGGCGAAGTACGTCCGCGCCTCGCCCTCGATCACATAGCCGAGAGCGGGCGAGCGATGCGGTCCGAGGGGCAGCCGCCGCCCGTCGTGCCGTGCGGGGACGGCCCGTACGACCACGTCACCGACCGTCACCCGGTCCCCGGGCGCCACCTCGCTCACCGTGAGATGGGTGAGCCGGCGCAGTCCCGGCACGGCCCGGGGTGCGCCCCGGGGCACCAGCAGGCGCGTGCCCTCAGCGAGCCGCTCCAGCGACGGAACATGCAGGTGGTCGGCGTGCAGATGCGACACGAGCGCCACATCCGCGCGCCGGGCGCCGGGCGGCGGCAGCGCTCCCCGACGGCGGCGGAGATGGGCGAGGCGGCGCGCGAACAGAGGGTCCGTGAGCAGCCGTACGCCCGAGTCCGCGACCGTACAGGTCGCGTGACCCCACCAGGTGATCTCCACCGGCACCTCTTTGCCTCCTTCGCGCGACTCCCCGAAGCCTACGGGCAGGAGTAGGGTCGGCGCCGAAACCCGGAGGTGAGGGGGACGCCATGGGACCGGTGCGGGTCACGGCGATCGCGAGTCTGACGCCGCTGCAGGAGCTGGACGACGATCCCTTCCTGGTGGACTCGCGCAGCCAGCACGCGATGTGCGCCCGCTGGGCCGCCGAGCGGGGCTACATCGTCAGCCGGGAGCTGCTGGTGCGGGGACTGCGCGCCGACCACTGTGTGCTGTGGGACGGCGTCCGGCCGGGGATCGACCTGTTCGTGGCGCCCAGCCGCCGGGTGCTGGAGAGCGCGCTGTCGTCCGTCGAGGAGTTCACCGCGGAGTGCGCCCGGCGCGGGGTGCGGGTGGAGACGGTCGGGTTCGAGGAGCCCTGCTACGACGCCCAGATGAAGGCCCGGGTGCACCGGCGGCTGTCGATGCCGACGGCCGGGTACGACGGGCGCTGAGACCCCGCTCCCCGCGACGGACCGCATTGTCCGACCCGTGTGACAGTCTGAAGTACAGGCCCGCACCGACGACGGGCCGGGACGTGAGGTGGGCAGGGCGTGCGTGGCGGGCGTTGGCGGCGGGCCGCCAGTCAGATCGGGCGGAGCGTCGCGGTGTGGGCGGTCTCCACGGTCACCATGCTCGTGCTCGCGGGGATCCTGCCGGACTTCCGCCTGCAGTCCGCCGACGGCGAGAGCGCCACCCACATCGCCGTCACCGCCGCGTTCGGCGCCGGCGCGTTCGGTGTGCTGTCCGCCCTGGTCTGGCCACTGCTCGTACGGCTGTTGCTGCTCGTGCCGGCGCTGGTGCTGGGCCTGCTCGTCTTCGTCCTGAACGGGTCGCTGCTGCTGGTCGCCCTGCGGCTCAACCCGGCCAGCAGCGCCGAGGCGGCGCCGGAGACGGCCGTGGTGGTGGCCGCCGTGATGTCCGCCGTGGCCTCCGCGACCGGCGCCGCCCTGGCCGTGCGCGACGACGACGCGTACCGGCGGCGCCTCTACCGCCTCGCCGACCGCCGCCGCAGACGCCTGCCGCCCGGCCCGTCCGCCCCGGGCACGGTCTTCCTGCAACTCGACGGCGTCGGCCACGACGTACTGCTGGCCGCGGTCGGCAAGGGCGTGCTGCCCACCGTCGCCCGCTGGCTGGGGACCACCCACCGGCTCACCCCCTGGCGCACCGACTGGTCCAGCCAGACCGGCGCCAGCCAGCTCGGCATCCTGCACGGCAGCAACCACGACGTCCCGGCGTTCCGCTGGTACGAGAAGGACACCCGCGAGGTGATGGTCTGCAACCGGCCGACCAGCGCCGCCGAACTCCAGCGCCGGGCCGTCGAGCACACCGGCGACGGCGGCCTCCTCACCGCCGACGGCGCGAGCCGCGGCAACCTCTTCAGCGGCGGCGCCGACGAGCAGGCCCTGGTGCTGTCGATCGCCACCCGTCGCCGCGGCCGGGAGAACCGGTCCCGGGCCGGCTACTTCGCGTACTTCTCCGACCCCGCCAACGCCGTGCGCACCGCCATGTCCTTCGTCGCGGAAGTCGGCCGCGAGATAGGCGAGTCCACCCGGGCCCGGATCAGGCAGCAGCGCCCGCGCGTCGCACGGGGCGGCCTCTACCCGTTCGTCCGCGCCTTCGCGACCGTCGTCGAACGGGACGTCGTGGTCGCCGCGGTGATGGGCGACATGCTCGCCGGACGCACCGCCGTCTACGCCGACCTGGTGGCGTACGACGAAGTGGCGCACCACTCCGGGCCCACGAGCCGCGACGCGGAGAAGGTGCTCGAACGCCTCGACCGCGCCCTCGCACTGATCGCCAACGTCGCCGAGCACGCCCCGCGGCCGTACCGGATCGTCGTCCTGTCCGACCACGGCCAGAGCCCCGGCGAGACCTTCCGCGCCCGCTACGGCCTGGGCCTCGGCGATCTGGTGCGGGCCGGCTGCGGGCTGCCCGTGCCGCGCAGGGCGCAGCGCACGCACAGCGGGGCCGAGGCCCGAGCAGCCGTGCGTGCCGCCCTGCGCAGACCCGTCGAGGAGGGCGGCGAACAGCACCGTCCCTCCCGCCGCTCGGAGCCGCTCGTGCTGGCCTCCGGCAACCTCGGCCTGGTCTCCTTCCCGGACGTGCCGCACCGGATGAGCAAGGAGGAGATCGACGCCCGCCACCCCGCGCTGCTGACCACCCTCGCCAACCATCCCGGCGTCGGCTTCCTGCTCGTCCGCAGCGAGGAGCACGGCGGGGTGGTGCTGGGCGCGTACGGCGCCGAGATACCCCTCGACCAACTCGATGACGAACCCGGCCCCTTGGAGGCGTTCGGTCCCGGCGCCGCCGACGCCGTGCGCCGCACCCACTCCTTCCCGCACACCGCCGACATCATGGTCAACTCCTTCCACGACCCGGCGGACGGCGAGGTCCTCGCCTTCGAGGAACAGATCGGCTCGCACGGTGGGCTCGGCGGCGCTCAGAGCCGGCCGTTCCTGCTCTGGCCGGCCGTCTTCTCGCCACCCGTGGAGGACGGCGAGGAGCTGACCGGCGCCGAACAGGTCCACCGGGTACTGCGCCGCTGGCTGCGCGAGACGGACGGCCCCCAGGTGCCGGTCACCGACGAGGGCGAGGCGCAGCGGGCCGCCTGAAATTCGGCTGCGCCGCCGGGGCCGTACGCACACACTGTTCGAGTCGCAAACCTCTCGAACACCCCGGAGGGACGCCTCTTGCAGGCTGCCGTGTCCGTCACTCCCGCCCGTATCCCCGAACTGCTTCTCGGCCTCGCCACCGTTCGGCCGGTCTTCATCTGGGGCGCCCCCGGCATCGGAAAGTCCTCCCTGGTGCGGGACTTCGCCGAGTCGCTGGGCCTGGTGGGGGTCCCCCCACGCCTTTAAGGCAGTGGGGGAGCGTGAGCCTGCTCGGCACCCAGCTCGCCCCGGAGGACCTGATCGGCGTTCCGCAGATCCGCGACGGACGGTCGGTGTTCTGCCCGCCGGAGGCGATCGCCCGCGACGAGCCGTACTGCCTGTTCCTGGACGAGCTCAATGCGGCCACCCCGGACGTCCAGAAGGCCTTCTACTCCCTGATCCTCGACCGCCGTATCGGCAACTACGAGCTGCCGAAGGGATCGATCGTCATCGGCGCCGGCAACCGCGCCACCGACAACGCGCTCGCCCGGCCCGTCGCCTCCGCCCTCGTCAACCGTCTCACCCACGTCCACCTGGAGGCCTCCGCCAAGGACTGGCTGAGCTGGGCGGCGAACAACGACATCCACCCCTGGATCCTCGACCACCTCACCGACCGGCCCGACCACCTGTGGTCCAGGCCGCCGAAGACCGAGGAGCCCTTCTCCACGCCCCGCTCCTGGCACATGCTCTCCGACGCGCTGCACTCCTTCGGCCAGGGCCTCGACGAGGAGACGCTGAAGGTCCTCGCGCACGGCACGCTGACGCCCGCGCACGCCACGGCCTTCTGCGGCTACGTCAAGATCGTGCGCAGCCAGTTCGGCATCGAGGCGATCATCAAGGGCGACGCCCGCTGGCCGAACCGCATCGAGGACCGCGACCTGCTCCACTACCTCGCCGAGTCCTTCCGCGGCCGCCTGATCAAGGAACTCCCGGTCAGCAAGGAGCACATGTCGGCGAACGGCAGGCAGACCGCGTACCGCGCCAAGTCGCTGCTGGTGCAGCTCGCCGAGATCTCCGTCGAGGTCGCCCAGACCGTCATCGCCTCCGACACCGACGGCAACCCCGTCCTGCCCTCGTGGTTCCTCATCGAGGCCGCCCGGGACATGCCCCGGCTGGTGGAGGCGCGGCGGTGAGCCGTACCAAGGGCAAGGGGCAGAAGAAGCGGGATCTCGCGGCCGAGGCGTTCGCCGCGGGGATGGCGCTGGTGAAGGCGAACCCGGCCCTCGCGGCCGTGGAGTTCGACGTCTGCCGCGACGAGGAGTGCAAGATCGTGCCCCGCGACGGACTCGTGGTCGTCGACTCCGCCGCCGACCTGCACGTCCATCCGCACCGGCTGGCCGAACCCGCCGCCTGGGCCTGGGCCCTCGCGCACGCCGTCCTGCACCTCGGCTTCGGGCACGTCCCGGCGGCGAAGGGCGAGCGCACCCAGCCGGACCGCTATGACCTCGCCGCACGCTGCGTCGTCGTCAACCGTTTCCTGCTGAACTTCACCATCGGCGAGACCCCCGAGGCGCTGCGCTCCATGGACCGCACCCTGCTCGGCAAGGCCCTCGGCGCCATCGCCTCCTACGCCGAGGCCCGAGACGTCCCGGCCGCCCGCATGGTCTTCTGCGACACGGCCCCGCACGACGCGGGCTTCGTGCCGGTCACTGAGATCGCCGGCCGGGTACGCGTTCACGGCCGCGGCGGTACGGTCCTGCAGCCCGGGATCGACCTCCTGCACCGCGCGGACGACTTCCCGCCGGGCGCGCCCGTCCTCGTGATCACGGACGGCTGGTGCGACGTCCTGCGGGTGCGGCGCGAGCACGCGTATCTGATCCCGCAGGGGGCGCGGCTGCCGTTCACCGCGCGTGGGCCGGTGTTCCGGGTGCAGTGAGCCGGAATGTGATCGGATGGTGTCGTACAGGAACAGCCAGAATTCGAAGGGATTCATCGTGGCAACCACGCGCTCCGCACACACCGTCTGGGAAGGCAACCTGCTCGAGGGCAACGGTGTCGTCTCCTTCGACTCCTCCGGTGCCATCGCCGAGCAGCCGGTCACCTGGGCCTCGCGCTCCCAGGACGCTAACGGAAAGACCAGCCCCGAGGAGCTGATCGCCGCCGCCCACTCCAGCTGCTTCTCCATGGCGCTGTCGCACGCCCTGGCCGGCGCCGGCACCCCGCCCACCAAGCTGATCACCTCGGCCGACGTGAATTTCCAGCCGGGTGAGGGCATCACGGGCATCCACCTGACCGTCGAGGGCACGGTCCCCGGCATCGACAACGACGCCTTCGTCGCCGCCGCCGAGGACGCCAAGAAGAACTGCCCGGTCAGCCAGGCCCTCACCGGCACGACGATCACCCTGTCGGCCAAGCTCGCCTGACACCCACCTGCGTCCCTGACGTCGTTCGGTGCCGCGCCCCGGGACAGGGGGCGCGGCACCGTCGTTTGCGGGTACCCGAAGTACGCGGCATTGACAACAGCGCACTCAAGTTTTGTGCTGGTGTGTGAGAAGTGCCCTGGCGGAAGGGGACGGAGATGGCACGTGCGGTCGGGATCGATCTGGGGACCACGAACTCGGTGGTGGCCGTGCTGGAGGGCGGCGAACCCACCGTCGTCGCGAATGCGGAGGGGGCCAGGACCACACCGTCGGTCGTGGCCTTCGCCAAGAACGGCGAGGTGCTCGTCGGGGAGGTCGCGAAGAGGCAGGCCGTGACCAACGTGGAGCGGACCGCCCGCTCCGTGAAGCGGCACATGGGCGACGCGAGCTGGCGCTTCCCCGAGCAGGGCTCCGTGGACGGCACCCGCTACCGGGCGCAGGAGCTGTCCGCCCGGGTGCTGCAGAAGCTGAAGCGGGACGCCGAGTCCTATCTCGGCGAGGACGTCACGGACGCGGTGATCACCGTGCCCGCGTACTTCGACGACTCGCAGCGGCAGGCGACCAAGGAGGCCGGGGAGATCGCGGGCCTGAAGGTCCTGCGCATCATCAACGAGCCGACGGCCGCGGCCCTCGCCTACGGCCTCGACCGCGGCGAGGAGCAGACCGTGCTGGTCTTCGACCTCGGCGGCGGCACCTTCGACGTGTCGCTGCTGGAGATCGGCGACGGCGTCATCGAGGTCAAGGCGACCAACGGCGACACACACCTGGGCGGCGACGACTGGGACCAGCGGATCGTCGAGCACCTGGTCAAGAAGTTCAAGGGGCAGTACGGCATCGACCTCGCGGGCGACAAGATGGCCGTGCAGCGGCTGCGCGAGGGCGCCGAGAAGGCCAAGATCGAGCTGTCCAGCTCGTCCGAGACGACGATCAACCTGCCCTACATCACCGCCTCCGCCGAGGGGCCGCTGCACCTCGACGAGAAGCTGACCCGCGCCCAGTTCCAGGAGCTCACCGCCGATCTCCTCGACCGCTGCAAGACCCCCTTCCACCAGGCGGTCAAGGACGCCGGCATCAAGCTGTCCGCGGTCGACCACGTCATCCTCGTCGGCGGCTCCACCCGGATGCCCGCGGTCACCGACCTGGTCAAGGAACTCACCGGCAAGGACCCGCACAAGGGCGTCAACCCCGACGAGGTCGTGGCCGTCGGCGCGGCCCTCCAGGCGGGCGTCATCCGCGGCGACGTCAAGGACGTGCTGCTCCTCGACGTCACCCCGCTGTCCCTGGGTATCGAGACCAAGGGCGGCATCATGACGAAGCTGATCGAACGCAACACGACCATCCCGACCCGGCGTTCGGAGATCTTCACCACGGCCACCGACAACCAGCCCTCGGTGGGCATCCAGGTCTACCAGGGCGAGCGTGAGATCGCCGCGTACAACAAGAAGCTGGGCGTCTTCGACCTCACGGGTCTGCCCCCGGCCCCCCGCGGGGTCCCGCAGATCGAGGTCGCCTTCGACATCGACGCCAACGGCATCATGCACGTCTCGGCCAAGGACCTCGCCACCGGCCGCGAACAGAAGATGACGGTGACCGGCGGCTCGGCGCTCCCCAAGGACGACATCGACCGGATGATGCGGGAGGCCGAGCAGTACGCCGAGGAGGACCGGGCGCGCCGCGAGGCCGCCGAGACCCGCAACCAGGCCGAACAACTCGTCTACCAGACCGAGAAGTTCATCCGGGACAACGAGGACCGGATCCCCGCCGACACCAAGTCGGAGGTGGAGACGGCAACCACGGAGCTCAAGGGCCTGCTGGAGCGGAACGCCGACACCAACGAGCTGCGCACGGGCGTCGAGAAACTCGCCACCGTCAGCCAGAAGATGGGCCAGGCCATGTACGCCCAGGCCGACCAGGGCGCCTCCGGCAGCGGCACCGAACAGCACACCCCGCCGCAGGACGAGGAGGGCGTGGTCGACGCCGAGATCGTCGACGAGGACCGCGACACGAAGGGCGGCGCGGCATAGCCGTCACACGCCGGTCCGCTCCCAGCCCCGCCGCTCCGGCCGCGGCTCCGGTTGCCTGGGGTCGCGGCTGCGGTACACCACATACGGGCGGAGCAGGTACTGCACCGGTGCGCTGAACATGTGGACCAGGCGGGTGTACGGCAACAGGGCGATCAGTGCCATGCCGATCGTCGCATGGGCCCGGTACAGCACCGGCACGCCCTCCATCAGGTCGGTCCTCGGCTGGAGCGTGAACAGGCTGCGGGCCCAAGGGGCGATGGACGCACGGTAGTTGTAGCCGTCGCCGGACACATGGGTGAGCTTGGCGGCCATGCCCATCCAGATGGCGGCGATCAGGACGACGTACATGAGCTTGTCGTTGACGGTCGTCGCCCGGAACACCGGGGCGTGCGTGCGGCGCCGGTGGATGAGCAGCAGGATCCCGGCGACGGCCAGCGCGCCGGCCAGCGTGCCGCCGTACAGCGAGAACAGGTGGTACGTGTGCTCGCGGGCGCCGATCGAGTCGGTCCACGACCGTGGGACGAACAGCCCCACCAGGTGGCCCGCCAGTACGAAGAGGATGCCGTAGTGGAAGGCCGGGGAGGCGATGTTCAGCAGCTTCGACTCGTGCACCTGCGAGGAACGCGTGGTCCAGCCGTACTTGTCGTAGCGGTAGCGCCAGATCAGGCCGGCGACGAGCAGGGCGAAGGCGACATACGGCAGAACGCCCCACAGGAGCGTGGTCATGAGCGAACCTCCGTGTGGGGGATCGGCAGGGTGGCGCACACGGCATCCAGGACGGACGCGTACGGGGTACCGAGGTCGGTGAGCCGGGCCCGGAGCTGCCCGAGGCACTGGCGGTGTTCCGTGAGGAGGGCCGTGTCGCCGGTGCGGGCCGCGAACTCCAGTACCGCGGGCAGGAAGTCCGGCAGTTCCTCGCCGGTGAACTCCAGGCCGGCGGCGCGGTAGACGTCCTGGAAGCGGACCAGCGACAGGCCGCGCCGCCCGGTGTCCCCGTCCCGCCACCAGCTCAGATAGAGGCTGTGCCGGTTCTTGAAGTCGAAGACGTGGACGTAGTGAGCGGCCAGTTCCCCGGCCGGGGTGACGGCCGCGTGGTCGGTGAACTCCCGCAGCTGCGGGGCCGCCTCGCGCAGCAGGGGCAGCCGGGCACGGAAGTCGGCGTCGGGATAGGTCAGGCAGAGCGCTGCCGCCTGGTACAGCACGGCGTCCGAGGGCATCAGGCCTCCTTCGGTGTGCAGGAGCCCGTGGCGGTGGCGCCGGGCCGGAAGGAGCGTCCTGCGCGAGGCAGCGCCGTTCCCGGCCCGGCGGGCGGTATTCGCGTGTCGTCCACCTGCGTCGCTCCCTTGCTCACCCTGTGCTTCGACGCTAGGGCCGGGCCGGGGAACGCACCTGTTCATGGCGCCCGTACGGGTGCTCGGGCAGGAGGTCAGGGCTTGCGGGCGACCCCCGCGTACACCGGAACGACGCCCTCCGTCTGCGCCGCCACGTCCTCGGCCTCCGGCCGCCACCCGGTCACCGGGATCACGCCCGGGCCGAGCAGCTCCAGGCCCCCGAAGAAGCGCTGGAAGTCCGTGATCGAGCGGGGGAAGAACGGGGTGCCGCTCGCGCGGAAGGCCCCCGCCGCCTTCGCGATGGCCTCCGGATTGAGGTCGGGGGTGACCTGCGAAAGGATCAGATGGCTGCCCGGGGCGAGCGCCGCGACGTACTTCGCCAGGAGGTCGTGGACGTCGTCGTCCAGGTAGTGGGTCAGCGCCACCAGCGACAGCGCGACCGGCCGTGCGAAGTCCAGGGTCTCGGCGGCCTGCTGCAGCAAGGCGTCGATGTCCCGCACGTCCGCGTGCACATACTCGGTGCGGCCCTCCTCGGAGCCGCGCAGCAGCGCCTGGGCGTGCCGCAGCACGATCGGGTCGTTGTCCGCGTACACCACCCGGGACTCCGGCGCCACGGCCTGCGCCACCTGGTGCAGATTCGGCTCGGTGGGGATGCCCGTGCCGATGTCCAGGAACTGGCGGATCCCGGCCTCGGCGACGGCGCGGACGGCCCGGTGCATGAACCGCCGGTTGGCACGCGCCCCGCGCACCGCGCTGTCGTCCACGGCGAGGATCTTCCGGGCCAGCTCCTCGTCCACCGGGTAATTGTCCTTGCCGCCCAGCCACCAGTCGTACACGCGGGCGGGGTGCGGCCGGCTGGTGTCGACCTGCGGTGCGGCGTCGGATCCGGTCATGCGGGGTCTTCTCCTCCGGTCGGACAGGTGCGGTGGGTGCTTCAGAAGTCCTCGCGGCGCTCCCGAAGGATCTTCTTCGTGCGCTGTGCCGACGCGGCCCGCGCCGTCATGTGGTCGAGGACCTCCAGATGCGCGGAGACCTCCTTGCGCGAGTCGAGGTACAGAGCGCCGGTCAGATACTCGGTGAAGACCATGTCGGGCAGCTCGGGCTCGCCGAAGCGGAACAGTGTGAAGGGCGCGTACGTCCCCGGGTGCGGGCCGTCCTTGAACTCGGCGATCTGCAGCGTGACCCGGTCCCGCTCGGCGAACTCCAGCAACTTGTCCAGCTGCTCGCGCATCACCTTGCCGCGGATGCTCACGGGGCGCCGCAAAACCGTTTCGTCCATGATCACCCACAGATGGGGCGGCTCCGGACGGTCCAGCAGCCGCTGCCGGGCCATCCGCAGCGACACATGCCGGTCGATGGTCTCCGGACCGGTCTGCCCGACCGTGCCCGCCTCCATCACCGCACGTGCGTAGTCCTCGGTCTGCAGCAGCCCCGGCACGAAGTGCGGCTCGTAGGAGCGGATGATGCCGGCGGCGCCCTCGAGGCTCACGTACAAGCTGAACCAGTCCGGCAGCACATCGTGGAAGCGCTGCCACCAGCCCGGCCGGTTGGCCTCCTCGGCCAGGGCGACGAACGCCGCCGCCTCCTCGTCCGGGACGCCGTACGTCTCCAGCAGCACCTGGATGTACGGGATCTTCAGGGCGACCTCGGCCGTCTCCATCCGCCGTACGGTCGCGGGGGCCACCCGCAGGACGCGTGCGGCCTCCTCCCGTTTGAGCCGGGCCGCCTCCCGCAGTTCCTGCAGACGCCTGCCTAGCACCACCTGGCCAACGGTGGGCGCGGGACGCCGCTCACTCACGCCACGCCTCCCCTACGCGCCGAACCAACCGCGCAGCAGTGTGTCATGTTCCGCCGCCAGTCTCACGGGTTCCGCGATGAGGCGCTCGCCACGCGGGCCGTCCGGTGGACGTCCGTCAGGACATCAGCGACTGGAGGTACTTGACCGTCGCCGGATCGGCCGGAAGGAGCGTCTCGATGGCCAGCTCGGCGACCGTCACGTCCATGGGGGTGTTGAAGGTGGAGATGGAGGAGACGAAGGACAGCGTCCGGCCCTCGTGCTCGATCTGCATCGGAAGCGCGAAGTAGGGGACGGGTTCCGCCGGTCCGGGGTGGTGGCCGTGCTCAGGCTGGGGCACCGGGTAGGCCGCCACCTCCTCGTACAGCGCCCGCAGCGGTGCGGAGCGGTGCAGGGCGATCTCCCGTTCCATCTGGGCGAGCAGATGCCCGCGCCACTCCGGCAGGTTGCGGATCCGCGGCGCGAGACCCCCGGGGTGCAGCGTCAACCGCATGGCGTTCAGCGGGGGTTCGAGCAGCGACTGAGCGACGCCGTCCAGGAACATCATCATGCCCCGGTTGGCCGCGACCACGTCGTACACCGAGTCGACGACGAAGGCCGGGTAGGGCTCGTAGCACCGGATGAGGCGTTCCATGCCCTGGCGCAGGGCGTCCAGCTCGGGCGAGTCGAGCGGGGTCTCCGGGTAGTGCGGGGCGTAACCGGCCGCCAGCAGCAGGGAGTTGCGCTCCCGCACCGGGACGTCCAGATGCTCGGCGAGCCTGAGCACCATTTCCTCGCTCGGCCGCGAACGCCCCGTCTCGATGAAGCTGATGTGCCGCGCCGAGGAGTCGGCCCGCAGCGCCAGCTCCAGCTGACTCACCCGGCGGCGCTCGCGCCAGGCCCTGAGCAGGGGGCCGACGGTCCTGTCGGAGGGGCCGGTCGTGGGGGTGGCGGTTCCGGTCGCGACAATGGTCATACGTACGACCGTAGTCGAGGAGCGCTGCAGATGACCTGGCCGTTGAAGCCGACCTTGGAGACCGCCTCGGTGTACCGCGCCCGAGTGCGCGGCTGCCTGTTGGGCGGGGCGATCGGTGACGCCCTCGGCTATCCCATCGAGTTCAACTCCCTGGACCGTATCCGTGCCCTCCACGGGGAGCGCGGGGTGACCGGGTTCGTACCCGGCGCGTACGGCGCGCTGGGCCTGGTCAGCGACGACACACAGATGACCCTGTTCACCGTCGAGGCCCTGATCCAGGCGCACGCCCGGGAGCGGATCAGGGGTATCGGCGGTGCCTGGTCGCACATGCTGCTCCAGGCGTACGAGCGCTGGCTGCAGACCCAGTCGAAGCCGGGCCCGGAGCAGGGCGGCGCCCCCACGGGCGGTCTGATCGACGAGCCCTGGCTGTACTCCCGCCGCGCGCCCGGCAACGCCTGCCTCTCCGGGGTCGCCCAGAAGTACCATCCCGACCCGATGATCAAGCTCGACGGCACGCCGGGCCGGGTCAACCCCGACTCCAAGGGCTGCGGCACCGTGATGCGCTCGGCCCCCTTCGGCCTGATCAACTCCGCCGACGGGGCCTTCGCCATGGCGGCCCGCGGCGCCCAGATCACCCACGGCCACCCCACCGGCTACTACGCGGCGGGCGCGCTGGCCGCGATCGTGGCGTACGCCGTCGAGGGGGACTCGCTGGAGGGCGCGGTGCTGCGCACCCTGCGGCTGCTGGCCCGCCACCCCGGCCACGAGGAGACGACGACTGCCCTGGAGGGGGCCCTCGACCTCGCCGCCCAGGGGCGGCCGACCGCGGAGAAGCTCCAGTCCCTCGGCGCGGGCTGGGTCGCCGAGCAGGCCCTCGCAATGGGCGTCTACTGCGCCCTCGTCGAGCCGGACGTCAAGGAGGCCCTGCTGCTGTCCGTCAACCACTCGGGTGACAGCGACTCCACCGGCTCCATCTGCGGCAACCTCCTCGGCGCCGTGCACGGAGACGTCGGCCTGCCGCACGAGTGGGTCGAGCGGGTCGAGGGCCGGCCCACGATCGCCGCGATCGCCGACGACCTGGCGGCGGAGCGCCTGCACGAGCGGTGAGCGGGCAGCCGTTCCGGAGGGTTCTCCGGCCCGCCCCCGGGAACCCTTCCGACCAGGACCGCAGTCAGTTGCTGTGGCACGCTGAAGAAGCACCCGGTGCCGAGGAAGGAGCGAGCCCATGCCCGTCGAACCCCTGTCGCTGAAGGAGATCGAGGACCGACTGGCCGAGCTGCCGGGCTGGGCGGTCGACGACGACCGGCTCACCCGCTCCTACCGGCTCGGCTCGCACTTCGCCGCCACCGCGATGGTCATCCACATCGCCCAGGTGCAGGACGAGCTCGACCACCACTCCGACCTCACCCTCGGCTACAACACCGTCTCCCTGTCGGTGAACACCCACAGCGCGGGCGGCAAGGTCACCGAGCTCGACTTCGGCCTCGCGCAGAGGGTCGAGGAACTCGCACAGGCCCACGGGGCACACTGACCCGCGTGCTCGACTACGACAAGGAAGCCGACGCCTACGACGCCACCCGCGGCGGCGAGCCGAGGGCCGCGGCCGCCGCCGACGCCGTGCTCGGCCTGATCCCGGCAGCCACCGACCGGCTCCTCGACGTCGGCTGCGGCACCGGGATCGTCACCAGGCGCCTCGCGGCCGCACGGCCCGCCACCCGGGTGACGGGCGCCGACCTGACGTACGGCATGGCCCGTATGGCCGCCCGGCGCCTGCCCGGCTGCGTCCTGCTGGCCGACAGCCGCCGACTGCCCTTCCGCGACGGGACGTTCGACGCCGTCACCAGCGTCTGGCTGCTGCATCTGCTGGACGAACCCGAGGACGTCCGCGCCGTCGTCGCCGAGTGCGCCCGCGTGCTGAAGCCCGGCGGGGTGTACGTGACCACCGTCGACAAGGCCGCCGCCCACGACGTCGGCAGCGACATCGACGCCGTCCTCGCCCCGCGCCCGCGCCGCCCGGCCCCGGACGCCGCCCCGCTCGTGGAGTCGTACGCCGCCGCGCACCGCCTGCGCCCGGCGGGGCAGGCCCGTTTCCCGGGCCGCGGTCAGGGCCGCAGCCCCCGCCGCACGGTCGCCGATCTGCGGCGCGGCTGGTTCACCCAGTTGCCACCCGGCGACCCGCTCAACGAACGCTTCGTCGCCCGGCTCCAGGCGCTGCCCGACCAGGAACGACCGCGCGCCGACCCGGAGTTCAGCCTCCGGGCCTTCAGGAAGCCGGCCGCCGACTGAAGTCCATCGTCCAGTTGGTCACCCAGGTCTGACCGCCGTCGACGGAGAACGCCTGCTCCCAGTGGGCGGAGGCGGGGGATACGTCCGCCCACACGAACCGCGCGCGCACGTCCTTGCCGTCGTGGGTGTCGTCGCCGTAGAACTCGCCGCGATCGCCTTCGAAGCGGCCGATCACGGGTGGGAAGAGCTTGCCGCTGCGGCTGGAGGACCAGTTCAGCGACCACTCCTCGCGCTCCACGTCGAACAGACGCAGGGTCAGCCCCTTCGCGCCGAGGTACGGCATGTCGATCTCGTCGATGTTCGCGGCCCCGTCGAACAGCGGTCGGCACCAGCTGGTGCCCCGGAACTCCACCCAGTCGCTGTGCGGGTCGAGGAAGTCGGTGCGGCGGCGGTGCGCGACCTCCCACTCGCCGGCGAAGAAGTCGAAGTCGTGCGGGCTGCTCATGAGCGCTCTCCAGTGGTTCCTGCGGGCAGGGAGTCGGACAGGTAGGCGTCCAGGTCCGGGACTTCGGGCACGAGCATGTGCCGTACCCAGGCATCCCGTTCGTGCTGGATCGGCGGCAGCTCGAAGACGCAGCCGATCCAGGGCAGTTCGGGCCTGATGAAGTGGGTGGGGTCCTTGTCGGGGCAGCCGAGCACCGGCTGACCCGCCGCCGCGTTCGCGTAGTGCAGGACGTTGTCCCACACCCAGCTGTAGGCGTTGATGTAGGCGCCGTCGTCGTTGCCCCGGTGAACGACGACGAACGTCGCCGGCGGAGTGCCGTCAGGGTCCGGCAGCAACTCCGGCAGGATCGCGTACGCCGCCTTCTCCACGTCGGGTGCGATGCCGGCCGGATCGGCCGTTACGTGGTAGCGCTTGATCAGCCGTCCGGCCACCTCGACGGGCGGCGGCACGGTCAAAAACTTCTCCGTGAAGGGCATGGACAGGACGCTAGGGCGACTTCACTGACATCATGTGTCAGTGAAGGCCGGCCGACTCGTCTCGATCCTCCTCCTGCTCCAGACCCGGGGCCGTATGACCGCCGCCCAGCTCGCCGAGGAGCTGGAGGTCTCGGTCCGCACGGTCTACCGGGACGTCGAGGCGCTGGGCGCCGCGGGCGTGCCGCTGTACGGCGACGCGGGCCACGCCGGCGGCTACCGTCTGCTCGACGGCTACCGCACCCGGCTGACCGGCCTCACCGCCGACGAGGCCGAGGCCCTCTTCCTCGCCGGCGCGCCCGGCCCGGCCGCGGAGCTGGGCCTCGGCTCGGTCCTCGCCGCCGCCCAGCTCAAGGTCCGCGCCGCGCTGCCGCCGGAGCTGCGCGCGCACGCCGACCGGGTCAGCGGCCGCTTCCACCTCGACGCCCCCGGCTGGTACGCGGACGCCGAGGAGGCACCGTATCTGCCGGCGGTGGCCGACGCGGTGTGGAACAGCCGCGTCCTGAACGTCCTGTACCGCCGCTGGGCCGAACCCACCGACGTGCAGCGCCGCCTGGAGCCGTACGGGCTGGTGCTGAAGGCAGGCCGCTGGTACGTCGTCGCGGGCCCGGGCCCCCGCACCTTCCGCGTCGACCAGATTCTCCAACTCGCCGCCGCTGACGAGGAGTTCACCCGACCGGACGACTTCGACCTGGCCGCCTACTGGACGGCGTACCAGCGCGACTTCCACGACCGGCTGTACCGCGGCGAGGCGGTCGTCCGACTGGCCCCGGGCGTACGGCTGCCGAGGGCGGTCGACGGCCGTACGGACGTGGACGGCTGGACCGTCGCCACGGTCCCCATCGAGTCCGTCGAGCACGCCCATGGCGAGTTCCTGCGGCTGGGCACGGACATCGAGGTGCTCCAGCCGCCCGAACTACGAGAACGCATCGCCCGCACCGTGGCCCAACTGGCCGGAAGGTACGGCTACTTGGTGGAAGGCAGCGGCGACTGAGGGGGCAGGACCGGGGCTGCAGCCCTCGTAGCCGCGGGACGACGCCTCGGTCGGCGACCTGGACGGTGACGGCCAACTGAGGTCGTCCTCAAATGGCGGCCCACCAACGCCAAGGACAACTCCCGGTCCGGCTACACGGGTGACACGTTCATCGACGGCAGCAAGCTCGACGGCACCGGCCGGTGGTGCATCGGCCTCGGCCGCAACATCTGCTCCGGTCGACGGGACAGGGGCCGTGATCGGCAGCTCCTCCGCCGACCACCGCGGCTCATCCGGCCATGTGCTCTCCGGCCCCGAGCACCTGACCATGTTCAACGGCGAGACCGGCAAGGCGATGCAGACCGTCGACCACGTCCCGGCGCGCGGCACGGTGTCCTCGTGGGGCGACTCGTACGGCAACCGGGTGGACCGCTTCCTCGCGGGCACGGCGTACCTGGACGGTTCCCGCCCCTCGCTCGCCACGGCCCGCGGCTGCTACACCCGAACGGTGATCGCCGCCTGGGACGGGCAACCACCAGCTGTCGGTGGTCGACGTCGCCGACGGCGACAACGGCCGTGGCGTCTCGGGGGACATCTGGGCGTTCTTCCTGTGCAGCGCGGGCGCCGGTCGTGGTCCTCGCGCGCGGACGGCGTAACACCGTGACGCGGAGGCGGTCGCCCACCGATCGCGGGCGACCGCCTCTCACCGGGCAGGCTTCAGCCACCCAGGACGCCACCGAGCAGGCCGCCCAGGAGGCCGGTCACGACGCCCAGAAGGCCCGAGAGCCCGCCATGCTGCTGGTCGTCGTTGTCGCCCTTGGCCGAGACGCACGTCTGGTGGCCCAGGAGAGAGATGTGGATTGTTCCTTCGCACTTGGAGGGCGCCGGAGCCGCAGAGGCGCTCGGCGCCATGAGGGTCAGGGCGATTACGGGAGCGGCGAGGACCGCCGCGACACGGGAGCGGGTCGATTTGCGTGTGCGCTGCGACATCACTGTCCTTTCGACGGGCATGTGGGACCGGACCTTCCTTGATCAGGTTCAATCAGATTCAGGTGGCCCTCTGCGCTCCGCAACTCGAGGATCACTCCGGGCAACCGTTCGGCCCAGTCAGCCGACCGCGCAGGTCTGGTCGCCCAACTTGAACGAGGCCGGTTTCGTGTTCGACCCCGACCAACTCCCCGTGAACCCGAAGCCCACGGAGGAACCGGCCGCCACCGTGCCGTTCCAGCTCAGGTTCTTCACCGTCACCGCCGCGCCCGACTGGGTGCGGTCGGCGTTCCACAGCTGGGTGATCTTCTGGCCGTCCGCGAAGGTCCAGCCGAGTGACCAGCCGCTCCAGGCGCTCGAGCCCGTATCGGTGAGCTGGACGTCGGCCTGGAAGCCGCCCGACCACTGGTTGGTGATCTTGTAGGTGACCGTGCAGGCACCGGTCGGCGTCGGGTCCGTGCCGCCCCCGCCGCCGTTGTCGCCGCCTCCGCTCGTGTCGGAGGTGTCGCCGTAGATGACACCCCGTCCGTTGGTGGAGACGTACACCCGTCCGTAGACCCGCGGGTCACCCGTGATCGCCCCGCCCGTCCAGCCCCACTGGTGGGCGTCGTCGTTGATGCGGGTCCAGGTCGCGCCCTTGTCGGTCGAGCGGAAGATGCCGCGCACGCCGCCGATCTTCGCGCTGGTGTAGAGGGTCTGGTACGAGGCCCCCGTCGCCGCCTTGCCGAAGCCGATGGTGTCGGCCTGCTCGACGTTCGACAGCTTGGTGAAGCTCGCGCCGCCGTCCGTGGAGTGCCACAGCCCGTACGCGCCGTCGGCGGCGCCGCCCGCGAGCCAGACGTCACCCTTCGCGCCGGGCAGCGCCTTGAAGCGCACGCTGTCGCCGCTGGGGAGGCCGGTGGCCGGGGACGCGGTGAAGGTCGCGCCGCCGTCCGAACTCACGTAGAACTTCCCCGACTTGAAGCCGTAGAAGGTCTTCGCGTCGACCCGGTCGGCCTCGACGGTCGCGCCTGCCGGGATGCCGCTCGACGCGGCCCAGGACGTCCCGAAGCCGGTCGTGTACTGCACGCCGGTGCCCGCCGGGCTCCACACGAACCGGCTGCCGTCCGAGGCCGCGGCCACGGTCCCGCCACCCGACACACCCGAAGGATCCGTCCCCGCGAACCAGTTGGCCCCGTTGTCCGTGGAGAACGCGATGTGCGGACCCGAGTCGAGATTGCCGACCCGCACCACCGTGTTCGGGTTGGTCTCCGCGAAGTCGAGGCCGGTCGTCGTGGTGAAGGTCGGCGAGGTGAACATCATCGAGGGGACCTTGGTCAGGTCCGTGTGCCGGAAACCGCCGATGTCACCGAGTGCGCTGAACAGCTGGGCGCCGCCCGACGGGGGAGAGGCGAGGTCGTTGACGGCCGTCTCCTCCAGGCCCTGCACCATGGGCTTCACGGTGAACTGGCCCCCGCTGTCCCACTTGGTGAGGTTCTCGGTGCCGTACAGCGTCGCCCCCGTCCCGTACATCATCCGGTCCGAGTTGAACGGGTCGATCTCCAGCGACTCGGTCATCCACCCCAGTTTCGGGGCCTGTTCGGGGGGTGAGGGGTTCGCGTTGAAGGTCAGCCAGGGCGACGACGAGACATCCATGGTGTAGCGGTTCGAGCGGTTGGGGTACGACGTGTAGTCCCACGCCTTCGTCCAGGTGCCGCCGCTGTCGGTGGAGCGGAAGATCTGCGTGTCGGGCCACCAGGAGCTGTAGGCGGTCGTCATGACGGTGCCGGGATGCTGCCGGTCGATGGTGAGGCCGCTGAAGCCGTAGGACGTGTCGGCCTCGGCGACCGGGCTGATGTCGGTCCAGGCACCGGTCGCGGTCGCGTACCGCCACAGCCGGCCCTTGCCGCCGTCGTAGGGGCCGCCCGTGTCGCTGTAGGCCAGATACAGATAGCCGTTCTTCGCATCCAGCACGCCTTTGTGCGCCAGATATCCCGTCGGCTGCCCGGCCAGCCGGGTCCAGCTGGCACCCGCGTCCGTCGAGCGGTACACCGCGTTGTCCTTGTCGGCGACCCCGACATAGATGGTCTTCGTCGCCGTACCGGCCGTGCCGGTCGACTCGTCGAAGGTGACCCAGACGATCCCCTGGTTGTCGGAGGCGTATCCGCTGGTGTCGCTCGGATCCTGCGCGTAATTGCCGACGTTGGGAAAGTTGGCCACCTGCGACCAGGTCGCACCGGAGTCCGTCGACCGCCACAGCCCCTTGCCGCTGGGCGCACCCAGATACAGCACGCTGTCCTTGTTCGGATCGATCGCGAGCCGCTCGCCCATGCCCCGGCCGGGCATGTTCCCGCCGAGCTTGAACGGCAGATCCGCCTTCTGCCAGCTTGCACCGCGATCGGAGGACCGCAGCACGGCCCCGTTCGTAGGGTCCCAGCTGTTGGTGTACGTCCCGACGGCCGCGTACACCTTGTTCGGATCGACGGAGTCGGAGGCGAGGCTCACGACCCCGGTGTGTCCCCACTGGTCCCAGCCGACCGAGTCCAGCAACGGCGTCCAGGTCTTGGTCGACTCCTGCCAGCGGTAGGCGCCGCCGATGTCGGTACGGGCGTAGGCGAGGTTCTTCTCGCTGCGGTTGAAGACGATGCCGGGGACGAAGCCACCGCCGTCTATGCGCGCGTTCTTCCAGGTGTAGGTGTCGGCGTCGAGTTTCACTTCCGGGCTGCTGCCGGCGGCGAGCGCGGGCGGCGAGCCCGCCAGCAGCCCGGCGGCGAGCGCGAGCACGGCCGTGAGGATACGGGTTCTTCGCACGATGGGGTCCTTCCAGGAGGGGGACGCGCGAGTGCCGGGCGGCCCCCAGTGCGGGTGGGGGCCGCCCGGCGGTGCGGTCCGCGCCCCGATGGGGCGCGGGGCTGTGCTGGATCTGCGGCTACCGCCGCGTGGGCGCGACCAGCCACAACGGCCCCGCAGTCAAGGTCCGCTCAACCCACGGAGCGTCTACTCGAGAAGCTCCGCATACGAGCCCATGGCCAAGGCGATGTCCGCCTGTGCCCAGAACCGGTGATACGTGAACGACGGAGCCGCCCCACCGGCCAGATACGCCTGGATCTTCGACCAGGCAGGATCGTTCTTGTAGAACGACCTGATCGAGCTGAACGTCGACGACGAGTTGATCGCGTCCCCGTTCGGCATCTTGCCGCTCCAGCCGCTCGGCACATACCCACTGTCGGCGAACCGGCTGTAGTCGGTGCGGGTTTCGGGGACGGCGATGCCCAGGCTGTCCTGGTAGTTGTTCCACATGCCGTCCAGCAGCGCCTTCGCCGTGGACTTGGCGGTGGCGTCACCGGACTTGGCGCCGTAGTACGTCAGGACCTTGGCGTACGCGGCCGCCACCCCGACGTCACTGCTGTAGTCGGCGACGGTGACGTGCAGCCCGCTGTTGGAGCCGGGACTCGCGGCGTTCCAGGTGTCGGGCTGCCCCGACCACTGCAGCGTCGCCGGGATCAGATAGGTGCCGTCCGGGTTGATCGTGGTCTTGGACAGCGCCCACTTGACCCACTTGTCGAGGACCGCCTTGGCCTGCGCGTTCCCCGTCTGCTGGTAGTACTCGGCGACCCGCTCCATCGACCAGGCCTGGAAGCCGAACCACTGGTTGGACGGCGGGTCGTGGTACACCGGAGCCTCGTCGTAGTACATGCCGTAGAACGTCGACTTCCCAGCCGGTGGCGTCGCGTACCGGCCCGCCCAGCTGTTGGTCGCACCGCCCGCGATGGCGCCCTCGGACGACTGCAGCCAGCGGTAGAACTCCAGCTGCCGGGTGAGCGAGGTGCCCCAATCGGAGGCTCCCGTCGAGGACTTGGGCTTCAGGTCCGCGTAGGAGCTGAGCGCGTACGCGGCCAGGGGGTTCTGGTAGCCGCCGTGCACATGACTGGAGCCGATGCGCCAGGCCCAGCCGCCGCTCGTGTCGGTCGAGCCGCCCCAGGCGTAGTACCAGGACAGCAGGTAGTCGGAGGCGTCCTTGCCGGTGCCGGCCGGGCAGGTGGACGGACCGACACAGTTGCCGATCTTCTTGAAGTACTTGTCGTACATGGCGTAGCGCAGGTAGTCGCCCATCTTCGCGGCCTTGCCGACGGTCGCGGAGACGTCACTGCCCTTGCCCTGCTGCTTGGCCCACACGTCGGCCCAGTACGCGGCCTGCACGGCACGCGCGTCGGCGTCCGGGGCGTCCGTGAACTTCCACTGCTTGGCGTACGACGAGTCGCCGGTGAAGAGGTCCAGGTAGCCGTTCTTGCCGCCGTACTTGAAGGCGTCGCAGGTCGGCTGCGGCACCGTCTCCCACACCGACTCCTGCGGTCCGCGCTGGAACGTGTTGATGTACGACGGACCCTTCGCCGTCGGACCGCCCTCGCAGGTGCCGCCCGGCGTGTTGCCGTAGCCGTAGGTGTTGTCGACGTCCTGCAGCCAGTGCATGCCGTACACGTCGTCCGTGCCGTACGCGCTCTTCAGCTCGCCCGCGATGGGATCGGAGCCGACCGGGACCGACGTGTCGAGCTTCGCCGGGTACTCGTTCGGGGTGTCCAGCTCGGGAGCGTAGGTGGCCGGCTTGGAGGCGTTGTAGAAGGAGTTGGTCGGCTGGTCGGCGTGGGTGGGGATCATGTACTTCTCCATGAGGGCCCACGCGCCGTTGAACTTGGACCAGTCACCGGTGACCTTGCCGTACATCGCCTGCAGCCAGAGCAGATAGCTGTAGGCCTCCGAGGTGGTCTCGTGGCCCTGGTCCGGGGCCTCGACGATCAGCGTCTCCACCGAGTGGTACGGGATGCCGTCGGGGGAGAAGTAGCCGTTCGCCGGGTTGGTGATCTTCCCGTAGAGGTCCAGGAAGCGGGCGTCGTACGCCTTCTGCGCCGCCAGCTCGGTGACCGTGACCGCTGCCTTCGTGTAACCCGTCGCCGTCGACTCGAAGGACGCCGAGCCGGTGCCGGACGTGTCGGCGGTGACGGTCACGTTCTGGGCGGTGCTCCAGTTGGCGGGCGTGAAGGTGAGCGTCGCGCCGCCGGTCACCGACAGACCGGAGTTGCCGCTCGCCCGGGCCGTCGTCACGGTGACATCGGCGCTCGGCTGAGTCGACAGCTTCACCGCGTATGTGCCCGACTTGCCCTGCTGGACGCCCAGTTGGGTCGGAGTGGCCACCACGGCGGGACCCGAGGCGACCGTGATGCCGACGGGGGTCGACTCGGCGGACGCGCCCAGGCTGTCGTAGGCCTTCGCCACCAGTGAATGACTGCCCACGGTCAAACCGGAGGCGGAGAGCGTGAAGGGCGCGCTGGTGTCCGTGCCCAGCAGGGTCGTGTCGTCGTAGAACTCGACCTTGCTGATCGTCGCGTTGTCGGCCGCCGCCGCGGTGGCCGCGAGCGGGACCGCGTCGCCCTGCGTGTAGACCGCGCCCGCGGTGGGGCTGGTCAGCACGGTGACCGGCGGCTGATGCGCGCCGGCGCAGGTCGTACCGTTGATCGCGAAGCTGGTCGGGGCGGTGTTGGTGCCGCTGTAGGTGAACTGCGCACCGGTGGAGACGGCGGCGCCCGCGGCGATCTTCGCGTTGTACCCGGCGTCCTTCACGGTGACCGACTGGCCCGACTGGGACCAGGTGCCGTTCCAGCCGTTGCTGAGCTTCTGGTTGCCGCTGTAGGCGTACGTCAGGGTCCAGCCGTCGATGGAGTCCGTGCCGCGGTTGGTGAGCGTCAGATCCGCGGTGAAGCCGGAGCCCCAGTCGTTGGTCTTGTAGTCGACGCTGCACTGAAGTGCCGCCGCATGAGCGGGAGTCGTGCCGGTGCCGAGCATGGTGAGCGGAAGGGCGAGGGCCGCCACCACGGCGGTCCACAACCGCCGCGCGGCTCCGTGTCTCCTTCTGGGGTGCATGTGCTGGTTCCTCCTTGCGGCTCGGAAAAGAGTGGGGGAGGGGAGGAGCAACAAGCCTTGAACCAGTGGGAGCGCTCCCATAGTGGGGACGGGGATGAGGGTGGTCAAGGTGCTTGAAGAGTCGAAAAGATTCGACGGGTTTTAGCTGAGGGAAAGTCAGGAAAGTCGGTGACTCCCCTGTCCTTCGCCGTCACTTGGCGCTAGCTTCATGGACACCAGTGGGAGCGATTCCATCAGTCGACGCGTCCGTCACGGCGCGCCCGAACTGCAAGGAGTCGCTCATGCGACACCCCCCGCGTTCAGGTCTTTTAGCCGTTGCCGCCGCCGTTGCCCTGGTGGGCACCGCGGTCGCACCGGTCGTCACGGCACAGGGAGCCACCCCCGCCTGCTCGGTGGAGTACTCCGTCACCGGCCAGTGGGACAACGGCTTCCAGGGCGCCGTGAAGATCACCAACAACACGACGGCCGTGAGCAGTTGGAGCGTCAGCTTCGGCTTCGCGAACGGTCAGAAGGTCAGCCAGGGCTGGAACGCCAAGTGGTCCCAGTCCGGTACGACGGTGACCGCGGCCAACGAGAGCTACAACGGCTCGCTGGCCACCGGCGCGAGCGTCAGTGCCGGGTTCCTCGCCTCCTGGTCGGGGACGAACGCCGTACCGACGTCCTTCAAGCTCAACGGGACGACCTGCAACGTCGATGCGGAGCCGTCCCCGCCGCCGACCGAGCCGCCGGCCAGTGGTACCGCACCTGCCCTGCACGTCTCCGGGAACAAGCTCGTGGACGCCGACGGCAGGAACCGCCGGCTGCTGGGCGTCAACCGTTCCGGCGGCGAGTTCATGTGCGTACAGGGCCGGGGCCTGTGGGACGGCCCGGTCGACGACACCGCGATCAAGGCGATCGCCGACTGGAAGGCGAACGCCGTCCGCATCCCGCTCAACGAGGAATGCTGGCTGGGCCTCTCCAACGTCAAACCCGAGTACGCGGGCGCCAACTACATCGCCGCCGTCAAGGACCTGGTGGCCAAGGTGGAGGCGCACGGCCTGACGCCGATCCTCGATCTGCACTGGACCTACGGCCAGTACACCGGCAACTCGGCGGGCTGCTCCGACGTGCACGCCACCTGCCAGAAGCCGATGCCCGACATGCAGTACACGCCCTCGTTCTGGTCGTCGGCGGCCAGCACCTTCAAGGCCGATCCGGCGGTCGTGTTCGACCTGTTCAACGAGCCGTACCCGGACCGGGCGACCTCCACCGCCACCCAGGCCTGGCAGTGCTGGAAGGACGGAGGCACCTGCCCCGGCATCGGCTACCAGGTCGCCGGGATGCAGGACCTGGTCGACGCCGTGCGCGGCACGGGCGCCAAGAACGTCGTCATGGCCGGCGGTCTGGCGTACTCGAACGACCTCGGCCAGTGGCTGACGTACAGGCCCAACGACCCGACGGGCAATCTCGTCGCCGCCTACCACGTCTACAACTTCAACACCTGTGCCAACGAGAGCTGCTGGAACTCCACCCTCGCCCCGGTCGCGGCCCAGGTGCCGCTGATGGCCGGGGAGATCGGTGAGAACACCTGCTCGCACTCCTTCACCGACCAGGTCATGAAGTGGTTCGACGACCGGGGACTGTCCTATCTCGGCTGGACCTGGAACACCTGGGACTGCTCCTCCGGTCCCTCCCTGATCGCCAACTACGACGGAACCCCCACCTCGTACGGCACCGGGCTGCGCGATCACCTGCGCGCCATCAACCCGTAAGTCCCGTATCCCGCAATTCCTGCATCGGGGAAGGAACCCGCACTCATGAGTCGTACCAGAACAGCGTTACTCGCCGCCCTGGCGCTGGTCGCCGGGACCGCCGGGACCGCGACGGCCGTCGTCCCCGGCGGCGTCTCCGCGGCCTCCGTCCCCTGCACCGTCGACTACAAGGTGCAGAACGACTGGGGCTCCGGCTTCACCGCCGCCGTCACGGTCACCAACAACAGTGCCGCCAAGAGCAGTTGGGCGGTGAAGTGGTCGTACGCGGGCAACCAGAAGGTCACCAACTACTGGAACGCCAAGCTCACCCAGAGCGGGACGGCCGTCACCGCCGCCAACGAGACCTACAACGGCCAGCTGGCGACCGGCGGTTCGGTCAGCTTCGGCTTCCAGGGCTCCTACAGCGGCACCAACGCGGTGCCGACCTCGTTCACGCTGGACGGCGCGACCTGCAACGTCGATGACGGCAGCGGGGGTGGCGGCGGGGGCGGCGGCACCAACCCGGGCGGCCGCGTCGACAACCCGTACGCCGGCGCCAAGGTGTACGTGAACCCCGAGTGGTCCGCGCACGCCGCCGCGGAGCCGGGCGGCAGCAGGGTCTCCAACCAGCCCACCGGGGTCTGGCTCGACCGCATCGCCGCCATCAACGGCGTCAATGGCGGGATGGGCCTGCGCGCCCACCTCGACGCGGCCCTCGCGCAGAAGGGCAGCGGCGAGGAAGTCGTCCAGCTCGTCATCTACGACCTTCCCGGACGCGACTGCTCGGCCCTCGCCTCCAACGGCGAACTCGGGCCTACGGAGATCGACAAGTACAAGACCCAGTTCATCGACCCGATCGCGGCGATCCTCGCCGACAGCAAGTACAGCTCGCTGCGGATCGTCACCACCGTCGAGCTCGACTCGCTGCCCAACCTGGTCACCAACACCGGCAGCCGCGCCACCGCCACCCCCAACTGCGACGCCATGCTCGCCAACGGCAACTACGTGAAGGGCGTCGGCTACGCGCTCGCCAAGCTCGGCGCGATCCCGAACGTCTACAACTACATCGACGCCGGTCACCACGGCTGGCTCGGCTGGGACGACAACTTCGCGGCCTCCGCCAACGTGCTCAAGCAGGCGGCGACCAGCGAGGGCGCGACCGTCGACGACGTGCAGGGCTTCATCACCAACACGGCGAACTACAGCGCCCTCAAGGAGAACAACTTCACCATCAACGACACGGTGAACGGCACGTCCGTGCGCCAGTCCAAGTGGGTCGACTGGAACCGGTACGTGGACGAGCTGTCGTACGCGCAGGCCTTCCGCAACGAGCTGGTCTCGGTCGGCTTCAACTCCGGCATCGGCATGCTGATCGACACGTCCAGGAACGGGTGGGGCGGCACCGCCCGGCCGGCCGGTCCCGGCCCGACGACCAGTGTGGACGCGTATGTCGACGGCGGGCGCTACGACCGCCGTATCCACGTCGGCAACTGGTGCAACCAGTCCGGGGCCGGCCTCGGCGAGCGTCCGCAGGCCAGTCCGGCGGCCGGGATCGACGCGTATGTGTGGATGAAGCCTCCGGGCGAGTCCGACGGGTCCAGCTCCGCGATCCCGAACGACGAGGGCAAGGGGTTCGACCGCATGTGCGACCCGACGTATACGGGCAACCCGCGGAACAACAACAACATGTCGGGGGCCCTGCCCAACGCTCCGCTGTCGGGGCACTGGTTCTCGGCGGAGTTCCAGCAGCTCATGCAGAATGCGTACCCGCCGTTGTAGGTTGCGGCGCCCCGCGCCCCTATGGGGCGCGGATCAGCCCCTGTCGGCCAGGCCCCGGCGGATTGCATACTCCACTGCCGAGTAGTCCCCGTCCGGCCGTTCCAGCTCGTAGGGAACGGCCGGCATCAGCGGCGGCTGGGCCATGAAGCGGGGGCGGGTGCCGTGGTGTGGCTGGGCCGCGTGGACCAGGAAGGGGTGGCAGAGGTAGACGTCGCCCGGGCGGCCGGTGGCGTGAGCGACGGGGCGGTCCGCGGAGGCCTCGACGACCTGGGGGGCGATCTCCAGCATGGAGACGCCCTCCTCGCCGTACGGCTCCAGGACGTGAGGTATGTCGAGGTGGGAGCCGACCCGGATGCGGGTGGGCGCGTCCTGCTCGGTGACCTCGGAGAAGAGGAACAGCATCAGCAGGGCGCGATCACGTGAGCGCAGATTGGTGTGGAACCATCGGGACTCGACACCGTCGGGCAGATAGCTCCCTTCGATGTGCCAGCCCGCGTCGTCCGGCTCCTCCTCGTGCGGGAACCGCAGCGGGAAGCTGCCCAGCGAGTAGCGCGGCAGCCAGCGGCCCTCGCCCACCAGCAGATCGAACGCCTCATGCAGGGCAGGGGAGTTGACGGCCGCGGCGAACGGTCCCTGGACCATGCCGCCCACCCAGACCACCGGGTCCTTCCAGGTCGTGGAGTCCTCGGGGTCGTACCCCGTCTCCTTCCACAGCAGCCGCGCGCAGTCCTCGGCGACCCGTGGCGGAAACGCCCCCTCGATCTTCACGAACCCGTCCGTGAGGAACCTCTCCACCAGTTCGTCGTCCATCGGGCCATCGTGGGTGACACGGTCGGCCGTACGCATCTGATTTTTGCCGCCGCTTTTTGCCAGGTCGGCAACAGCGCTGGCCCTCACGCGGTGCGTCGGCGCACTCTGGGCGGCACCCGGAGAGAGGCTGACCACCATGGCGCACGGACACCACCAGCACGGCGATCACGACCACGGCACGCACGGCCACGGCACCCACGGTCACGGCCACCACGACCACACCGACATCGACTGGGCCGAGATGGCCCCGATGCTGGAGTCGCAGGCGGAACTGTTCACGTCCCTGTACGAGCGGGCCATGACCTGGCTGACCGACAAACAGACCGAACCCGGGCTGATCGTCGACGCGGGCAGTGGGCCCGGTGTCGTCGCCTGTCTGCTCGCGGAGGCCTTCCCGGGGGCCAGGGTCGTCGCGGTCGACGGCTCGGCGCCGCTCCTGGAGCGGGCCCGTGCCAGGGCCGACCGGCTGGGGGTGGGCGACCGCTTCGGCACGCTCACCGGTGAACTGCCCGGAGTACTGGACGAGTTGGACTACCCCGCCGATCTGCTCTGGGCCAGCCGCAGCCTGCACCACATCGGTGACCAGCGGGCCGCCCTGGCCGCCTTCGCCGCGCGGCTGGCGCCCGGCGGCACCCTCGCGCTCATGGAGGGCGGACTGCCCGCGCGGTTCCTGCCGCGCGACATCGGGATCGGCCGCCCCGGACTGCAGGCCCGCCTCGACGTGCTGGAGGAGGAGTGGTTCGCCGAGATGCGGTCCAGCCTGCCCGGCGCGGTCGCCGAGGCCGAGGACTGGCCGGCCCTGATGGCCGCCGCGGGCCTCAGGCCCACCGGCACCCGCACCTTCCTCCTGGATCTGCCCGCCCCGGCCAAGGACCGCGCCCGCGCCTATGTCGCCGCCTCCCTCTCCCGCCTCCGCGACAGCCTCGGCGACCACCTCGACGCCACCGACCGCGCCACCCTCGACCAGCTCCTCGACCCCGACGACAAGGCGAGCGTCCACCACCGCCCGGACGTCTTCGTCCTGGCGGCGCACACGGTGCACACGGCGGCCCATGCCATGTGAGGGACAGCCCAACCAGCCGTCAGAGAAGGCCAGTTGGACTGCTTGGGCGATTGCGTGCCCCGTGTCCTAGTTGTTCTGCAGGAAAAACCCACCAAGAGGCTCCATGGGGACTGGCAGGGACTCTGACCTGGGGCGGAGCTTACGCACAACCAGTCAATGGGAAACGAGTGGGAAACCGACCCGGCATCAGGACCCGCCCCCAGCCTCTTGAAACCTCTCCCAGCGCTCCTGCAACGCCTTCAGAATGCCACGCTCCATCTGCACCGTCACGCTGCTGTACGTGCCCTCAACCCCCGGCATCTCATGACCCATCCGGGACTCCACCGCGAAGCGGGCATGGCCGTCCTCGTCCAGCCAAGCCTTGTGGCCATGCCTGATCAGGTACATACGCTTGCCTGCGAAATCCGGCACCGCAGGGAGCGCCGGCCGCTGATTGCGGCCCCCCCTCACCTTCTTGCGCTCGTCCGCGCCCCGAGAGATGGGCGGCCAGTAGTCGACGGAGAACGCAGTCGACGCGAGACATCCGCCCTCGATCGCCGGGAACACCCACTTGTTGTCGTGCGAAGCGAGGAGCTTCTCCAGCATCTCCGCCAGGAAGTGGGGGACGACCAGCGTGCGGTACGAGAAGTACTTCGGCGGCACCTCCGCAACGCCCCCTTTGACCTGCTGCACCTGCTGCTGTACCCGGATCGCCGGCATGAGGCCGTCGCCCTTGCCGTAGCGGGCCATGTCCTCTTCGTAGCGCTCTTCCTCGTCCTCGTCCGGACGCGGGTCGCTGGCGGGCCAGTTGGGGTAGCAGTAGTGGCGGCGCAGGCCGAACAGCTCACCGGGCCGCATCCCGGTCATCGCCATCGTCCAGATCATGACGTAGCCCGGGTAGCCGAACACGACCTCCGCATTGCGCGCCAGCTGGTCGACGGCAGCGATGTCCATGTCCCGCTTGCGTTCCCTCTGCGACTTCTTGACGTACCGGCCGCGCTGGCGCTGGCGCTCGACAGGGGAGACCTTGATGAGGCGCGGGACCGCGTCATCCAGGATCATGCCCAGCACCGTCATGACGTTCTTGGCGCTTCCCGGCGCCGGCAGTTTCTTCTGGATGTGCTTGCGGAAGGCCCGGTAGGCGATGACGTCGATCTCGCCGACGGTCTTGCCGCGGAAGTACGGGCGGATGTGCCTGTTGATGATCGCCTTGTAGCTCTTGTGCGTCGTGTAGACGTGGTCCGTCGAGGCGAACCAGTCGTCGATCCAGTCGCTCATGAGCGTCGAGCTGTCACGGTTGGAAATGCCGGTCCCGCGCCGGAGCTCCGACATCTTCTCCAGGCCGTACTCGTAGGCCTCGTCCTCGTCGGTGAAGCCGCCCTCGGACTCGAAGCGCTTTCGGCCGCTGGGGTGATACTCGCCCGTCCACCACTTCACGCGGCAGGTGCCGCCCCGCCATTCGGTGTAGACGTCGCGTGCGCGTCTCGCCATCACGCCCCCTGGGTACTTGGTGGACCGCGGGCGGCCGGCAGGTACCCCTACCGCCAGGCCTTCCGCGTAGCCATGGTCTCAGCCGTCGTGCCCGAGCGGGCAGTGCGGGCAGTGACCGCATTCACCACCAAGGTCCTTCACCAACTCCCGCATCGAGGCCTGGATGTCAGGTCTGTCGCGGATCTGGCTCGGGACCACGCAGACGATCCCGTTGCCGGTACGGACCGCTGTTCCGGTGAAGGTTGGCCCGTAGTCGACTATGAGCGCGTCTCTTTGTTGCATGGCTCCCCCTTGTGAGTCGCCTGAAAGGGAGCCTCCGAGGACGTGTCCTGACTCTGCCACGTAGATGGCCGTTTGGGACTGGTTGGGACTGAAGTGGTGTGCGGAGAAGGTGTAACGAAACCGTAAAAGCAAACGGTTGTACGCCGAAAGAGTGAACTTCTACTAGATCAGGCCGCGTTCACGCAAGTCACGTACTACACGCTCGCTCATCTCCCGGATCTCCTCCGCCGTCGTCCCCTTCGCCGTCGCGATGAGCGCGAGCTGGACGACGTCGCGCGCCTCTTCGTCGAGAACCTCAGCCGGCAGCGGCGACTTCTGGACGCCTTCCGCGGCTGCGTCACGCATGTCGTCGGCCTCGACGGGGTCTCCGCCTTCGAGGATGCGCAGGCAACTTCCGGGGGCCCACTTGAGCAGCCTGTCGATCTTCACGTAGTTGGTGTCACGGATTTCGAGGCCCTTCTCGACACGCTGCCAAGTCCGGTTCGAGAGGCCGCCGTCCTTGGCGTTCTTGTCGTTGAGGGCAAGGCCGAGGTCGGCTCGGCGGCGTCTGGCGACGTCCGCCAGCCTCTCGTAGTCGCGATCTTGGTTGGGCGCCATGGGGTCATCTTGGCAGGACTGGCGGGGACCAGCCAGGACTAGGCGGCGCTTAGGCCCAATCTCTACGTCGCATTTACGCAGGTCATAGGCACCTGTAGGCATGTGCTGCGTACAGAGGCGCACAGATGCCTAGACAGCATGGGCATCTATAGGTAAGTTCTCCTCATGGCACAAACCCCAACCACCTTCGAGGTGGACGGGACGGCTATCTGCACCAAACGCATGAACGCGGGGATGGACGTCCAGCAGCTCGCCGACCAGGTCGGCATCACCGCCAACTACCTCCGAAAGGTAGAGCGCGGCGACCGCACCCGCATGAGACCTGGCCCCTACCAGGCACTCCGAGCCGCCCTGAACGCGACCGAAACCGAACTCCTCGCCCCCCACACAAACCCCCCAGAAAGGAAGTGAGATGCCCGCCAAGCAGTCCCCTCGGACCCCCACCGAGCCCAGGGACCTCAACGCCCCGTTCTTCAACCTGCGCGAGACCGCCTGGCTCTTGCACTGCAGCTACGACACGGTGCGCCGCTACATCAAGGCTGGCGTCCTGCCGTGCAGCCAGCGAGTCCCCGGCGGTGTGATCGTCGTGGCCCGCGAGGACCTCGACGCCTACCACCGGGCCACCCGCACGGTCCCCATTCGCAGTCGCCGCCGCAAGCCGGCCCGCGCCGCCGCCTAGCGGCTAAAGCCCCAACCGCCGGTTCGCACACCAGCAGCCGGGGCCCCGCGGCCTAGCCGCGCGATCCACCCCTCACGAACCTCACGAAACGAAAGGGGCTTCACATGCCTCAATCCTCTCAGACCACCGGGACCATGACGGTCCGCGTGTGCGACCGCGGTACTGGCCGCGAGTACGTCGGCGTCAGGATCCGCACGGTCACGGTCTCGGATCGCTGCCCGCAGTGCGGCGGCCCCCGTGGCGTCGACACGATCCGCAACCACAACTTCCACGAGGACGGCGAGTGGCTGTCTGTGGACGTCTGGCAGAACCCGTGCGGCCACATCGACCTGTATTCCGAGGTGCTCGCCGAGGCCAGTGTTGTCGAGGGCGGTGCTCGATGATCCCAGAGCCGTTGGACGAGTTCGACCAGATCATGACGGGCGCCCGCATGGTGTCGCCGCTGCAGGCAATGTTCGGCTGGGCTGAGGAGCACCTGCTGGCGACCCGCCCGGAGGGCTTCACCCCGGAGGACATCGGACGCCTCGCCTACGAGCGGCTGCCCGAGGCGGAGAGGGAGCAGGCGTTCAACGAACTGCTCTACGCCTACTGGGAGACGGTTGTCGCGGACCGGGAGACGTGGGCCCGGTACGAGCAGTCTGGCGGTGCGAAGTGAGCGCCGCGATGCACGCCCTGGTGGCCCGCCAGCAGGAGCAGGCCGCCTCCGTCGACCGCGCCACTGCCCGGCTGCGCTGGCTGCTGGCCCATCCGGAGGCCGTGGCTGACGGCAAGCCCTGCTCTGCAGGTGAGGCCGCCGAATACCGGCACCTGCTCTACGACGCCGATTCCGACAGCGTCACTCGCCCGTTCGTCGACCTCCGCAAGGGGAGGAAGCTGTGACCGAACACCCGGAGATCGCCCGTCACTTCAAGAGCGACATCAAGGGCGCGACGCTCACCATGTGCCGCGAGGAAGGCCTTTACCGGCACGTGGAGTTCACGGCCCAGAAGGGCTGGAGCCGCATCATCTTGGTGACGTGGCCGTACAACCTGCTGGTAGCTGGCTCGCACGGCTCCTACCACTTCGAGCGGCACGGCGCCGACACCGAGGACATGTTCAACTGGCTGCGCGGTATCCGCGTCGAGCCGGACCGGTGGGCGTCGAAGCTGGTCAACGGGGCCGACAGCGTCCGCGAGTACGACCGTGAGCGGCTGGTCGCCGAGGTCAAGGCCGAGGTGGCGGAGGCCGTCAAGGCTGGTGCGCCGCGCGGCCTGCGGGCTGCGGTCCGCGAGCAGATCCTGGAGAGCGACCGCCTGCACTCCCGGGACTGGGCCATGCAGATGGTCTACGACTTCGAGCACGGCGTGACGTACCGCGCGGAGTGCTCGTGTGGTGCGACCGAGGACCACGAGTCCAGCCACGCCGCGACGATGTGGGCCATCTACAACGGCCACACGAAGGCCGGGCACGAATCGCAGGTCCGCGAGGTCGGCGGCTTCGCCTTCTCCGACGTCGGCGACTGGAACCTCGACAAGCTGAACTACCACTTCGTCTACCAGTGCCACGCCGCCTCCTGGGCGATCGGCCAGTACGACGCCGCCCGGGACAACGCCGAGGTGGCGGCGTGACCGGTATCCCGACCCGCGTTGCGGGCACAACGATCCTCCTCGGCGACAACGTGGACACCGTCCAGCTCGACGCCCGCGACGGCCATCTGGTGATCGTCCTCGCGACGGGCGTTGAAATCGGCTGCGACTTCGCCAGCCAGGCCGTCCTCGACAAGCTGGCCACCATCACCGCCGAGGCAGCCGCCGTGAAGCGCGCCCGCAGCCTGAGGCAGGTGGCCTGATGCGTGCACTCGCCGACATCACCGAGGACGCGCTGGTTCGCGTCGACCAGGAAGCCCACCAGGAGTTCGGCGCCGACGAACACCAGTGGGAGCCGGGCCAGCTGCGCACCTACTTCGAGCGCCTGATCGCCGCTGGCTACGACCCGCAGGTGGTGGCGTAGATGGTGACCCTGTCCGTGACCCGCTCCCGTATCCGCACCACGCTGACCGTGGCCGCCGGAATCCTCGACATCGAAGGCTGGGATCCGCTCCAGAACCCGATCGCCGACGCCATCGACCGGGCCGCCGGCTTCACGCCCGGCAAGGGCAGCAGCAGCGCCGAGACGGTGACCGTGCTCGCGCTGGACATGCTCACCGACCATCTCGGGCTCGGCGAACCCGACGGATCCGGCCACTACCCGCTGATCCTGTGGGAACGCCAGCCGGGCCGCACCGAGGACGAAGTACTGGCCGCACTCCGGGCAGCGGGAGCGACCTCATGACCGGCGCCGCCTGGCCGGTGACGGCGATCGCCGCGGTCCTCGGCCCGATCGGCTGGGAGATCCTCCACCGGCTCCGGAAGCGGCGGGGGGAGGCGCGGTGACCGCCCCGGCCCCGTCGCCGTACCTGTCGCCGACCGCCGGGCTCCTCAACGCCCTGTGCCGGCTCACCATCGCCCGCCTCGACACCCACATCGCCGGCCTGGAACGCCTCCTCGGTGAGGCCCGCGAACTCAACCACGAACTCCACACCGCCCGCGACTTCGCCGACAGCGACGCCGCCGGATACGTGGACCGGACGTTCCTGGAGGCGCCGTGATCACCGGCCTGTTCGTCGCCGTCGTCGCCGCGGCCCTGGTTCTCGCATCCGCCTGGGACGACCACCGCAAGAAGACCGCCAACAAGGAGCAGCCGTGAGCCTCGCCATCGAGATCGCCGGACCCGTCGTGGTGTGCGGCTGGTTCTTCATCTCCTTCGCCCACACCTTCACCTCCACCAAGACCGCCGAGGAGGAGCAGTGAGCCTCGCCGACCTGATGCCGGTCCGGATCGGATTCCCCAGCCTCTTCGACCGGCGCGTGCCCCGCACCCGCCACCGCGCGGTCGACGAGGTGGAGCGTCAGCAAGCCCTCCGCCACGGCGCCGACCTCCTCATCAAGGGGCTGCGGCTCCAACTTGAGGAGCAGGAAGCCCGGCACGCCGAGGTCGTCGCCCGCATCGACGAGCGGCATGCCGAAGTGGTTCGCGGGCTGGAGCAGCAGGTCGCCGACCTGGAACGGCGCCTCGACATCCGCGCCTTCGCCGAAGCCGCCGCCGCGAAAACCCAGGAACTCGACGTGCGCAGCCTCCAGGAACGCTTCGCCGACGGACCCGTGCTCGCCCTCAACCAGACACCGATGGCCCGCCGCGGCGCAGGCAACGTCCCCGCCTGGGTCAAGGACGAACAGCCCGACCCGGCCACCTGACGTCCGGCTGGCCGGTGCACCCTCCCGGCCAGCCGGCGCACAACGCAAGAACCCCGCCGAGGTGAAGTCGGCGGGGGCAACCCCAGCCTCTCAAAGGAGACCTCATGGACCAGCCCGCCCTGTTCCCCATCGCCGACCTCAAGACCGAGGGCTACGCCCAGCCCGAGCCCCACGGCGACGACACCGCCGTCGAGAACGACGACACCGAGGCGGAGGCGGCGTGAAACTCCGCATCGACCAGAAGGAGTTGGCGGAAGCGGCACGCCGCGCCCACCGGCGTCTGCCCAACAATCCGCTCAACGCGGTGCTGGCCGGGCTCCTCATCGAGGCCTCAGCCGAGCAGGTGACGCTGTCCGGGTTCGACCTGGAGACGTCCACTCGCGCCGTCCTGCACGCCGACGCCCTGGAATCGGGGGAGACCCTGGTGTCTGGCCGGCTGCTCGCCGACGTCGCCGCGGCCCTCCCCGCTGGACCGGTGGATGTGATCGCCGACGAGCGGGAGGTCACGGTCACCGCGCCCGGGACCACATTCACCCTGCCCACCATGAACCGCGGCGACTACCCGGCCCTGCCGACGCCGCCCGGAGTGGCCGGAAGCATCGACGGTGACCTGTTTGCCGACGCGGTCGGGCACGCCGCCACTGTCGCTATGGGGCCCAAGGAAGCTGTGGGCAGCCGCCTGCACTTCGGCGGAGTCCACGCCTCCACCAACGGCGCCGTGTTCACTGTCGAAGCCTCCGACGGGTACCGGATCGCCCGGCACGTCATCGGCTGGCAGCCGGACACTGAGACGCCCGGCGACCTCATCATCCCCGCAGCCGACTTCGCCGCGACCGTGAAGCAGACCGCGGGCGGCAGGGTGCACCTCGGCTTCCCGGGAGTCGACGGCGGAGTCGCATCAATCGCCTCCGGCGCGCTGACGGTGACGAGCCGCACCATCGCCTCCGGATACGCCGAACTCGACAAGCTCTTCCCCGACACGGACGCCGCCTCGGGGTCGGCAGCATTCGACGCCGACGAGCTCACTGCCGCGCTGAAGCGGGCCGACCTGGTCAACGACGGCGAAGGCAAGTCGATCCAGATCGTCTTCGATAGCGGGCACGCCACGGTGCGCGGCGGCCACGGCGGGCCCTCCGGAAGTAGCCGTGTCGACTGCGACGCCGACGGCCTCGACGGGTTCTCCATCGCCTATAACCCGCACTTCCTGGCTTCCCTGCTCGCCCCGATCGACGGCCAAGTGCGGCTGTGGTTCACCACCCCCACCAAGCCGGCCCTGATCGAGCCGGTCGACGACGACACCTACCGGGCCGTGTGCATGCCCGTCCGCCTCAAGTAGCCCACGCCACAACCCCATAGACGCCGTGTCGAGCCCTTCCCCCAAGGCTCCGCGGCAGCCGAGGCCGACAGCCCCGCACACCCCCCGTCGGGGCTGTCGGCCGAGGCACCACACACCTTGAACGGAGTCACATGAGTACCGAAAGCACCACAAAGCAGGTCACGCCACAGGCCGCGCCACTGGCGTGCACCCGCTGCGGCGACACCGCCGGGCCATTCGTACCCGCCGTGCGCCTGTGCGAGGACTGCGAGCCCGAGGTCGCCAGCGCACTGCGCGGAGCGGAGCAGGCCGCATGACCGCCGCGGTGGAGGTGGAGGCGCCCGCCCTGGGCCTGCACACGGACTTGACCAACGAGGCGTACCACGCGGACAAGACGTCGCTGTCCTCGTCCGGAGCCCGCAAGCTGCTGCCGCCGTCCTGCCCCGCCAAGTTCCGCTGGGAGCAGGACAACCCGCAGCCGGCCACCAAGACCTTCGACTACGGCAACGCCGCCCACAAGAAGGTGCTCGGCAACGGGCCCGAGCTGGTCGTCATCGAGCACGACACCTGGAACACGAAGGGCGCCAAGGCGGAGGTGGCGGAAGCCCGCGTCCGCGGCGCCATCCCGCTGAAGCAGCACGAGATGGACATGGTCGACGCCATGGCTGAGGCCATCCGCCGCCACCCCCTCGCCTCCGCCCTGCTGGAACCCGCCTACGGAGCGCCCGAACAGTCCGGCTTCTGGATCGACGAAGCCTCCGGCATCCGCTGCCGCGTCCGCTTCGACTGGCTGCCCTCCCACCAGGAAGGCCGCCTGATCATCCCCGACTACAAGACCACCACCGACGCCAGCAACGACGCGATGCAGAAGGACATCGACAAGTACGGCTACAACCAGCAAGCCGACTGGTACGAGATGGGCGCGCGAGCCCTCGGACTCGGCGACCACACCGCCGAACTCCTCCTGATCGCTCAGGAGAAGAAGCCGCCCTACCTCGTCAACGTCATCGGCATCGAGTTCGGCTCCCGCGTCATCGCGGGCGCCAAGAACCGCCGCGCCATCGAAACCTTCGCCGAGTGCACCGCCTCCGGCTACTGGCCCGGCTACGCCGACCACAACCCCAACTACCTCGCCCTGCCCGGCTACGCCGAAAACCGCGACAAGGAGATCTACCTGTGAACTTCCCCGCCCAGATGCCCTCAGCGGCGGGCCCGGACCGCGTCGGCCAGTCCACGGCCGTCGAACAGTCCCGCGCCGTCGCCGAGGTTCAGGCCGCCATCTACGTGGCCCGCCAGTTCCCCCGCGACGTCGGCCGCTCCCGCGCCACCATGCAGGCCGCCTGCGGCTCCATGGCCCTCGCCGAGAAGGCCTTCTACCGCTTCCCGCGGGCCGGCGGCGCCGTCGAAGGCTCGACCATCCACCTCGCCAAGACCCTCGCCCAGACGTGGGGGAACATCCAGTACGGCGTCTCCGAGATGCGCCGCGACGACAGCTACCGGCAGTCCGAGATGCAGGCCTGGGCGTGGGACGTTGAGGCGAACACCCGGCACGTCCTCACCTTCATCGTCCCCCACGCCAAGTTCGCCAAGGGCAAGGTCGAAGCCCTCATCGACCTCAGGGACATCTACGAGAACAACGCCAACAACGGCGCCCGCCGCCTCCGTGAGGCGATCTTCGCGGTGATCCCGGATTTCTTCATCGACGAGGCCGAAGACCTGTGCCGGGAGACCCTCGCCAAGGGCGACGGCAAGCCGCTCCCGGAGCGCATCGACGGTGCTGTGAAGGTGTTCCAGCAGCTCGGCATCAACGCCGACCGCCTGGAGCAGAAGCTCGGCCGGCCGCGTGAGCAGTGGAACGGCGCCGACATCGCCCAACTGCTCATCACCCACAAGTCGATCCAGCGCCGCGAGATCGCAGTCGACGAGGCGTTCCCGCAGGCCCGCATCACCGGCGCCGAGATCACCAGCAAGAACGGTGGCGGCAAGCGGCAGGCCCCGCCGGACGACGACCCGTGGGCTGGCCAGGACGTCGCCCAGCCCGGCAGTAAGGGCGGTGCCGCGTGAGCATCGACCACCGCGCCGAGGCCGAGCGTCGGCTGCTCATGGCCTGGGAGGACGACAGCACTCCCGAGCGGAACACGCACCTGCTCGCCGAAGCCCAGGTCCACGCCACCCTCGCCCGCAACGAGGAACAGGCGGCCACGACCGCCGACCTGCGGGAGGCGCTGCACTCGCTGCGCCGCCGCTTCAACGACACCCGCACCCTCGTCTCCACGCACATCGCCAAGGGTCTGGCCAGCAGGGAGGCGGACCGCTGGAAGGCGGCCATCGACCTCACCAAGGCCCTCGACGAAGCCCACTGCAACGTCGACGACCTCGTCGACGCCCGACTCGAAGACGACGGCTGGGACCCGCGGTCCGCGTACAAGACCCCGGCACCCCTCACACCGACCGGCGGATGGACCGGAGCACCCAAGCGCGACCCATGGACCACGGCGCCCGACATCACCGACGCCGTCCCCGAGCCCGTGCGCCTGGTCCTCGCCGACCGCCTCGCGCGTGCGCTCCTCGGCGACGCGGACGGCCCGAGCGTGGCCCGCACCCTCGCCTTCGCCCTGAAGAACGAAGGCGCCGACCTCACCAGCGACATCGAGAAGCGCGTCGCCGAGCTGACCCTCGGCCGCGACCCGTCAGACCCGCCTTTCTAGCCCGCCTCCGGGGTCGCTCGCACCCAAATTGCGAGCGGCCCCGGCAACACCAGGAGACCACGAACCCATGGCAGAGATCGAGTTCACCGTCCGCCTCGGGGACCGCGACGTCGTCGCCAGCATCCTCGACCCCACATCCGACCACGTCGTCCCCGACCAGCGCGGCTGCCCGCACTGCGAGCAGGACGCCTACTTCTCCGGCTGCGACGCCCCCGGCTGCAACGGCTGGGGCTGCCCCGACTGCGGAAGCGGCTGCGACCTCGACTTCCTCGACGACGACGAGAGCAGGTGCGCCCAGGCCGCCGCCGAGGCCAACGAAGACGACGAGGAGACCGTGTCATGACCCTCACACCCGAGCAGGCCCGCGAGCAGGCGAACGCCACCCTCGCCGCCCTGTACGCCAACGTCACCGACTGGGACACCGCGATCCTCAACCAGGCCATCGACGCGATCGGCGGCGACGGCCGCCCCTTCTCGATGAACGACGTGCGGGCCGTCCTGCCCGAACTCGCCCACGGCGCGGCCGGCTTGTTCTTCCACTCGCTGGTGCGCCGCCGCCACCCACGACAGGTGCTGATCGTCGGCGAGGAACCGTCGACCGCGGAGTCCACCCACGGCAAGCCCATCAAGGTGTACCGGCTGTCCGCCGAACGCCTTGAGGACATCGCCGCCCGCATCGAGCAGCGGAAGGCGGCGGCGTGATGACCGAGCCCGTCAACTTCCTGACCGTTGCCCTCGGCGACGGCACCGAACGCGTCCGCCTCGACCGTCTCACCGACGGCCGCATCATGTGCCAGCTCTGCTTCGGCTACTTCCCCATCGACGAGCTCAACCCGGTCGAGGATGGCGTCGAGGACATCTGCAAGCCGTGCGCACGAGGCGAGCTCCTGCGCGGCACCGTCGCCTACCTCACCCACGGCAGGAAGTACCACACCAGCAACGACTGCCCGCAGATGCTCGGCGGCGAATACCTGCACGACTGGGACGGCGACGAATACCACGGCTACAGCGGCGGCTTCACCGCCGGGTCGTACCGCATCGGCAGCAACGTTCAGGACGCCGTGATGCACGGCAGGCTGCCCTGCCTCCACTGCGTCCCGGCCGAGTTGCGCGAGTTCCCGCCGCTGTACGGCCAGACCTTCGGCCACGAGCCGATCACGGGCATCAGCCTCAACTCGCTCGCCGACACCGTCTGCCAGCGTTGCACCGCATGGGGCGTCTGGTACGGGCGCGGCGTCGACGAGATGACACCCGTCCACATCCCGTGGCCGTGCACCAGCGCGATCGTCCTCGGCCTCGTCGAGCGCGACGGGAGGGCCGCATGATCTCCGCCCCCGCCGCCGTTTTCCTCGCCTGCCTGGCCCTCACTGTGGGTGTCGCCGCCGTCGTGTACGCGCTCATCGTCCGCCGTACACCCGGGAGGCGCACGTGAACCCCGACCTGTACGGCGCCTGGCTCACCGCCAGCACCAACCTCCAGCCCGTCGGCGCGTGGCTGGCCGCCAACTGGGGGTGGCTCACCGCCGCCATCGCCGCCGCCGCATTCGCCGCCTACACCATCCGGCGGGCCGTCCGACGCGCCAGCCGAACCGTCGACCAGATCCTCGCCGAACCGTCCGCCGAACAGCAGCAGCCCGGCACCGACAGCGGGCTCCTCCTCGACTGCATCGCCATCTACAGCGACCGCGAAGACCTCCAACGACTCCGTGACGCCATCAACCAAGCCCGGAAGGGGGAGAAGTGACCACCAAGTCCCTGCCAGCCCACGGCACCTACGCCCGCGGCAACGGTGCCCCCGGCTACCGCGAACCCTGCAAGTGCGACCCCTGCTGGCAGGCAATGCGCCGCAGCCGCAAGCAGTACAACGTCAACCGGCAGCTCGGCCGGCCCGGGCTCATCGACGCCACCCCGGCCCGCGAACGCCTCGCCCTGCTGAAGCAGACCATGACGTGGGGGCAGATCGCCTCGGCTACCGGCTGCGAGCCCGGCAACCTGCACCGCATCGCCGACGGCCGTCGCACACAGATCCGCCGCGGCACCCTCAACCAGATCCTCGCCGTACACCCCGAACCTCCCGCACCCGGCAAATACCTCGACGCCACCGGAACGTGCCGCCGCATTCGGGCCCTCCGCGTCATCGGCTACTCCGCCAAGGTGATCGCCGAAGCCGCGGGCAGCGCCGAAGTCCGCATCCAGCTGATCGGGGGCGGCGGGCAGCCCACCGTCCGGCAACACCTCGCCGAGAAGATCGCAAAGGTGTTCGTGGACCTCCACGACACCCCCGCCCCGGCAGGCCGCAGCGCCACCCGCACCCGCAACCACGCCGTCGCCAACGGTTGGGCACCGCCCGGCGCCTGGGACGACATCGACGACCCCGCGGCCATGCCCGACTGGACCGGGCACTGCGGCAGCGACCGCGGCTGGTGGCTCCACAGCATCAACAACATCCCCGTCTGCCCGCCCTGCACAGCCGCCCACGAGCAGTGGAAGCAGGAGCGCGCCCACCTCACCCACTCGGAGCGCTGGTCGGAGATCGGCAAGGCCAAATCCGCCGCCTCCAACCGCGGCGCCGTCCTGGCCGCCGACGCCCGCGAACTCATGCGGGTCTCCGGCCTCAACACCGAGCAGATCGCCGAACGGTTGGGCGTCACCCGCAACCACATCCAGCAGGAGCTGCTGCGGCACCCCGAGCCCGAGTCGGCCGCCACCGAGTCAGCGCTCGCCGCCTAGGGCGCACGAGAAGGGCCCCGCCAAGCGGGGCCCAGGGAGACGGAAGGAGGAGACGTGGAGCAACTACTTGTCGAGGGAAGCCAGCCGGGCCCGGTCATTGAGGGCGCGCTCGTAGAACTCGGGGCTCACGAGGACGGCCTGCGGCTTCTCGCGCCGGGTGAGCACGACCTGCAGGCCGAGCAGGCGCACCTTCGCGATGACCTCGGTGAGGTTGGCGCGCGCCTCGGAGACTCCCATTCGCTCCACGTCGGTCTGGCTCATGCGACCAGGATACACATAAGCGTGGCTGTAATGTCCGTCGCGTTGTACAATTCGGGGGCGAGCGAAACCCCAGCACCACGGGCCACGCCGCCCCCATGAGGGCTGCCTCCAGACAGCTGATCAACCCCTAGAGACACCCCTCGGAGAAAAGAGAGTTCCCATGCCCAGCAGGTTCGAGTTCGAGCGAGCAGTCAAGGCGAGCAGCCTGCCGCCGCTGTCGCGCTTGCTGGCGCTGACCATCGCAACCTTCGCCAATTCGGAGACCGGCGTGATCCCTGCCCGCTATCAGCCGTCGCTGTCGACGCTCATGGCCGCGACGGGCATGTCGAAGGGGTCGCTCCTCGCGCACCGGAAGACGCTCGACGAGGAGAAGTGGGTCACCTTCACGTCTCCGAGCCCGGAAGACCAGGTCCGCAAGAAGGCCCGGAATGTCTACAAATTGAACGTTCCGGCTGGGTCAGCTCCTGACCTAGCTGCTGGGTCACCTGATGACCCAGACAATCCGGACTCTGGGTCAGGAGCTGACCCAGAGTTGGGTCAGCAGATGAACCAAGTTGGGTCAGCAGCTGACCACAAGAGTTCCTTTACCTCTTCAGCTAGCCAGCCCGACGGCTCGAAGCCGGACGGACCCCGGATCGCCGTCAACTGCCAGCCGCTCGTGACCGCCATGCAGCAAGCAGGGATCCACGTCTCCTGGGAGCTGTCCGCCAACGAATGGCTCCAGATCGAATCGATCATCAAGCGCATCCCGGTCGACGTCCTCGTAGCCGACGCAGTCGAAGCCTGGCACCGCGCGCGCAGCACCCCGCGGCTCGCCCGCTACTTCCTCCCCGGCTGGCGCGGCATACCGACCGTCCCCGCAGGCGCACCCCGCCAGCCCGCAAAGCCCACACGCCACCTCCGGCCCGTCGCCGGCCAAAGCCCCGAAGACAGGGGGATCTTCTAAGTGACCACCGACCTCGAGCCCGACTACGCGGACATCCCGCTCGAGCGCATCCCACCGCAGGACTTCGACGCCGAGCAGTCCGCACTCGGCGCGTGCCTGCTCTCCAAGACCGCGCTCACGGAAGTCCGTGACGCCGTCGACGTCGCCGCCTTCTATCAGGCCCGCCACCAGGTGATCTTCAGTGCGATCCTGCACATGGACTCACGGAACCTGTCCGTCGACCACATCACCCTCGGCAAGTACCTTGCCGACACCGGCGACCTCATGCGCGTCGGCGGCACCGCCTACCTGTACGAACTCGTCCGCGCCGTGCCCACCGCCGCCAACGGCGAGTACTACGCCGGGATCGTCCAGGACCGCGGACTCCGCCGCGCCCTCATCGAACTCGCCACCCGCATGGTGCAGATGGGCTACTCCACCACCGGCGAGACCAGCGAACTCATCGAGAAGTTCGTCGCCGAAGCCCGCGACCTTCGCGACCGCGGCATGGCTTCCGAAGACCTCCCCGTCGAGGACATCCTCGACTTCGTCAAGAAGGAAGACGTCTACGACTGGGTCGTGCCCGGCCTCCTCGAACGGCAGGACCGGCTGATCCTCACCGCCTCGGAAGGCGGCGGCAAGTCGACCCTGTTGCGGCAGATGTCCGTCACTCTCGCCGCTGGCATCCACCCGTTCCGCACCTGGGAGGTCATCGACCCGGTCCGCGTCCTCACCCTCGACTGCGAGAACGGCGAGGCCGCCTCCCGCCGTAAGTTCCGTCCGCTCCTCGCCGCCGCCGACAACCTCGAGCAGCCAGTCAAACGCGGCCAGTTCCACATCGAGTGCCGCCCGTCCGGACTCGACCTCACCCGCCCTTCCGACCGGGCCTGGATGATGCGCCGCGTCGAGAAGATCAAGCCCGACGTGCTGATCATCGGCCCCGTTTACCGGCTCCACGCCGGCAACCCCAACGACGAAGAGCTCGCCCGCAAGGTCTCCGTCGTCATCGACGAGGCCCGCGCCACCGCCGGCTGCACCGTCCTCATGGAAGCCCACGCCCCCCACGGCAACGGCATGGGGCCCCGCTCCCTGCGCCCCCTCGGCTCCTCGCTGTGGATGCGCTGGCCCGAGTTCGGCTTCGGACTCCGCCCCGTCGAGGACGACAAGTCCGCCCAGAACGTCGAAGGCGCCCGCGGCCGGCGCGTCGTTCCCTGGCGCGGCAGCCGCGACGAACGCGACTGGCCCGCCTTCATCAAGCAGGGCGAGAAGTGGCCCTGGATCTCCTACAAGCCCATCGACGCCGACCAGTTCACCGGCTACAGCGAGACGGGAGCGATCTGGTGACCATCGAAGACATCGTCAACTCCGTCCCGGACGACAACAGCTGGGGCGTCTGGCTCCACCAGTACTGGGTGCGCTCCCAGCACGAGACGGGCCTGCCCGGAGCGCTCGCGGGCGACATGACCCACGAGGCGCTGCCCAGTTGGTACGCCGGGATCACCTTCCGCTCCAAGCTCGAAGCGGACTGGGCCGCCACCCTCGACACCCACGGCGTCCGCTGGGAGTACGAACCCGAAACGATCACGCTCCCGTCCGGGGCGAAGTACATACCCGACTTCCGCCTGCCCGACATCGGCTGCTGGCTGGAGGTCAAAGGCACCGGGGTTCCCCGCATCGAGAAGGCCGTCGAGTTCGGCGAGATGCTCGCCTGCGATTGCGATCAGCCGCTCCGCTGCACCTGCCGCTGGACCGGCGGACAGCTCGTGATCATCGGACACCCGCCGCAGCCCTACAGCCCATGGAAAGACCCCGAGTTCGCCGACAGGCCATGGGCCGCCGCCCGGGTCCGGTCCTGGCGCCACGAAGGCCACCCCAGGTGGTCGTTGTCCAGCGGACGCACCTGCTGGTTCACCATCTGCCCCGACTGCCGGGCCGGCGGGTGGATCACCACAGGCCAGTGCCGGGCCTGCCGCGGCCCGCTCGCCGGAGGCCGCGCCTACAGCTCCGGCGAATTCGGCCTCAGTTTCACCAACTCCGAATGCCGAGTCGCCCCCATCCGCACCGTCGACGACGAGGAGACCGAGACCCCATGACCACCACCGCCACGATCCGCAGCCACGGCCGCCTCGACAGCACCGTCGCCGCCCGTATCGCCGACCACTGGAACGCGGCCTACCCGACCATGCGCGCCCTCGCCACGGACCGCATCAACGCCTACCGCCAGCAGGTTCGCGACGAGGCATGGAAGGTCGACCCCGCCCATCCGCACGCCGAAGCCATCCAGGCCTTCACCCCCACCGAGGCCACCATCCGACGCCGCCTCGCCAACCTCGAAACCCTGCGCCGCACCCTCGGCCAGCTCGACCGTGGCACTCACCGCGCCTGCACCCGCAGCCCCGGCGGCTTCAGCGTCCTCGCCGCCTACACGGCGGTGCGCGCCCTGCTCGGCGCGACCAGCGTCAACGACGAGGGCCTTGCGGCCGTGTACCAGCTGGCCGCTGTGCTCGCCGAGGCAGCCGAGGAACGGCACCGCGAACTCGCCGCCCTGCCCCGCCAGCGCCAGGACGGGGCCGCCGCATGACCGCCAACCCCAACGCCCAACCCCACCACCACCCGCAAGGAGACCCGGCCTGATGTACCGCCACGACAACGACGCGCTCACCGTCATGGACTGGTTCTGCGCCGATACCGAGACGGAGATCCTGACCGCCCGCGGTTGGCGGCGCTACGACCAGGTCGCGGTGGGGGACCTGGTCGCCAGCCTCAGCACCGCCGACGGCGTGGCCCGCTGGGCGCCGGTCCAGCGAATGAACGTCTTCGAGCTGACCGACGAGAAGATGCTGCGGATCGAGGGCAAGGCCCTGTCCGCGCTGGTGACCGTCGGCCACCGGTGGCCCGTCCAGCAGCGGGTCGGCACGCCGTCCGGACGCCGACAGCAGTGGCAGATCCGCACCTCCGACCAGCTCACGCTGGAGTCGTCCGTTGTCCGCAGCGCCCCGTTCGAGCACCCGCAGCGCCGTGTCCACGACGACGCGCTCGTCGAGCTCGTCGGCTGGGCCTGGACCGAGGGCAGTTACCGGGAGAACGGCGGGATCCACCTGTCGCAGTCGCCGTCGGTGAACCCGCAGAAGTGCGAGCGGATCACTCAGGCGCTTACGGCGCTCTACGGTCCGCCCATGGGCCGGGCCGGCCGCACGGCTGGATGCCAGGCATGGAACGTTGCCGACTACGAGGGCACCCGGTACTGGCGCCTCAACGTCGCTGCCGCTGCTCCCATCCTGGCCGCGGCTCCGGACCACGTCCTTGACCCGGGCTGGCTGCTCACGCTCACCGCGGACCAGCTCGACCTGCTGGTGGAGACGTCGATGCTTGCCGACGGGCACACCCGCGTGCGCAACGGCGCCCGAGACTCGGCACTCTCGCAGAACCGGCGCGACCGCGCCGAGGCGTTCCAGTTCGCTGCGATCCTCGCCGGACGGGCGACATCGATCCACCGCTGGGAAATGCAGCACAAGGGCGCCGCCTACCCAATGTGGCGGGTATCCCTGCTCGAGCGGATCACCGCCAAGCCGCTGCGGCAGGCCGTCGCCGAGTGGACCACCTACACCGGCATCGTGTGGTGCCCCACCGTCGAGCACGGCACCTGGCTCTGCCGCCGCAACGGGCTCGTGCACTGGACCGGGAACTGTGGCGCCGGAGGCTCCAGCCAGGGCGTCCACGCCGTCCCCGGTGTGCGTGTCACCCGGGCTGCGAACCACTGGGAGCGGGCGATCGCCTCCCATGCCGCGAACTTCCCCGACACGGACCACTACCAGGGCGATATCCGCCAGGCCCCGGTCTGGGACTGGCCTGTCACCGACATCTTCTGGGCGTCCCCGGAGTGCACGAACTGGTCGGTGGCGAAGGGCAAGCAGCGCGACTTCGACAAGACCATGCAGTACGACCTGTTCTCCCTTCTCGACGAGAAGGACGAGGAGGAGCCGACCGCGGAGGAAGAGTCCCGGGCGCTCATGGAGGAAGTCCCGCTGTACCTGCGCGGGGTCGCCGAGCGGGGCGGGCTCGTCAAGGCGGGGATCGTCGAGAACGTCGTCGACGTCCGCAACTGGGACCAGTGGGACCGCTGGCTCGGCGAGATCCACAAGCTCGGCTATGAGACCCGCATCATCGCGCTGAACGCCATGCACGCCCTGCCGCGGTCGGTGCACCAGGCGCCGCAGTCCCGCGACCGGCTGTTCGTCGCCTACTGGCATCGCAGCCTGGGCCGTACCCCGGACTGGAACAAGTGGCTGCGCCCGCGCGCCTGGTGCGACACCTGCGGCGAGCACGTCGACGCCATGCAGGTGTTCAAACGGCCCGGCCGCGACATGGGCCGCTACCGCCAGCAGTACGTGTACCGCTGCCCGAACGCGGCGTGCCGGAACCAGGTCGTGGAGCCCGAGACCCTGCCCGCAGCCGCCTGCATCGACTGGACGCTGCCCGGCCAGCGCATCGGCGACCGTACCCGGCCGCTCGCGGACAAGACCCTCGCGCGGATCCAGGCCGGCATCACCCGCTTCGCCCACCCCATCGACAGCCGGCGGGTGCAGATACCGCCGCTGATGGTTCCCGTCGAAGGCCGCGACGGGAAGGAAGCCAACACGGTGCTCGCCCCGTTGCGCACGCAGACGGCCCGCAACGAGACCGGGCTGGCGTGGCTGCCGTTCATCGCCGAACTCCGCGGCGGCGGCTCCGTCGCGCGGCCCGTCTCCGAGGCGCTCGCAACGGTCACGGCGTCGGGCAACCATCACGGGCTCGTCACCCCGGACCCGCGGATCGCGGTCGTCGAGGGCCAAGTCGACATCGACGACGTGCTGTTCCGGATGTTGGAGCCGCACGAGATCGGCCGCGCCATGTCGTTCGCCGACGAGTACATCGTCCTCGGCTCCAAGCGCGAACGAGTCCGCCAGTACGGCAACGCCGTCCCGCCCAACATGGCCGAGATCTTGGTCTGCGCCCTCGTCGAAGCCATCACCGGCGAAGCCATCGAACGCCACACCACACCCGAGCCGGCGCTCGCCGCGTGACCGCCTCGCCCACCCGCCTGCCGCACCACGCCACCACCCGCACCCGACCCGAGGAGTGACCGATGACCGACACGACCGCCACCTACCGCATCGAGTTCGGACCGGCATGGCCCGTGCCGCCGATCACCCTGGAGTACGCCGACCCGAACGTCTTCCACCGCGCGGTCGCCGCCCACGCCATCCCGCACTTGCGGCCGATCCTCGCCGAGAAGGGCCACCCCGAGTTCGCGGACTGCTTCTTCCGAGTCAACCGGGAGCTGACGGCGGGCGAGTTCTGGTACGTCGACCTGGTCGGCGGCAAGGGCGCCCGGTTCTGCCCGGCCCGGCTGACCGCCGCCGAGGAGGCGCCTGATGCTGCCGCGCGTTGACGGCCGCCTCGCCACGATCCACGCCCCGATCGGCGTGCAGGCCTCCGGCAAGACGGAGTTGTCCCGCCTGATCGCCGCCGCAACCGGGGCGGTTCACGTCGACTTGGACGCCATCCGCCGCCGGGTGTGGCCGGACTGCCCGCCCGTCTGGGATCCGCACTCCGGCCGGGGTCTGCGGGTGCAGGCGGCGTTCGAGGCGGCGGTGCTGGGGCAGTTGGCCGCCGGGCGGGACGTGATCGTCGACAGGACGAACGTCGACCCGCGGGATCTGGCCCGGCTGCGGGTGATTGCCCCGCACGCCCGGCTGCTGATCCACGACCTGACCGCCGTGCCGTTGGCGGCGTGCGTTGCCCGGGATGCTGCCCGGCCGGATGCGACCCGGGTGGGTGCGGACGGGATCCGGGCGCTGCATGAACGCTGGCTTGCCCCGTCCGGCCGCCTGGGAGCGCTTCAGGGCGCCCCGTAGCCGTTCCGGGCCGACCGGGAGCCGCCGGATGCTCCCAACGCCTCTCAGGGCGTTCTGTGGCCTCGCACTCCGAGCCCGGCCCCGCTGTCAGTGCCACCCCGTACCGTTCCAACACACCGCAAAACAGGAGGAATTGACCATGACCGACCTGCACCTGATCATCAGCAAGCCCGAACCCGGCGAGTGGTACGGCCGCCTCGACGTCGGCGAAGCCCTCGAAGCCGCGGGCTGGACCACTGACGAGGCGTCGGGCGTCCTGCGCCACGAGTCCGGTGCCGTCTGGTGCGTGACGAACGAGTCCGACGACTCCGGACTCGACTGCCCGAACGGGACCGTCATCGAGTTCCCCGGCAGCACCCCGACCGTCGTGATCGTCGCCGCCTGCCTTGCCGCAGCAGCCACCCCGTGAGCGTGCAGCGACCTCGCGCCGTCCGAAGCGGCGCGAGGTCTGCGGCCAACCTTCCCACCGAACCACTGGAGTGACCATGACCGACAAGCAGACCGACCTCCGAGACCGCATCGCCGCCGCCATCTGGGCGCAGTACCCGGATGCCGAACCGTCTTCGGCCGGGCTCGTGTTGGCGAATCCGCATGCCGTGGCCGACGCGGTGCTGGCCGTGCTGCCGCCGCCCGCTGATCGGGTCGCCGTCCTGCGCGAGGCCGCCGACCGAATGAGTCGCAAGGCAGCGGCACTCACCAAAGGGCTGGACGACCTTGCGATCTTCGTGGGCAAGGCGCGTGCCGCAGAGGCAGAGATCCTGAACCGGGAGGCGGCCGAGCTGCTCCGCGGAGCCGAGGCGCAGCAGCAGTGCCCCGGCGTCGAGACCGTGCCCAACCGGTGCACGTGCGACTGCGAGGGCTGCAAGCACCACTGCGGCGCCCACAACCCAGCCGAGGCGCAGCAGCCCGACACCGATGGGGCAGGCGAGCCCGCAGAACTCCGCACCCTGCCGCGCGAGGTGCGCCGCCTCGTCCACGCCGTCGACCGCATGCGCAGCGACTGGGCCGAGGCACCCGAGCACGGCCCGGAACGGCGGGAGTTGTGGACCGAGGTGCACAGCGCATGCGACGCGGTATGGGATCGCCTCGACACGACCGGAGCCGAGGCGCAGCAGCAGCCCGACACCGAGACGCCGTTCGTCACCCGCGTCCTGGAGATCTTCGCGACAGCCGACGCCCACGGCGAGCTGTTCTGGCGCATCGTCGACGGCCAGCCTGAGTTCGCGGCGAACGTCAGCGACGTCTTCGCCTGGGGCGGGGCGGACGCTGAGGACATCACCCCCGACACGCTGCCCGTACTGGAGCAAGCGTTCGCCGACCTCAAAGCCATCGACGCCGAGCACTTCACCGCCGACTTGTACGCGGCCCGCCTGCGCAAGATGCGCCCGCAAGGCGCGGCCTACCCCGACAGCAAGACCAAGAACTGGCGCGAGGTGTCGGCGCTGTACGACGCCTGCGGGCCGGAGCGGGAGTTGGGGCTCGGCAACCCGAAGGCCGCGCCTGCACACCGCGCCGTCCCGGTGCAGCCCGCGGAAGCCGAAACCGACCCAGACCCCTGGCACGACGACCGGAAAGCCAACACCCAAGAAGCCGACCTCGACCGCACGCAGGAGCCGCGGCAGTGATCAAGCCCAGCAGCAGCGAATACCACTGCACCACCGACATCTCCCAGCGAGGCCGCTTCAACTGGGCATGGTCCGCCCGCCTGTGGCAACCCCGCCCGTGGACGCCGACCGGATTGGATGAGGACTACGGGTTCGCGTTCACCGAGAAACGCGCCAAGGCGAAGGCGGAGCGGGCGGCGCGCCGGATGATGCGCGCGGCCGAGTCGTGGGTGTCTCGCACCTACAGCAGCAGGGAGCCGCGCCCGTGAGCACCGCCGACCTGTTCGTCGAAGCCGTCGACACCGCGGTCCGCCTGTTCTACGCGGGCGCCGCCTGGTTCGTCCTCACCGCGGCGGTGGCGACGCTCGCCCTGTACGCGGTCGCCGTCATCACGTGGGCGGTCTGCCGGGCGGTCTGGAAGGCGGCATGGAGGGCCCTGGGTGGCCGCAGGAGCGCCGAACACGCCCCGCAGGCCCCCGAGCCCGCTCCAAGCCCACGGAGGCGCTCACGGCCCTCGTGGGCGCACGAACAACCCATCGACTACGAGGAGGCCGCCTGAGCCCTCCAGCCGCCCCCGACCCTCCCGAGCCCCGCACCACCGCCCAACGCCCGCCACACGCCCGCACAGGGCACGAGAAGAGGCCCCGCATGACCGACCCGTACCGAGTGCTCGTCACCGGCTCCCGCGATTGGACCGACGGACTCGCCATCATCCGCGCCCTCCAGGACATCGCCGCCGAACACCCGGCAGACGGCGAACTCGTCCTCGTGCACGGCGCCTGCCCCACCGGCGCTGACGCCATCGCCAACAACTGGGCCGTCAAGTACGGCTGCCAAATCGAGGCGCACCCCGCCGCCTGGTGGAAGTACGGCCGCGTCGCCGGACCCCGGCGCAACACCGAGATGGTCAAGGCCGGGGCGAGCATCTGTCTGGCGTTCATCCGCAACGGCAGCCGGGGCGCCACCCATTGCGCCGACACCGCCGAGCGGGCAGGCATCCCCGTCAAGAGGTGGACCGCGTGAGCACCATCGTTCGCGCCACCTGCCACGGCTGCGGCCAGCCCCGACAAGTCACCGTCGCCGGAGTGTTCCGGCGCCACCGGAGAGGTCAGATCACCTGCCCTGGCGCTGGGCAGCGCCCCCGGGAAGCCGTCACTCCGCCCGTTTCGCATCGCGGGCCATCTGGCCTGACCGGACCGCCTCCGCCCGATGAGCCTGCCGCTGGCCGTTCCTGCGACGGAGGGTACTGCGACGCCCCGTCCGTCGGCTGGCGCCTGTTCCGCGGCCAACGCGAATGGCTGCCCGTCTGCGGCCTCCACATGGACGGCCCCGAGGGACGAACCCGCATCTACGACCCGCCGGAGGCCCTCGATGCCTGAGCCCACCCCGACCTGGTCCGACACCTGCGCCACCAACCCCGACCCCGCCGCCCCCGATCCGGGGGCGGCCCGCACCCGAAAGGCACCCGCATGACCGATCGCTCCGACCAAGTCCGCTACGCCCGCCGCTTCACCGCCCGCATCCCCGGCCAGCCCGACATCCACGGCGTCGAGTTCCCCTCCGGGCGTGTCATCGCCGACACCGAAACCGGCCTCACCGCCTTCCTCAACGCCGACGTCATCACCGACGACTACCCCGATGCCGTCATCCACTGGGCCGACAAGGAGCAGCCGTGACCGTCCACTGGTCCACCTCCGACCTCCCCGGCCAGCACTGGGACCCCGAACCCGACAACGAAGACGGCGGGCCCTCGTGCCGTCAGCCGAACTGGCGTGACGACCCCGACGGCCTCGACCGGCTCTGCGAGGCGGGCGCCCGCCAACTCCACGGCCCGCAGTTCGAGGTCCGCAGCGTCCACACCGTGCAGATCACCGAGAGCTACCTGTGATCGCCGTACTCGTCATCGTCGCCCTCGTCGCCGCGTTCGGCGGCTTCCTCGCCTTCCTGTACCGGCTCGCCCGCCTCGCCTTCAAGGAGCCCGCCATGCCACCCCGCCAACTGCATCTGCACCTCGATGACGAGTTCGCCCGCCTCCTCGCCCTGTACACGCGTGCCGGCGAAACCCCCCGCCAGGCCTGCCTGATCGCGTTGCGGACCAGGGCGCTCGCGGACGGGCTGCTCGGCGCCGACGGGAAACCCAAGCCGCTGGGGCGGCCGCCAGGGAGGCGGCCGTGAGAGCCCTCACCGGCCGGGAACGCCAGGTGATGCGCCTCGTCGTCAACGGCAACACCAACGCGGGCATCGGCCGAATCCTCGGCCTGCACCCACGCACCGTCGACCGGCACCTCGCCAACATCTACCAGGCGCTCGGCGCCCGCGACCGCGCCAACGCCGCCGCCCTCGCGCTACTCCTCGGCGAAATCGGGCCCGGCGACGTGCAACTCCCCAACCAGCAGCAGGAGGCCGCATGACCGACCAGCCCCGCAAGCGCATCACCATCGACGCCCCCAGCGAAATGACCATCCTCGCCGCCCGGCACCTCGACGCCACGGAAGGCCGCGTGCAGGTCGGCACCACGGTGGACTCGGCGACCCGGGCCGCGATCAGCCAAGTGCTGAGGTACGTCAGCACGGCGCACAAGGCGCCCGCCGCGGCCGCCGAAGCCGAACGCGACCAATACCGCGCTGCGATCCTCGACATCGACGCCCACGCCACACCCATCGGCCTCGCCAACCAGGACGACCCCGACGGCAACCCCCACCACTACGCGGTCACCGTCGGCGCGCTGCACCGGGCACTGGGGAAGGTCGGAAACACGGCGGCGTCATGCACGGCCGAGGCCGAACGGGACGGCGCGTACCGGGAGCGCGCACACCTGGTCGCACTCGTCGCCAGTGTCGCCGAGCAGGCGGTCATCGCGCCCGCCCCGGATGTCGACGATCCCGGCTGGCAGATCCTGTACATCACCCTGCACGGCCGCCAGTGCTCCTGGCACATCGCACCCCGAGACGCCGACCTCTTCGAACACCTCGACCACGTCGGCGCCGGCGACCCCCGCGCCCAGTGGGACGGCCACACCACCGACGAGAAATACCGGCACATCGACTGGATAGCCCGCGCCCTCGGCACCCCCGGACCGTTCAGGAAGGACTGACCATGACCAACCCCGACCGCGCCTGCCCGCACGAAAACTTCGACGCCTACGTCGACGTCAACCGCGTCACGGCCAGCGACGACGACCCCACCGTGGTCGGCTACTCCGCCGACATCAAGGTCACCTGCCACGACTGCGGCGAGCCATTCCGGTGGACCGGCGTACCGGCAGGCATCTCGCCCCGGCAGCCGATGTGCAGCGTCGACGAGACCGAACTTCACGCACCGCTGCGCCCGGCCTCCGCTGACCCCGACTTCGGTCTCGGCCTGCCCGGCTTCGCCATCAACTACCGCGGACCCAAGGAGGACTGATCCATGACCGACCAGCCCATCCGCCAGCACCCCGACGAGCTGCGCGAGCAAGCCGAAACCGACATGCTCGTCGTCGAGCCGTACCGCAACGACCAAAACCAGCAGCGCTGGGCATTCCGCTGCTGGGGCACCGACACCTGCGACGGCTGGCTCGGCCTGGGGCATCACACGCAGACGTCGGCGTTGTCGGAGCAGGAGCGGCATGTTGCCGAGGCGCACGGCGAGCGCGCCGACGAGGACGCCGTCGACCGGGAGGCGCCGTGACCAATCGCTACGACGACCTCTCCGACCGCGCCCGCTGGTTCCTGCAGAATTTCGACGAGATCGACCTCGCCGACCTGTGCGCCGCGCACGAAGCCTCCAACCAGACGCGGCAGGACGCCATCGACCGGGTGAAAGCCCTCTGTGCCAGCCGGCAGACCGAAGCCGTCGACGGCGGAGACACCGACGCGGACAGCATCCAGCCCTCCGAAGTCCTCGCCGCCCTCGACGAGACCGCGCCGAGCCACGACGCCGGGCCGTCCGTCGCCGAATGCGCCAAGGCGGACCGGGCCTGGGATCTACAGAAAGGCGGCGAGTGATGGCCACCCACAAGCTCGACGTCCCCGAACTCCACCGCCGCCTCGACGCCCAACGCCAGAACCTCGGCCTGTCCTGGCGCGGCGTCGCCCGCCAAGTCGGCCTGCCCGTCTCAACGTTCACCCGCATCAGCAAGGGCCGCAGCATCGAAGCCGACGCCCTGATCACCCTCCTCGTCTGGCTCGACCTCGACAGCGAGATCGCCATCCTCGTCGAGCCCGGAGACCCCAAGATCCCCTGCCCCGGCTGTCGCCGCCTGTTCGAGCCGAAAGCCGACGGCACCGTCCGCGCGCACCAGTGCGAAGCCGCCACATGACAATGGCGCCCGCCCCGGGTTGGGGCGGGCGCCGTTTTGCTGTGCGCCTACGCCGCCTCCTCCACCTCCGGCGGCTCGGCCGGCTTCCGCCCGTTCAGCACCTGGCGAATCCAACTCGGCGTCAGCCGCATCCTGGCCGCCAGCTGCTCGACTGGCACACCGCGCCGGTACGCGGCCCGGATCGCCGCATCTCGTCGGGCCACCTGCCGCTCCCGAGCAGACCGGCCCGCGACCGTGCGATGCAACAACACCGCCCAGCGCAACAGCAGTCGGCCAGCCGCGTCATCGAACCTGCGCTTCACGCAATCCCCCTCGCGTAGTGCACCACCCCGCTGACTGTCCACGGTCAGGGGAGTCACGGCCGGCCGCAAGAGCGCAAACGGCAGCTCCCCACCCGTGCAACACGGATGAGGAGCCTGGGGCGGGGGAGCTCAGGCGTGGGACACGGCGAACGGCTCCGGGAGCGGCGGGGCGCCGAGGTTCAGAGCCTCCGCCAGCAGCATGCGCGCCGACGTGTCCCGCTCGAACGCGCTACGGCCAACCGGCATCGACAGAATCCGGGAACCGTCGCGGCGCTCCACGAACGCGCCGAAGAACGTCGGGTCGGTGATGCTGGAGTCGAAGATCTCGACACGGTGTGCGGCCAGCAGCTCGGGGAGCGGAGCGTCGAGGAGATCGGGGGCCGGCGCCTTCGGCTGAGGAAGAGCGCACGTCTCGGGTACAGTCATGGTGACTCCAATCTGGACAGGTTGAGTTGCTGATCAGCGGCTGGCACCGCTGGTTGAACAGGCCCGGTGTTCGCGCACCGGGCCGTTCGCGTTACTGATCCCGCATGGCAGCGTCGTTCGGTGCAGCGACGTACCTGTAGTTCCCCTTCTTGAGGATCGTTCCGGGCGGTAGGGACAGCAGCGCCATCGCGACGCTCATTGCAGAGACGCCGTACCGGCGACCGAGGGGAACGATGCGGATCATTTCGCCGGGATGCAGGGTTCCGTTAGCGAGATCACGGCGCAGCTCCTCGGCGGCGTGATCCCTTTCGGCTGTGTCGTCGTACTTGCCTTGCGTGAAAGTTCCGTCGGGATGCCGCACGCCGTTGTACAGGGGCGATTCATCCCGCATGGCTGCTAGTTCGGCGGCACGAGCCTCTTGTCGGGACGGAAACCACTCGATGCGCTCGCTTGAGACCAGGTGCCACCATTTCTTCTCCCACTCATGCATCCGCCAGCGCCTGGTTACGTCCTTGGCTATGCCGACATAGAGCAGCGTGTCGTCGGCGTCGTAGAGGCGGTAGAGCGCGGTGCGCTGGGCTGATTCGGGCATGCCACTCCTCACTGAGTGTGTGGCGTGAGCCACTCTCACGGCACCGACCGTAGCCGCTTATTCGCACTTGTATCAAGCCCATCGCGCGGATACGCAAAAGCCCCCGGCTTCGACCGGGGGCAGCGGCGCACCTGATCAGGGCATCTCGATGTGATAGCCCATCTTGAAGCGGTGCGCCGGCTTGGTGAGGAGCGTGACCTCGATCGGCTTCTCGTTGTCGCTGTAGACGATCCGGAAGACCTCGATCACGGGCACGTCTCGCGGGATCTCCAACGCCTCGTACTCCTCAGTCGTCGCCGGCCTAGCTGCAACGGCGTCGTCCTGTGAGCGTGTCGGGTAGCCCATATCGAGCAGCAGGGCGGGCGAACCTCCAGGGATCAGTCGCCGATCCGCGAGCCGAGTTCCGCGCGCCAGCTCGATCGGGTAGTACGAGTGCACCAGCTCAGCCGGCTGGCCGTCGAGGTACCCGACGCGCGACCGCAGCATCGCGGTTTCGCCCTCCTCAAGGCGCATCGCGCGAGCGACCTCGACGGGCGGGACGACTTCGGCAACCTCCAGCATCTTGTACTTGCCGACCTGGTTCCGCTTCACGGCTTCACTGAGCCAACGGTACGGCTGGCCCGATTCCGACGGAGCGATGAAGTGAGCGGGCTGAAGAGTCTGCGCGCGCTCACCTCGGACGAAGACGCCAACGCCCACCTGCCCTTCGAGGAACTTCTCGTCCTTGAGGATCTGCAGGGCGCGCTGGATGGTGACGTTCGACGTTTCGTACAGGCCGCGTAGTTCCTCGTTCGTTGGGACTCTGCGCCCAGGTTTCCAGTCGCCAGACATGATCAGCTTTCTGATCTCGTTGGCGATGCGCTCCGCCTTTGGGCGCTTGTCCTTGTGCGGCTCAGGCATTAGGCGACCTCGATCTCGTAGTGGAGGCGGCGAGGCGCCTTCATGACCATCAGCTGCACTTCGAATGGGCTCCCGTCTTCGGCTTGGGTCGTGCGGAGCAGGGTGAGGACGCTTGCCTCTTCGGGCAAGTCGAGCGCTGCGCGTTCGGATTCGTCCGCCGCACGGAACTCCAGATCCTCTGACACGTGACTGGCTCGATAGCCCCGCTCTGCGAGGAGAGTTGGAGCGCCACCCTTGATCTTGCGCTTCTCGGCGAGTGGTGTGCCGCGCGCGATCGAGAGCGGGTAGTACGAGTCGGCGAGCTCTATGGCCGCGCCGTCCAGCAGGATGACGCGGCGGCGCACGGCCGCCCGCTCGCCAGGGGATAGGCGCAGCGCGCTGGCTACCGCATCCGGCGGGATGACCTCGGCGACGTCGATGAGCCGCTGGCCCCCCCGCTGCTTTGACTCTTCACTCCAGGCGTCTGCTTGCCCGTCGCCACGTGGTGTGACGTAGGCCAGCGAGTCGCTTGGCCGCTGCTTATCGGCCATCTCTTGAGCCTCCCTTCCTGCTGGCTGTCCTGGTTCTGACCTCCCTAACCTTAAGGCCTTGATGATTACGCGTACCTCACGCTCCCTGGCCAAAACTATGCCGGGAGGCTTGCTACTTTATTCGGCAAGCCTGTATACCTGTGGACAGATGCGAAGCACTCGATCGGAGGCGTAATGCTGCGAGTTCGAGACGTCGCGACGCACTTCCGAGTGCATCCCGCGACCGTCTACCGCTGGATCCACCAGGGCTTTCTCCCGGCCTACCGCAACGGCCAGCCCTACAAGCCCGGAGACCGCGCACCCGGCGCGCTCCGTATCCCGGAGTCCGTCCTGAATTCGACGGCACCCGTCGAGACGCCCGAGGAGGCGGCATGACCACCGCAATCACCCCCACTGCCCCGCTTCCCGCCCCGGCCGTCGAGGCCCTGGCCCGCCTGGAGCTGGCGTTCGCGTCCCCGGTCGAGCGGCTGCGTAAGCAGATCGCCCGCCTTGAGGACTCCCTGCGTATCCAGCGAGATGGCCGGGATTCGGATCTGGTGCAGATGCGGAACCCGATGGCGTCCGAGCTGGAGCGCGCCGAGGCGGAGGGTTCCTTCCGTAGTACGGCGTGGGAGATCGTCCGCCTGCGGGGTCAGCTTCGCGAGTACCGTGCCGCGCTTGCCGTGGCGCTCCGCTACGAGGCCGCTTCGGCGCACTGCCGTGAGCTGGCCGCCGGCGGCGATTTCGACGGCTGCTGGGCTGCACAGGACGAGATGGCCATGTGCAAGTGCCAGCTGGAGAAGGCTGGCCGCCTCGACCTCATCGGCGGTGCGTCGTGACGACCGCCATCAAGCCCGCCCGCACGGTCCTGGAGCGTTTCCCGGCTGGCGAGCCCCGCGGTTCGTGGCCGGCGGAGGAGTTCGCGCATCAGCGCCGCCGCGAGGGCATCCCCGCGGACGTGGTCATGGACCTGGCCAGCGACTCGTACCTCGTGTTTGTGCCGGGCGGCGAGTCGTGACCGCTGAGGAGCGCGCCGAGCTGTCCCGCAAGTTGGCCAAGGTCAACAAGCAGTCCGAGACCCGGCCGAAGTAGCCCCACAGTCCGCCGCGTCGGCGGGGGAGTGACCGACATCCCCCGCGGCACCCCGCCGGCGCGGCTTCCACCCCCCATCCACCTTCTTGATCCCGATTGGATCCGCCATGTCCCCCTACCTGTTCGACGCCGATCTGGGCGCCACCGAGTTGGGCCGGAAGGCCCGCGCCGCCGCCATGGTCCAGCCGCCGTTGTCGATCTCCGACTTGTTCGCCGAGTACGCCGCTGCTGGCCGGGCCCGGCGGGCGGAGATCCGTCTCGCCGCCGACCCGGAGCTGCAGGCGCAGCTCGACGGCTTCGACTACCCGGCAGCCGGCTGATGGCCGCAGACAGCGCGCACGGTGCCCGCACTGATGACTCCCGCCGCCCGCAGACGACGGCCCCGTGGCAGACGTCCGGCCCGGGTGACGGCCAGTCCCAGGGCCGCACCCCGTCCACGACGACCGGGCACCTCGGCCGGCGGCCCCGCGTCACCGCCAGCTAGCCCCCTGCTCGGCCGCCTCTCCCGAATCCCCCGCGGGGGAGGCGGCACCCCGGCCGGTCTGGCTGGAGGTCGCATCGCCGGTGCGGCGTCCTGCACGACCAGCACACCAACCCGAGAGGATCCCATGTTCGGCCCCGCTGGTGGCGACTGGCTGCGAGGTCGCACCCCAACCCGAGAGAGGAAGGCAAGCATGGCCAGCAAGAACAAGAGCAGCCGGTGGCCGTTTGGCGTGGTCGCCCGCTACCAGAACCTGACGGGGGCGATGGTCGATGTTCGCGGCCCGCTGGTGCCGGAGTGGAAGTGCAACGCCTGCCAGGCACGGAGCCCGTACTCTCCGCGGCTGTCGGCGGACGAGGCTGCCCGGCAGGCGCAAGCCCACGCCCTGTCCTGCAGTGCAGTGGCGAGGTGACTGGCATGCCCTTGATCGCCGACGTCAGTCGCGGTGACCGTGTGTCGCCGCAGGATCCGCCGGTCTGTCACCGACAGCGGGCTCGTGCTCGACGTGATGAGGAGTGTCTGATGCGCGACTTCATTCCGATGGCTCTTGTCGGCCTGCTGGTCGCGAACGTCGCCTACGCCCTCGGGCTGCTGCCGCCGCTGGCGGTTGTCGCTGGGGTCGGTGCCGCCATGGTCGTCGCCGCTATCCGCGGCCGGCGCGCGAGGGCGGGGGAGGGCGACTGATCATGCCGACCTGGATTCTCACCGCCACCTCCCGTATCGGCGCGAAGGTCGACCCGGTCTCCGGCGCCCCGACCGACTCGGTTGCGGTCTACGACAAGGACGACCTCGACCGGCGGATCGCCGCCGCGAAGAACGACCCGCGCGACCTGATCATCAGCGTCGACCCCATCGACTAACCAATCACCGCCATCCCGAAAGGACTGAACTCCCGTGAGCAGCTGGTTCGAAGAGCGTCGCGCCGACAAGGCCGCCGATGCCGCCGAGCGCCGCCGCGACGAGGCGCACCGAGCTCAGCTGCGCCGCGACGAGCGCCGCAAGGACCGCGACGAGGCCCGCGAGGTCAAGGCGCAGGCACGCCGCGACAAGACCGCCCGCCGACAGGCCCGCGCCGCCCGCCGCGAGAAGACCCTCACCGCGGCGAACGTGTACCGCAAGGGCACCCTCGCCCTCGTCGCCGCCTCAGCCCTGGCGTCCCTGCCGGCGCAGGTCATGCATTTCGTGTCGATCAGCCTGATGCTGCTGCCCCTGCCGTTCGCGCTGGAAGGTGCGGCCTGGGTCATGAACGCGGGCGTCGCCTACGCGGATGAGCGGAAGCTGCCGACCTGGGTGCGGTGGCTGCTGCGGGCCTTCGCGATGGGGGCCGCCGGGTATGCCGCGCACATCAACTACGCCTACGGGGCCGAGACGAACGTCTCGGTGGCGTGGGGGCTGGCCGGGGTGACCGTGATGGGCCCGCTGGTCTTCGAGATCAGGCAGTGGGTGAGCACCCTGTCCGCTGCCGCAGTCGACCCGAAGAAGCGGGCCGAGGAGAAGGCCCGTGCCGCGCACGAGAAGCGGCGCCGCAAGGATCACAAGCCGGTCGTCGACCTCGCCAAGCAGCTGGTGTCCGCCGCCCCCTACGGTGCGCTCGCCTTCGAGGAGGCGTTCGCGTCCGCCTGGGAGATCAAGTACGGCACCCGGCTGCCCGGCATGACCCCGGTTCTGCACGCCGAAGCGCTCGCCTCCCGCAAGGCGCTCGGCGATGCGATGGACGCCGTCAACGGCTCGCCGGTGAGCATGCGCGGACGCCTCCTGGAGCTCCTTCACCCTGTGTCGTTCGTGCGCACGGAGAGCTACGAAAAGCCGCAGGTCGTTACCGATCTATCCCCCCTTCAGAAGGCGCCCGCCGAGAAGGCCGCCAAGGGCCCCCGACGAACGCCCCCGCCGCACCGCCGCACCAAGGGCGACAGCGTGCCGTTCAGCCCCGTCGCCAAGAAGCAGCACAGCTACGAAGCAACCCAGCGCCTGGCCGTCAACGGCCATCACCACTGACCGCCCGAACGACAACTAATCCACTCACAGGAGAGATCACCGATGAGCGTCACCTTCCGTCAGATTGCCGTCTCGGGCAGCGCGGCCGTAGCCCTCCTCGGCGGCGCCGCAGCGATCACCCTCGCCGGCTCGCCGACCGCGTCCGCCGAGATGCAGACCGTCGCCCACCGAGCCGTCACCGCCCCCGTCCATCTGCCCGACGGCCGCACGATGCGGATCACCGGCATGGGTGGCTACGGCCACACCGCGACCGGAGAGCACGTCGCCACCGTCGCCAGCATCAAGACCGACACGGCCACCACCCCGCCCGGAGCCAACGACAGCATCGGCACCGGCCTCACCCCCGACGGCGGTGTAGGCGCCGCCATCACCAGCCCCGTCAACAGCCAGCAGACCGGCGTCAACCAGCAGATCACCACCCAGTCCGCGGGCGGCTACATCGGCGTCGGTGTCGCCACCATCGCGATCCTCGGACTCATCGTGTTCTACAAGGTCCGCCACGGCGGAATGAAGGCCGCAGACGCCGTCATCGGCGGCCTGTTCGGAATCGCCCTGTCCGGCACCGTCGTCGGCGCCATGGGCAACCAGCTCACCCACTCCCTGGTCGGCTCGCTCGGCAGCATGCTCGGCGGCCTCGGCTAGCCACTCGCCCGCGGGGCCCACACCGGGCCCCGCCCCGACCCAAGGAAGGACCAGGCCAGTGGCCACCGACGCACAGCCCATCGAGCAGGAGCAGCAGCCCGAGCAGGAGGCCACCGAGCCCACCCGCAGCGACCGAATCAAAGGCGCCTTCAAGGTGCAGTCCGGGCACGCCGGCGCCCGCGTCAAGGACTGGCTGGCCGGCGGCGATCTCGACCACGTCGACGTCATCCAGCTCGCCACCGAGCGAAAGCAGCGCAAGCAGGACGAGAAGATCGCCCGACAGCAGGGCCTCGTCGCCCATCTCCACGCACGCTTCGAGGTCGCCAAGATGCAGGCCGAGGTCAGTGGCGGCACCACCAGCAGTAACGCCCTTGCCTCCTACTCGCACCGTGTGGGCACGGAGGAGTCCAAGCTTGCATCCCTGCAGGCGCAGCCCGTGCTCCCGCCCACCGACCGCGAGATCGACAACGTCCGGCACGGCAAGCGCGCCGGACGCGCCAGCCTGCTCATCGGTGGCAGCGTCGCCACCCTGCCTCTGGTCGGCACGGCGATCGAGGAGGCCGCCACTGGCAGGCCGCTCATCCTCGGCGTGGTCGTCGCCGGGGCGTCTTGGGGCTGGTACGTACTGTCCCGCCCGTTCGTCGGCCGCGGTGAGGCTGGTGAGGCCCCTTTCGCCCTGACCCCGACCGGCAGCCTGCCCGCGACGTTCCAGGCGGACCCGGCCGGGGGAGTAGTACTGCCCGGAATGAGCGGCGTCGTCATGTCCGTCGAGCAGCTGCCCGAAGGCGCGAAGCCGTACCCCATTCGTAACGCCCGCACCGTCCAGCAGCTCGCCGAGTGTGTTCTCCTCGCGGCCCGCGCCGAGAACGTGCCGATCGTCGAAGTGTCCGAGGTGGCCCGGCAGCCGTGGGGCTGGCAGTGCACCGTCCGGGTTGGCGAAGGCACTCCCGAAGCCATCATCGACAAGAGCGGCGACCTGGAGACCCGCTTCGACCTGCCCACCAACGGTGTGCGGCCGCAGCCGATCAAGGCCCGCCGAGCCTGCGCCATCCTGCGGCTCGTCGAGGGCGACCCGTTCGCCACGGCGCCCGGCCTGCCCTACCGCGCCCCCAAGTCCCTTTCAATCACCGACCGGTACCGGGTGGGCACGTCGGTTGGCGGTGACCCGCTGGAACTGTCCCTGGCCGGCGTCATGGGTCTGTGGATCGCCGCATCCGGCGGCGGCAAGACCGGCATCCTCCAAGCCCTCGCCGAGGGAACCACCGCCTGCTACGACAACATCACCGTCGACCTCGACCCGTTCAGTGACGGCCTGGAAGACCTCGGCGACGCCGTCCGGATCACAGCTCGGACCAATGAGCAGATCGAAGCCGTCCTGCTGTTCTTCCTGGTCATGGCGAAGGGGCGAGCCCGGCTGCGGGCCAAGCTCGGCATGGGGAAGAAGTGGCAGGCCAGTGCCGAGCGCCCCGCTGTCACGATCTTCTTCGATGAGCTGCCGAAGGCGAGCACGCTGGCCAAGCGCCTGTACTTCGACCTGCTCCTCGTCGGCCGCAAGGAAATGATCGTCGAGCAGGCTGCCGCGCAGGGCGGCCAGAGCAGCTACCTCGGCGCCAACATCGCGCAGATGGTCGCGTTGAAGGCGGTCGGCCCGTGCAAGGTCGAAGACACCCGGTCCGTGTTCGGTGACGGCTCCGTCAAGGAGGGCTACCTGCCGCACAAGCTTTCCACCGCGACGGCCACCGACTCGAAGGACGCCGGCCACATCTACCTCCAGGGTGTGCCCGGCATGGCGGACGAGCCGATCGAGTACGCCATCCACGAGGCGCCGTCCGCGACGCTGAGGCAGCTCGCTCAGGAGCGGCTGGAAGCCGGGCTCCTCGACCCCGACCAGGACAGTCTCGACGCCATGCGCGGCGTTGACCTGCCCGAGTACGTCCTGCCCGAGTACGACAAGGACGGCATCGTGAAGAAGCCAGCCCCGGTTGAACTCCTCACCTGGGAGCAGCTGCTGAAGCTGTGTGGCGCTGAGCCGCCTGCCGGATCGGAGCTGACGGACGGTCCCGCCCGCGCCGCAGTCGAGGACTCGGTGGCGGTCATGGAGAAGGCGGGCGTGGATCGGATGAAGACCGAGCCTCTGCTCGCCGCCCTCCACGAGCTCGACCCGGAGACCTACGGGGGGTTGGACATCGACGAGTTCAAGGCGCTGATGAAGAAGGCGGGCGCCGGGTCGCCGATCACGCTCGGTCCGATCGGCGAGGAAAAGAACCCCCGCGGCTTCAAGCGTGATCGTCTCCGCCATCTGCTGTGACCGCTATGTGAGGTATGTGCGGCTGATCGGTTCCAGATCAGCCGTGCTCTCACCGTAACGCCGCAGGTCAGAGCCGCTCTGACTCGCGCTCCGCCGCCGATCAGCCTCCGCTCCGAGCGACCCCCGATCAGGCCACACGTAGCGCCCTGACCTGCACCTTTTCAGAGCGAGCAGCTCGGATCAGCAAGAACAAACCCACGCAAACATCGCAAAGGAGATCACCTCATGCCCCAGACCTGGCAGCCCGGAAAGTCCGGCGCCCGCGACCTCAACCGCTGGATCACACAGAACGGCGGCAAGGGCGTCACCGTCTACACCATCTCGAAGCAGGCCCTCAACGCGGCGCCGTGGGAGGACGCCAAGATGTGGTCCGCCCGCACCGTCGACGGGCGCTCCCGGATCACCGGCGAGTGGATGACCGGCCACCTGTCCATCTCCGGCCTCCTCCGCCAGGAGGGCACCGTCTACGAGCAGCCGCCGCGCAGCATGCGCGAACTCGGCAGCCCCGGACGGCAGGTCGCCGGACCGATGGGCAGCAACGACTACCGCGCCTACCTCGACGACGCGGAGATCCGCGGACTCGGCAAGCGAGTCCAGAACGGCAGCGACCCCGCCACCCGCCCCCGCCGCGGCGAACCCGGACGACGCCGATAACCGATCACAACCCAACCTGACAGGAGAACACCGTGCACTACATCCACCAGTCCGTCCGCGACTACGTCACCGCGAAGAAGCGCGGCGACCGCGCCACCACCGACCGGATCGTCGCCGAGGTGATGGCCCGCTTCAACACCCGCAGCACCGACGGCAGTGAGGCCGCTGAACTCCACCAGGCCACCATGCTCGTCCGCTTCGGCGAAGACCTCTAGCCCCCAGGAAGGACAGGACATGGACAAGCAGCAAGCCGTTCAGGAAGCCGCCCGCGAGGTGATCGCACACGGCGGCCCGGACTGCCTCACCGATCCGCGGCAGGTCATGCGCGCGGTCGGCCGCGCCCTCGACGCGGGAGCGACCAACGAGGACATCAAGGCCGAGATGCGCCGCCAGCGCGGGGCAGGGGAGTGATCGTCATGACCGACAAGCAGCGCCTCTTCGAGACCGCAGTCCGGGACGCCGTCGTCGTTCTCAAGCTCATGCAGGACGACGTTTTCACCGGCCCCGCCTACACCACGGCCGACGCCAGCACCGACAAGGCGAAGGCGGCTGGCTGGACCTTCGAGCAGATCGAAGCCGAAGCCAAACTGCGCGTCGGCCGCTAGCCAAGCCGGGGCGCCCCTTCCCGCCTGCCAGCAGATCAGGGGCGCCCCATCCACCCACCACGCGCCAAGCGCGCAGAAGGCAACCCTCACATGACCACGACCACCCTTGCCCCGGCAAGCCCGCCCCCCGCCCTCGACCTCGACACCCGGCTCGCGCTGCGCCTGGTCGACATGACCGCCCGCCTCGACCAGGCCGCCGTCGCCTTCGAGGTCAACACCGCCCACATCGCAGCCGAGGTGCTGCCCGAGATCACGGCGCCACTCCCGCTCACCCCGACCCTGACCCCGGCCTTCAGCCCGTACAGCGCGCCGCTCGCCGACCTCCTGCACCGCGCCCGCGTCTACATCGAGACCAACGGCTGGCTGCAGGGCGGCCTCCGTGAAGACGTCGGCATGCGGCGCTGCCCGCTCGGCGCCATCCGCATCGAAGCCGCCGGCAACCGGCACCTCGCCGACGACGCCTGCGTGCTGCTGCTGGAAGCCATCCAGCGCGACTTCCCCGACGCGGCGACTGTGCCCAGCTGGAATGACCAGCAGACCGGCCCCGCACCCGTCCTGCTCTACCTCGACCGCGCCGCCCAACTCGCCGCCGACCGCGACCTCTAACCAAAGGAGAACACCATGTGCCAGCCGCTCGACGTCCCCGACTTCCTGGTCGGCATCGTCACCCCAGGCGCCCCCGCCGCCTACACCGAAACCGACCGGCGTGAACTCCGGGCACTCGCCATCCACTTGCTCGTCGACAACCAGAAACTGCAGCGGGCCGGCTGCGCCACCCGCATGCACGACCTGCTGCACGTCCAGCCCGCGCTCGACCAAGCCGTCAAGGTCGGCTGGGATCGCGGCGAGATCCATGCCGAAGCTGACCGTGAATACGGGCAGTGGCTCATCGACAACGCCGGAAGGTGATCATGGGAATCCGCCGTGAATCCCGACGCGACGACGACCAGCGCACCGGGCGCCTCCTCGACCACATGGACGCCTCCTACGGCCACTACAGCGACCCCGACTTCAACGACGTCGTCATGGATGGCCTCATCAGCGACAAAGCCGAAGCAGCCGCCGGAAGGTACCCGCCCGCCGGCCACGGATACCCCAAGAAGGGCTGACGCCATGACCAGCAACCCCGACGACGCCCCCGACGACCAGGCCCCCGCCGCCACCCCCCAGCCGGCCGTCCAGGTCGACGACTTCGCCCGCGAGTTCGGCGACAGCCTCGAATGGGTCACCGACGTGAACGACTGACCTACCGCGAGCCCTCGGCCCCGGCATCCGCCGGGGCCTTCGCCATGGGTACGGCGCGGGCCGTGGGGGAACGGGGGCCGGTTCGAGGTATCAGGCGTCGCCGGTATTCCAGTCCTTTGCCTCTGGCCGCTTCGGCTGTGTGACTCCAGGTCGACGCAGATACCAGGCGACGAGCTCCTTGATGACCCCCCCTCGGTCGCTGCCTTGTGTCTTGGCTGCGGCGAGCAGGTCGCGCCAGTCGTCGTCGCTGATGCGGACTGATCGATGTTGTGTCTTCGGCTGGTCAGGCATGGGTCTCACGGTACCTGGTGTACGTACAGCTGGGTAGGGCGAACCCCTTGCGGTGTACGTACACCCGTGGCTAAGGTGTACGTACACCCCGAACGAGGGGAACGAACCGCCAGGGGGAACCCAATGCTCCAGTCCAACCGCACCCGCCGCGCCACACTCAAGGCCCGCACCCGCACCCAGCGCGCCGCCGCCCGCATCAACCGTCGCGGCACCGGCACCCTCGCCTCCCACGCCATGGCCCAGGGCCTCAGTCATCGCGACGCCGCCAGCATGGTCGGCACCCTCCGCAAAGTCGCCGCCAAACTCGGCATCACTGGAACCCCCGGCCGCATCCACGCCGGACGCCGGATGCGGGACTGCCTGCGGTACACGCCCCAGCAGGTTTCGGTCATCGCCCTCAACTACAAGCCCCGCCGCGCCGAGTTCAAGCTCGCCGCCGCCCGACTCGCCCTCGCCGCCTAGGAGCCCACGATGACCACTGCGATCGTCGCGGCAATCCGCGAAGCCGTCGCCGCCGACCCGCGTCTCGCCAAGCACATCACGGACGTTCGCGTGAGCGCCCGCCGGAAGACGCTCGGTCTGACCATGAGCCCCGGCAACGATGGAATCACCCTCCACGTCCCTGCCGACGCCACCCCCGAAGAAGTGATCCAACTGCTGTCGAAGAACCGGGACCGGATCGGCGCCATGCTGCTCAAAGCAAAGCAGTTCGCGCCTGACCATCCCGTCAAGAAATTCATCGGCGGTGAAAGCTTCCTGTGGCTGGGCCGATCCGCCCGCCTCCGCCTGCTCGACAACCCAGACGTCACACTGCGGCGCGCCTCCGGATACGGCACCGGCTACTGGTTCGAACTCGACTCCACCGCAGTCCCGAACGCGGCGCAGACATTCATCGACTGGTACAGCCGCGAGGGAACCCGGTGGATCCAGACCGAAGCCGAACAGATCTGGTCCCGCATGGCACACCGCCGTCCCATGCCGACGGTGAAGGCCGGGGACATCGGCCGCACCCGGTGGGGCAAGCACGTCCAGCGTCCCGGCCAGGATCGGGACGAGGTCACTATCGCCTGGCAGACCTTCCAGCTCACCCCGTCCATGGTCCGCCATGTCCTGACTCACGAACTCACCCACGCCACCCGCCCCGGCGGAGCCCCGCACGGCACCGAGTTCTGGCGCGCCTTCGAACGCGCCGAGACCGGCGCCCGCCAGACGGAGCGGGAAGTCAATGAGGCGGGGCGGCGCATCTGGATGGGCGACGTACACGTGGCAAAGCGTGAAGGAGAGGACTACGACTGATGCGCGAACACGAGTGGATCAACACCCCGGAGGCCCGGCAACGCCGCGGCGAACGCTCCCTGTACGCCATCGACGACGCCATCCACGCCCTGGAAAACGGCAAACCCATCCCCGAGAACGCCGAACGCGTCCTCAAGGAGGTCAGCCGCGAGACCGCGCGGGCGAGCGCCTGGCGCATGATCCAAGGCATGCGGCTCGACGAGCCGACCGAGCCCCGGCAACACGACTGGGACGAAACACCCGCCGAAGCCGCCCGCTACGACCGGGCCTGGGACAGCAACGACCAAGACATCCACCGAGACGAGGACGAGTGACGACCGCCGCCACACCCCAGACCCCCGCCGAGGAGTTCCCGATCCGCGGGGTCCGCTTCGTCAACGGCCGCACCGAACACCGCGTCCGCCGGCCCGCCGACAACCGCTGGTGGGACGAGTTGGAAGCCGCCTGCGGGAAGACCGGGCACAAAACCGACGCCTACGTATTCGGGGCGATCACCCCATGCCGCGGATGCGAACGGGCCGTTGGTGCCGACCAGACCAGCGAACAGCACGCCGCCTGACTCGACCGATCGGAGAACCTCATGGACTTCCGCGACGCCCTAAACATCGTCATCGCCGAACTCGCCCCGCAACCCTGGGACTACACCACGGACGAAGGGACGCGCCTGAGGGTCATCCCCGAGGGCCTGCGCCAGGACGTCGGCAACGGCGTGGTCGAGATCCAGATCATCGAGTGCGCCCACGTCCAGGTCACCCCGGACGGGCCCGAGTATCCGATGCGGACCGTAGACGTGCCCGGCCTGATCGACGCCCTCACCGACCGCCGCGAATGGACCACCACGGACTGGGGCGACACGCTCACGGTCCGGCCCGAGGGCGACGGGATGCGGCTCGCGTACACCGTGTACGACCGCGACGCCACTGGACAGCCCGCCGACGTCGACCGCACCGTCTTCGTGCCGGAGGTGCAGCGCCTCCCGCTCGCCTCCGCGCTGCGCCGCGCCCTGGACGTCGCCCGCGACTGGGAGGGCAGCCCGCAGACCTGACCCCGTCGCACAGCCCAGGGCCCACCCCGGAAACGGAAAGTGGGCCCTTCGGCGTACACGCCGTCTGCCACGGTCGTGTCACAGCAACCGCACGCCGCCTTCACCGCGCGCTTACATCCGCTAGATTCGCCCGCCACGGCACAACAGCACCAGGGGGGCACATGAGCCAGCAATACCCGCAGCAGCCAGGGCAGTTCCCGCAACAGCAGCCCGGATGGGGAGCACCGACACAACCCGGCTGGGGAGCACCGGCGCAGCCGCCGAAGAAGCGCAACGTCGGAAAGATCCTCGGCCTCGGCTGCGCCGGCGTCTTCGGCTTCATCGTCGTGATCACCGTCATCGCCGCGGTCGCCACCAGTGGCGGCAACAAGACCAGCAGCGCATCGAGCGGCACGGTCGCCGCGTCACACGACACCAGCACCAAGGGCACCGCGAAGACCGGCGGCAGCGACGCCAAGGCCAGTAGCGCCCCGTCGAAGAAGGCCAGCCACACCGTCGAGTTCAAGGTGTGGGGCACCGCACCCGCCGGGGCGCTCGGGGGCCTCGACATCCAGTACGGCTCCGACACCGACACCCGCAAGGGCACGTTCAAGGGCGGCAAGTTCGAGGCGACGCTGCCCCTGAACAAGGACGCCATGTACTACCAGCTGAACGCCCAGCTGCAGGGCTCCGGGGACATCAACTGCTCGGTGACCGTGGACGGGCACACGAAGACTGGGCACGCGTCGGGCGGCTACAACATCTGCATGGCGCAGCTCAACAGCGGCCTGTTCGGCGACTGGAGCTGACGGACACGTGACGGCCCTGTCCGGTTCGGGCGGGGCCGCTTTGCTGCGCGAGGTGTCGCGCGGGGGTCGCATACTGGCGGCATGAGCGATTCCGGCTACTCCCATCCCGCGTCCGGCCGCCTCTACAGGGAGGGCGATCCTGCGCACCACTTCGCCCAACTCGTCCAGGCGTTGGCCCGGCAGTGCGCCGACTTCCAATACCACTACGAGCGGCGCCTGAAGGGTTGCGACTATCTTGCGCAGCAAGCGGAGTGGCCGAGCGATCCGGAGAGGATTGCCCGCACCATGGGGCGCACCATTGAGCAGATCGACAAGGCGTACACCGATGTCGTCTGTGACCGCACCATGCACGAGTACGGCCTCGGCAAGCAGGATGTTGAGTGGCAACGGAAGTACGGGAACGTCTCGCCCGAGGGGCAGTCGTGACCGGGCGCGCCGAGCCGCTGGCCGACTTCCTCGCCCTCCTCGACGAGGCGTCCCGTGAAGCCCGGGAGCGGGAGGCCGCGTACAGGGCGTGGCTGGACCGGAAGCTTCCGGAGCTCGCCGAGGAGTTGACGGCCACGCTCCCCGCAGACCTGCGTGCTGCTGGGATCCGGTTCGAGTGGGCCACGACCGAGGAGCAGCAGTGACGGACACGACGATCACAACAGTGGATCCGCTGCCGCGCGGCGCCATGATCTCCATTGATGGGGAAGGCCTCCTCCGTGTCGCCTCCACCATCGGAACGGGCCCGTACACCTCTGTCGTGCGGCGCATCCCGAAGTGGCGCATCCGGCTGTCGAACGTCTGATACCGGATGCGCCGCCCGGCCGTGAGGCTGTGGCACTCGTGGCTGATGTCCCGCTGCGAGCCGGACGAACCCGGGGTGCGCTGCTGGCAGAAGGCCACGCAGGGCGACTACTGCGACCGCCACGTGCTCACGGCGGTCGAATGGGGCGAGGACGCGTGACGAACACGGACCGGATGGTGGCGTGGCTGCGGGAGACCCTGGACGCGGCCCAGCAGCGTGCGGAGGCGGCTGCGAAGGAGACCGGAAGCACCGACTGGGAGTACCAAGCACACGGCAGCCTCAACGCCACGGGGCCCTCCGGCTTCATGGTCGCCGTCGGATCGCAGGACTACCTGGATCCGGCGCCCGGCCAGTTCATGGCCGACAACGACCCCGCCGCCGTGCTGCGCCGGATCGCCGCCGACCGGAAGACCCTCGCGCTCCACACCACGCCGCACACCGTGGTCGAGCTGGCCGTCGAGCCTGTGGGCGAACTGTTCTGTAGCGAGTGCGGCGGCCCGTGCACGCACAAAGGAGAGGCCGAGTGCGTGATCTGCGGTCAGGACGGCTGCGACACCGTCCGCAACCTCGCCGAAGCCTACGGCTGGACCGAGGAGACGACGTGATCGACAACGCTCTTTTCCGCCGCGTTCAAACCGACGCCCATCGCTGGCTCCGGCACTACGACCAACAGCACCAGTGCTGCGTTGTCGCCGCAGAGGGCGACCGGTGCGGCCTCTGGTGCGGCCACGATGCCGACCACGTGCCGTACACCCCGGGCGACTACCTCCCGACGCCCTTGCTCCACCCGCTGGACGTGGCAGCCATCTTGCTGTGGGGGTTCAAGCGATGCCCTCTGTGCAAGGCGTCCGTCGCGTTCCGTCCCTGGGGGAACGTGGTCACTGGCTGGTACTGCGAAGGGCCGACCCAGGTGTGGCGACTCACCGGTCCGCCAGCGTGGGTTGTCGGCCCCGAGTGGCAGTGGGAGTACGCCTGGCGGTTCGAGCCGTGCGGCTGCGAGGGCCGCGAACTCCTCCCGCAGCCGTAACCCCCGGCATTGTCACGCTGCGTGTGCATACTTGGCCTCAGAAGCCGCACACGCCCCGGGAGGCCCGCCATGCCCACTCCCTGCCCTGGTCCGTGCAACAACGCCTGGCGCCGCGCCGAAGCCGCCCGCGAACAGACCGGAACCGAGCACTACATACAGCCGACCTGGGGCCACCCCGCCCAATGCTGGGGGTGCGTCGAGAACACTCGCGCAGAACTCGCCGCACTCCCCGGACTACTGATCTCCGACATGCATCTCGAAGCCCTGTTCGGCACCGTAACCAAGCTGACCGGAACCATCGGCCGCATCAGCGTCGCCTCATGGCCTGGCCAAGCCGCAATGCTCTTCGTCGACCAGATCGTCAGCGGCATGGAAGAACTCCAAGCCGACATCCTCAAACTGCAGAACATCTGGCACACCGACTACGAGCCCACCCCCGTCGCGCGCAACGCAGAGAACATCAAGGGAATCACCCGCGTGCTTCTCGCGCACTGGAACTGGGCCATGCAGCACCACCCCGCCGCCGACGAATCCTGGGGCCGCGATAACGCCAACCCAGGCAGCCAAGCCTCTGGCTGGTACAGGTCTGTACTTCGGTTCACGAAACAGGACGAGCAGCGCGACGTTCAGCGCCTCGCGCCGTGCCCTCGATGCAAGGGCCCATACCTGGTGGAGTCGCGTGATCTGCGGCTCATCGACGACCGCCCGTACATCGAATGCCGCGACCCGGACTGCCAGCGCGTAATGACCAGCGCGGAGTACGACGACTACGTCAAGACGCTGACGGGTCAAGTCATCGCCGCAGCTTGACGGGACCGGTCATCATGCGTGATCCTCTCTGGCGGAGCATCATGCCTAGAAGGCCTCGCGCGCACGCGGGGCCTTTCGTGATTTCCGGGCCGTGAGGAGGCTACCGTGATTGACCTGTCGGTGGATCTCACGACCACCCGATGGACCGTTGCGCAGGCCGCAGAAGCAGCCCAGGTCTCGCCCAATGTGGTCCGCAACTGGAAGTACCGCGGAGTGCTCACCGAAGTGGGCCACGATTTTCGAGGCCGACCGCTCTTCCTTGCGATCGACGTGATCCGTGCCGAGAAAGCCACCCGCGAACGCGCCCGGCGCACCTACGCCGCCGCATAGTCGTCCGCCGCCGGTCGGGCTGAGGGTCCCGGCCGACGGCGGAACCAGGAAACCCGATCGGTATCGCCGCAGCCGACGGTTAGCCTGAACGAAGCACCGTGGAGCAGCTAGGTCAGCTCGCTGGGCTCATATCCCAGAGGTCGCCAGTTCAAATCTGGCCGGTGCCACGTAGGGGAAGACGCGGGTTCGAGTCCCGTCCAGCCGCGACAAGGCCGTGCACGGTCTGCTGGTAGCTCAGTGGTAGAGCGTCCTCGGGTGATCGCTGGTTAGTCGCGGACCTTTCGCCCCGCGGACCGGCGGTCGCTTGGGTTCGTAGCTCAATTGGAAGAGCAGCGGTCTCCAACACCGTGCGTTGCAGGTTCGAGTCCTGCCGAGCCTGCAAGAAGGCGGTGACGACCCCCGCCTACGTCTACTTCCTCGCAGGGCAGCGCCTCGGCTGGGCGCCCTCGCAGGTCAACGAACGCTCCGGCTGGTTGCTGACGTACCTGCTTGACGAGACGGAGGCGCAATGAGCGAGTCTTTCGACCTCGGCCACGGCCACACGGCGCGCTTCACCTGTTGGGCACCCGACCGCGACCTCAATCCCCAGTACGACGGCATCCCCGACGTCGAGCGCTGGGGCCTCATCGTGGACCACCCCAGGCCCGACGGCGGCCTCTGCGTCGGCAGCTTCGCCACCTTCGATGGACCTGTGCAGCGGCAGGTGCACCCAGGCGCCCCGAAGTGGACGGTGGAGTCCCTCGACCCGGTCACGCTCAGCCCGAGCCTGCTGTGCCGCGGCTGCGGAGACCACGGGTTCGTGCGCGACGGCCGCTGGATCCCCGCGTGAGACCGGTCGCCCAGTCGATCCTGCACGGCGACCCGTCCGGCCGTCCCGGCAACTGCCTCCAGGCCGCGGTCGCTTCGCTGCTCGACCTCCAGCTCGACGAGGTGCCGCACTTCATCGAGCACGACGACTGGGAAGAGCGGCTCCGCGACTTCTGCCTTGCCCACGGCTACCGACCTCTCCTCCGGCCGCCTACAACGCACGTGCCGTACGGGATGGCATGGGGTCCGTCCGAGCGCGGCGTACGCCACGCCGTGGTCTGGGTCGACGACTCCATGGCCTGGGACCCGCACCCGTCCCGCGCCGGGCTGCTGCGCGTGACCGAGCTGATCGCGTTCGAACCAGTCGGAGGTGGCGCGTGAGCGACAACCAGACTCCCGCGCCCGCCGCGGCCGACCCGCTCACCGTGGACAGCTCCCTTGCGCACGCCGCCCGGCTCCTACTGAACGCTGAGGTCGTTACCGACCACTCGCTCATGCAGCGGTTGGAGAGCCTCGCGGACAGCTGGATCTCGATCGCCCGCACCATCCTCGAACGCGACCGCAGCTGAGGAGTGCCGCGTGATGGACCTCGTCCGCATCGTGCTGATGCACCACTACCGGTGGACATGGGAGCAGGTCGCCGACATCCCCGACCACCTCCTCATCGCAGTCCTGGACGCATAGAGACCCTGGAGACCTCCATGGACGCCAGCAGCCGCCATCCGGGCACCGCGCACGTCGCCCGCTACTTCGACTACGCGCACCTCCCGGAGCACCTCCAGGCCGTCAGCAAGCCGTGCCACGACCTCGCCGAGCAGATGGTCCAGGCGCTCCCGGACGGCCCCGAACTCACCGTCGGCCTGCGGAAGCTCCTGGAAGCCAAGGACGCCTTCGTGCGCGCAGCACTGGACGGGTGACCTCGATGCTGAACGTCTTCTGCTACACGATCGCGCTGGTCCTCTTCGCTCTGGCCGCGACGCTGCCGAACGGCATCCCCCGCGACCGTCTCGCCTACGCCGCCCTTGGGCTGTGGCTGCTGCCGACCGCCGTGCACGTGCTGCAGGCCCACTGAACGTCAGCCCAGCGACGCCTCGAACTTCCCCGCCTTCGCCTCCGCAGCCGTCACCGTGATCTGCCCCCGGTGCGACACCTCGACCCGGAAGAACTTCGAGCCGCCCGGAACATCCGGCACCCGCACCGGGAACACGCACGACGCCGAGTCCGGCTTGCCCGTACCCAGCGCGCCGGTGGCCACGACCGTCCCCGCCGAGTCGTACACGGTGACACTCGCACCCTCTGCGATGTCCTCGTAGCCCTCGTAGCCCGTGCACTCCTCGGACGTGTCTCCGGACGGCACGTTGTCCCCGGTCAGCGTCATCGTGCCCCGCAACGTGAACGACGCCGGAGCCGACGAGCCGCCGCCGGACAGCCCCCACGCCAAGCCGACGGCGCTCGCCCCAACGACGAGACCCGCGAGCCCCGTCACCAGCGGGAGGCGCCAACGTCCTTTCGTCGGCGGCGGATTCTCGGGCAGCGGCGGGACAGCGGGCGTAACGGTCGCATCAGACATGCCGCGAAGCATGGCAGCGCCCCAACGCCGCGTACACGACGGCGATCAGATCGTGACCAACCCCCGCGCCGCGGAGCGCCCGCACCTGAGGAGGCCGCGTGGCCGACGAACACACCTTCACCCTGATCTTCGAAGCCTCCGGTGAGGTCACCCCCGCCCAGCCCCACCCTGAGCCCGACACCGACACCACCGACCCGACGCCCGAGGAGGACGAGCAGTGACCGCAGGACTCGCCCCCGCGCTGGTTTCGGGCTGGCTCAACACCCTCCGCACCACCGGCAACGGAGGCGCCGCCTACAGCGCCGTCGCAGGCACATTCGTGCAGCTTCACACCGGCGACCCCGGCGCCGCAGGCACCTCCAACATCAGTGCTGGCTCCACGACCCGCAACTCGTTCGTGTTCTCCAGCTCGTCGTCCGGGTCGGCGCTGTCGCTCAGCACTCCGCCGTCGGCGTGGACGAACGGAGGTACCAGTGAGACGCTCACCCACATCTCGGTGTGGACGGCAGCGAGCGCCGGATCGTTCGAGTTCTCCGTCGCGCTGACGACGCCGAAGGCATGGGCTTCGGCCGATCAGTTCAACCTGAACACGCTCACCGCTTCGCTCGGGGCGCAGGCAGCGTGACGCCCTGACGGGGAGGGCTCGTGACGAGCTTCTTCGACGACTTCAACCGTGCTAACGGCGCCCCGGGCGCCAACTGGGTTGACTCGTCCGGCCTTTGGACGATCGTCTCTCAGCAGCTCTCGTCGGGGAGCGCGGGCGGCACGATCATCATCCGTGCCGCCACCGCGATGAGCACCAGCGACAACAGCGCGCAGGTGACGATCGCCGCCACCGGAGCCGTCAGCCACGGTGTCTGGTGCCGCGGCGATTCCACCCTCACCCAGGGCTACCTGTGGCGGAACAACGGCACCAGCTGGGACCTGTTCAGCGTCGTCGGTGGATCGTTCACCAACATCGGCACCTACTCCGCAGCCGCCGTCGCAGGCGACGTCGCGAAGATCCAGGCCGTCGGCTCGACGATCAAAGGCCTCGTCAACGGCGTCGCCCAGGTCACGGCCACCAACACAGCGGTCACGACGGGCACGTCCGTCGGCCTCCGCGCCGAGTCATCGAACGTTCTCAGGTTCGACGACTTCACCGGCGCCGACGTCGGCGCCAGCGTCTCGGGCGATGCCGCACTGGCTGCCACCGCCACGCTCTCCGCCACCGGCGTCCGGACCGCCAGCGGCGACACGGCCCTCAACGCGACCGCCACCCTCACCGCGTCTGGGGTGCGCACCACCGCAGGCGATGCAGCGCTCGCCGCCGCCGCCAGCCTCACCGCCGACGGCACCCGCACCACCTCCACCAGCGCGGCCCTGACCGCCACCGCGACCCTGACCGCGAGCGGCACCATCACCCCCAGCGGCGACGCCGCCCTTACTGCGACGGCAACCCTTACCGCGACCGGACAGCGGTCAACGACCGGTGATGCCGCCCTGGGCGCCACCGCATCGTTCACGGCGGCCGGCCAACGTGCTGCTCTCGCCGACGCAGGCCTTGCAGCCACCGCAGCGCTCACCGCAGACGGCGTCCGGGCCACGTTCGCAACGGCCGGACTTGCTGCGACCGCAGCCCTCGCTGCGGCAGGCACCACGGACCTCGTCGGGGTCGCCGCCCTCACCGCGACGGCCTCCTTCACTGCCAGCGGCACTGTGCACTCCACCCGCGGCGACACCGTCATCACCGCCGCCCCCCTCCCCACCCCGTGGACGGCGGGGCAGGCTCCCCGGAACTGGACAGTGGTCGAAGCGCCCGGCCCGTGGACGGTCAAGGAGGCGCCGTGATCACCCAATCCGCGCTGTCCCTCGAATTCGTGGCCGCCGCCGTCACCGCCACGTCGGCCGGTGTGCCGGTCAACCCGACCGGCGACGTGGTGGAGTTCGCGTTCACCCCAACGGACAACGGCGCCAAACCCGCGTCCGGCGACTGGAAGACCGGATCGTGGGACGGCACCCAGCCGCGCACACCCGGCAACGCGTACATCGCGCACTGCCTCGTCGGCCCCGGCGGCGCCGTGGCACTGGCAGTCGGCCGCTACACGATGTGGGTGCGGATCACGGACAGCCCCGAGATCCCCGTCATCCCGTTCGGGATGATCAACATCACCTGACGGCATCCCGCACAACACCACCTGGCCCTCGGAGCACCCTCATGTCCACGCCCTCACCCGAGTTCCCCGAAGCGGCCCCGGCGCCCGAGCCCACCACGCCAACCCTGTCGGCCGGCCCCGTGTGCGCGGCCTGCGGCGGCCAAGCGGTCGTGAACTGGCGGCGGCGGCCGACGGCCGACGAACTCGCCGCGCACGTCGCAGCCGAGCAGGAACGCCGCCAAGAACGCATCCTCCTCGCCGACCCGCAGCAGGCCGCCCCCGTGTTCCCGCCGCTGCCCACCGCCGACGACACCACGGTCACCATGTACGCGTGCGGGGCGCACGCCATCGGCATGGACGCCGCCGCCCTCATCCACGCCGGCAGCTGCAGCGCGCCGAACGAGACCGACCTGCCCGGCTGCGACTGCGAGCCCGAACCCCACCCCGAGGACGCGCCCGAGCCGCCCAGCATGCTGCCCGACCACTGGCAGACCGGCGGCGCGTGATGGTCAGCCGCAGACGCCAACTGCCCGAAGGTTTCAAGGAATACCGGGCCGACGGGCGGCGCCGCTGCTGGGGGCGCGCCAAACGAACCGGCCTGCAGTGCGAACTGTGGCCGATGGACGGGCAGACGGTGTGTCAAAAGCATGGCGGCAAAGCACCACAATCCCTCAGGGCCGCGGCGCGGCGCATCACCGAGGAGAAAGCGGCAGCTCTCGTGGCAACCTACGGCCTGAAGATCGAAACGACCGCCACTGACGCCCTCCTCGACGAAGTGAAATGGACCGCCGGGCACGTCCAATGGCTCCGCGAACGCGTCCAAGAGATCGAATCCGAAGCGGTCGGCGACGGCACAGACCGCGAACACCCCCTCGTCTGGGGCATCACCCGGGAGAAATCCGGCGGCGAAGACCGCGGGACGACCGAAGAAGCCGCGCCGAACGTCTGGCTGCGCCTGTACCAGCAAGAGCGTGCCCACCTGGTGAAGGTGTGCGAGGCAGCCATCCGGGCCGGCATCGAAGAACGACGGGTGCGACTGGCGGAGTCCCAAGGCGCGCTGGTCGCTGAGGTCATCAGGAAGATCCTCGGCGACCTGCAGTTGACACCCGATCAGCAGGCACTCGTGTCCCAGGTCGTGCCGCGACACCTGCGGGCCCTCGCCTCGGACTGAACCAGGAGGCGGTGACCATGACCGCCACCATCGACTGGGTCGAACACGCCGCCCGAGCCTTCGAGCCCCGCGACGTGTTCGGAGAGCTCGACTACGAGCCGACTCCGAAACAGCAGATCTTCCACGCCGCCACAGAGTTCGACGTCTTGTTCGGCGGAAGCGCGGGCGGGGGCAAGACCAGGGCCCTCCTCATGGACGACCTCCGGGACTGCATCCTCTACCCGGGGCTTCGCATCGGGGCGTTCCGGCGCACGTTCGGCGAGCTGAAGGAGTCGCTGATCGCCGAGCTCGCGCAGGCCGGGTTCGCGCGGAAGCTGGGCGCGAAGTGGAACGGCACCGAGTACGAGCTCAGGTTCCCAAACGGCAGCCTGATCATGTACCGGTACGCGGAGAGCGTGCAGGACGCCACCCGCAGGCAGGGCGGCCAGTACCAGAAACTCACCTTCGACGAACGCACCCTGACGCCCCCCGACGTCATCAGCTTCCTGGAGTCCCGCCTCCGGTCCGGCCGCCGCGACATCCCCGTCATCGGCATCCGCTCCGGCAGCAACCCGGGCGGCGCCGGCCACGGCGCGGTCAAGACTCGCTACATCAAGCCGACGAACTACGGGCAGCAGGTCATCACCGACATCCGTGGCCGCACTGTCCGCTTCATCCCGTCGAAGCTTTCGGACAACCCGCACGTCAACCCGGAGTACGCCCAAGACCTTCAAGCCCTCGACGGCAAACTCCGCTCCGCCTTCCTGGACGGTGACTGGGACGTGTTCCAAGGCCAAATGTTCCCCGAGCTGAAGCGCGACCGGCACGTCATCGAGCCGATCGAACTCCCCGCCACATGGAAGCGGTACAACGGCGTCGACTGGGGCTACACAGCCCCCTGGTGCACTCTGTGGGGTGCGCAGGACGAAGACGGCCGCGTCTGGATCTACCGAGAGATCTACCGCCGCGGTGTCGGCGAGGCCGACCAGGCGCGGCAGATCCTCGCTGCAGAGAGCCCCGACGAGCGCATTGCGGTGCGGTTCGCAGACGATGCGATGTGGGCCACCCGTGGCGACGCCAAACCGATCGCCCAGGTGTATGCCGAGAACGGCGTACACCTCGCCCAAGCCGGAAAGGGCCCTGGATCCCGGGTGACTGGCTGGCAGCGCGTGCGCTCCTACCTCAAAGAGGGGGCCGCCTGCCCGCACCACCGGGCCCAGGGCTGGGACACCTGTCCGATGATCCACATGTTCTCGACGGTTCCCGAGCTGTACCGGGAACTGTCAGACCTGCCGCACGCCACGAAGGGCGACCCGGAGGACGCCGACACCACCGCCGACGACCATGCATCGGACGCGCTGAGATACCTGCTGGTCAACCTGGGTAACGAGACGCGTTTCCACTTCCCTGAGGCCGAGCCCACGCTCACCACCCTCGAACCCGCAGCCTCCAACCCGAACCGGCCTGCCCCGGCGGTGCCGTCCATCGGGGGCTTCCCGATCCTGCAGGGAGGTGACCCGTGGGGGTTGTGAGCTGGCTCCGCAACGCTTTCGGGTCTGACCCGGTCGTCGAGACCGCGCCCGTCGACGAAGCCACGGTCGCCCCGCCAACGCCCGCACAGGTGCGGCGTGTCGGCTACGAGTACGGCATCCCGCTCAGCACTTCCGCGTCCACACTGGTAGCGGCCGGCTCGGACCGGCAGCAGGTCCTGTTCCAGCTGCACCAGGCGTACATGTCGTGCAACTGGGTGTCCGCGAGCGTCGACCTGATCGCCCGGACCGTGACCGCAGGAGGCCTGCAGATCGTCGCCGACAGCGCCGACACGGAGGGCGAGGTCCCGGCCGAGCCTGCTCAGGTGCCGCGCCTGCGGAGGCTGGTGAAGTTCGTCAACCCGCGCGAGGACATGGTGCAGCTGCTGCGCTGCGCCGCCACCGACCTGATGCTGTTCGGCGACGCCTACATCGAGGTCGTGACCCTGCTCGGCGAGCCCGTCGCCCTGTACACGCTCGACGCAACCACGATGACAGTGATCGCCGACCAGCACGGCGAGGTGTCCGGGTACGTGCAGGACGTCGACGGCGTCCGCACCGCAAAGTTCACGCCTGATCAGGTCATCCACATCAGCCTCGACGCGCCCCGCGGTGGCCTGTACGGCGTCAGCCCGGCACAGAAGGTGCTGCTGCCCGTCACGGCGTGGCTGTTCACGATGGCCACCCTCAAGGAGTGCTTCCGCCGCGGCGACCCGCCGCGTGTCCACGTCGATCTGCAGAACGCGCAGGACACCGACGTGCAACGCTGGCGTGAGCAGTACACGGTGTTCAACCTCGGCCCGAAAGCCGTCGGCACCCCGGTTATCACCACCAACGGGGGCGCCGTCAACGTCCTCGACCAGCGGAAGGTCACCGACTACCTCGACGCCGACCGGCAGCTCCGTGACCAGATCATTGCCGCGTTCGGCGTGCCCCCGGCGAAGCTCGGCATCATCGAAACCGGCAACCTCGGCTCTGGCACCGGTGAGGCGCAGGACAAGACGTTCCGCGTCAACACCGTCATCCCGATCGCCAATCTGATCCTGGAGAAGCTGAACTACCACCTGGTGCAGCTCGGGTTCGGGGTCGACGGCTGGCACATGGAGTTCGGTGAGATCGACTACCGTGACTCGAAGGTCATTGAGGAGATCCGCGACACCCGGCTTCGTAACGGCGCCTACACGCTGAACCGGTACCGCGACGAAATCGGCGAACCCCCGGTCGAGGGTGGCGACGCCCCGGTGCTGGTGGACCGCCAGAACATGGTGCTGTGGTCGCAGATGGACCGCATGTCCGAGGCCCTCATCGCGAAGAACGCCGCCCCCGGCGTCACGGCCGGCGTGGACGTCCCCGGCGTCGAGCTGCGGCCGACGCCGCCGCGGCAGCCCCCGCCAGCCGCGGGGGACCTGCCGCCACAGGACCAGGGCGACACAGGGCCACGGGCCGACCCGCAGGACCAGCCGGAGCCTGAAGAGGACTGGGACCGCGCCTACCAGCAGTTCCTCTGCGAGACGCTCGCCCGCGTGTGACAGGGAGGCGACATGGGACAAGGGCATCCCACCCGAGCGCAGGACGTCGGGCCGCTCATCGCGAAACAGATCGGCTGACACGCGCGGCGGCAGGGGGTGGCGGTGTCCAGGCCCACGATCCACATCCCCACTGCCGCAGGTGTCTGGCGGCAGGTGTACGGCCACCGTCTGGCGCTCCACGCGGCGGCCGACGATGTCGTCCTCGCAGCCTGGCGGCAGGACGTCAGCGGCCTCGACCTGACCCAGGCGGCAGCAGTGCTCGGCGAGACCCGGCAGCCCACCGACCACCGGGGTGAGGCCGCTGCAGCAGCCGTCCTGGCGTTGCTCTCGGCACGCTCCTGGCAGCGCACTAGGCGCGCCCTAGCCACCGCGGCGAAACGCTCCCACCAGGCCGGCTGGAACGCGGGCCGCCACCTCGCCAGCCACGACCGAGCAGACGACACCCCCTACGGCGACAGCGGCTCGGATGCCACGATCAGCCGCGCGGACATGAGCGACCACAACGCCGACGGCACCGCAACCGCCGCCCTCACTGCCGCACTCACCGCGACCGCACGCCGCGCAGGCCGGGCCATGACCGGCAGCTCCGACCCCGCCACCGATGGTGAAGACACCGTCGACGCAGGTGACGACCTCGTCCTCGCCACAGACGTCGCTGTCTCTGCCGCCTACGGCGCAGGACTGCTCGCCGCCTACCTCGCAAGCGGCATCGACGCCGTCGAATGGATCACCGCAGGCGATGAACGCGTCTGCGACGCCTGCCTCGCCAACGAGGCCGGCAACCCCTACAGCCTGTACGGCGCGCCACGCCTGCCCGCCCACCCCCGCTGCCGATGCGTCCTCGCCCCGGCATAACCATCGCCGAGGAGGTACCTCCGTTGGCCGCCCGAACCGCCACGATCGCCACGATCTCCGGGACGATGCTCACCCCCGGCGTCTCCCGCAACAAGCGCCTATACAGCCGGGAACTCATCGCCCGCGCCGCCGCCCGCATGCAGGAACGCATCGCCGACCCCGACGGGCTCCCCATCGTGATGCGCACCCACCACGACGCCGGGGACGACTCCCGGAAGATCGTGGGCCGCCTCACCGGAGTCAAGGTCGGGGAGGACGGGGCCGCCAGCTACACCGCCGACCTCTACGACACGGCGCCCGGCCGCGACATCGCCGCACTGGTGGTGCCGGGCAAGGATCAGGCGCCGGCGCTGAAGTCGGTGTCGATTCACGGCTACTGGCTCGGCCCGGTCAAGCGGCTCAGCCATGAAGGCGTGTCCGTGACCACCGCCGAGGACTTGGAGATCGACGCCGTCGACTTCACCGCCTCCCCGGGAGTTCTCGGCGCAACCGTGGCAGCAGCCTCCTACCTCCCGGACGCGCCTGCGGCTGCCGAGTCTCACGGCCGCACCCCGATCAGCGAGTCCGTGGAGGCCACCGTGGAAGCCGTAACCGAACACGCCCCGGGTGAGGCGTACTCGGCGAAGCAGAAGCGGCAGATGGCCGCCAAGGGCCAGGCGATGAAGAACGCCTCCGGCGAACCGTCATACCCGATCAAGACGAAGGCGGACCTGCGGAAAGCGATCCGCGCGGTAGGCCGGGGCGGCGCCGACCACGACAAGATCCGCGCCCACATCATCGCCCGCGCCGCGGCGCTCGGCCTCACCCGAATGATCCCCGACACCTGGAACAAGGACGGCTCCATGAAGGAGAACGACAGCACCCGGCTCGGGGAGATCCGCGAGTACTACCCCGACGGCCCGGGTGGCGGCGCCGGGTTCTGCATCGACGCCTACAACGGGCCCATCAGCCTGACCATGCGCGCGTGCGGCATCGACCCCGCCGAACTCCGGGTCATCACCGCCGCCGCCATGACAGCCGCCGTCGATGCCCTCCAGGCCATGGACCCCGACATGGACGCCGACATCGACGTGGACGGCGCCCCCCACGCCGACACCGACGGCGACAGCGAAGACGCGGCCAGCCCGGACGACGACATGGAGAGCGCCCCCGCCGCCGGGCACCCAGCCTCCGAGGCGGTACCGCCGGCCACGGCAGGCCAGCCGGTCCGGCCCGAGCATGCCGCCGCACTCAAGGAGTCCGGCGCCCTCGATCGACTTCAGCCCGGCGAGCCCATCACTGCCGCCGCAGCCAACGACGCCCTCACCGAAACCTCCCCGACCACACCGGTAGGGGACAACACCGAAACCACGGAGGTGCCCGCCGTGAGCGAGGCCCAGACCCCGGCCGCCGAGACGGCCAGCACCCCGGCGCCCGCGCCGATGATCGCCCTCACCCAGGAGCAGTTCACCCAGCTCCTGGACCGCGTCGGCCCGCAGGCCGCACCGGCGACTGAGACCGCCGCCCCGGCCGCGCCGGAGCCCGTCGCGGAGACCGAGGACCAGCGCGTCGCCCGACTCGTCGAAGCCCGCCTCGCCGCCGCCAAGGACGAACTCCGCGAGGAACTCCTCCGCGAGAACGGACTCCCGCCGCGCCAGGGCTACCGCGTCCACGAGAACGACCAGACCGGTGCTGCGGACAAGACGCCCGAGGACCTGTTCGCCAACCGCGCCGAGATCCTCCTCGGCGCCTTCGCCCGCACCCCGCAGCCCGCCCACCAGTAGGCACGGCTCGCCCAAGGACCCCCACCCGGGAGTCCTGACCACCACCACACAACGCCCCGCCCGGAACACGTCCCGGCGGGGCTTTCGCATGAAAAGAGGCGACCGTGCCCACCGAGCTCGAAGAGGCCATCACCACGGCCGGAGCAGTAACCCCGCTCATCCCCAAGGCGATCGACCCGGTCCTGCTGGAGTACCAGCGCCGGTACGCGCCGCTCCTGGCCGCCATCCCGTCCAAGGAATGGCGCTCCACGCAGTACTTCTTCAACCGTCGCGTGCAGCGGCCCGACTCCGGTGGTGTCACCGACGGCGGCGCCCGTCCGATCGGCAACTCCACCTACGAGCAGGCCGTCTTCAACATCCGCCTGTTCCAGGCCGTCGGCTCCGTCACCGGCTACGCGCAGACCGTCACCCGCGACATCGTCGGCGACCTGCGCCAGCTCGAACTCGACGGCACCGTCACCTCGATGCTGTGGTCGTTGGAGAACGCGTTCATCTGGGGCAACGACGGCGCCACCGCCAACGGCCTCTACCCGATCTGCTCCGGCCTGGACTACCTCGTGTCCAACTGGACCGCGGGCACCGGGTCGAACAACTACGTCAACGCCACCGACCTGGCCGGCGCGAACTTCGCACTGAAGCACCTCGACGAGATCATCGACCTCGTCGAGACGAACGCGGCGATGCCGGTCGGCAGCCAGTACATGTTCATCATGTCGCCGCGTATGGCGTCGAACGTGGCGCAGATCCTGACGAACCAGCAGCGGTTCATGGCGCCCACGGTCGAGATCGGCGCCGGTCTGAACGTGCCGTCGTACCGTGACGTGCCGATCGTCAAGAGCTCGTTCCTGAGCCCGCGCACCAACCAGATGGGCACGGTCACCACGGCGACCGCGACCACGGGCGGCACTCTGGCGGCGGCCACCTACTACTACCAGGTGTCCGCGGTCGCGGCCCGCTTCGGTGAGATCTCCGCGGCGACCGAGGTCTCGCAGACCACCACCGGCTCCACGTCGACGGTCACGCTGAGCTTCTCCACCCCGACCAACCTGCCGGACGGCGCTTCCCCGATCCTGTACAAGGTGTACCGGTCGACGGCGACCGGCACCGAAACCCTGGTCGGCGTCGTGGACGCGTTCGACACTACGGGAGCGGCCGTCACGTCGATCGTCGACACCGGCACGAACCTGCTCACCAACTCGTCCGGGAACACCGGCCCGTCCGCCTACCAGGGCGGGAACACCGGGGCGAAGCCCCGCACGGTCACCAACGCGGCCGAGGACATCTACCTCGTCCCGCGCGACCCGAACTTCATGGTCCGCCCCTACACCCGCGACATGCAGATCCTGCCGCTCGCGCCGACCGTCGCTGCACCGGATACACTTCCATTTGCCGTCTTGACGGATACTACGCTGGCCGTGCGCGGGCCGCGTTACGTGGGACGCGGAAGTCGGATCGTGGCCAATATCTAATTCAGGCCCCCCGGTTGGGGAATCTGAATTAGAATTGCGGCAACAAAGCGGCCGGGAAGGCGTGCGAACCTTCCCGGCCAGCGCCGAACCTGTCTCGGAGGTCCGACATGGACGAGCGTACCGCCGCTCGCTTCTACAGCAAGGTCAACAAGAACGGCTCCGTCCCAGCTCACCGTCCCGAACTAGGGCCATGCTGGGTGTGGAAGGGGAGGCCGTCCGACCGGGGCTACGGCTACTTCTGGTTCGACGGCAAAAAGCGCCTGGCCCATCGCTTCTCCTACGAGAACCTCGTCGGCCCGATTCCGGACGGCCTGGTCATCGATCATCTGTGCCGTAACACGATGTGCGTGAACGCACTGGGGCATCTGGAACCCGTCACCGACCGGGTCAACATCCTCCGCGGTGAGGCACCCCCCGCCCGCAACATCCTCAAGGATTCATGCGGCGAGGGACATCCCTTCGATGAGGAGAACACCTACTGGTACCCGGGCGGCAAGGAGCGCGGCTGCAAGACTTGCCGTCGCCAGCACTGGCGAGAGTGGCGGGACAAGCAACGAGACGCTCCCGCAGTCCCGATGGCCGACCGCACGCACTGCCCCCAAGGCCATCCCTACGACGAGGCCAACACGTACATAGCCCCGAAGACGGGCGCTCGGGCGTGCAAGACGTGCCGCCGGATCGCTGACCGTGAGGCCAAGCGGGCGATGCGCGCCCGCAAGAAGGCAGCCGAACAAGGCTGACCGCACACATCATTCGAGCGCCCTGGCATTCGTGCTGGGGCGTTCGGCATGCCGACAGGAGGGCGCATGCCGTACATCCGCAAGGAAAAGGCCGGATCCTGCCCCGGCCACACCTGGGAGCACGACGGCGACGTCGTCGAGGTCGACGACGTGAACCTGGTCGCCGATCTCCTGGCCATCCCCGGCTTCTCCGAGGTCGCCGCACCGGCCAAGCCGGAGAAGTCGGAGAAGGCCGACCCGGGTTCGGGCGCCGGCACAGACGACGAGCCCGCGACCCCGAAGCGGGGCCGGCCCCGCAAGACCGCACAGTCCCAGACCGAGATCAGCGAGTGACCGACTGGCGTCACGGCAGGGGGTGAGCGATGGCCGCCGACTCGCCCACCCCGCTCGCTACTTCGGCCGACATGCTGAGCGGGCAGTTCGCCGACCTGGTCCGCGACTATTCGCCCGACGCCCTCGACCAGCTGATGATCGAGGCCACGCGTGAGGCCGAAGGCATCTGCGACCGGCGCCTTGCCCCGTTCACGGGCTTGGTCGAGACGCAGCGTGCCGAGGCCATGGACATCGAGGACGCCCTCGACGCCTACGTGCCACTGGACCCCACCAGCCAGCTGGGGTTCTCCCGCGCGCAGTCCCTGGGCAGCACCCTGCTGGTGCGGCACTTCTGGGTGAGGCACTTTCCCGCGCACTACCCGGACCTGTGGTCGGGGGCCGTGGCGGACGTGCAGCTGTACCGCTCGTACTCGGGGCAGCAGCAGGTGTCGGTGTCGACGATCCAGTTCGAGCCGGACACTGGCCACTGCCGGTTCCAGCTCGGCACGTTCGTGCCGCCGGGGACCACGGTCCAGTACACCTATTCGGGCGGCTACCAGACGCCTCCCGCTGACCTGGGCCGCGCCTGCAAGCTGCTGGCCGCCGTGAACGCGCTGGCAGAGATCGACCCCGCTGGAACCCAGTTCGGCCACGATCCGGGGGCTCTGCGGGATCGCGCGGAGAAGATCCTGTGCCGCTACGACCGCTGATAGGGGGCCCAGGTGAGTTCAGCCGATGCGGTTACCCGTGAGGCGGCGTGGCTGTCCGCGTACAGTGCGGCTGACGGCCTGCCGGCGTTGAGCGCCGCGCAGGGCGGTCCGTTCGATGTGATCCAGCCGTACTGGGCGCGCACGCCGGCGAAGCGCCGTCGGCAGTTGTACGTCCTGCGGCGCACGATCGTGGTGGAGCGTTTCGGCTTCAATCGGAAGATCAACCATTACGGGCTTGAGCTGCGGATTATCTGGCCGCAGTCGTCGCAGACCGGCCAGGCGGAGTCTGTGCAGCAAGCCCTGGATGATGCCGTCGAGTTGGTGATCCAGCGCATCAACGGGCCGCTGGCGATGCCGCTCGACAAGACGCACGGTGCGAGGTTCCTGTCCGTCGCCGAGGATCCGACGACGATCAACGTCGTGTTCGGGGATCCGGAGCAGACGATCCAGGCGCAGGCCGATCTGACCTGCTCGATCACCTACCAGGCGGACGACAAGGACTACACATCCTGACCCGCCCATCTCGTTGCCTGGCCCCCGCAGCGGGGCCTTTTTCATGCCCGCCCCGCCGCAGGAGACCACCGTGAGCGAAGAGCCCACCCCGCCGCCGCCGGTGCGGCAGCGCAACACCACCCCCTACGTGTTCAACGTCGCCGAGACGAAGGACCACCCGGCGTATGCGGTGCAGCCCGGCGAAACCGCCGAACTCCCCGCGCTCCTCGACGGCTGGACCCCCGTCGAAGACGAGACCGAGCCGACCGCTGACGAGACGCCGGCCAAGACCCCCAGCAGGAAGCGCGCCGCCGCGGCGGACACCGACAAGGAAGGCGGTGAGCCGCAGTGACCTTGCTGGGACGGCTCGCATACGTGGGCCTCGCCAAGGAGACCACGCAGGGCACGTGGGTGACGCCCTCGTACTACCTGGCCTGCACGAAGCTCGACTTCGGCATCAACTACGACCAGCTGCAAGACCTCAGCTACCGCAACAACGACAGCAACTTGCAGGGCCTGTACCAGGGCGCCGGGGACTCCGAGGTCGACCTGGAGTTCAACGGTTACCCGGATGCGCTGGGCTATGTGCTGAGGATCATCGGCCCGGACACGGTCACCCCTGGCGTGTCGACGACGCTGTCCTCCTCAACGACCGCAGGGGCGACGTCGATCAGCACGGCGGCGACGATCCCAGTGGGCTCCACCATCATGATCGACACGGGGACGAAGGTGGAGTACGCCACCACTGGCACCCCCACTGGCGCGGGCCCGTACACGATCCCCATCGCGACGCCGACGTCCGGCCTGACGTTCGCCCACAACTCCGCGGTCGCCGTCGTCTCGCAGACGACGCACACCTTCAAGCAGAGTGCGACGGCCGCCAAGCCGACCTACAGCCTGACTCAGTCCAACGTCCTGGAGGCGTGGGGCTACCAGGGCTGCATGCTCTCCGACGTCACCCTCAAGGTCGACCCGAAGGGCATCGTCACCTGCGGCGCCAAGTACACCGGGTGGATCCCGAGCGTCCAGGCAGGCCCGTTCACCCCGGCGTTCAGCCAGCCTGCACCGCTGTTGGGCTGGCAGTTCGCCATGACCAACGCGGGCGCCTCCTCGACGCGTGGCCTGACCTACGACCTGACGCTGAAGCGGCCGATCGAGGCCATCCACGCGAGCAACGGCACCCAGCAGCCACGCGAGGTCTTCACCGGCGTCCTCGACGCCGACATCGCGTACAAGGCGATCTACGAGAACGACAACGACTACAACCTGTACCTGCAGGCGCTGCAGAACAACCCGACGTCGATGTCGCTAGTGCAGCCCGTCGGCGCGGGGGTGGATGCGGCCGGGTCGTCGCTGACGATCACGACGACGCAGGGCGGCTGGTCGAAGGGCAAGCCTGACGTCTCCGGCACCTACGTGCAGGCCGACTTCGAGATCAACGGCATCTACAACGCCACCGACAGCGGAAGCGTGCAGGCAGTCCTGAAGAACTTCGTCAGCACCGCATTCTGAAGATCAACTCCCCGGCCGTGCCTGTGCGTGAGGGCGTCACGCGCACGGCCGGGGTTCGACGCCCTCAACGCCCTCACCTGCTAGGAGATCCGCCGTGAGCTACGCCAACCCCTACGTCCTGCTGGAGTTCCCCGACCTCGGCGACGACGTCAGCGTCCTGATCAAGAACCCTCAGCTGATGCCGCCCGACGCACTCAGCCCGGAGGACGTCCCCGTCAACGACAAGGGCGAGCCGCTCAACCCCCAGGACGGCCTGAACGCCTCCTACAAGGTCATGGCCGGACTCATCGTCGCCTGGAAGGTCTACGAGGTCTTCAACCCCGCCGACACCCTCGACATCAACCCCTACGACGACCCCGCCGCTGTCCTCGCCCGCCTCGGCGAAGGCACCCAGCAGCGCTTCGGAAAGGTCACCCCCGAGGCCGTCGGCCGCCTCCCCATGGCCATCATCACCCGGATCATGGAAGAGGTGCAGCGCGTCACAAACCCTCAGTAGGCCCCGGCTCGCCGTACTACGAGAACGTCCTCATCCCCGTCGAATCGATCATCGAGGAAACGTGGGGCGGCGACCAGGTCCCGGACGAATGGGCCGACTTCCTGCTGATGCGGCGCATGCACTGGTCCTGGGAACAACTGCAGGCCACCCCCTGGTACGTGCGCCGCTACACGTTGGACTTCCTCTCCATGCTGGCGCAGCACGAGGAGCGCGAGACGGAACGCGAACGCCGCAAGGCCGAACGGCAGTCCCGAATGGGGTGATCGCATGACCGAGCTGCGCCCCGGAGTCTTCACCGCGGGGTTCGCGAAGCTCGCCGTGGAGGGCGACATGCGAACCCGGCTCGCCCTGGAACCGCTGGCGCTGGCAGTGGAACGCCAGGCCCGCATCAACGCCAGCGTCGGCCGCCACAAGTACGGCACGAAAACACCCGCCAGCCCCGGGACCGGCCCGGCGGTCATCTCGGGAACGCTGAAGCGGAGCGTGGGGCACACCCCGATCGAGAAGCACCTCGACGGCTGGTACACGAAGGTCGGCCCGCGGCTGGGCTTCACCCCGCCCTACGGCAGGAATCCGACCCCAGCCGACAAGTACGGCTACTACCTGGAGACCGGGCTGCGGAACGGGGCCACCTATCCGTGGTTGAAGCCGGCGGCCGAGTTCGCCTGCAAGATCAGCGCGGTGACGATCTACAACAAGCTGTACGGCGGAGCCTGGGGCCGCGTGTTCTAACCCTTGGCATCCGGCACTCTCTGCCACATCACCCCCTCTCGCGCGACCTGGTGGAAGAGGGGGTGCGCCGTGGCGTCCGAAGTTGGCGACCTGTACGTGGTCCTCCGCTCCGTCACCGCCCCCTTCAAGAAGGGCATGGCCGAGGCTGCCGCCGAGGGTGAGGCATCGACAACGCGTATCGGGGGCGCGTTCCGCAAGCTCGCCGGGATCGGCATGGTCGCGGGCGGGATCGCGGCCGGGATCGGCGTCATGTCGGTGAAGTGGGCAGCGGACTTCCAGTCCCACATGACCCGCCTGTACACCGCGGCCGGCCTGTCGAATGAGCAGCTGAAGAAGGTCCACATGACCTCGGCGCAGCTCAACGACGAGGTATTGAGGCTGGGCACGCAGGTCGGGTTCACGGGCACACAGATGGCGGAGGCTCTCTACCACCCGATCTCGGCCGGGCTGGACTTGAAGAGTGCGCTCGCCGTGGTCACGGAGTCCGCGAAGGAAGCGAAGATCTCCGGGGCGTCGCTGGAAGACACCACCTACTCGCTGTCGTCGGTGATGAAGGCGTTCAACGAGCCCGCGTCCGCAGCAGCGACCACAATGGCCAGCCTTAACGCCATCGTCGGCCAAGGCGACATGCGCTTCCAGGACTTCAACGAGTCGATCAAAAACTGGGCACCCACGGCCGCGCAGATGGGCATCTCCATCAACTCGATGGGCGCCGGCCTGGCGTACCTCACGGACCGCGGCAACAGCGCGGAGGTGGCGGCGACCCGTATGACGATGGGCATCTCGATGATGACCACGCCGTCGCAGAAGGCCACGAAGATGCTCACCGGCCTGGGCCTGGCCAGCACGGACGTGAAGGCGTCCAGCAGCGCCATGGAAAAGGCGATGAAGGCCGCGGGGATCACGCAGAACAAGCTCGCCATGGACCTGAAGAAGCCTGACGGCCTGTACGTGGCGTTGAAGGATCTGAAGGACGGTCTGCACAAGGCGGGCGTCTCGGGGACTGAGGCCGACAGCGTCCTGGCGAAGATCTTCGGTGGCGGTCGCAGCGACAAGGCGATCATGTCGCTGATGCAGAACCTCGACGGGTTGCGCACCAAGTTCGAGGACATCCAGAAAGCGTCGAAAACCAGCGCGTTCGACGCAGCCTGGCAGAAGACACAGAAAACCTTCCAGAACCAGCTGCACCAGACCGAGGCTGCACTCGTCAACATGGGCATCAGGCTGGGCACGATGCTGCTGCCTTACGTGCAGACGTTCCTCGGCTGGATCCGTACCGGGGTCGTCTGGCTGTCACAGCACAAGGGCGCCGTCGTGGCCCTGGCCGGGGCCCTCGCTGCCACGCTCGTCGCCGCGATCATCGCCGTGGGGACCGCTATGTACGCAGCGCTGGGCCCCGAGATGGCGATCGCGGCCGGGATCATGGCTGTGGGTGCTGCCGTGGTCTACGCGTACAACCACTTCCGTACCTTCCGGACGATCGTCAACGACGTTGGCCGGTTCATCGGCACGATGTTCAAACTGCAGTGGCAGATCGCGGGGGCAATCATCCGCTGGTTCGCCACCTCGGTGCTGCCGCTGCTGCGGCAGGCGTTCCAGGCGCTGGTTGCGTGGTTCACCGCGCACAAGCAGACCTTCGTCGGCGTCTGGCGGTCCATGGTCACCGCGGTGCAGGGGCTGGTCCACTGGTTCAACACCAACGTCATCGCCTGGGTGAAGGCGCGGATCGCGGATCTGACGGCGTGGTGGAAGCAGCACGGCGACCAGATCCGGGCAATCGCAAAGGTCGTCTTCGCAGCCATCGGCCTGTACGCGAAGCTCTGGTGGGACTCGATGAAGCCGCTCCTCGCGGTGCTGGCGACGGCGTGGAGCACCACGTGGACGATGATCAAGGACACGGCGAAACTGGCCTGGTCCGTGATCTCCGGTGTCGCGACGACCGCGATGCACCTGATCCTCAATACGGTCAGCCTGATCCTCGACCTGATCACTGGCAAGTGGTCCCGGGTGTGGGGCGACTTGAAGCGACTCGTCGGGCAGCAGCTCCACGACGTGGCCTCCACGATCATGAGCGTCGGCGCCGGGTTCTCGAACCTGCTGTACGACGCGGGCGCGTCGGTGATCCACGGCCTGATTTCCGGCATCAAGTCATCGATGGGCAGCCTCGGAGGCGTCCTGGGTGACATCGGCGGGTTCATCACCTCCCACAAGGGCCCCCCGTCCTACGACAAGGTGATGCTGGTCCCCGCCGGACGCATGATCATGCAGGGCTTGGTGGACGGCCTTAACAGCCATCTGCCCGTGCTCGCCGCGACCACGGCCAACGTGGGCGCCGTAGTGGAAACGTCCTTCGCCCGACGCATGGGGATCAACTCGCCGTCGAAGGTGTTCCGCAGCTTGGGCATTTACCTCAACGAGGGCCTCGTCGACGGTCTCACCGGCTCGACGGCGCGCGTGAAGGCTGCGACGCGCAGGATCGAAAGCCTGCTGATCGAGACGTACAACAGGGTGTCCGATCTGCGGGGGTCGGGGGGACGGGGCCGTAAGGGGCGGTCGATGAACGCCTGGGTGGCCTCCCACGAGCACACGATCAAACGCCTGGAGGCGTATGCGCGGAAGGAGGACAAGGTCCTCCGCTCGCTGGCCGCTAGGCGGGACTCGGTGGCCACCCGGCTCAAGGCCGCGCAGAAGCATCTCAAAGACCTCCAGAAGCAGTGGTCGGAAGAGGTCAAGAGCGTCGCGGACGGCGTCATGCAGGGCTTCAGCGTCGTGACCGAGGCCCCGCAGGAAGGCTTCGCATTGACCGCGCAGGACGTGGTCAACAAGATGCGCGACCAGATGGGCAAAGCCGTGCAGTTCGCGGCCGAACTGCAGGCGCTGAAGAAGAGGGGCCTCTCCGCTGATCTGATCGCGCAGCTTGCCGCGGCGGGCGTGGACCAGGGCGGCGCGACCGCAGCTGCACTGGCAGGCGCGTCGAAGGCGCAGATCGACCAGATCAACGCCCTGAACAAGACCACCAAGTCCGCCGCCACGAGCGCAGGCAAGGCGGTCGCCGACTCGATGTACGGGGCGGGCCTGAGGTCTGCGCAGGGACTGGTCCGTGGGCTGCAGTCGCAGGAGAAAGCGATCGAGCGCCAGATGATGCGGATCGCCAAGGCGATGCAGAGGGCGATCAAGCATGCGCTCGGCATCAGGAGTCCCAGCACGGTGTTCGCCGAGATCGGTCAGTGGATTCCCCGAGGCCTGGCCAAGGGCGTGGAAGGCGGCGCCCACCATGCCACAACAGCCGTCCACCGGCTCGCCGGGTCCGTGACGGGCGCGGGCGGTAGGGCCGGCCTCGGGCTGGCACTGGCAGGCGCTGGCGGTGGGACCGTGGTCAACCACTACCACTTCGAGTTCGAGGTGAAGGGCAGTGTGGCGACCGTTGACGGGCTCGCGCGGGACGTCGAGGCCGCGTTCCTGCGCCGAGGCATGCGCAATCCGCTGACCTATCCCGCGTACAAGCGCTGACCAGTACAGGGTTCGAGGGCGCCGCCGGGCGCCAGATGGGGGTGCCCGGTGGCGACCAAGCTGTCTGCCCTGTACGACAACTTCGGCGCGGCGACGCTGAACACCGCCGTGTGGAACGCCTCATCACCCGCACCGAACGTCCAGGTCGACACGGCGCTGTGCCGGGTGGCGGTCTCCTGCACGACGAACTACTACGGGCTGGCGAGCACCCCGTGGGATGCGACGTCCGCGAACCCGGCGGCTCCAAACGGCGTCTACGCCCGGGTGGTGCCGACGCCGCCCGGGAACGGGTCGACGCAGACGTTCTTCGAGGTGCTCCTCGACGGCAGCAACAAGGCCACGTTCGCGGTCAGCGGCGGCGTGTTCACCGCGTCCGTCACTAATGCGGGTACGGCGACCACGACAACGATCGCCGCATCGTGGGCCGCCTACGACCCGTACCAGTACGCGTGGTGGCGAATCCAGGAGGTGTCGGGGAGCTTCGTCTTCTCCACGTCGCCGGACGCGTACACGTGGACCACCAGAGCGACGACCGCCTACACGTGGGTCGCGACCGCGACCAAGTTCCAGTTCGTGACGGGCTACTACGCGACCGAGTCCGCAGGCATGTCCGCGTACATCGACCACGTCAACACGACGAGCTCGGCGCCGGGCCAGCCGAACCTGAACTGGCCGATGGTCGAAGACGCGTGGGCGCCGTACTGGTCCGCCAATGGTGGCGACAGCCCGCTCGACCGGTACGTTGACGTCACCGACCGCACCCGGCAGACGGTGTCCGTGCAGCGGGGGCGGCAGTACGAGCTGGACCAAGTCCGCAGCGGTGAAGCGAGCCTGACGCTCGCGAACACGGACGCGGTCCTGGACCCGACCAACGCCAGCAGCCCCTACTACGGGCACATCCTCCCGTACCAGCCGTACCGCAGGCGTGCACAGTGGCCGCCCACGCGTAACCTGCTCACCCAGGTACAGGCCACTGGCGGCGACCTCGGCGGCTATGCGGCTGGCACGATCCCGCAGGGCAGCTCGGGTATCGACGTGTTCTCGCTCGCCGACTCCACGGGCGGCAGCATCGTCGCCTCAGCTACCGCCTGGCAGGGCGGCACGGTCTTCCAGTTCTCGGTGCCCAACGCGACCGCTACGCATACCTCGATCTGCTACACGGCGCAGCCTGCGGTCAAGCCGGGCCGGACGTACACGGTGCAGATGATGGTCCGTAACGTGACCGCGGCGACATCTTTGCAGGTGGATGCGTTCATCGTGTTCGCCAACCTGGCGGGAACGCAGACGACGACGAGGTCGACGGCGGCGACTCTGACCGGTTCGACAACGGCGGCATGGACGCAGGTCACTGTCACGGCGACCGCCCCGGCGGATGCGTGCCGTCTGTTGACGGGTGTGGAAACGGCCGCGGCAGCCGCTGCGGCGTGCACTGTCCAGGTGGACGCTTGGCAGTTCGAGGCGGCCTCTGCAGCGTCGACCTGGACCGTGCCGGGCGTGTGGTTTCCGGTGTATGCGGGCTTCATGGAGCGCTGGCCGTCCAGTTGGGCCATGCAGGGCACGTATGGGGTGGTGCAGCCGTCCGCGGTGGACGCGTTCTCGCTGCTCTCCCAGAAACAACTGAGCGATCCCCTCACACAGGAGATCAACTCCAACAGCCCGCGGTTCGTGTACCGGCTCGACGACCCCAGCGGCTCGACTGCGGTATCCGACTGGACGGGCAACTACCCGTCCGCCCAGCTCGGCGTGTCCAAATACGGCGCGGGAAGCCTAACCTTCGGCAACGCGATCACCGCCACGGGCGCATCCGGAACCTACACGGGAGCAACCGGGACGGTCGTCCGGATCGCAAACCCCAACCCGGGAACGCCAACCGTCAGCGCCGCCACGTTCATCAGGCTCGGCCTCGCAGGCATCCTCGGACCTATCAGCACCCAATGGACACGGGTGCTGGCCTTCCGGTACACCGGCCCGACGCCCACGAGCGGCGCATACATGTGGACCGCCATGGACAACCAGCGGTCAGGCGGCAACCCGTCCGGCTCCCGGATCGAACTCAACGTGGACTCAAGCGGCCACTTGGGCTTCGGACTTGCTGGCCCATCGTCGGGCCTTGCGGGAATGTCGGCAGGTAGTGTCAATGTTGTCGACGGGAACTGGCATCTCGCCGCATTCGGGCATGATCCTGTTGCCGGAATCGCGTTCGTAGCCTTGGACGGAGTCGCATCCGCCTACTCTGTCTCCTCCGCCTACGCCCCCACCAACATCATCGGGGACAATCTTGGGGCCTACGTTGACCCCACCGTAGGGAACGGCACCGCCAACAATTTTCAGGGCGACATCTCGTTCGCCTGCGAATTCCCGTCCTACCTGGGCAGCACGGCTCTCAGCAACCTGTACACGGCCTGGAAGTCCGCCTGCTCCGGCGAGTCGAGCAACGCTCGCTACGCGCGCATCCTGCGCTACGCCGGGTACGCCGGACCGTCGACTTTGCAGACCGGGCTGACGACGAGCATGGGCCCGGCAGCGATTGACGGACAGGACGCGGTGTCCGCGTTGCAGGGTGTGATCGACACCGAGAATGGCGAGCACTTCGTCGACCGGCAGGGCTTTATCCAGTTCAAAGCCCGCAGCGCCCGCTACAACGCCACCGTCCCGGTCTACGTCTTCGGGGAGAACACCTCGGCGGGCGAGTGGCCGTATGAAGACATCGCGACCGACTACGACAGCACCCACCTGTCGAATCAGGTCACCGTCACCCAGGAAAGCTCGGGCCAGAACTTCTACGCCAACGACACCGCGTCCGCCACGGCCTACTTCCCGCGGACCCTGACCCGCACCGTCAACAGCACCTCAACCGCAGAGTGCCAGGACGCAGCCGACTACCTGCTCTCCCGGTACAAGCAGCCCGCCACCCGCGTCAGCTCGATCAAACTGCACCCGAGTGCGGTCCCCTCGATGTGGCCGGTCTGCCTGGCGTTGGAACTCGGCATGCGGGTGCGGGTGATGCGCCGGCCGCCAGGGGTGCCCGCCACGCAAATCGAGTGCTTCATCGAAAACATCGCCTGGGAGTTCGGGGACGACGGCGAGGCGTGGCAGACACTGCAATGCTCGCCGGCGGACACCACGCCGTATGCCGTGTTCGCGGCCTGGCATACCACCCTCGGCGCGAGCATCGCGGCGGGCGTCACCTCGATCACCGTCAACGCGTCTGCCGACACCACCAACCCGCTCGCCACGCAGGTCGGGCCGGGCCAGTCCCTGGTGCTGGGGCAGAACACGGCGAACCAGGAGACGGTGACGGTCAGCGCGGTCGGCGCAACCTCGCCCGGCTGGACCACGGCCACGATCACGCTGACCGCGGCCACGACCAAGGCGCACACGGCGGGCGACATCGTGTGCGAACCCCTCCCGGCAGGCGTCACCGACCCCACCACCTACGACGCCGTCAGCAAGTTCGACTCGACCGCCTTCGCGTACTGAGAGGGGGCCGACGTGGCCACCATCCCGAGCGTTCCCACCGAGGTCCCCGGCAACTTCTGGACGTCGGCCCTGTGGAACACCAACGTTCTCGGGGGCCTCAACTACCTGTTCGCACCCGTCCGGTTCAAGGGCTACAGCTCCACCACCCAGTCCCTCGGCTCCAGCACGTCGAGCACCGTCCTCACCCTCGACACCGAGACCGTCGACAGCGACGGCGGACACTCCACCACCACCAACACGTCGAGGTTCACCGCCCAGACCGCGGGCCTGTACGTCGTCACCGGCTCCGTCTGCTTCGCCACCAACAGCGCTGGCACCCGCACGCTCCAGGTCTTCTTGAACGGCGCCGGCATCACCGGCTCGGCGGTGCAGGCGGCCCCGTCGGCGAGCAACGGCACGAGCGTGTACACGGGCACGATCGTCCAGCTGGCCGTCGGCGACTACGTCGAGCTGGCGGCCTGGCAGAACTCCGGCTCAACCCTGACAACATCCACAACCAACGCGATCGCCACCACGATGTGCCTGTGGCGGATCTCCAGCTGACCCCGAAGGAGACCTGGTGAGCAGCACCAACAGGCAGACCCGCTACGACTACACCGTCACCATCACCCAGAACGAGACCGGCGCCCAATCCAACGGCGGCTTCACCCTGTGGGCGGAGAGCGGCATCGACGACACGACCGCCCTGGCGATCCTCACCGCCCTCCGCGGCGTGGCCATGCCCGCGGGCACGGTCGCTCAGTTCGCCGTGCAGAAGACGGACGTCGACCAGATCAACTACACGACCGACACGGCGAGCACCCCGCCCTCCTTCACCTGACGCAGCCCCAGCTGCCCCGGGCCCGCACGTGCCGCGCGGGCTACGCCCTTCCCGAGCCCCTGGCGCCTGTCGGGGGCTCTCGCACGTCCAGGAGCAACCTTGACCCGCAACATCGCCTTCAAGGGCGGCCGGCTGCCTGCCGAGCCGGCCCGCCCGCATCTGAAATTCGGGGCCTACCTGGCGCCCGGCCTGCCTGCCCCGCCCGCCTCCGCCGACTGGCTGTCGCCGGTGCCTGGCAGCGACTGGGGAATGCTCGCGAACGACCAGTGGGGCGACTGCACGTGCGCCGCCGTCGGTCACAAGCGGATCGGTGACGTCTACGTCAACCAGGGCGCCGTCCTGAAGGTCACGGACAAGGACGCGCTCGCCCTCTACTCCGCCGTCACGGGCTTCACTCCAGCGGACCCGTCCACCGATCAGGGTGCGGTCTGTCAGGACGTGCTGGACTACTGGCGCCAGCACGGCTTCCTCGGCGAGAAGATCGTCGCGTTCGCCAAGGTCGACCTGTCCAACCCGACTCAGGTCAAGCAGGCCATCAGCCTGTTCGGGCAGATCTACGCCGGATTCAACTTCCCCGGCTCGGCGATGGACCAGTTCAACGCCGGGAAGCCCTGGGACGTCGTCCGGGGCGCACGGATCGAGGGCGGGCACTGCGTCACCATCGGCGCCTACGGCGAGAACGGCCTGTCGTGCGTCACCTGGGGCGCCGTACAGAAGATGACCTGGCGGTTCTTCACGAAGTACTTCGAGGAGGCGTGGGTCCTCGTCACCCCCGACATGATCGACCCGAAGACCGGGAAGGACGTCGCCGGGTACGACCTGTACGCGCTGGGCCAGGACTTTGCTTCGCTGACGGGCGACCCGAACCCGGTCCCCGCCCCCCAGCCGACGCCGAGCCCGACCCCTCCTCCGTCGCCCACTCCTTCTCCGACTCCTGGACTGGATCCTGACCTGGTTCGGGCGTGGACGTCGATGAACGTGTGGGCGCACCGCAACGGACTCGTCTGATGGATCTCTGGCTGGCCGGCGCGTGGACGGCGACGTGGCCAAACCTTCTGGCCAACGTCCTGTGGATCCCGATCGTGTGGGCCGCTCACCGGGCGTGGGTTGCGGAACAGCGCGTCGAACGGCGGATGCACACCGAATACGTCGAACGCCTCCACCAGCAGCACGAGCGGCAGATCGCCGCCATCCACGACGAACACCAGCATCAGATACGGGTGCTGCTCGACAGCAAGGAGGCGGCCCCATGACGGTCATGGGCATCGACATCGCCTGGGCGCAGCCCAGCGTCACCCAGATCAAAGCCACCGGCGCGGCCTTCGTGGCCCGCTACTTCTCACACGACACCAGCAAGAACCTCACCGCCGCCCACGTCTCCGCCTACCAGGGGGCGGGGCTCGGCACCGTCGTCGTGTGGGAGTCGACGGCAGGCCGGGCAACCTCCGGGTTTGCGGCTGGAGCAGCGGATGCGCAGGCCGCGGAAGTGCAGCGGAAGGCTGCGGGCCTGCCCGACACGATGCCGATCCACTTCGCCGTCGACGAAGACACGTCGTGGGCGTCGGTGCAGACGTACTTCGACGGCGTCACTTCCGTCCTCGGCAAGACCCGCACCGGCTGCTACGGCGGCGTCAAGGTCATCGAAGGCGCCTACGCCTACGGGCTGCGCTACCTGTGGCAGACCGTCGCCTGGTCCGGCGGCGTGTGGTCTGCGCACGCCACCATCCAGCAGCGCGGCGGCACCGTCCTCGGCGGCAGCGCCGACATCGACTACGCCACCACCGCCGACTACGGCCAATACCCACGCCCCCAGGAGAACGACATGACCCCCGACCAGGCCAAGCAGCTCGACGACCTGCACTCGATGCTCACCAGCATCGGCTCGCTGACGGAGAAGGACGCGAAGGGCCAGCCCGTCAGCCACGGCGCGGGCTACTACCTCGCGCACATCCACTTCGACGCGCTGGCGGCGAACAGCAAGCTCGACGCGGCAGCGAAGACGCTCGCCACCATCCAGACGGCCGTGTCGGCGGGGGGCAGCGCGGACAGCGTCGTCGCCGCCGTCAAGAAGGCCCTCGAAGCGTGGAAGCCGACCATCACCATCACCGGCTGAGCCCGGCCGTACCGAACTGGAGTTCCTCATGTCCGTCAAAATCTGGGGCAGAGAGCCGGCCGCGTTCGTCGCACTGGCTGCTGTCGTCATCAAGCTGGTCGCCGCGTTCGGCGTACACCTGTCCGCCGACCAGCAGTCCGTCCTCAACACGGTGGTCGCCGCCGCGGTCGGCCTGGTCGTCGCCGTGATGGCGCACGACGCCCTCGCCGCACCCCTGTACGGTCTCGCGCAGGCTGCCCTCGCCCTCGCCGTCGGGTTCGGGCTGCACTGGTCCGCGGACCAGCAGGCCCTCGTCCTGTCCGCCGTGCAGATCGTGCTCGCCATGTTCCTGCGCACCCAGATCACCGCGAAGACGAAGGCGTCCATGCCGCGGTCCGCGCGGGCCGTGCAGGACGTCGTCTGATCGGAGCAGTACGTGGCCGACGAGCCGACTCTCGGCGAGGTCGTCAGACGCCTGGAGGCGATCCACGCCGACCTCAAAGAAGACCTCCGCGAGTACGGCGCCCGGCTTGAGAAGAAGGTCAGCGTCGAGCGGTACGAACTGGAACGCCGTACCGCCGACGACGTCCACCGGCAGGTCATCGAACGGGTGGCGGCCATCGAATCCGCGCGAGCACAGGAGAAGCGGGATGTGGAGGCGGAACGGCGAAAGCGGGAAGACGAACGCCGGGCAGACCGCCGCCTCATCCTGACCGGGCTGATCGTGCCAGTGCTGCTCGTACTGCTGCAGGTATACCTCGCGTCGAGGGGAGCCGGATCGTGAGCAATCACGCATCCCCGGCGAAAGACCGACGCAAAGCCGACCTGCGGTACGCGGTCATCGCGGCAGGCGCAGTCGGCTCCTTCGCCACCATGGCCATCTGGATACAGGGCCTCTCCAACGACCTGCGCGTCTCCAACGACGCCCGCGACGCACTCGCCCGGCAGGTGCAGAGTCTTGGCCACAAGCCCGTCGCCGGGCCGCCCGGATCCCGCGGCGAAGCAGGCCAGTCCATCGTCGGCCCCCGCGGACCGCAAGGCATCCCCGGCTCGCCAGGCCCGACCGGATCACCCGGAAGAACAGGCAAGACCGGGGCCACCGGAGCCAGCGGCATGCCAGGCGTAGCAGGCTCACCGGGTGCCGTCGGACCTACCGGGGCCGTCGGCAGCGCGGGCCCTCCCGGACCTCAGGGCGAAGCCGGGCCGGCTGGACCACAAGGCCCGAAGGGCGACACCGGCGACACGGGTGCGACCGGCCCGGCACCATCCGGCTGGACGTTCACGGACGGCGCCGGCATCACCTACGAGTGCACGCCCGACTCGGCTGGTTCCACCCACTACACGTGCCAGCCCACCACACCGCCGAGCCCCACCCCGACCCCGTCGAATCCGTCGGCCGCGGTGCTCCCGCTCAGCGCCGGACTCGCCCACAGGAGGCCTGATGCCCGAACCCGCCGACCAGGCCGCCACCGAGCCGGCGCACACCGGTGACAGTGCCCGCCCGCAATGGCAGGGCCTGTTCCTCGAACCGGACCTGCCGCCCGATGTGGAGGATGACGATGTCTGAGGCAACCCCGCGCGGGCTGGTGGTGGTTGACGGCCGCATCCTCCTGCAGACGTGCACCCTGTACAAGGGGCACATGGCCGCGGTCCTCAACCAACATCATGTGGTTCCCGAAGCGTGGTGGGCTGCCGCGGGAAAGCCGGTTAAGTCTCCGCTCGTCGCCCTATGCCCCACGGATCATGGGAACGTGCACGCCGCCATCGACGGACTGCTCGCAGGCCGGGACGTGTCGGCGCTTCCGCCACGCTGTGTGGCCCTGGCTCGACAGGCGCTGGTGCTCGCCGCCGAGAACGGACTCACCCCGGCCCCCACCCTGTGACCACCGGCCCACCCCCATTGGCCGGTTGACCCCCGCCCCCTCGCGCGAGGGGAGGTGACCCGGATGCTCGACCTGCTGGTGCAGATCCTCGTCCACCTGTCGATCGCCCTCTGACCCGGCACGCCTGCGCCCCGCTCCTCTGCTGCCATCCGGCGGCGGGGAGCGGGGCGCTTCTGTCATGCCTGCTCGCTGAACGGCGGGTTGTCGAGGTGCCTGGCGATGACCCACTCGTCGTCGCCGCGTCGGCAGGTCAGGATGAGGCGGATCTGGTTTCCGGCGTTCTCGCCCTGCCACATGGCCTGAGTCTTGCCGTCCATCCAGTGCGCGGGCCTGGTGCGCTGCATCGCCCGAGGTGTACCGGTGCCGACGTCGAGCGGGAAAGGCTCAGGCCCGCGCCCGTGTTCGTCCGTTCCGTTGATGTTGGGAGAGAACCGGAAGGGCCCCCAGACGAAGGCGTCAACATCGGCCTGCGTCACATTCCCAGTTGGGTAGACGACGGTGTGGTCCCTGTCGTCATCGCCGACGACTATGCGCACTTCGTCGAGGCGGCGAAGCGCGTCGGGCCCGCTGAGGTGCACGTTCAGGATCGCCTGCCCGTTGTCGTACTCCCTCAAGGAGAGCTCGAACTGTGGCGTCAGGTCGGCATGCCAGCGTTCCTGCTCGATGCGGGCCATCGTGTCTGCGGTCTTCGCGGACCGGTGGGCGGCGAGCCACGCGCCAGCTGTCGCGACCGCACTGAGGGCGGCTGTGGAGAAGGTGGCGACATCGCCCCAATGGATGCTCATGCGGCGGGAGCGTAGCGGGCGGTGACGTTCCAGGCCTTCGGGGCCGAGACGAAGCGCCACCCTGGGGAGTGGCGGCGTCTCGTCGTGCGGCTACGCTTCGGGGAGGTCCCCGCCTGGTATCGACAGGCGGGGACCGCTCACTTCACGGTCACTGCATGAGTCGCGCCGCCCGCACGGCGGACTCCCGCGTCGCGCCGTTCTCGATCTCGACCTCGACGAAGCGCTCCTTGGCCTTGATGGTCTGACCGCGCACCTCGGTGAAGTAGTCGTCGATGGTGCCGTCAGGGTTCGCCTCACGCCACTTCTGGAGGTGGCCGAGCGCGAACACCCAGCCGCTCGCCTCGATGTGGACCTTCAGGGTGTCGAACGCTTTCGCCATGCCGCTCCTTGACGGTCGGTGAGATGATGACACCTCTCAACTATCCCACAGATAATGCCCTATTATCTGCGATAAGGTCGAACGTGAGCAGGGAGGACGACACCCACAGCCCGCGCGAAGCGACCCCGTTATCTGCGGCAAGGAGGATCGTGGGCAACGTCGTACAACTCCCCACCGGCAAAGCACTCACCGTCCAGGCGGCAGCCGACCGCTACCTCGAGGCACTCGGCAACCCCAACACGGCCCGCAACTACGGCATCGGCGTCAGCAAGACGCTCGAGACCCTCGGAGGCAACCGCCCGCTCGAGTCCGTCGCCGACGACGAGATCGGCCAGACGCTCGAGCAGTTGTGGGGGAACGCGGCCGTCAACACCTGGAACGCGCGCCGCGCAGCCGTGCAGTCGTGGCTCACCTGGTGCCGCGAGCGCGGCTACGGCGGCCCGTCGGTACCAGCCTGGACGAAGCGCCTCACGCCGCCCGACAGTGACACCCCGGCTCACTCCAAGTCGGAGATCGACCGGCTCATCGGCCGCCGCGACATCCACCTCCGCGAGAAGACGCTGTGGCGCATGCTGTACGAGACCGCCGCCCGCTCCGACGAAATCCTCGAGCTCAACATCGAAGACCTCGACCTCGCCGGCCGCCGCTGCCAGGTCAAGGCCAAGGGCGCCAAGTCGAAGACCCGGCGCCGCGGTCAGACTCGAGACGACTTCGTCCTCGAGCCCGTCTACTGGGACGCCGGGACCGCCCGGCTTCTGCCGCGCCTCCTCAAGGGCCGCACTCGAGGCCCGGTGTTCACCACGCACCGCAAGCCCGGCCCCGGCAAAGTCGTCAGCGCTCGAGACCTCTGCCCCGACACCGGACTCGCCCGGCTCTCCTACGGGCAGGCTCGAGGACTCCTCGACGAGGCAACCTCGAGCGGGAGTCCAGGTTCAGGTTGGGACCTCCATGAGTACCGGCACTCGGCCCTGACCCATCTCGGCGAACAGGGCGCCTCGCTGCTGATGCTGATGGCGAAGTCCCGACACAAGAAGCCGGAGAACGTCCGCAAGTACTTCAAGCCCTCGCCCGAGGCGATCGCCGAGCTCACCAGCCTGCTCGCGCCTGGCGACAGTCGGCGGTAGCCGCACGCAGGAACGCCCCCGCAGCCGAAGCTGCGGGGGCGTTGCGCTGTCCGGGGTCTAGCCCCAGGCCGTGTCGTCGCTCATGGCCCCTCCTCCTGTGCGTTCCGACACGGTAGACGGATCGCGGCCGTCTTGTCAGGAGGGCGTGCCACACTGGCCGTGCGCCCGCCTCGCATCCCCCGTCGAGGCGGGCGCACGTGCGCGCAGTCTCGACGGCCACGTTGCCGGGTTGCAGGATGGCGCGATGGATCGATCGTTCATGGCGTTCATGAATCTCACCAAGCCGGGCCCGCAGGAGCCCTGCCCCACTTGTGGGTGCTGGGGCCTTCGCACCTACAGCGAGCCGACCAGTCCTGACGAGGAGAAGGTGATCTGCACGAACCGGCGATGCAGCGACTCGCCTTTCTATCCGGGTGAACCTGGCGGGCGAGCGGAGTAGTCACTCGCCCTTGACGATCCCGAGCGCGACGTCGGGCCTGCAGTGCTGGCATGCGTGGTTGAACCCGCTGTCTTTGACGAGGGCGTATTGCGCGGTGGTGGCGTCGAGGTTGGCGACTGCCTGCTGGATCTTCGGGCAGTCGGCGGCGTGGATGGTGACCCCTGTGGGCTTGCCGGCGCGGTGTTCGGCTTCGGTGATGTAGCCGTCGACGGCGCGGGCCTCGGCCGCGACTTGTTCGATGCGGCGCCGGGTGTCGCGTAGCTGCCACTCCAGCCAGGCTTCGACGGCACGCAGTTTGGCGAGGCGCTCGGACGGCGACAGGTCGGACATGTGTTCGAGTCTAGGGTGCGGGTCGCCGGCTGGCATCCTGGGGTCATGGATGACGACCTCGCCGCGGTGCTCGCAGGGCTTTCGATGCCATCGCTCGCCGATATCGAGCGGATGCGTCGCGAGGCCGAGCAGGCGCCTCCCGCCGTGACGACAATCCCGCAGCCGGACTTTCCGATCCCGTTTGGCGGCGTCGCGCGTTTCCACTGTCCGCTCGACTGTGGCTGGCGTCACGACGAGGGGCCCGACGTCGAGCCGATGGGTCCACTGCTGCTGCCTGCCGGTTTCACGAGTGACGACGTGTCGGCGGCTATCAGTGCGCAGGCTGACGTCCGGGCAAACAACTTCCGGCTTCGGGTTGAGCTGGCAATCTCCGAGCACTTCGATGCAGCCCATCCCGGCCGCTGAGGTGGAGCGCTACCACCTCACCCTCACCGTCGACGGCCGTCCGGTCGCTCACGGCTGGTGGGGGAGTGAGGCGACGGCCCGCGGCAAGTTCACGACCTGGGTGGGCACGTGGGGCCTGCCTGGGGCGCGGATCACCCTCGTCGACGAGGAGACCGGGACGGCGCTGGAGGTGTGGCCGGAGGAGAGCTGAGCCTGCATTGTCGGTGCCGGTCGGTACGCTGATCGCACCAGTCCGATTCAGCTGCATCTAGCCAAGTCGGGTTTGCTGCACCCCTGGTCGAGCGTGGAACCCCGGCCAGGGGTGCGCTGCTGTCAGGACTCGGCCGCTTCCGGGTGCCGCACCGCCTTCTTCACCCGCATCTCCACCTCAACCCGCGACTCGCCCTCGGCCGCGTACTCGGTGACGGCGGCCTGGAACGCCTCGGCTGCGTCCCGCCAGGCCCGCCACGTGCTGTCGCGGTCGGTGCCGGGCTGGTCGAGGCGGGCGCGTGCCTGCTCGGCCGCCTGCTCCAGTTGTACGAGGGTGTCGAAGGTGTGTGCCACCCGGGGATCTTATGCGGGGCCGTCCCGCTCCTCGTCGAGCGCTCCCCGTTCCCGTCGGCGGCGGTTCACGTACCGGTGCAGGTCGCTGACGATGACGTCCGTGAGTGAGCGCCCTTCCTCTTTCGCCTCCGTCATGGCGGCATGCCACAGCTCGTCAGGTACGCGGATGTTGCGGAGCGGCGTCTTGCCGGTCGCGGGTCGGGACACTGATACCCCTTCGTTGTGTAGGTACAGAAACTAGCATCCATCTCGCCCGATGACTTGACAAGAGCTCGCCTGAGGGCGCATTCTGTAGGTACAGAAACAAGCGCCCATCAGGGGGAACGAAGATGGAAAACAAGGTCGTCGAAGACCCCAGCAAGCCCGTCGGTACGTGCCAGAGCGGCATCTGCACTCAGCAGGCCACCCACCGCCTCGACTGGGACACCTGGGCGAACCTGGTCTGTGACGAGCACGCGGCCTCCTGGCGTCCTGTCTCCAGCCCCGCCGGCACTCCCGTGAAGGTCACCCCGCTGTTCCGCTGCGCCTGCTGCGTCGCCGACGCCGACCCGGAGGGAAAGCGCGAGTCGGACCGCTGGACGCCAGCTGCCGAACAGGACACCAAGCCGACCACCGCGATTGAGCTGCTCGACCCGCTGCGCCCCTGCCCTCGCTGCAACGGAACGGGCATCTACCACACGCGACGCGGCCCCGACACCTGCTACCGCTGCAACGGCACGACCGAGGTTCCGTCCGTCCGCGACCAACGCCGCATCGACGCCGCCAACCGGAACTGCTACCGGCTCATCAAGGCCATGCGCACCCGTGCCGAGGAGCGCGACGGCCGCCGCAACGGGCGCATCGAGTTCGAGTCCCACCAGGGCTTCGGCCTGCTGGAGCAGAACGAGAAGCACCGCCTGCCCGCCCTGTTCCGCTCGCTGGAGGCCGGACGTGTCGACGACGTCATCGACATGCTCATCGCCTACCGCAACGACCGTGTCGCCAGGTTGTCGGCGTGAGGTTCTACCTGGGCACGCCTGAGCCGCACTGGCTGTGGGACCCGGACCCGCGGTTCAACGACGTGGTGTTCTTCGTATCCCGCACCCGGCTGGCCCGGCGTGCCACGGCGTTCCCCCGCGCGCTGCACGACTTCTGCCTGGACTCCGGCGGGTTCACCGAGCTCCAGCGGCACGGCCGCTGGACCCTGACCGCCGAGGAGTACGTGGCGGAGGTACGCCGCTACCGCGACCAGCTCGGGCCGGAACGGATGCTGTGGGCGGCACCGCAGGACCTGATGTGCGAGGAAGTCGTCATCCGCGGCGGCTTCTTCCACGGCCAGCACTTCCACGGCACCCGTGAACTGCGCGGCCTCAAGCCCGGCGATCCGGAGCAGGACCTGACCACCGCAGTCCGCATCCACCAGCGCCTCACCGTCGACAACGCGGTGGAGCTGCGCCGCCTGGCCCCGGACGTCCCGTTCATCCTCGTTCTTCAGGGCTACACCCTGGAGGACTACAAGCACTGCGCCCGCCTGTACGCGGAAGCCGGATTCGATCTGACGGCGGAACCCGTGGTGGGTCTCGGCTCGGTATGCCGCCGGCAGGACACTCAGGAGATAGCCGAGATCGTCGACTACTTCCACGGGCAGGGTCTTCGACTGCACGGCTTCGGCGTGAAGACGGACGGGCTCGGTATCTACGGCGACCAGCTCACGTCTGCGGACTCGCAGGCCTGGTCGTTCGGCTACCGGAAGAAGAAGCAGCGGCTGGCGCAGTGCACACACCGCGCGAAGACGTGCGCGAACTGCAAGGAAGGCGCTCTCACTTGGCGCGCCCGCGTACTGGCCGGAGCCGCCGAGCCCCGCCAACTGCAGATGCGGTTCGACTTCGGCGCCTAGGCCGCCTCGACCAGCCGGGCCCGCTCAGCCGCGACCCACTCGTCCCGCAGCGCTTCGTACCGTTTCCGGGTGGGGCCCCACAGCCAGCCGCCGGTCTCCTTCATCAGGGCCCGAATGTCCGCCTGCACCACGTCAACAGGCCGCGGCAGGCCAGGGTGTGAGGGCGTGGGGGGCATGGTGATCAGTCTATCGACGACCACTGTCAGAGCGTTTACTCAGGCGGCTGTGGAAGCTCCGACGCGAACGTCCCGATGCCGGGCTCCATGTAGGCGAGTCCTGCCGCCCGCAGCTCCGTCAACACGCGCTTCGCGGTCACCTGGCTGATGCCGAACTCGCCGCAGATGTCCATCGCGGACGGGAGCCTGCCGCCGGGCGGGTAGGTGCCGTCGACGATCCGCTCCGTCATCACGGCGTAGACCTGCCGCCACCTCGGAATCTCCGGCTCCCACTTCATGATCCAGACGCTAGGTGGGCCTAGCCAGACACGCGAGACGAGCCGACCTATACGACCTATACCGCCTATCCCGCAGGGGTATCGTGCAACTTCACAGCAAAGACCCCCGCGACCGCCGACAACGGCCCGGGGGCGTGGCCGACGAGGAGACCGTCGACATGGCAGAGCCTAAAGACCCGCCCGCACCCGAGCCAGACGGCAGCACCGGCCAAGACGCCTGCCCCTGCGGAAGCCGCGACCACGCACCGCTCCGCATCGGAGAGAAACTCTCCCCCTCCGGCGGGGCGATAGCCGTCTACGTGTGCCCCGCCGAAAGCCCCGCCGGGCTGCGAGGCGTCCTGTGAACGGCCCCGCACAGCCGAGCCGCCCGGTCTCGGAGGAGACCCGCTGCCCGCCCTGCCAGTTCGGCGAACACAAGTACTGCGACGGCAACGTCGACCTGCCCGCCCCTGTGCCCGGCGGCATACCAGTACCACTGCTGCGCTGCACCTGCCGGTGCCCGCGACCCGAGACCGGCTGACGGCCGTGGCGGCGCGGCCGGCGGGGCGGCGCGGGTGTTACTTGCGGAAACGTTTGGCCATGCCTCTACCTGCGGTTACAGAAGCGCACGGGGCACACACGGAACGTACAGAAATATGCAGCGGGCACACTTCCCCACTGGACCAAAGTCAGGTTTACTCGTGTCTCCGGCGCCCCACACGCCAAACCCGAAAGCGCTCACTGCCCACGCACGGGCGCGAGCCGAACCAGCCAACGATCCATCGGCAAAATCAGATCAGCAGTCTCCAGGGGGCGGCCGTGAAGGTCGAAACGAGTGCGCACCACACGGAAGGCCAGGGTGTCCACCAGCAGGCCAAGCGCGTGCGCCTGCTCGACCGGCAGCTCCACGCAGCCCAGCTCCGCCGCATACGAGGCGTGCGGCTGGCGCTGCCCACGCCACCACGAGGAAACCAGCATCGCCGACCTGCCGCCCGGGTCCAGGCACTCCACCGTCTCATGCTGGAGGGCCGCACCCACGTGGACGCCAAGCCGCTCCGCAAGCTCCACCGTGGCGGGTCGAGGGCGGGTGTCGGTGGTCTCGGAGGCATACGGCCACTCCGCGTCCGCGTCCGTGAGGGTGCGCATAGCAGGAGGATGCGCCACATAGACCCTCTTACGCTCCTCGCCCTCCAGGACTCCCTGCCTCCGCAGTAGCCGGTGGGCGAGGCGCATGGTCTGCGGATTGACGCCGTATGCGGCGGCCATGGCGCGACGGGACGGCAAGTCCTCGCCGACTGACCACTCGCCGGCTTCGATGCGTCGGCTGATGTCGGCGGCGATCTGTCGGAACCGCGCTTGTGGCAACGAGACCCCTGGCGTCGATCATGACGTGAGGTCTGAAGGTACGAACCGCCTCCCGAACTGGATATATCCAGGGCCGGGGCGGACGCCTGCGACAACTCCACAGCGAGGTTTCGGCACCGCGGGGTTCAGGTCCCCGAGGCGCCGATTGGCCCACCGCACGGCCGTGTACCCCCTTTGACGGCCGTGCGGTGGGTCGCTTCTCCTGCCCGGCAACTTCTGCCGGGTATCCACCCGAACGAGTGAACCCTTGACCGTAATTGGCCGAGTGGTGACTCGTTGGGAATAGAAGCCGGGCCCGGCTCCCATCCTTCGCCTCCGAGGGCGTTCCAGGGGAGCCGGGCCCGGCGCTCTGTTGTGCGTCACCTTGGGGACAGTCTGCCACTGGGAAACAAGTGGGAAACGGTCACGCCTACGAGTGCCAACACATGCACACACATACGTGCGGGTCCGAGGAGAAGTGCCAGGTGGAGGCCGTCTCGGCTGCAGTTGTTGCAGGGTACGGGACCCCAGTATTTGCCACTCAGTTGTTCTGCAGGAACTTCTTCGCCAGCTGATCCCCCAGCGAGACCGCCGCGCTGTGGCTCTCGATGGGGGACACCTGTGAGTTCTTGAAGAGGATGTAGGTCACGCCGGAGTCGGCGCCGCCGGTCTCGGGGTTGCTGTCTATGCCGAGGGCCTGGGCGGTGGCGTACGAGGCCTCACCGATGATCTTTGTGGGGCCGGTGTCGCCGACGACTGCGTACTCGACCTTGTTGTTGTAGATCACGGCGACCACGCCGCCGCCCTTGATGCCGGAGCTGGAGTAGTTCCAGATACTGCTGGAGCTGGGCACGACCACGTACGGCAGTGAATCTGCCCTGAGCGGCTTGCCGTTGGACTGGTGGAACGCCGTGTCGTCCTGGTACCAGGGGTCGGTGTTCTCGTTGCACTTCGACGTGCGTTGTCCGTCGCAGTCGATGTCCATGTCGGCCTTCCAGAAGACCGCACCGTTCTTGCCGCAGACGGGGATCGTGGCCGAAGTCTCGTCGTCCGTCTTGTACTTGCCGTGGGAGATCTGCTGACACGACGTCACCTTGGCGAGCAGGTCGGCCGCGCTGACCGAGCCCTCCCGGGTGGACGCCGGTCGTGCCGTACCGGAGGCGTTCGCGGGGAGCACTCCGGCGGCGAGCAACGCGGCCCCGGAGGCCGCGGCGAGGGTCAGTGTTCGTAGGCGCACTGTGGGGGACCCTTCTGTTAGGAAAGTTTCCTTACTTGGGTGCCGTACAAGGTGGCCCTCTTTGCGTGTCCCCGTCAACCCTTTGGGCTGGACTGCCGTGCTCCGCCGCTGTGTCCGGCCCTGATTGCAGCGGTTTGCCCGGAGGAGAAGACTGGATGGACGCAATATCCAGATATGCGCCCGACTTCCGGGAGGCGAGGCGTCATGTTCGTTCGCACGGTGTATGCGACCGGGGATCCCGCGAAGGTGGACACGGCCATCAGGGCCTTGAACTCGCAGGGGCGGGATCTGCTGGAGGAGCGTCCGGGCTATCGCGGGGCCGGCATCTTCGTGGACCGGGAGCTGGGCAAGCTGCTCACGGCGAGCTGGTGGCAGTCGGAGGAGGCCCGGCACAACAGCGACCAGGTCATGCGTGAACGGCGCGGCGGGCTGCTGGAGCCGTTCGCGGCGACGACCGCGGTGGAGAACTACGAGGCGGTGGTCGTCCATCAGGTGCGGCAGCCGGAGGCGGGCGGCGGGCTGCGGCTCACCAGGCTGGAGTTCGACCCGATGGACGCGGATCTGCTCGCCGAGACCTTCCGCGCTTCCGTGGTCCCCCGGCTCGACAGTCTGTCCGGGCTGGCCAGGACCTCCCTGCTGGTCGACCGGGAGCGCGGACGCGGGCTGGTCGGCGCGCTGTTCACGGACCGCCAGGCTCTCGGCGCGTCCCGCGGGGCCCAGGCGTCGGCCCGGCACGAGGGCGCGGCCAAGGCGCATGTGACCGTGATCGGACTGGAGGAGTTCGAGGTCGTCTACACGGAGGTGCGCACCAACTGACGTTGTCCGTGGGGGAGTCGGCCGCAACGCCGGCTCCGGGCACAGGTCGGCCCCCGCCGCACGGCGGGGGCCGACCTGTGCACCGCGGCAGCCGTCAGGCCATGTTGAACGTCGACGGGTCCGGTCCCAGGCGACGGTCCTCGTTGAGCGCGCTGATCGCCGCGAGGTCCTCGGTGTCCAGGCTGAAGTCGAAGACCTCGATGTTCTCCTTGATCCGGGACGGGGTCACGGACTTGGGGATCACGATGTTGCCGAGCTGCAGGTGCCAGCGCAGCACGATCTGGGCCGGGGTGCGGCCGTGCTTCTGGGCGATGGCGACGATCGCCGGGACCTCCAGCAGGCCCTTGCCCTGGCCGAGCGGCGACCAGGCCTCGGTGGCGATGCCCTGCTCCGCGTGGTACTCGCGGGCGGCGTGCTGCTGCAGGTGCGGGTGCAGCTCGATCTGGTCGACCGCCGGGATGACCGACGTCTCGGCGATCAGTCGCTCAAGGTGCTCGGGCTCGAAGTTGGAGACGCCGATCGCCCGGATGCGGCCGTCGGCGTGCAGCTTCTCGAACGCCTTGTACGTGTCGACGTAGTTGTCCCGGGCCGGGGTCGGCCAGTGGATCAGGTACAGGTCGACGTAGTCCACGTCGAGCTTGTCGAGCGACGCGTCGAAGGCGCGCAGCGTGGCGTCGTAGCCGTGGTCGCTGTTCCAGAGCTTGGTGGTGAGGAAGATGTCATCGCGGGGGACACCGGAGGCGGCGATCGCCTTGCCGGTGCCCTCTTCGTTGCCGTAGATCGCCGCTGTGTCGATGCTGCGGTACCCGGCCTCCAGCGCGGTGGCGACGGCCCGCTCCGCCTCGTCGTCCGGCACCTGCCAGACACCGAAGCCCAGCTGGGGCATCTCGACGCCGTTGTTGAGGATGATCGGGGGGACCTTGCTGCTCACGAGCTCTTGATCCTTACGGTTGTCGTCAGGTGGTACTCCCATCGTCAACGATCACGGGCGGTCATGCATTCCTGACGGCATAATCCATCCGAACTGACTGATGAGTCAGTTGACGGTTCCGGGGATTGTCCGGAAAAGCATCCGACGTCTTCGGTCCGGACCATTGACGGGGGCCCTTCCTCCCGCAACTCTGGATCGCGCCACCGAACGAGTTCATGAACTCGGTGCATGCATGTGAACACCTCTCGCCTGTCTGGGCCTCCCCAACCCCCCACCCCTCAGGAAAGCAGGTACGGCCACATGAACGAGACGCGTCCCTATGCCCTCCGAACGGAACAGCCGCTCCCGGAAAAGCGGGAGACATCGGATGAAAACGTCTGGCAAAGCCCGGGTTATGCGGTGGTGGAGACCGCTCTCGAAGTGACCGCCTACGCTCTCGCCGACCGCTGACCGGCCGTACGGCGACCGCACCGTGACCGCCACAACCGTCCGTGCCGACGGCGCCACCGCCTGGGGAACCGCCGAGTTCACCGAGCGGCTGCGCGCCGTCGCCGCGGAGCGCTACCACGACCGCCACCCCTTCAACCTGCGGATGCACCGCGGTGAACTGAGCCCCGCCGAGCTGCGCCGCTGGATCGTCAACCGCTTCCACTACCAGCGCCACATCCCCGTCAAGGACGCCCTGATCCTCGCCGGGCTGGACCGGCCGGAGCCGCGCAGGGCCTGGCTGCGCCGCATCCAGGACCACGACGGCACCGCCGACGGGGAGGGCGGGATCGAACGCTGGCTGCGCCTCGGCGAGGCGGCCGGCCTGCACCGTGACGAACTGTGGGACGGCTCCCGGGTACTGCCCGGCGTTCGCCTCGCGGTCGACGGATACGTCAACTTCTGCCGCCTGCGCCCGGCCCTGGACGCGGTCGCCGCCTCCCTCACGGAACTCGCCGCACCCGACCTCATGCGCACCCGCATCGCCGCCTTCGAGCGGCACTACCCCTGGATCGACCCCGACGGCCTCGCCTACTTCCGCACCCGCATCGACCAGGGCGGCCGCGACGGAGCCGAGGCCCTCGCCCTGGTCCTCGATCTGGCCCGCACCCGCGAGCAGCAGCAACGCGCGCTGGCCGCCCTGGAGTTCAAGTGCGAGGTGCTGTGGTCGCTGCTGGACGCGGTGGCCGGAGGCGGCCCATGACCTGGCGTCCGGCACTCTCCCGCGGTGTCGTCCTGCACCACGACCGCGTGCGGGAGACCGATCTGCTGCTGCTCCCCGAGCGGGTGGTCGTACTGCGCGGCAGCGCGGCCCCCGTCCTGCGCCTTTGTGACGGCAAGCGCGCGGTGGAGGAGATCGTCGCCGAACTCGGCGAACGGTACCCGACCGCGCCGGTCGCCACCGAAGTCCCCGGCTTCCTCGCCGCGCTGCGAAAGGAGGGCTGGCTCGTATGACCGTGGACGCCCCCTGGGCGCTGCTCGCCGAACTCACCCACGGCTGTCCGCTGCGCTGCGGGTACTGCTCCAACCCCGTCGAACTGATCGGTCGGTCAAGCGAGCTGGACGCCGGGCAGTGGTCCGACGTGTTCCGCCAGGCCACCGACCTCGGCGTCGTGCAGACACACCTGTCCGGCGGTGAGCCCCTGCTCCGACGCGATCTGCCCCGTATCGTCGCGGCCGCCGACACCGCGGGCCTCTATACGCAGCTGGTCACCAGCGGGGTGGGCCTGAGCGAGCGGCGCACGGCGCAGCTCGCCGAGGCCGGGCTGCGCAGCGTCCAGCTCTCGGTGCAGCACGCCGATCCGGGGGCCTCGGAGCGCATCGCGGGCGCCCGCTCGTTCGCGGCCAAGGAGCGGGCCGCCCGGTTGATCCGCGCCTCCGGTCTCCCCTTCGGCCTCAACATCGTGCTCCACCGCGCCAATCTCGACGCCCTCGACGACCTGATCGCCCTCGGCCTGTCCTGGGGCGCCGACCGCATCGAACTCGCCCACACGCAGTTCCACGGCTGGGCCCTGCGCAACCGCGCGGCCCTGCTGCCCACCCGAGAACAGGTCGAGCAAGCCCGCGCCTCGGTCTTCCGCTGGCGCCAACTCCTCGGAGACGCGGTGGAGTTGGTGTGGGTCGCCCCCGACTGGATGGACGCCACCGCGAAACCCTGCATGGGCGGCTGGGGCGCGGTCTCGCTCACCGTCGCCCCGGACGGCACGGCCCTGCCCTGCCCTGCCGCGGCCGCCCTGCCGGACCTCGACCCGCCGAACGTGCGCGAGCACCGGCTGGCGTGGATCTGGCGGGAGTCGAAGGCCTTCAACGCCTACCGCGGCCAGTCCTGGATGCCCGAGCCCTGCCGCGGCTGCGCCCTGCGCTCCACCGACCACGGCGGCTGCCGCTGCCAGGCCCACGCCCTCACCGGCGACGCCGGCCGCACCGACCCCGCCTGCCGGCACGCCCCCGACCACCACCTCGTACGCGACCTCGCCGAGGGGCCGCGCGGCGACCTCGCGTACGCCTACCGAAAGGGAGGAACATGAGCCCCAGACGTCTGCGGACGGCACTGACGACCCTCGCCCTCGTCACCGCCGGCCTCGTCACCCTGCCGGCGGCGACACCGGCTCCGCCTGCCGCCCCCGCGCCCGCACACCTCAGGGCCGCCGCCCCCGACTGGTCCGTGGCCGTCGTCGACTCCACCATGGCCCGCTACACCCCGAGCACCATCGGCGGCTGGTCCTACCCGGTCGGCCTCTACCTCTACGGCCAGTACCTCACGTACACGCGCACCCACGACGCCCGCTATCTGGCCTACATCAAGGACTACGTCGACCGTTTCGTGAAGAGCGACGGCTCCATCGCCCAGTCCTTCAACAGCCTGGACAGCATGCAGGCAGGGCGGCTGCTGGTGATCCTGCACCACGAGACCGGCCAGGACCGCTACCGCAAGGCGGCCAGGAAGATCGTCGACCGCCTGAGCACCTACCCGCGCACCGCCGACGGCGGCTTCTGGCATGCGGACTCAGCCGCCCGCGCCCACCAGCTCTGGTCGGACGGCGCCTACATGGTGAACCCGTTCCTCGTCGAGTACGGCAAGGAGTTCGGCGACAGCGCCTACACCGACGACGAAGCGGCCGGGCAACTGTACGTCTACGGCAGCCATCTGCAGGTGGCGAACGGTCTGCTCAGACACGCCTACGACGAGTCGAAGAGCGCGAGCTGGGCCGACCCGCAGACCGGGCTCGCTCCCGAGCACTGGTGCCGAGCGGTCGGCTGGTACTCCATGGCGATCGTCAATGTGCTGGACGCGCTGCCCGCGAACCATCCGCGCCGGGCCCAACTCCTCTCCGCCTTACGGAAGTTGGCGGCCGGTCTGGAGAAGTACCAGGACCGGGCGACCGGCCGCTGGTTCCAGGTGATCGACAAGGGCGGCCGGAGCGGCAACTGGACGGAGACGTCCTGCTCCAGCATGTTCACCTACGCCCTGTCCCGCGGCGTTCAGCAGCACTACCTCGATCCGCACTACGCGGAGGTGGCCCACCGGGGCTACCGGGGCGTGCTCGCCGAGCTCTCCACCGGACCGGACGGCCGTACCGACCTCTCCGACATCTCCGTCGGCACGAACGTCGGTGACTACGCGTACTACATCGCCCGCACCCGGGCCACCAACGACTTCCACGGCCTGGGCGCCTTCCTGATCATGAACGAGCAACTGCGAGGTGATTAGTGTCATGAGCACATCCAGAAGGGTGCTGCTGGGCGCCGCTCTCGGTGGCGCGGCCACGGCGGTCGGCCTGCCGGCCGGCACCGCCCACGCCGCCTCCTGGCAGCAGAAGTGGGCGCCGTCCGCGGGCGGCGACGGCCTCGGTGCCTTCGAGACGGTCGAGGACGACCGCGCACACTCGCACCCTGCCGGTCATCCGCACATCTTCGCCACCGGCGACAACTGGCGCTTCAACATGCACACCGTCGACCGCGACACCTCGACGGACCGCCAGCGCCAGGAGGTCACCGGCCTGCGCAACGGCAGCGGCGGCAACTACCTCAAGTGGACCGAGGGCCAGACCTGGCGGGTCACGTACTCGATGTACATCCCCAGCTCGCTGAAGGCCACGACCACCTTCACGCACATCATGCAGATGAAGCAGCCGGGCAACGGCACCTCGCCGATCGTGGTGCAGTCCCTGCGCCGCGTGAACGGCAGGCAGACCATCGAGCTGAAGCTGGCCGTCGACGACATCCTCGTCGGCCGCACCGACCTCGACCCGCTGCACGACAAGTGGACCGACGTCGACTTCCAGATCAAGGTCGGCAGCGGCTCGGCGGGCTCGGTCCGCTGGATCCTCAAGTCCGGCGGCTCCACCGTCGTGGACGCGTCGAAGACCGGCGTCGACACCTTCCTGGCCGACCGGGTGCGCCCGAAGTGGGGCATCTACCGCTCCCTCGGCGACACCTCCGGGTCCCTGCAGGACACCTACCTGCTGCTCACCAACCTCCGCGGCTACCAACTCGTCTGAGGAACCGCCATATGAGACCGCCCACCGCACAGCGGACGGGGGCGGCGGCGATCGTGTTGTTCGTCATCGCCGTCGTCCTCGGACTCGCCCACCCCGCCGCGCTCGCGGCCCCGCACCCCACCCCGCACACCGCCGCCGTCTACGACGTCCGTGACTACGGAGCCAAGGCCGACGGCTCCGCCAACGACACGCCGGCCATCAACAGGGCGATCACGGCGGCCGGTTCGGCCTCCGGTGGCGGCATCGTCCGCTTTCCCGCCGGCGCCTACAAGTCCCAGAACACCATCCACATGAAGAGCCATGTGACGCTCCAGCTCGACAAGGGCGCCACGATCCAGGGCTCCGGTGCCGACACCTACGACAAGGCCGAGGCCAACCCGTACGACGCCTACCAGGACTACGGGCACAGCCACTTCCACGACGCGATGATCTACGGCGACCGGCTGACCGACATCGGCTTCGTCGGGCAGGGCGTCATCGACGGCATGGGCAACCTGATCACCGGCAACCCGAAGTCCGGCGAGGCCGACAAGATCATCTCGCTGACGCGGTGTGACGGGCTCAGGATCGGCGACGGGCTCACCCTGCGCCGTGGCGGCCACTTCGCGGCCCTCGTCAACGGCTGCAAGAACGTGACGTCCAACCACCTCACCATCGACACCGCGAGCGACCGCGACGGCTGGAACGTCATCTCGACGACCGACGCCACGATCACCAACGCGACCATCCACGCCAACGACGACGCCCTGGTCTTCAAGAGCGACGCCCTCGGCGCCAAGCTGCCCAACGGCCATGTGCGGGTGAGTGATTCGACGCTCGGCGCCCGGTGCTGCAACGCCCTGATGTTCGGCTCCGAGACCTGCGGAGACTTCTCGGACTACCAGTTCGAGAACATCCGCATCGACGGCGCGGACAAGTCCGGCCTCGGGATGGTGTCGATGGACGGCGCGAAGATCTCCGACGTCCACTACCGCGACATCACGATGACGGACGTCCACTCGCCGATCATGCAGAAGATCGGCACCCGGAAGCGCTGCGGCAACCGTCCCGGCGTCGGATCGATCAGCGACATCACCTACGACAACATCACGGCCACCGGCAACAGCCCGTCCTTCAGCCCGACCCTGTGGGGCGAGACCGGCCACCGGATCAACGGCGTCACCTTCCACAATGTCCACATCACCGTGCCCGGCGGCCACGCCCCCATGTCCGCCTCGGTGCCGAGCAACGACCCGGGCGACTACAACCCGAAGGCCATCGGCACCCGGCCGGCCTACGGCTGGTACCTGCACAACGCCGACCACGTCCAGTTCGCCGACAGCTCGGTCGAGTTCGCGGCGGACGACGGCCGCCCCGCGGTCATCGCCAACGCGGCGAGCGACATCCGCTTCACCGGCTTCACCGCCGGGCGCGGCTCCGCCTCGCCGTACGACCTGGGCTTCCAGGACGTCGACGGGTACTGCCTGAGCGGCGTGACGCTGCGGGTGTCGAGCAGTGGATCCACCGAGAACTGCGCGAACGCCGTACGGCCCCGCGACCTGGAGAACCCCCGTCAGGACTTCCTCCGCAACTCCGTCGGCGGCCTCTTCCTGCACTGGGGCCTGCGCACCGCGCCCGCCCACACCAGCTGCACCGCCTGGGAGAACGACGTCACGAGCGGCGGCTGGACACCGCAGTACTGGGTGAACGAGGCGCAGAAGCTGCACACCCAGTACCTCGTCCTCGCCACCTTCCACAGCCGCCTCGGCTACGCCCGCCCCTGGCCGTCGAAGATCCCGGGATCCTGCTCCACCCGGCGGGACTTCCTCGGTGAGCTGATCACCGCCGCCAAGGCCAAGGGCATGAAGGTCATCCTCTATATGACCGACGACCCGAAGTGGCACGACGAGGGCGGCCACGAGTGGCTCGACTCGGCCGCCTACTCCGCCTACAAGGGCAAGAACGTCGACCTGACCACCCGCGACGGCTTCGGGCAGTTCAGCTACGACAACTTCTTCGAGGTCATGGACCGCTACCCCGAGCTCGGCGGCTTCTGGATCGACAACGACAACTCCTACTGGGAGAGCCACCACCTCTACCAGCAGATCTACGACAAGCGCCCGAACTACACGCTCAGCAACAACAACGAAGACACGCCGATCATGGACATGATCAGCAATGAGCAGAAGACGGGGATGACACCCGCCTATGACTACCCGCAGGCGATCTACACCGCCCAACCCCGCCTGACCGAGGCCGACTTCAAGCTGCCCTCGACCGGCGCCTGGTGGTACGACGGCACCGACCCGACCGTCGACAAGAAGCTCACCCTCGGCCGGCTGATCACCAACGCGGGCTCCTCGGTGAAGGCCCTGATGGCCGAGACCGCCCAGGTCAACGGCAGGTTCCCGGCCAACCAGGCCGCCTTCAACACCTTCGCCGACTCCTACCTCGCCCCCATCTGGGAGTCCCTGCACGGCACCGAGGGCGGCGGCTACATGTACGGCGGCCTGGGGCCCGGCTTCTGGAACGACGGCGCGCACGGCGTCACGACGATCAGCAAGAGCGACCCGAACCTGCAGTACGTCCATGTCCTGACGCCGCCCGGCACCGGCACCCTGCGCATCCGCGACAACGGCTACCGCATCGCCTCCGTCACCAACCTCCGTACCGGAAAGGCGGTTTCGTGGTCGCAGTCGGGCGGCGTGCTGACGCTGAGCGGTCTCGGCGGCTGGGACCCGTACGACACCGTCTTCAAGGTCACCACCGCCGGTCGTCAGGGCATCCTCACCGGGGTCAAGGTGACCTCGAGCGCCTCCGCGAGCGGACATGCGGGATCGGCCGCAGGCGACGGCAGCCACCTCACCTACTGGGACAACGACAAAACCCTGCCGGTCAGTCTCACCTTCGACCTCGGTTCGGCCAGGAGGGTCCAGTACATCGGGCTCAACCAGCGCGAGGACTCCGTCGCCTACGCCCGCTCGGACACCGAGCAGTCGGCGCGGATCAAGGACTACAAGGTGTTCCTGAGCAACGACGGCACGTCCTGGGGGAGCGCGGTCAAGACCGGGCAGCTCCCAAGCCGCCGCGGAGTACAGGGCATCGACCTCGCTGCGGCCGACGCCCGCTACGTACGCCTGGAGGCGGACACCACCTGGGCCGCCTCCACCGACACCACCCGCTACCGGCGGCTGCGGATCGACGAGGCGTGGATCGGCACCTCGTACGCCACACCGGCGGCGCCCCTCCCGCGCCTGAGCCGGGACAGCGCGCTCGCCGGAACCGACTACCAGGCCGAGGACGCGGCCATCTCGCAGGGCACGGTGGCCACCAACCACACCGGATACACGGGCACCGGCTTCGTCGACTACACCAACGTCAAGGGCTCCTGGGTGGAGTTCACGGTGAGCGCGGCCTCCGCGGGCACCGCAGCACTCACCCTGCGCTACGCCAACGGGACCGCAACCGACCGTCCGATGGACCTCTCCGTGGACGGCACGGTGGTCGCCTCCGCCGTGTCCTTCCCGGCCACCGCCGACTGGAACACCTGGGCCACCAGGACCGTCGACGTCCCGCTGACCGCGGCCACCCACAAGATCCGTGCCACCGCGACCACGACCGGCGGCGGCCCCAACCTCGACCGCATCACCATCGGCACGGCGCCCGACGCCCAGGCCCCGACCCGTCCCGGCCAACCCGCCTGCTCGGACATCGGCGAGGACGGCCTCACGCTGTCGTGGGGCGCCTCCACCGACAACGTGGGCGTCACCGCGTACGACATCTACGAACACGGCAACAAGATCAGTGAGGCACCGGGCAGCTCGACCAGCAAGGTCCTCACCGCACTCAGCCCGGACACCACCTACAACCTCACCGTCATCGCCCGCGACGCGGCAGGCAACACCTCCCCCGCGAGCCCGGTCGTCGACTGCACCACCGAACCCAGCTCCGACACCACCCCGCCGACGAAACCGGGCACGCTCTCCGCCTCCGACGTCACCGCGAACAGCGCCCGACTCACCTGGGGCGCCTCGACCGACGACAAGGCGGTCGTCGCCTACGACGTGCGCAGCGACACCACGGTCTACAAGACGGTCACGAACGGTACGTCGACCACGCTCACCGGGCTCGCCTGCAACAGCCCGTACGCGCTGAACGTCGTCGCACGAGACGCGGCGGGCAACACCTCCCAGCCGAGCAACACCGTCACCTTCACGACCAAGGCGTGCGCGACCGACGGTGGCGTGCCCAGCTCCGTCTCCACGCTGTCGACGGGGTGGACGATCCCCTGGGGCACCTACTGGATGCCCGACGGGCAGAGCGCACTGGTCACCGAGCGGGACGACTTCCGCGTCTGGAAGGTCACCAAGGACGGCACGAGGACCCAGGTCGGCACGGTCCCGAACGCCGTCACCACCAACGGCGAGGGCGGGCTGCTCGGCGTCGCCGTCGATCCGAAGTGGGCGACCAACCACTACGTGTACTTCATGCACACCGCCGACGAGGGAAACCGTGTCGTCCGCATGACCTACGACGGCACCTCGCTCGGCGACTACAAGATCCTGCTCCAGGGCATCAAGAAGAACCGCTACCACAACGGCGGCCGCCTCGTCTTCGGCCCCGACGGCTACCTCTACGTCTCCACCGGCGAGGCCCAGACGCCCGACCTGGCACAGGACAAGAACTCCCTCAACGGCAAGATCCTGCGCATGACGACGGACGGGAAGCCGGCCCCCGGCAACCCCTTCGGCAACTACGTCTACAGCCTCGGCCACCGCAACCCGCAGGGCCTCGCCTTCGACCGCAACGGCCGGCTGTGGGAAGCGGAGTTCGGCAACAGCTCCAAGGACGAACTCAACCTCATCAAGCCGGGCGCCAACTACGGCTGGCCGATCTGCGAGGGCACCTGCAGCACCGCCGGGATGACCAACCCCAAGGCCACCTGGAACGTCTCCGAGGCCTCGCCCAGCGGTATCGCCATCGTCCGCAACGTCGTCTACATGGCGTCCCTGCGCGGAGAGCGGCTGTGGCGCATCCCGATCAACGGGGACGACGAGAGCGTCGGCACACCGACCGCGTACTACGTGGGTACGTACGGCCGTCTGCGGACCGTGACCAAGGTACCGGGCGCCGACCAGCTGTGGCTGTCGACCACCAACTGCGACAACAACGGGAACCAGCCGGACGGATCGGACAAGCTCTTCCGCATCAACATCAGTTGACGGTGCGTCAGGGCCTGCTCAGGCCCGGTAGAGCGCCTCGACCTCGTTGGCGTAGGCGTTCTCGATGGCCTTGCGCTTCAGCTTCAGGGACGGGGTCAGCAGACCGTGTTCCTCGGTGAACGGCTGGGCCAGTATCCGGAAGGTGCGGATCGACTCGGCCTGCGAGACGAGGGTGTTGGCGGCGACCACCGAGCGCCGCACCTCCGTCTCCAGGTCGGCGTCGCGCACCAGCTCGGCCGGCGACATCTGCGGCTTGCCCCGCATGGTCAGCCAGTGCTCGACGGCCTCCTGGTCGAGGGTGACCAGGGCGGCGATGTACGGACGGTCGTTGCCGACGACGATGCACTGGTTGACCAGCGGGTGGTCGCGCACCCGCTCCTCCAGCAGCCCGGGGGAGACGCTCTTGCCGCCGGAGGTCACCAGGATCTCCTTCTTGCGGCCGGTGATCGTGAGGTAGCCGTCCTCGTCGAGAGAGCCCAGGTCGCCGGTGGCGAGCCAGCCGTCGTGCAGGGTCTCGTCGGTGGCCTTCTGGTTGTTGAGGTAGCCCTGGAAGATGTTCGGGCCGTGCAGCCAGATCTCACCGTCGTCCGCGATGTGCACGGTCATGCCCGGGATGGGCTGGCCGACGGTGCCGTAGCGGGTGCGCCCGGGCGGGTTGGCGGTCGCGGCCGCCGTCGACTCCGTGAGGCCGTAACCCTCGTAGATCTGCACGCCCGCGCCCGCGAAGAACAGGCCGAGCCGCCGGTCCATCGCGGAGCCGCCCGTGATGGCGTTGCGGATGCGGCCGCCCATCGCGGCCCGCACCTTGGAATAGACGAGCTTGTCGAACAGCTGGTGCTGCACCCGCAGACCGGCCGAGGGGCCGGGACCGGTGCCCCAGGCCTTCGCCTCGACGGCGTCCGCGTACTTCACGGCGATCTCGACGGCCTTCTCGAACGGCCCGGCCTTGCCCTCCTTCTCGGCCTTGCGGCGGGAGGCGTTGAAGACCTTCTCGAAGATGTACGGCACCCCGAGGATGAACGTCGGCTTGAACGCCTGCAGATCCGGCAGCAGCGCGGCCGCGTTCAGCTGCGGCTGATGGCCGAAACGCACCCCACCGCGGATCGCCGCGACCTCCACCATCCGCCCGAAGACGTGCGCGAGCGGCAGGAACAGCAGCGTCGCCGCCTCGTCGCCCTTCTTGGAGTGGAACACCGGATCCCAGCGCTGGGCAACCGTGTCCGCCTCCCACATGAAGCTGCCGTGGGTGATCACACAGCCCTTCGGCCGGCCCGTGGTGCCCGAGGTGTAGATGATCGTCGCGGTCGACTCGGGGGTGACCGCCTGCCGGTGCCGGTGCACCACGTCGTCGTCGATGTACGCGCCCGCGTCGTACAGCTCCTGCACGGCGCCGATGTCGAGCTGCCACAACTGGTGCAGCTGAGGCAGCCGGTCGATGACGCTGGCGATGGTCATCGCATGGTCCTCGTGCTCCACGATCGCCGCCGAACACTCGGCGTCGTAGAGCATCCAGAAACACTGCTCGGCCGAGGACGTGGGATAGATCGGCACCACCTGGGCACCGATCGTCCACAGCGCGAAGTCGAACAGCGTCCACTCGTAGCGGGTACGGGACATGATCGCGACGCGGTCGCCGAAGCGAATGCCGCGGGCCAGCAGCCCCTTGGCCAGGGCCAGCACCTCGTCCCGGAACTCCGCCGCCGTCACATCACGCCACTGCCCCTGGTCGTCCTTGCGGCCCAGGCTGATGTGCAGCGGGTCTTCCTGGGCACGCTCGAAGACGACGTCGGCCAGACCGCCCACCGGCGGTGACAACGTCAACGGAGGGTTGGTGAACTCGCGCAAACCCGCTCCCCGCTCCTCAGTGCCCGATTTAGTGCTACCCCGCACAGGGCGTGAAAGCTACCCCAGACGGCGACAGGGCGGGAGGGGGGCCGAATCCGAGCAGTGCTCAGGTACAGGCTGGTCACGGCCGGAAAATGCGCTCACATCCGGAAGGGTCGGACAGAAAACTGACGGTTGAGTAAGTTTCGGTCCCGCAATCTCCACCGAATCTGTACGACCTGGAAACCGCTCCCGGCGCCCGTCAGCGGGCCTGCCCGAGGGGTGCCGTCCTCTCCTCTGTCAGCGTCGGAGCGGAGGTTTCCGTTACTTCCGTCCGGGTCGGGCGCGCCGTCCTGACCAGGGCGATCACCAGCGCTCCGGCGACCGTCGCGGTCAGCCCCGCCGCCACCGCCGCCGTGTTCAGCCCCGAGGCGAACGCCGACCGCAGCGCATGCTCGGAGAAGCCCCCGCGCAGGGCCCCGGCGGCGCCTCCGGCCAGCGCATGGGCCGCGTCGTGCGGCAGCGTGCTTTGCATGCGCGACGTGAGCACGGTGCCGTAGACGGCGATGCCGAGCGCGAGGCCGAGCTGCCGGAAGGTGTTGACCGCGCCCCCCGCCATCCCGGACCGCTCCGGCGGTACGGCGGCCAGCGCCGCGCCCGCGATCCCGGGCGCCGCCAGTCCCGTACCGACCCCGACCAGCACCATGCCCGGCGCCAGCACGGACGCCGTCGACCCCGCGTCCAGCACCGTCATGCAGAACTGCCCCGAGCCCACCAGCAGCAGACCGCCGCCGACCGTGATCCGCGCCGGCACCCCGTGCAGCAGCCGCCCGCCGGCCGCCGCCACCACGAACGCCGCCAGCGACATCCACAGGAACACCGCACCACCGCGCACCGGGCTCAACCCGAGCAGCGACTGCATCCATATCGAGTCGTACGCCATGAGACCGAACGCCCCCGCGTTGAAGGCCAGCGCGCCCAGCATCACCACGGAGAACGCGGGCTTGAGGAACAGCCGCGGATCGAGCAGCGGGTCCGTGCCGCTCCGCTCCACGGCGACGAAGCAGACCAGCGCCACCACCGCCGCCGCGAACGTCACGAGGGTGCCCGTCTCGCCCCAGCCGTGCTCCCCGGCCCGCACCGCCCCGTATGTCAGCCCGCCCGCGAAGGCCACGAAGGTCACTGTGCCCGCCCAGTCGACGCGCCGCTCACGCGAGCCGTGCGACTCCGGGACGACCTTCAGCGTCAGCCACACCGCGGCCACGCTCACCGGCAGATTGACGTAGAAGATCCACCGCCAGCCAGGCCCGTCCGTCAGCACCCCGCCGAGCACCGGACCCACCGCGGCCGCCGCGCCGCTGACCGCGCCCCACACGCCGAGCGCCACCGAACGCTGCCTGCCCTGATAGACGGAGCCCAGCAGCGGCAGCGTGGTCGCGAGCATCGCCGCCCCGCCGAGACCCTGCAGCGCCCGCGAGGCGATCAGCATCCCCGGTCCGCTCGCAAGTCCGCACAGCAGCGAGGCCGTCGCGAACATCACCACGCCCACCACGTGCACCCGCCGCCGGCCCAGGACGTCGGCCGCGGCGCCCGTCCCGAGCAGCAGCGCGGCCAGTGCCAGCGCATACCCGTCCATCACCCACTGCAGATCGCTCAGCGACGCATGCAGCGAACCCGCCATGTCCGGCAGGGCGACCACCGCGATGGTCACATCCAGCAACAACATGAACGTGCTCAGGCACACGGCCGTGAGCGGCCCCCATGTACGCATGTCCTCAACTCCTTGTGCGATGGATTGCGTATGACTCCGTACGATGGGGCAGGCCGGACGATCGCGGAGGCTGGAGTCGTCCCGGCGCTGGAATCCGACATCAGAAGGCGGTATGGAGACGAATTCCCACCCACGGCTGGCGCCCGGTTTCGACGGGCTCGACCTGCGCCTGCTGTCGGCGCTGGAAATCGACGGCCGGGCTCCGTTCAGCCGGATCGCGGCGGTGCTCGGCGTCTCCGACCAGACCATCGCCCGCCGCTACCGCCGGCTGTGCGCCGAGGGCGGACTGCGCATCGTGGTGATGCGGGACGCAAGCCGGCTCGGCCGGGACCAGTGGATGCTGCGGGTTCGCTGCGCGCCGGACAGCGCCCCGGCCATCGGGGAAGCGCTGGCGAAGCGGCCCGACACCAGCTGGGTCGGGCTCGTTTCGGGCGGGACCGAGGTTCTGTGCCTGACCCGCCCGCGCAGCTCCGGCGAGCACGACGACCTGCTCCTCGGCAAGCTCCCGCGCACCCCCAGCGTCGTGGAGATCCGCGCCCACCAGTTGCTGCACCGGTTCTACGGCGGTGCGCAGGGCTGGCTCAGCAAGTTCGGGGCGCTCACCGCCGAGGAGACGGACGCCCTGCGCCCCCGGGTCGAGCCTGCGGCCGGGCCCGCCCGCCTCACAGCGCAGGACGAGCCGCTGCTCGCCGTCCTGGAGCGGGACGGCCGGGCCACCTACCCCGAACTGCAGCGCGCCACCGGCCTGTCCGAGTCCGCGGTCAAGCGCCGCCTCGCCGCACTGTTCGCCTCGGGGGCTGTGTACATCGACTCGGAGAGCGACCCGGAGGTGGTCGGACACCCGGTGGCCGCGATGCTGTGGATCACCGCTGCCCCGGCCGCCCTGCACTCCGTCGGCGAGGCCCTCGCCGGCCACCCCCAGATCGCCCACGTCTCCGCGGCGACGGGACCCTGCAACATCATCGCGACCGCACTGGCCGAAAGCACCGCCGACCTGTACGCCTACCTCAGCGGTCCGCTGGGCCACCTGGAGGGCGTTCAGCATGTGGATACGACTGTCTTCCTGCGCCGTATCAAACAGCTCACCTACCCGCTCCCGGCCCGCTGACCCAGCGGCCCTGGTGAAGTCGGCTGCGGTACAGCAGCGCCCCGAAGGGGCGCGGGGAACTGCGCGACCAGCCACCACGGGCCGCCAGCCGACCGACGGCCCATCGCGCCGTACCAGCCGAGCGCTCAGCGACGCTGCAGCCGGACCCCGCCCGCCAGGATCGTCGACGCCAGTGCGTCCGCCGCGCTCTGGGCGGAGGTGCGGCGGGTGCCGTGGTCCAGGACGAAGTCGACGCGGCCGAGTTCGGGCAGGCCGAAGCGGTCGGGGACCCGGACCAGGCCCGGCGGGATCAGGCCGCGGGAGTGCGCCATGACGCCGAGGCCTGCCCGGGCCGCCGCGATCAGGGCGCTCAGGCTGCCGCTGGTGCAGGCGATGCGCCACGGCCGGCCCTGCCGCTCCAGCGACTCGAAGGCGAGCGCGCGCGTGATGCCCGGCGGCGGGAAGACGATCAGCGGCACCGGCCGGTCCGCGTCCAGGCGCAGCCGCTCCGCGCCGATCCACACCAGCTCGTCGTGCCAGACCAGCTCGCCCCGCGGGTCCTCCGGGCGCCGCTTGGCCAGCACCAGGTCCAGCTTCCCGGCGGCCAGCTGCTCGTGCAGGATGCCCGACAGCTCGACCGTCAGCTCCAGATCGACCTCCGGATGGTCGTGCCGGAAGCCCTCCAGGATCTCCGGCAGCCGGGTCAGCACGAAGTCCTCCGAGGCGCCGAAGCGCAGCCGGCCCCGCAGCCGCGTGCCCGTGAAGAACGCCGAGGCCTGCTCCTGCACCTCCAGGATCCGCCGTGCGAACCCGAGCATCGCCTCGCCGTCCTCCGTCAGCTCCACGGAGTGGGTGTCCCGGGAGAACAGCTGGCGCCCGGTGGCGTCCTCCAGGCGCCGCACGTGCTGGCTGACGGTGGACTGCCGCAGCCCCAGCCGCCGGGCGGCCTGCGTGAAGCTCAACGTCTGGGCCACCGCAAGGAACGTCCGCAGGTGGGAGGGGGCGTACATGGGAACAACGGTAGCCGCTCATCGCGAATCGCGATGACAGTCAGAGCGGTATGACGGATTCCCGATCGGCTTGCGGAGGAGGACGATGAACGGGGGCTTTCCGGCCCCGGACCCGCCGACCGCAACAAGCAAGTGGAGCACCGTGAAGCGCCTGCAATGGCCGAGCTGGATACCGATCGACCCGTACATCCTGCTGCTGCTCGGGACGGTGGGCCTCGCGGCCCTGGTCCCGGCGCGCGGGACGGGCGCCGACGTGGCCTCGGGCGCCTCCACGGCCGCGATCGCCTTCCTCTTCTTCCTGTACGGCGCCCGGCTCTCCACCCGAGAGGCGCTGGACGGACTGAAGCACTGGCGGCTGCACGGCACGGTCCTCGCCTGTACGTTCGTGCTCTTCCCACTGCTCGGCCTGGCCGCCCGCGGCCTCGTCCCGGTCCTGCTGACCCACCCGCTCTACCAGGGCCTGCTCTTCCTCACGCTCGTCCCGTCGACCATCCAGTCGTCGATCGCCTTCACGTCGATCGCCCGGGGAAACGTTCCGGCGGCGATCTGCGCGGGCTCCTTCTCCTCCCTCGTCGGCATCGTCGTCACACCCCTGCTCGCCGCCGCCGTCCTCGGCAGCAGCGCCGGCGGGTTCTCGGCCGACTCGCTCGTCCAGATCGTGCTGCAGCTGCTGGTGCCGTTCCTCGCCGGACAGCTGCTGCGCCGGTGGATCGGCGGCTTCGTCGCCCGGCACAAGAAGGTGCTCGGGCTGGTCGACCGCGGCTCCATCCTGCTGGTCGTCTACACCGCGTTCAGCGAGGGCATGGTCCAGGGCATCTGGCACAAGGTGAGCCCGATCCGGCTCGGCGGCCTGCTGGTCGTCGAAGCCGTACTGCTCGCCGTGATGCTCGCCCTGACCTGGTACGGCGGCAAGGCCCTGCGCTTCCACCGCGAGGACCGGATCGCGATCCAGTTCGCCGGCTCCAAGAAGTCCCTCGCCTCCGGACTGCCCATGGCCAGCGTCCTGTTCGGCGCCCATGCCTCGCTGGCGGTGCTGCCGCTGATGCTCTTCCACCAGATGCAGCTGATGGTCTGCGCGGTGCTCGCCAAGCGCCGCTCGCACGACCCCGTGGCGGAAGCCGCCGAGGTCACCGCGACCGCGTCACCCGCACCGTCACGAACCGCGGTCGGTACAGGGCCACGTTCGCGTTGATGCTCGCCGAAGCGCCGCTCGTCTCCAGCCAGTTGACGTCGTAGCTCAGCACCAGCCGCTCGTCGCTACTCAGCTCGGGATGCACCTGCGGGTTGTACGCGGCGACGCCCGCCGTCGGCAGCGAGGGGCTGAAGTTCCTCGTCGGGCCGTGCCACGGCCCGACGGGGGAGCACGCCCAGTACGAGGTCACGGTGGTCAGCCCCGCCGTCCCCGCGGCCATCGTGAACAGCACATACGTCCCGCCCGCCCGCACCACCGAGAACGCGCTGCCCACCTTCGCCCCGCTCACCGGCCGTGGCCGCAGCCCCCACCCCGAACCGCCCCAGTACCGCCAGGCGGCCGCGTCCGCGAGCCGCCCCTCCGGCACCCGCGCCACATACGCCGACGAGGCCGGCCGGGAGGCTGCCTGCCCGTCGTCGCCGCCGAAGACGTACGTCCAACCGCCCTTGTCCACCAGCGTCGTACCGAACAGGATCCGACGCGAGGGATCGGGCACCAGGCTCTGGTCGAGCACCTTCACCACCGACTCGACCCGCAGATCCGGCAGGGAGAGCGTGGCGACCTCGGTCGCGGTGGGCACTCCGTAGATCCACGGGGACTGCCCGGCCGCCCGCAGCCACAGCAGCACCCGGACGACCTGCTCGGAGGAACCGGGGGAGCGCGGCTCGACCCGGGCCGCGACCGGCCAGCGCCACTGGTTCTGGGCGGGGTCGGGGAAGACCGGCGCGGGCAGCGTGCTCTGCAGGCGGCCCCTGCCGTCCATCACCACGGCCGAGTTGCGCACCAGCGGGGCCGTCGTGTCCCGCCAGGCGTACGACTCGCCGGCCGGGTTGGGCGGGCGGTGCACCTGGCCGAGATAGGTGTCCGAGAACAACCACAGCACCCGCCCGTCCGGCAGCCGCACCGAATGGGTGCCGTCGCCGCCGGTCCAGTCGTCGGTGCGGGTCGCGTCGTCGCCGTAGCGCGCGAACTCACGCGTGAGACGGTCGTCGGCCGACCACGAGGAGATTGTGTGCGGTGTACACGCGCCGCCCTCCCGTCGACCGTGCTCCGGGAGGGCGGTGAGCAGCACGGCCCCGAGAACCAGGGCCAGCAGCAGACCGAGGCCGGTTCCCGTCCGCTGTCGTGCTCGTACGTCGTCGGGCACCCACGGGACGTTAGTGGCTGTTGCTCACCTGGTCCATGGGCAGCCCGGCTGTCCGTGCGCTGGGGCCGCCGCGCCCTTGCGCACGGTCATCAGGCCCGTGCGATCCCGCCGTCGACGCCGTCGAACCCCTCCTGGGAGGCCAGAAGATGACCTGCCGCTCGAACTCGCGGCATCCGGTCGAGCAGGTCTTGGACCGCCGCCGTGGACGGGTCAGCTGACGCAGCGATGCAGAGTTCAGGGGCGCAGCACGACCTTGCCCAGATTGCTCCGCGACTCGATCACCGCGTGCGCCTTCGCCGCGTCCTCCAGCGCGAACTCCCCGTGCACGGCGGGCCTCAGCGTGCCCTCCCCGAACAGTTGCCACAGCTCCTGACGCCAGCGCTCGTACAACTCCGGCTTGCCGCGGGCGATCCGCGCCATCTGGAAGCCGATCACGGACTTGGCGCCGACGAGCAGGTCGTACGCCTGGATCGACCCGCCGCCCGAGCTGTACGCCACCAGCCGTCCGCCCGGAGCGAGCGCGGCGACGGCCGGGGTGAGCAGCTCGCCGCCGACGGCATCCAATGCGTAGTCGACGGGATCGCCCCAGCTGTCGTCGCCGTACGCGACGACGTCGTCTGCGCCGAGGGAGCGTACGAAGTTGGCCTTCCCGGTGTCCGACACGGCACCCACCACCCGGGCCGCGCCACGCACCTTCGCCAACTGCACGGCCAGCTGGCCGACTCCGCTGGCGGCGGCCGTGACCAGCGCCGTCTCGCCCGGTTCCGGGCGGGCGGCCTCCAGGGCGCCGAGGGCGACGAGGCCGCTGCGGACGAGGGCGACCGCGTCGACCGCCGAGGCGCCGTCCGGCACGGGGGAGGCCATGGCCTCGTGCAGAAGCGCGAAATCCGCGTAACCGTGCCCGAAGCACAGCCCCGTCACGCGGTCGCCGGTGCGGAAGCGGGCGACTCCCTCGCCGACGGCCACCACCTCACCCGCGATCTCACCGCCCAGCGGGATCGGCTCGGCGGCCTCGGTGACCTTGCGGACGACGGGGAGCGTGACGCCCACGGCCTCGCAGCGGACGAGGAGTTCGCCGGGGCCGGGCTCGGGGACCGGGGCTTCCTCCAGAAGCAAAGGGCCGCCGGTGGACTCGTAGCGGACGCGGCGCATCACACCTCCAGGGGACGTCGGGACTCCCGACGCATTCGTTGGGAGTCCCAACGATAATCCGAACTTCATTGGGAAGTCCAATGACTTTTCGCTAGGCTGTCCGCATGCCCGAAGCGCCCCTCGCCGCGATCCGCTCCCTCCCCAGCTGGCTGCTCGGCCGTGCCGCCGCGCGCGGCCGGACCCTGGTGGCCGAGGCGCTGGCCGCGGAGGGGCAGAAGATGTGGCACCACGTGGTGCTCTCCGCCGTCCGCGACCTCGGCCCCGTCGCCCAGGCCGACCTCGGGCGCAGCGTGCAGCTCGACCCGAAGGATCTGGTCGGCGTCCTCAACGACCTGCAGTCCGCCGCTCTCGTCGTACGCGAACCGGATCCCAAGGACCGCCGTAAGAACGCGGTGTCGCTCACCGGGGCCGGCGCGCGGCTGCTCAAGCGCTGCGAGCGGGCGGCGCGCACGGCCAACGACGAGCTGCTCGCGCCGCTCTCCGCGGCCGAACGCGACCAGTTCATGGACCTGTTGATCCGGATTTCCGGTACGGAGAGCTGACGGCGGATAACGTTCCGTCATGGCCGTATCCCTCGCACTCGATCCCGCACGCAGCGCCCTTGTCCTCGTCGATCTGATGGACCGGATCGTCGCGCTGCCCCTGGAGCCCCGCAAGGGCACCGAAGTCCTGTCCGCCGCCGAGGAGTTGGCGACCGCGTTCCGCTCGGCGGGCGCGACCGTCGTCCTCATCCGGGTCGAACGCCCAGGTGTCACCGAACAGCCGCCCGGAAGCGGGCTGGTGGCCGGGCTTGCCCGGGACGGCGACCTGGAGGTCGTGAAGCGGACCATCGGCGGCTTCCAGGGCACGGGACTGGACGACCTGCTGCGTGAGCGGGGCGTCAACACGCTCGTCTTCGGCGGGATCGCCACCAACCTCGGTGTCGAGTCCACCGCCCGCGCAGCCCAGGACCTCGGCTACGACCTGGTCTTCGTGGAGGACGCCATGGCGGCGCTCACGGCCGCCGAACACGACGCGTCGGTGCGGCTGGACTTCCCGCGGCTGGGAACCGTGGTGACCGCGGCCGAGGTGCGGTTCGTGGCGGGCTGATCCCGCAGGGCGGCGGGAGCAGCTGAGGCGGGGCCCCTGCGGCGCAAGGGGCGCTCCCCGCCGGCCGGGGCCCCGGCGCCGTGTCGCGGAGAGCCGGTCACCCCTGGGCGGCCGCGGTCCGCAGAGCGATGCGGTTCTCGCCCGCGTACACGTTCATGGAGCTGCCCCGCAGGAAGCCCACGAGGGTCAGGCCGGTCTCCGCGGCCAGGTCGACGGCGAGCGACGAGGGTGCCGAGACCGCCGCCAGGACCGGGATCCCGGCCATGACCGCCTTCTGCGCCAGCTCGAAGGAGGCGCGGCCCGAGACCAGCAGGATCGTGCGGGACAGCGGCAGGTCGCCGCTTTGCAGGGCGCGGCCCACCAGCTTGTCGACCGCGTTGTGCCGGCCCACGTCCTCCCGTATGTCCAGCAGCTCGCCGGCCTCCGTGAACAGGGCCGCCGCATGCAGACCCCCGGTCCGGTCGAAGACCCGCTGGGCCGCGCGCAGCCGGTCGGGGAGGCTCGCGAGCAGCTCGGGTTCGACGTGGACCGGGGGAGTGTCGGCGATCGGCCAGCGGGCCGTCGTACGGACCGCGTCGAGGCTCGCCTTGCCGCACAGCCCGCAGGACGAGGTGGTGTAGACGTTCCGCTCGAGCGTGATGTCGGGGATCGTGACTTCGGGCGCGGTCCGCACGTCCACCACGTTGTACGTGTTCGAGCCGTCGACCGTGGCGCCCGCGCAGTACACGATGTTCTGCAGGTCGTCCCGCTCGGCGAGCACGCCCTCGCTGACCAGGAAGCCCGCGGCCAGCGCGAAGTCGTCGCCCGGGGTGCGCATGGTGATCGCGAGCGGCTTGCCGTTCAGCCGGATCTCCAGCGGTTCCTCGGCGACGAGCGTGTCCGGGCGGGACGAGACCACCCCGTCGCGGATGCGGATCACCTTGCGTCGTTCCGTGACTCGTCCCATGTCGTGTCTCAGTCCCGGTTCTGTACGTGCTGGTAGCCGAAGCGGCCCTTGATGCAGAGGTTGCCGTGGGTCACCGGGTTGTCGTGCGGTGAGGTGACCTTCACGATTTCATTGTCCTGCACGTGGAGAGTGAGGTTGCAGCCCACTCCGCAGTACGCGCACACCGTCGTCGTCTCCGTCTGCGCCGACTCGTCCCAGGTACCCGCCGCGCGCATGTCGAACTCCGACTTGAACGACAGCGCCCCCGTCGGGCACACCTCGATGCAGTTGCCGCAGTACACGCACGCGGAATCGGTGAGCGGGGCGTCGTGCTCGACGGCGATCCGGGCGTCGAAGCCGCGGCCCGAGACCGAGATCGCGAAGGTGTTCTGCCACTGGTCGCCGCAGGCGTCCACGCACTTGTAGCAGAGGATGCACTGGTCGTAGTCGCGCACATACAGATCGTTGTCGACCTTGGGTTCCTCGCCCAGGCGGGCCGCGTCCGGGCCGAAGCGGTCCGGTTTCGCCTCGTACTCCTTGATCCATTCGGCGACTTGTGGAGTCGTCGATAAGTCGACCGAGGAGGCGAGGAGTTCGAGGACGACCTTGCGGCTGTGGTGGGCCCGTTCCGAGCCGGTGCGGACCTCCATTCCGGGCTCGGCCCTGCGGGAGCAGGCCGGGACCAGTGTCCTGGATCCCGCCACCTCGACCATGCAGACGCGGCACGCGTTCTTGGGGCGCAGGGTGTCCCCCTGGCAGAGGGTCGGATGTCCTTCCCCGCCGCCCGGCAGGCATCGAGGATCGTCGAACCCTCGGGAGCGCGCACCGGCTCCCCGTCGATGGTGAACTCCAGCAGCCGGCGCGGGATCCCCAGCGGCGTCACGGTCATTCGTACGCCCCCAGACGGTCGACGGCGGATTCCACGGCGTTCCACGCGGTCTGTCCCAGGCCGCAGATCGAGGCGTCCCGCATCGCGCGGCCGACCTCCCTGAGCAGGGCGATGTCATCGGCCGCCGCCGCGCCCGTGCGCTCGGCGATCCGGTGCAGCGCCTCCTCCTGGCGCACGGTCCCGACCCGGCAGGGCACGCACTGGCCGCACGACTCGTCGCGGAAGAACTCGGCGATGCGCAGCAGCAGCCGGGGCAGCGGGATCCTGTCGTCGAAGGCCATGACGACACCCGAGCCGAGCGTGGTGCCCGCCTCGCGGGTGCCTTCGAAGGTGAGGGGGATGTCCAGTTCGTCCGGCCGTACGAAGCCGCCCGCCGCCCCGCCGAGGAGCACCGCCCGCAACCGGTCCCGCACCTCGTACGACGACCTCCCGCCGCCAATGGTGGCGGGGGCCACAAAACTCCGCGCACGGTTGGGGAAACCGGGCGGTCCGACCGTTCGGCGCTCGCCGTGTACCGCTCATCGCATACGGTCGACGCGCCGCCTTCTCAACTCCCTTGCCGCTCCCTTACGTTCGGGATCATGAGTCCCCCCGTCGCACCGGCCGGCTGGAGCCGCTGGCTGGTTCCCCCCGCCGCTCTCTCCGTCCATCTCTCCATCGGCCAGGCCTATGCCTGGAGCGTCTTCAAGCCGCCCCTGGAGTCCTCGCTCGGTCTCAGCGGAACGCAGAGCGCGCTGCCCTTCCAGCTCGCCATCGTCATGCTCGGTCTGTCGGCCGCGTTCGGCGGCACGCTGGTGGAGCGCAACGGGCCGCGCTGGGCGATGACCGTCGCCCTGGTCTGCTTCTCCTCCGGCTTCCTGATCTCCGCGCTGGGCGCGGCCACCGAGCAGTACTGGCTGATCGTCCTCGGCTACGGCTTCGTCGGCGGCATCGGCCTCGGCATCGGTTACATCTCACCCGTCTCCACACTGATCAAGTGGTTCCCGGACCGGCCCGGCATGGCCACCGGCATCGCGATCATGGGCTTCGGCGGCGGCGCGCTCATCGCCTCGCCGTGGTCCACGCAGATGCTGGAGTCGTTCGGCGCCGACAGCTCCGGGATCGCGCTCGCGTTCCTCGTGCACGGGCTGTCGTACGCCGTCTTCATGGCGCTCGGCGTGCTGCTGGTGCGGGTGCCGCGCAGCGAGCGGCCGGTCGAGGGCGCCCCGAGCGCCTTCCAGGGACCGCAGGTCTCCGCGGGCACGGCCATCCGCACCCCGCAGTTCTGGTGTCTGTGGGTCGTGCTCTGCATGAACGTGACCGCGGGCATCGGCATCCTGGAGAAGGCCGCCCCGATGATCCAGGACTTCTTCAAGAACACCTCGACCCCCGTGTCCGTCTCGGCCTCGGCCGGTTTCGTCGCACTGCTCTCCGCCGCCAACATGGCGGGCCGCATCGGCTGGTCGTCCACCTCCGACCTGATCGGACGCAAGAACATCTACCGCGTCTATCTGGGCTTCGGCGCGCTGATGTACGCGCTGATCGCGCTGTTCGGCGACTCCTCCAAGCCGCTGTTCGTCCTGTGCGCGATGGTGATCCTGTCCTTCTACGGCGGCGGTTTCGCGACCATCCCGGCCTATCTGAAGGACCTGTTCGGCACGTACCAGGTCGGCGCCATCCACGGTCGGCTGCTCACCGCCTGGTCCACGGCCGGCGTCCTCGGGCCGCTGATCGTGAACTGGATCGCCGACCACCAGAAGGAGGCCGGCAAGAGCGGCGCCTCCCTGTACGGGCTCTCCTTCATCATCATGATCGGACTGCTCGTCGTCGGCTTCGTCGCCAACGAACTCGTCCGGCCCGTCAACGCCCGCCACCACATCCCCGCCCCCAGGGAGGAGACCGTCGATGTCGAACGACAGCAGCCGGAGTCGGCCTGACCGGCGCCCGCTGATCGCCTTCGCCTGGCTGTGGGTGGGAGCACCGCTCGCCTACGGGGTGTACGAGCTCGTACAGAAGGCGACGAAGCTGTTCACCGGGTGACTGTTCGGAAAGTGTTCGGGCGTCCGAAGGCCTGACAGAAGCCGACAACCATGGCGCCCGAATCCTGTCGTCTTGGCTGCCGTCGTACCCGTGAGTCACTGATCAGACTGGTGGATCCCGCTACCCAAGGCAACGAGGGGGACCACCTCAATGAACGGCTCGCGCATCGCCGCCGTCGGCCACTACCAGCCCGCCAAGGTGCTCACCAACGAGGACCTGGCGGGCCTGGTCGACACCAGTGACGAGTGGATCACGTCCCGGGTGGGCATCCGGACACGCCACATCGCCGGACCGGACGAGCCGGTCGACGAGCTGGCCGCCCACGCCGCCGCCAAGGCGCTCGCCGCGGCCGGCCTCGCGCCCGGTGACATCGACCTGGTCCTGGTCGCCACCTCCACCGCCGTGGACCGCTCACCCAACATGGCCGCCCGGGTCGCCGCCCGGCTCGGCGTCCCCTCGCCCGCCGCGATGGACGTCAACGTGGTGTGCGCCGGGTTCACCCACGCCCTGGCCACCGCCGACCATGCGGTCCGGGCGGGTGGCTCGCTGCGTGCGCTGGTCATCGGCGCCGACAAGATGTCCGACGTGACCGACTGGAGCGACCGCACCACCTGCGTGCTCGTAGGGGACGGGGCGGGCGCCGCCGTCGTGGAGGCCGCGGAGGAGCCCGGCATCGGGCCCGTGCTGTGGGGCTCCGTGCCCGAAATGGGGCATGCGGTACGCATCGAGGGCACGCCCGCGCGGTTCGCGCAGGAGGGACAGAGCGTCTACCGCTGGGCCACCACCCAGCTGCCGCCCATCGCCCGCAAGGCCTGCGAGCGCGCCGGACTCGTCCCCGAGGACCTCGCCGGGGTCGTCCTGCACCAGGCGAACCTGCGCATCATCGAGCCCCTCGCCGAGAAGATCGGCGCCGTCAACGCCGTCGTCGCGCGGGATGTCACCGAGTCCGGGAACACCTCGGCCGCGAGCATCCCGCTCGCCTTCTCCAAGCTCGTCGAGCAGGGCGCCATCTCGACCGGGGACCCGGTGCTGCTGTTCGGATTCGGCGGAAACCTGTCGTACGCCGGACAGGTCGTCCGCTGCCCGTGACCTGCGCGTGCGGTCCGGTGTGACGCACTTGACCACCCGTAGCCCTGGCCACTGTGCGCCGTAGACTGTAGACGAAAGACAATCCATACTGGCTTTCCGGCTGCAGTTGCTCCGCGCTGCTCAGGAGGGGGACCGACCGATGTTGTCGACAGGTCTGCCGCAGGGTGCGGTACCCAAGCTCGAACGGCCCGGCCCGCTGCGCGACCGTGTCTACGAGGCGCTCCTCGAACTGATCACCACGCGCGCCCTGCAGCCCGGCCAGCACCTCGTCGAGAGCGAACTCGCAGGCCATCTCGGGGTGTCCCGGCAGCCCGTACGGGAGGCGCTGCAGCGGCTGAACACCGAGGGCTGGGTCGATCTGCGGCCCGCCCAGGGCGCGTTCGTGCACGAGCCCACGGAGGAGGAGGCCGACCAGCTCCTCACCGTCCGCACGCTGCTGGAGGCCGAAGCGGCCCGGCTCGCCGCCGCCAACGCGGGCAGCGCCGGCATCTCGGTGCTCGAGGAGCTGTGCGCGGAGGGCGAGAAGGCCGTCGCCGCGGACGACGTGGACGGCGCCGTCGCGATGAACGCCCGCTTCCACGCGAAGATCATGGACCTGGCGTGCAACGCGGTCCTCGCCGAGCTCGCCGCCCAGGTCGACCGCCGGGTGCGCTGGTACTACACCCCGGTCGCCCGGCAGCGCGGACAGCAGTCCTGGATCGAGCACCGGGAGCTGATCGCCGCAATCTCGAACCGGGACGAGCAGCGGGCCACAGAGCTGATGCGGGAGCACACGGAGCACACGCGGCGGTCGTACCACGACCGGGCGAAGTCCTGACCTGAGCCACGGCGCGGTCAAGGGGCGGTCGGGCGGGGTCGCGGATCTCCTCGCCGTAACCGCCCAGCATCTGCGCGAACTTGTCGTAGTGGACGTCGCCGAGGGTGTTGCCGACCGCTCGCGCTCCAGGCCGTACTTCTGGGCCTGGCCGTAGCGGATCTGGTTCATGGAGGAGTTGTTGCCGACGATGCCGACGAAGAGGTCATAGCGGACGAGGGTTTCGAAGTCCCAGCCGGTGAGGGAGAAGGCGCCGTCGCCGAACAGGGCGACGACCTCCTTGTCGGGCCGTGCCTGTTTGGCCGCGAGGACGAAGGGGACGCCGACGCCGAGGGCGCCGAGCGGGCCCGGGTCCATCCAGTGCCCGGGTGACTTGGGCTGGACGACCTGCCCGGAGAAGGTGACGATGTCGCCGCCGTCGCCGATGTGGACGGAGTCCTCGGTGAGGACGCGGCGCCTTCGTCGGCGGCGAGCTGCTGGTGCGCGCCGTGACCCAGGGCCCGGCGGGAGAGCGGCTGCCGGGGAACTTCCCGGACTACCACCTCATGCCGTGACCCAGGCCCGGGTGGCGCCCCGCCCCAGGGGAGCCACCCGGCGATCACCTCGCACGGCGCGATTCCGGCCGGAGGCCGTAGCCGCGCAGTCACCTCCGGTGACGCGCCCTGCTGCCCGCGCCCGACCCTCCGGATCTGGTGTCCGAGGGGCGGATATGCAGGTGAAGGGCGCTCCGAAAGCTTGGTATTGTTGTCCATGTCGCCGCCGGGAACACCCCCGGCCAGGCGGCAGACACCTGGTCCGGGTGGCGGAATGGCAGACGCGCTAGCTTGAGGTGCTAGTGCCCTTTATCGGGCGTGGGGGTTCAAGTCCCCCCTCGGACACCAGCAGGGACGTTCACGAGATCGTCCCGGAACTCACGAATTACCGGTCGAGTCATGTGACTCACCGGTATTTCGTCGTTTCTGGGGCCTGGGTCGGCGACGCTGACGCGGTAATCGCTGCCGGCCGATGCGGGGCGGGTTTCGCCAGCTCGGAGTTGAACTGAGCGCCGATCAAGAGGGCCAGATTGGACAGCCACAGCCAGATGAGGAAGACCACCACGCCCGCCAGCGAACCGTACAGACGGTGGTAAGTGCTTACGTGCGAGGCGTAGAGGGTGAAGCCGTAAGAGATGGTCAGCACAAGCACGATCGCCAGCCCGCCACCCGGCGCCATTTTCCGCACCCGTCTCGAGGGAGCGGGACCTGACCGGTAGAGCACCAGGACCAGGGCGACCGCCACCGCAGCCAGAGCGGGCCAGCGCAGCGCGTCCCACGCGGTCTGGGGCACGGTGCCCAGGCTGAAGGCCCGGCCCAGGCGCCTGGCCAGGCTCCCGCTCACCAACAGCGCGAGAGTCGTCGTGAGCAGGAGGCTGATCAGTACGATCGCGGTGATGACGATACGCGGGGCGGTGCGCCATGCCGGCCGGTGTGCGTCGGCGTGGTGGATCGCGTGCAGGGCCCTGCGGAAGACACTCAGATAGCTGCAGCCAGACCACAACGCCCCCGCGACGCCGAAGAAGACCAGCATCCATGCCGCGGACGACTGTTGGGCCATCTGCAGAAGAGCATCGCGCAGCAGCCCGCGGGAGGTGAGCGGGACGACCCCTGTCACCCGGTCGATCACCTCAGGTGTCGTGGCGGGCATGGTCAGCCCAAGAACCGAGAGAATCACCAACAGGACGGGGAACAGGGCGAGGACGGCGTAGTAGGTGAGAGCGGCGGCCCAGTCGGTGACGTCATCGTTCCAGACCGCCACAGGTGTGCGACACAGCGCCGCCCACCACTCTTGCTTACGACCGTCATTGTCATCCATGATCATCCACTTCCCGCAGAAATGACCGGGCATCTCGCAACTGAGCCGGCGATGGCGAAGCCCCGTCCTTTGCCGGGCTAGATGGCGAAGTGGTCGGGGTCGGCCGCGGCCCAATCCGCGGCCCAGTCCGGCGGCGGTTCGGCGAGCAACTGCCCCGGCTCGAGCAGACCGTACAGCTGGTCACCGGGCAGGACGGTGGTCGGGTTGACGCGCCGTCGCAGCATGTGCGGGCGGAGCTCCGTGGGGTCGGCGACGCCCATGGAGGCCATGATCTGCAGGGCGCTGCGCACGGTCGCCTCCTGGAAGCGGCGCACCCGCTCGGCCTTGTCGGCGACGTCCAGGGCGCGGGCTCGGCGGGGATCCTGCGTGGTCACTCCGGTCGGGCAGGTGTTGGTGTGACAGCGCTGGGCCTGGATGCAGCCGAGTGCGAACATCATGGCGCGGGCGGCGTTGGTGTAGTCCGCGCCCTGCACGAGGCGCTTGACGATGTCGGCGCCCGTGGCGACCTTGCCGCTCGCGCCGATCTTGATCCGGTCCCGCAGACCGGTACCGACCAGGGCGGCATGCACGGTGGTCAGGCCCTCGGTCAGCGGGGTGCCGAGGTGGTCGGCGAACTCCAAGGGCGCCGCGCCCGTACCGCCCTCGGCGCCGTCCACCACGATGAAGTCCGGGGTGACGTCCTCGGCCAGCATCGCCTTGCACACTGCCAGGAACTGCATCCGGGAGGTCAGGCAGAGTTTGAACCCGGTGGGCTTGCCGCCGGCGAGCTCTCTCATGCGGGCGATGAACTGCACCAGTTCCCGCGGGGTTTCGAAGACGCGGTGGTACGGCGGTGAGATCACCGTCCGTCCCTGCGGCACCTCGCGGACGCGGGCGATCTCGGCGTTGACCTTGCCGCCTGGCAGGACTCCGCCGATGCCCGGCTTGGCGCCCTGCGAGAGCTTCAGGGAGACGCACTTGACCTGGGGGTGGGCGGCCTTGTCCGCGAACTCCCCCTCGGAGAAGTGGCCGTCCTTCGTACGGCAGCCGAAGTACCCGGTGCCGATCTCCCAGATGAGGTCCCCGCCGGGCCCGAGGTGGTATTCCGACAGACCGCCCTCGCCGGTGTCGTGGGCGAACCCACCGCGTGCGGCGCCCTCGTTCAACGCCAGGATCGCGCGGGTGGACAGGGCGCCGAAGCTCATGGCCGACACGTTCAACAGCGCCATATCGTAGGGCTGGGTGCAGCCGGGCCCGCCGACCCGCGCCTTCGGGGGACGATCGGCGACCGGTTTCGGCGCCATCGACGGAACCAGGTACTCGTACCCGATGGCGTCCACATCGCGGTCCGTGCCGAACGGCTCTTCCGCGTCCGTTCCCTTGGCCCGCTCGTAGACAATGGAGCGCACGTCACGGTCGTAGGGCCGGCCGTCGAAGTTGCGCTCGATGAAGTACTGCTGGAGTTCTGGCCGTACGGCTTCCAGCAGAAACCGCATGTGCCCGAGGATCGGGTAGTTGCGGAGGATGGAGTGCCGACGCTGCAGCAGATCGCTCACGCCGACCGCCGTCAGCACCATCAGCACCGCGGCCGGCACCCAGCACCATGCGGTGACGAGCAGCGAGAGAACCACGAAGACGATGGCGCCGCACATCACCACCGCGAAGAACAGCAACCGGGCCCAGCCCGAGATCAACGCCCGCACTCTTCACTCTCCTGCGCGGCCCACACCGCGCGTCCTGGGAACAGACCTCACATCAACCACGCAGAACTGGACCTGCTCCGCATGGCACTGTGCCCGCTTACCCGGAAGTGGGCAGATCAGACGCGTTCTACGCCGAGGTGAGGCCCACAGTCGACCGATGGCGGTCCGGGGGTATCCGAAGTGATGAAGGAGCCCTCAAGACGTTCATTGCCATTTGACAACAATGACCCTAGGACAACAAAGTAGCCGTGTCGTACCGCACGGGGAAGGATGTGGAATGTTCCGGTGGGCGGAGACCGCTCCGCGTGCTGGCCACCGAAGCCCCGGGGTGTGGCGGAGTTCGGTCGCACCACCCGGCGTTCAGGCCGTGCGGTTTCCGGGCTGTGCCCCGTTCACGTGTATCTGCAGTGCCGCCGCGTCGCAGAACGCCTCCAACCCCTCCAGCAGCGCCGCTCGTTTGCCGACGGGCATGAGCTGCAGCACCGCCTGCAGCTCATGTTCCCTGCGCGCGCGCAGCTCGTCGAGGAAGGTGCGACCCCGGTTGCTGAGGTGCAACCGGACCTCGCGCCGGTCGGCCTGGCTGATCACGCGCTCGACGAAGCCGGCTGCCACCAGCCGGTCACAGAGCCGGCTGGTGGCGGGGGGCGCGGAGGCGAGTGCGTCACACAGTGTGCGCAGGTTGATGCCGTCCTGGTGTTCCAGGGTCAGCAGCACCCGCATCTGCGACGCCGACGCCGGCGCGGTGGACGCCCGGCCCCACAGGACTTCCAGCAACTCTCCAGCCGTCGCGGTCACTCGGGCGATCTCGACGGGTTTCTGGCGGGGGCGGAAGGCGGCCACTGTCACACTCTCGCAGGCACTGGGACGGTCGCCAGCGTACTAGGCGCCCGTAGCGGCAACCGAAGGTTTGGACGGCTTGACGCGGCTATCGAGCGGCCTCGTCGCGAGCGAGGCCCGTAAGTGTCGCCGAAGGATTGGTGTGTTTACCACCGTGAACAGATATGTGATCGCTGAGCGGGCTTTGCGTGCAGCGGCACCCCACGAGTTGCTCGACGCCGTCCGTCGTGTGCTGATCGAGCAGTACGCGGCTGAGTCGGTCGACCTCCTGATGGCCGACTACGGCCTGACGGTGCTTCAACCGGTGGCGGTGCTGCCGCAGACCGCGAAGCCGGTGTCCGTGCACAACAGCGTGGCGGGCCGTGCTTTCGGTGCCCAGGAGCCGGTCGTCGAAGAAGATCGCAACGGCCGTGTGCGAGTGCACCTTCCCGTCAGTGTGCGCGGGGACCGGCTGGGTGTGCTGTCCCTGGCCCTGCCGCCCGACAGCGGGGTCCAGGACCTGCTCGGTGAGCTCTCCGACATCGCGGAAGTGCTCGGCCACGAGGTGGTCGTCGCGGAGCGGGACACCGACATCTACCTCCAGGCCCGGCGCAAGGACCGGCTCACGCTCGCCGCCGAGATGCAGTGGCAACTGCTCCCAGGGCGCTCCTGCTCCCGCCCGGAATACGATCTGGCCGCGCAGCTGGAGCCGGCGTACGGGATCTTCGGTGACAACTTCGACTGGTCCGCCACGGCCGACCACCTGATGCTGTACGTCACCAACGGCATGGGAGAGGGGATAGAAGCCTCCCTGCTGACGAACCTGGCCATCAACGCCCTGCGCAACGCCCGGCGCGCCGGGCTCGCCATCGACGACCAGGCCGCCCTGGCCGACCAGGCGGTGTACGCCCACTACCGGGGCCGCTGCTACCTGTCGGTGCTGATGTTCGACTTCGACCTCACCACGGGCCGCGCCGCCGTCGTGGACGCGGGCTCGCCGCGCCTGCTGCGGCTGCGTGGCGGAGCGGTGGAACGCGTCACCTTCGAGGCGCAGCTCCCGCTGGGCATGTTCGAAGAGACCGACTATGTGGTCCAGGAGTTCCGGGTGGAGGCCGGTGACCGGCTCGTCTTCGTCAGTGACGGGGTGTACGCGGTCGCCGATCCCAAGGGGGAGGCGTACGGCGATGCCGCGCTGGCCCGGGCTGTCCAGGCCACCCGGTTGCTGCCGGCCGCCGAGGTCCCGCGCGCCATCCTCCGGGAATTGACCGGACACCGCGGTCGTTCGGTTGCCGACGACGACGCGCTCGTCGTCTGCCTCGACTGGCACGGAATCTGACCGAGGTCCGGAATCGCCCGGGTGTCCGTATCGGTGTGGCGATCCCATGTTGTTTGCATCAGACCGGCGACGCTAACGTTTGCCACGAGGCAATAATTGCGTCTCAGATGTGGTCGATCAGTGACCCTGTACGGAGGAGACGATGAAGGTGTCGGAGCAAGAGGCGGTCGGGTCGACGGCGCGCCGACTGGGAACTTTCCTGGAGCGCCGCCGGGAGCAGATCGCTCAGCGTTGGGCCGATACGCCGCTCTTCCGGACCGTGTTCACCGTATCGCGGGAGGAAGCGGTCGACGCGTGCAAAGCCGTCGTGGACGCGCTGGCCGACGTCGCCTCGTCCGGACGCCTGGAGGACATCGCCTCCCCCGGCTTCGACAGCGTGCGCGACCAGCTGGGAGGCATGTCCGGTACACGGACCCGGGCGGGTTCGAGCCCGGCTCGGATCGCGGACGAGGTGGCCGCCCTGCGGGAGCCGGTCGATGAGTTGCTGAGGGCCGAGTTCTCCGATCCCTCCTCGCCCGAGGCAGCCGAGGGCCTGCTGGCGTTGACCGCCCTGATGGGTACTCTGCGGCTGGTGGTGATGCAGGCGGCGCTGAGCTCGGGCGAGGAGCTGATCGCACGGCAGCGGCAGCAGCTGCTCGAAGTCGCCACGCCGGTCATCAGTCTGTGGGAGGGCGTCGTCGCCGTACCGCTCATCGGTACGTTGGACAGCGCCCGCAGCCAGGTCGTCATGGAGTCCCTGCTGGAGGGCATCGTGGAACAGCGTGCCCGGTACGCGATCCTCGACATCACCGGTGTGCCCACGGTCGACTCGCTCGTCGCTCAGCACCTGATGAAGACGGTGGCCGCGGCACGGCTGATGGGCGCCGAGTGCATCGTCTCCGGCATCCGTCCGGCCATTGCACAGACCATCGTGCAACTCGGCATCGATCTCGGCTCGGTCCTCACCCGCGCCTCACTCGCCGACGCCCTGGCCTACGCCCTCAGCCAGCTGGGCATCGAGGTGTCTCCCCGTGCGAGCATGCGGTGACCGCTCCCTTCCCGGGTCACGCGACCGTGGTGCCGGTCCTGGTGATGGGGGAGACTCTGCTGGTCACCCTCCAGGGGGAGCTGCACGACGGTACGGCCGAGCAACTCCAGCAGGACATCAGCCATCGAATCGCCGGCAGCGGGGCGAGCGGTGTGATCATCGACATCTCCGGTGTGGAGACCGTCGACTCCTTCCTGGGACGGATCCTTGCCGAGATCGCGGCGAGCGCCAGCTTGCTGGCGGCCCGCACGGTCGTCGTCGGCATGCGGCCGGCCGTGGCGATCACCCTGGTCGAGCTGGGCCTCACCCTGCCCGGGCTGACCACCGCGCTCGACATCGACCGCGCACTGGAACTCCTCGCCCGGACGTCCACACCGAGCGCCTCTGGCGGACACGAGAGGGCGACATGATGCCGGCCTCCGACCCCGCCGTCGAAACCAGCCTGCCGATCGCCTCGGACGTGGACCTCGCGTGGGTCCGTCAGCAGGTACGCCAGAGCGCGGCCGACCTCGGATTCGGGCTGGTGCAGCAGACGAAGCTGGTCACCGCCGCCAGCGAGCTGGCCCGCAACACCCTGGTCCACGGAGGTGGCGGGCACGTGGACATCGTGCGATTGACTGCACGCATGGCTCAGGGGCTGCGGCTGTCCTTCGTCGACACAGGCCCTGGCATCCGCGACGTCGAGCTGGCCATGACCGACGGATACACCAGTGGAGGCGGTCTGGGACTCGGTCTCAGCGGTGCCAGACGCCTCGTCGACGAGTTCGAGATCGACACCGAACCCGGTCGCGGCACGACTGTCACCGTCATCTCCTGGACCACAGGGGTACCCGCGGCACGGCCGGGGGCGTGATGGCACGGGTCTGGGACATCCCGGTGCACGACTCCACTCGAGTACGGGACGTCCGGGTGGCGGTCGAGGCGGCCAGCACACAGGTACGTCTCGACTCTCACCGCACCGCGGTCGCCGCCCTGGTCGCCACCGAGCTGGCCACCAACCTGGTCAAGCACGCCAACGGCGGTCGCGTCCTGATCGAGCTCGTCGACCAGCCCGGCGTCACACGCACCTCCGGGGTGCAGGTGACAGCCCTCGACTACGGTCCAGGTATCCAGGACATCACTGCGGCCACCCGTGACGGGTACACCACCAGCGAGGCGTCGCTGGGCGCCGGCCTGGGTACCTGTCTGCGCATATCCAGCGAATTCGACCTGCACAGCACCCCCCGCGGTACCGTCGCGGTCGCACGTTTCGACCAGGAGCCCGCAAGGCGTCGGGAACGGAGCGAGCAGGGCCCGAGGGCTGGAGGGATCAACGTACCGCTCGACCGGGCCGAGCACTCGGGAGACGCCTGGAGCTTCGCCCGGTCGGGCAGCCACGTGACCCTGATGCTCGCCGACGGCCTCGGCCACGGCGCCAAGGCGGCGCAGGCGTCCGGCGCCGCCGTTGCCGAGCTGCACCGCTCGGCACACCTGCCACCGGAGGAGATCCTGCGCCACATGCATCCGGCGCTTCGGTCCACCCGAGGCGCCGCGGTCGCCGTGGCACAAGTCGACACCGACAGCGGGGGACTGGCGTTCGCCGGCGTCGGCAACATCGGTGCCCGTCTGCATGTCGGCGCCACCTGGGACCACTTGATCTCCCATCCGGGAATCGTCGGCGCTCAGTTTCCGGCGACCGTGCCCGTACGTCGCCTGCCCTGGCGGCCTGGGAGCCTGCTCGTCCTGCACAGTGACGGGTTGCCCAGTCGATGGGTGCCGTCCGGGGACGCCGGCCTCTTCACCCATGACCCGGCGGTGGTCGCGGCGACCTTCCTGCGTGATGCCAGCAGCGCGGCCAGCCCGGTGCGCGACGACACCAGCGTGGCCGTCCTGGCCTCCGACCCCGTGGACCGACACCATGACCTCGCCTGACGTCCGGAAGATCACCACAGCTACGGAGGCCGCCCGAGCCCGGGCCTTCGCGGCGCATCTCGCAGCCTCCCTGGGCGCGCCCGAGATCGAAAGGGCGCGGTTCCTCACCGCGCTCACCGCAGGGTTGCGGCAGTCTCTCGGGCAAGGCGGCGCAGAACTCACCCTGACCGTCCAGGAACCAGGCCCGGACGGGGGCGTGCAGGTACGGGCCGTCGTACAGTCGGCCACGCCGTCCCCGGGACCTGCCTCGTCGTGGCAGCTCGCCCTGTCCTGCCCCGACCCGAGGGCACAGGGCCCGTCTCTCCCGGCGCAGCGGGACGACACCGCGTGGGCCGAAGCCCTACTGGCGGCGGACGAGGAGACGGCGGAGGTTCTGCAGAGGCTGGACGAGTCGGAGAACCTGCTCCGTCTCCACCGTGAGGAACTGCACCAGACCAACCAGGGCGTGCTGGCCCTGCACGCCGAACTGGACGCCGCGGCGCTGACCCAGCAGAAACTGCTCGACGCGGAGCGGGCCGCGCGCGGCGAGGCCGAGAAGGCGCGCCGCCTGCTGACCTTCCTCGCCAACGCCAGCGCGGTCGTCACCGCGTCGCTCGACCACGAAACCATCGTCCGCCGTCTGCCCGAACTGCTCGTTCCGGAGTACGCGAGCGAGGTCGACGTCTGGCTCTTCGACAAGGAGGAGCAGGCAGCCGGAAAGGGCCGCCACTCCGCCGCCGCAGTCGCCGCCGCCCGCACCGACCGCCCGCAGCACGCCGGGCCGCATCGCGGTGGCCTGCCCGGCACCGACGACCTCCCGCCCTCTGCTCTGTCGCCGGACCGCCCTCTGCTGTGCATCCCCCTCACCGTGCGGCGGTCCCTCGGCGTCCTGACGCTCGCTGCACCCGGGGACCGTTTCGACGCCGACACCAGCCTCATGCTGTTCGAGCTGGCTCGTCGTGTCGCCATCGGCCTGGACAACGCCCTGCGCTACGAACAGCATCGGGACACCGCCGAGGAACTGCAGCGCGCCCAGCTCACCGACCTCCCCACCGCGGACGGCCTGCACCTGGCCGCCCGGTACCTGCCCGCCACCCGCGGTCTCAACATCGGCGGCGACTGGTACGACGCCTTCTTCCAGCCCGATGGCAGCCTGCTGACCGTCATAGGAGACGTCACCGGACACGGACTGCGCGCCGCCGTCATCATGGGCCAACTGCGCACGGCACTGCGCGCGTACGCGATCGAGGAGACCAGCCCCGCCCAGATCCTCACACGGCTGCACCGCATGCTCTGCCACCAGCAGCCCAACCTCTACGCCACCGCCATGATCGCGCGCTTCCGGCCCGACGACCTCCAGGTGACATGGGCCGCCGCCGGCCACCCGCCGGCCGTGCTTCGTGCTCCCGGCGGCGCCGTGCGTGTCCTGGACGACAGGCCAGGGGTCATGCTGGGTGTCCCGATCCCGTTCGAGTACACGGACCACACGACCGAGATCGAACCGGGTTCGACTCTGGTGCTCTACACCGATGGTCTGATCGAGCGGCGTACGCAGGGCATGGACGCCGGGATCGAGTTGCTCTCCAAGACCCTGGCAGCACTGCACGAACCCGACCTCGAAGACCTGGACGCGTGCTCCGAGTCCCTCCTCAAACCTCTGGTCCACGAGTCCGAACGCGACGACGACGTCTGCCTCCTGCTGTGCCGTACCGCTCCGTTCATGAGTTCCGGGCGGGCGACAGGGACAGACATCTGACTCCCGCCGCATCGGTTCTGCGTCGTCCCATGTTCCGGTCATATGAAGGGCCGTGGCGAATTCGTCGGCGCTGATGCAAAGGTCGATGTCACCGGCCCGCCGTGGGTCGTGCCCGACCGCGAATGCCGCTACGCGCGTGCTGTCGTGGCCGGGCTGGTCGAGCACGTCGTCGACAAGAGCATCACCTCGGGCGCCACTGTCCTCTGCGTCGACTGGAGCGGCAGGGCCGTCGACATGGCGCGGCTCACACCCGAGCCGACCCCGTCACCGCTCGCCAGGCCGCTCCCTCGGAGCGGGCGGCACCCCGCTCCGAGCGGCGAGGAAGGCCCTCATCCCGCGGCTCAGAGCCGACCGCTCCGCCGGTTCCATGGCCGCCAACGCGAGCGTCAGCACGTCTGCCCGGCGCGACGCCACGTCATCCAGCACTCGGCGTCCCTGCAGGGTGAGGCTGAGCCGGACCTCGCGGCGCTTCTGCGGGTGCAGAGTCCGCTCCAGCATCCCCGCCGCCTCCAGCCGGTCACACAGCCGGCTGGCCGTGGGAAGCCCTATGTCAAGGCGCTCGGCCAGCGTGGTGAGGTTCAGGCCTGGTGTCGTCTCCAGCGTCCGCAGCGCCCGAAGCTGGTGCAGGGACAGGCGCACGGCCGCCTCCTGAGCAGCCAGCGACCACAGGTTGGTGAGACTCTCCACAGCGTCGGCGATCTCCCACGCGACAGCGTCCGGGCCGTCACCCGGCCTCTCCACGCGGTCGTCGCCTGGGCCGTCGAGACGGGACACGAACACATCGCTTTCACTGGGTTTCGGACGCTGCAGAGACAATCCTCATTCAACCGCTGTACCCGAAGGCAAGAGGGGCAAGCCGCTCCGGGGTCGGCCGGACGTCGCCCGGACAGCGTCGGTGCCGCGACGGAAGCGGGCCCGACGGAGGGAGTTGCCCGAGCGTCGCTCCATGGTGGGAGCTGACCGTTGCTGTGGTTGGCCGTCGATTATCGGGGTGTTGGTCAAATATAGCTAGTCGGTCTGAATCAGGTTTTCGGTGGCCACCAGGACACTTCTGGCAGTGCATGGACCTGCCAAACCCAGTGCGGTAGTGGCAGGCGCCTACCTCGAAGCAGCTGCCACCCATGCCCGCGAAGCAGACTTGACCACCACGTGACACCCCGCCGCCGCCCCGCATCCCCGGGGTGGGGCGGCGGCCGCATGCACGCGGCCTCGGCGGTGACGGCCGCTACCCGTGGGGCAGGGCGGACGCGCCGGTGGCAGGACGTCAGGAGGCCCTTGAGGAGGCGGCCGCGGAGCTGACCCCGGACGAATTGGGCCCGTTCGATGCCGCCGTCGGGGCGTCCGCCGAGGTCTGCTCCGCTAGGCGCTCTTCTCCTGGTGAGTGAGCCGGTACAGGACCGCGGCAGGGGCGGTGGGCAAGGTCAGCAAGAGGTTGCCCGTGCGGGGGTCCCAGGTGGTGGTGGCCTGGCTGGTGGACGGGTACAGCAGGTCCGCGTGGATGCGGGAGCCGCGCAGACGGGGCAGGCGGAGCGTTGCGGACGGGTCGGCGCCGGGGCGCCGCCACGCGGTGAGGTAGGTGGTGGCGGGGGTGTGCAGAGCCAGGGCGATCCAGGGGGCGTCCCAGGCGGGCAGGCCGAGTGGCCAGGACGGCACGGCCTGGGGCAGGTCGGCGCGGATGGCCTTGTACACGGCGACGGCTTCGTGGACCAGTGCGCGGGCCTGCGGCTCCAGTTCGGGGATACGGCCCGAGAGGTGGATGCGTCCGAGGAGGGCGCTCGCCATGGTGAAGGCGACCTCGTCGAGGGAGTCCTCCGGCTGGGGGTAGGCCCACACGGCGCCCTGCTCGGGGGTGACGGCGGTGGGCGCGGAGGCCGCGATGGGCGCGTAGAGCTGGAGGTTCTGCTGGTCGCTGGTGGACTGCAGTTGCAGCCGGGACAGCAGGGCGTGGTCCCAGCGCATGCCGCCGGAGGAGCAGTTCTCCACCACGAGGTGCGGGTGCCGGTCGAGGATGCCGTCGAGCCAGTCGAGGTGGGAGCGGTTGTGTCCGAGCAGGCCGGCGCCCGGCGTCTCGCCGGGGTGGGCGCTGGTGCCGGAGCCGGGGTCGATGTTGTGGTCGAGCTTGAGGTAGCCGACGCCCCACTCGCCGACCAGGCGGTCCACGACCTGGTCCAGGTGGGCACGGGCCGCGGGGTGACGCAGGTCCAGGTGGTGCCGGCCCGTCTCCGTGATGCGGACGCCGTCGCGTCGGAAGAACGCTTCGTCGGGCAGGGACTTGGCCATGGGGCTGTGGACGCCGATCACCTCCGGCTCCAGCCACAGGCCCGGGATCATGCCGTGCTCGCGGATGTGGTCCAGCACCTCGTGGATGCCCTTCTCCCCGGGGAAGCGGGAGGCGGCCGCTTCCCAGGCGCCGACGGTGCTCCACCAGCCGCCGTCATCGTCGTCGTACCAGCCGGCGTCGATGACGAAGTATTCGGCACCCGCCTCGGCGGCCGCGTCGACGAGTGGGAGCAGCTTGGCGGTGGTGGGATCGCCCATCAGACAGTTCATGTAGTCGTTGAAGACGACGGGCAGGCGCCGGTGGTCGGCGTGCGGGCGGCGCCCGGCGCGGCGGTAGCGGGTCAGTGCGGCGAACGCGGCGTCGGGGCCGTCTTCGGAGCTGAAGGACAGCGCGGCGGGTACGGTGCGGAAGGCGGCCCCGGGTTCCAGGGGGTGCCGCCAGCCGTGGTGGGTGTCGGTGGGCCCGAACAGCGCCGCGTAGGCCGCCTTGTCGCGTTCGCCGCACTCCCAGCGCCAGCCTCCGCCGTTGTGCTCGATCTGCCACAGCCAGGTGCGGCCGGAGCGGCGGTCCGTCAGGCCGCCCATGGGCAGATGTCCGCAACTGGACCAGGTGCCCTGGCCGTTCAGGGCGAAGCCGGCCTTGCCGTGGACATCGCTCACGCGTCCGCGGTGGGCCGGTGAGGTCAGGCGCATCGGCTGTCGCTGCCAGCGGCATTCGGAAAGCCAGTCGTTCTCCGCCCACAGCAGGTCCGCGGCGTCGATGGCCTCCGTGCCGTCCGTGGTCAGGACGCCCACCACGAGAGAGCTGACCGACTCGAGGTGCAGCGTGGCCCGCCCTTCGTTGCGCAGGGTCACCTCGCCGCGCAGTGCGGGCACCCCGTCCGGTGACCGGTAGGTCACCTCGGCGGCCAACCCGGTCTCCGGGTCGTGGAGGTGGACGGTCAGCGTGTGCCAGTCGCCGTCGCGGGTCGCGTGATGGGCCCGGTGGCGCAGCCGCCCGCCGAGGCCGGTGTCCACGAGACGGCTGCCCGACCAGCCGCGGCCGTGGCCCGCGGCCGTCACTTCGACCAGAGGCAGGGGTGTACCGGGGTTGCGGTCCGCCGCGCCGGGCAGTCCGAGGTGTGTCAGGCGCGGGCTGCCGTCGTCATCGAGGAGGATCTCCAGCCGGAGGGCCTCGTGCCCCCAGCTGATGGTCTGCTGTTCCTTGGTCATGGTGGCCTTTCCAGGTCAGGGCTTGCGCAGCACCGCGCAGCCACCGGGCGGCACTTCGCGGGCGAGCGCACCGGTGAGCAGGTCGTGAGCGGGCTCCGGCAGGGACAGGGCCTCGGTGCGGTGGTTGATCAGGACGTGCCATCGGCGGCCGTCGGGCATGTGCCGGGTGACGGCTTCGACACCGGCCGGCAGACCCGGCAGCTCCGGCCCGACGCCGGACTCGACGAGCAGCCGGCGGACCAGGGCTCCGTAGTCGGTCTTCTGCAGGCGGGTCGAGAGGTACCAGCCCTGCCCGGTGCCGTGGCGGTGCCGGGTGAGCGCGGGGCAGTCCGTGAGCATGCCGTGGGTGTAGGCGGCGAGCGTCTGAGCGCCCTCGGCGCGCACGGACTCGCTCCAGACGGTGCCGTACGACCCGTCCGACAGGACGATCCGCTCATCTTGCCGCAGCGGCCGGTACTCCTCGACGCGGACGCCCAGCGCCTCACGCAGCGGCCCGGCGGGATATCCGCCCAGCCGGGCGTGCAGGCGCTCGTCGACGAATCCGCTCGCGTGCTGGACGAGCAGCGTCCCACCACCCTCGACGTAACGGCGCAGGTTCTCGGCGCCCGCGTCGGACATCAGGAACAGGGCCGGGGCGATGACGAGCCGGTAGCGGCCCAACTCGTGTGCGGGATGGGCGAAGTCGACCGTGACACCCGCGTCCCACAGAGCTCGGTGAGCCCGGCCCAGTGCCTCGTGGTGATCGAGGTCGGGGGAGGGCAGGCCGTCCATGCCCAGCGCCCACCAGGCGTCCGAGTCGTGCAGGACGGCCACCGGCGCGGTGACCGTCGATCCCGCCAGCTCGCCGAGCCGGGCGACCGCCTCGCCGGTCTGTGTGACCTCCCGGAAGACACGGCTGTCGGGCCCCGCGTGCGGGACCATCGCCGAGTGCCACATCTCGGCGCCGGCTCGGGACTGCCGCCACTGGAAGAAGAGGGCGCCCTCCGAACCGCGCGCGATGTGCCCGAGGGTGTGGCGCAGGATCTCCCCGGGCTCCTTTGCAAGCACCCGGTCGCGGTCGTACACCGTATTGGTGCCCTGCTCCATCAGCAGCCAGGGTCTGCCGCCGGCCAGGGAGCGGGTGCGGTCGGCGTGGAACGCGGCGTCGGCCGCGGCGTCCAGACCGGGTGAGCCGGGGTACTGGTCGGAGCTGACGACGTCGAGTTCGCGGGCCAGGGCCCACAGATCGATGTTCTGGTAGGCGGGGAGCATCAGGTTGGTCGTCACCGGCCGGTCGCTGTGGGCGCGGATCGCGTCGCGCTGCTCGCGGTAGGCGGCGATGATCTCGTCGGACCAGAACCGGTGGAAGTCCAGCCCCTGGCCGGGGTTCTTGTGCCACTGCGTCGTTCGCGGCGGCAGCACCTGCTCCCAGGAGGTGTAGCGCTGGCTCCAGAAGGCCGTGCCCCACGCGTCGTTGAGGGCGTCCAGCGAGCCGTGGCGGGCGCGCAGCCACACCCTGAAGGCCGCAGCCGTATGGCCGCAGTGGCAGAGCGTGGCGTACTCGTTGTGTACGTGCCACAGCGCGAGGGCGGGGTGGTCGCCGTACCGTTCGGCCAGGGCGGAGGCGATCCGCCGGGCCGCACTGCGGTAGGCGGGCGCGGTGAGGCAGTAGGTGTCGCGGCTGCCGTGGGTGAGGCGGGTGCCGTCCGGGGTGACCGGCAGTGCGTCGGGGTGGGCCAGGGTGAACCAGGGCGGCGGGGAGGCCGTCGGGGTGGCGAGGTCGACGGCCACGCCGTTCGCGTGCAGGCGTTCGATGTGGGCGTCGAGCCAGGCGAAGTCGTAGCGACCCTCCTCCGGTTCGAGCAGGGCCCAGGAGAAGACGCCCACCGTGGCCAGGTTGACTCTGGCCCGCCGCATGAGCTCGTCGTCCTCCTTCCATACCGGCTCGTCCCACTGCTCGGGGTTGTAGTCCCCACCGAAGGCGAGCCCGCCCAGGCGGTCGGTGACAGTGCGTGTGGTGATGACGTTCCTCCCTACGGAGAATCGGGCGCTGCGTACGGGCCGCCCGACCCTCCGTACGGAGAGTCGGGCGGTACTTCCCGGCACAGGGCGGTCGGTCACTGGTCCGCCCTTCTGCCTGTGGCGGCGTCAGAAGCCCACGGCGCCCCAGGAGCTGGCGGCGTAGTTGCCCGGCCCGAACTCCCAGCCGGCCATGACGCTGTTGAGGTAGTTGTCCCCGGTGTAGAAACCCCTGTTCTGGCCGTAGTCGAAGAACGGGGTGAGGCTGCCGGACCACCAGCCGGACCTGTTCCTGTCCAGGAAGCTGAGGGTGTGGCCGCCGTTGCTCCAGGTGTACTCGTAGATGTCCCAGGTGCGGCCGCCCAGGCTGACGTTGGTCGCGGCCGGGACCGCGTTCCCGTTCGCGTCGTAGTGGTCGGCCAGCGGTTTGGTGTTGTACCAGTTGAGCCAGATCATCAGCTCGGTCTTGGAGTTGCGGTCGGTCGGCGCGGGGTAGGGGTCGATGAAGATGTCGTACGTGGCGTCGTAGTACGAGCCGGAGTTCGGCGACGCCGACTGGCTGAACCAGGTGTTGTTGTTGGGGCTGACGTCACGGATCTTCTTGGGGAGTGTGGTCACCGGGGACGACCAGCCCCAGTCCTTGCCGTTGACCATGGCGACGAAACCGGTGCCGGTCGAGGAGTTCACGCCCCACGAGGCGTCGTTGCTGTACCACGTCGAGGCGTTGCCGCCGGTCGAGTAGTGCTTGAACCAGTACGTCGATGAGTCTGCCACTGCCGGGTTCGGCAGGGTGAGGACGACAGCCAGAGCCATGAGAAGCGCGGCCCAGCCGATACGGAATTTCATCAGCCCTCCGGAATGTGTGCTGAGTGGGGGGATCACACAGGAGAGGAGAAGTCGGTCGTCCTGCCGTGGGGAGAGCAGGGCCACGCCGGTCTCCTCTTCGGGACGGCGGGTGCGGAGCGAGGCGGCCGGAGCCGAACCTCACTCGGGGTCGCCGTAGATGACCCCGCGTCCGTTGGTCCCGAAGTAGACGCGACCGTGGACCCGTGGGTCTCCGGTCATGGTGTTGCCGGTCCAGGCGTACTGGTGGCGGTCGTCGTTGATGCGGATCCAGGTCCGGCCCGCGTCGTCGGAACGGAAGATGCCGCGCACGCCGCGGATCTTGGAGCTGGTGTAGACGGCGGGGTACTCGGCACCGGGTGCGGCCTTGCCGAATCCGACGACGTCGCCCTCGTCCACCGCGTCGAACCTGGTGAAGGACGTGCCGGAGTCGGTCGACCGCCACAGCCCGTACGGTGTGGGGGTGGTGGGCTTGGTGGTGCCGCCGGCCAGCCAGATGTCGCCCTCGTGGCCCGGGACCGGCTTGAACCGGACGTTCCCCGCGACGGGCAGGCCGGTGGCCGCCGTGGCCTTGAAGCTCCTGCCGCCGTCCGTGCTGAGGTAGAAGACGCCGGAGTCGTAGGCGTAGAACTTCGCCGGGTTCACCCGGTCGGAGCGTACGGGGGCCCCGGCCGGCAGCCCCTTCGAAGCCGTCCAGGTCGCTCCGTGGTCGTCGGACCAGCTGACCGGCGCACCGGCCGGTGACCAGACGATCCGCCTGCCGTCGGCGCTGATGGCGACGGCCTGGTCGTCGACTCCCGGTCCGGTGACGCCGGACGGCTCACTGCCCGACGGCTTCCAGGTGTCGCCGCTGTCGGTGGAGACGGCGAGGTGCTGGGTCCAGCCGCTGGTGGGACTGCCGACCCGCACGATGGTGTGGGGCGCCAGCTCCGCGTAGTCCAGGGCCGGGGTGGCGCCGAAGGTCGGGCTGTCGTACATCTTCGTCGCCTTGTGGAGATCCGTGTGCCGGAAGCCGCCGACATCGCCCACTCCGGAGAAGAGGCGCGCCGGGCCGACGGGTGGGCTGATCACGCAGCCGATCGAGCACTCCTCCAGACCCTGGGCCCGCACGGACAGGTGCACCTTGCCGCCGCTGTCCCAGTCGGTCAGGTTGTCGGCGCCGTAGATCGTCGCGCCGGTGCCGTACATGAAGTGGTCGGAGTCGAAGGGGTCGATCTGGACGGACTCCATCATCCAGCCCAGCTTGGGAGTCATCTCGGGCAGGGACGGGGAGGCGTTCCAGGTCAGCCAGGGGGCGGCGGAGATGTCGATGTCGTAGCGCAGGGTGCGCTCGGAGTTCGCGCTCAGGTCCCACGCGCGGGTCCAGCTGGCGCCGCCGTCGGTGGAGCGGAAGAGGATGCAGTCGGGGGACCACTTGACCTGGGTGGACACCATCAGGGTGTCCGGGTGCTGCCGGTCGATGGTCAGGCCGCTGTATCCGTACGTGTTGTCGTCGCTGGTGGAGGGGACCGGGCTGATGCGGGTCCAGGTGTCGGTGGCGGTGTCCAGCTTCCACACATCGCCCTTGGAGCCGTCGTAGGGGCCGGCGGTGTCGCTGGTCGCCAGGTACAGGTGACCGCCTTCGTGGTCGAGGACCGCGTGGTGCGGGATGTAGCCGGTGGGCTGCCCGGGGACGCGTTCCCAGGTCGCTCCCGCGTCGGTCGACCGGTACAGGATGTTGTCCTTGTCGGCGACGGTGACGTAGAGGGTCCGGGTCGCTCTGCCCGCTCTGCCGGTGCGCTTGTCGAAGACGACTTGCAGCACGCCCAGGTTGTCGCCGTTGTAGCCATTGGGGTCGGTGGGGTCGATGACGAAGTTGCCCGGGTTGGGGAAGCCGGCCACCTTCGCGAAGGTCCTGCCGTGGTCGGTGCTGCGCCACAACCCGTGGCCGCCGCGCACGCCCAGGTAGAGGATGCCGTTGCGGTGCGGGTCGATCACCAGCCGTTCGCCGATGCCGCGGCCGGGCATGTTGCCGCCCAGCCGGAACGGCAGGGGGGTGGTCTTCCAGGTGCGGCCGCGGTCGTCCGACCGCAGGATCGCCGCCATGCTCGGGTCCCAGTCGGGAAGGGTGTAGGTGCCCGCCGCCAGGTAGACGCGGTCGGGGTCGACCTCGTCGGTGGCGATGCTGATGATGCCGGTGTGTCCGTACTCGTCCCAGCCGATCCCGTCGGTGAGGGGAATCCACCGCCGGGACGCCTTGTCCAGGCGGTAGGCGCCGCCGATGTCGGTACGGGCGTACACCAGTCCGGGTTCGCGCTGGTTGAAGACGATCCCGGTGACGAAGCCGCCGCCGACTATCTCGGCGTTGCGGAAGGTGTAGGGCGCGCACCGGAGCCTCCCGGCGGCACGGGCGGACGCGGCGGAGGGGGTGAGCAGGGGGAGTGCTGCCGCCGCCGCGCCGGCGGCCAGCAGTCCTCGGCGGGAGAGGTGCGGGGCGTGGGACATGACCGGTCCTTGCCTTTCGGGTGCGGGTTCGTACGGTTCTGTGCAGAGGCAGCAGTCCCGTCGGCGCCAGGGTGGTCGGGGAGGGGTGGGCGGACGGTGTCAGCCCGTCCGGGCCTGCCTTCGGTTCCCGACACCCAGCCAGTGCTGGGGACGGCCGCCAGGTCGGGGTGCTCCTTGGGGGCAGGAGAGCGCGGCGGCCCTTCGCAGGACGGCTCGGCGGTTCATCTCGATGCTCATCCCGTTGCGGCCCTTCGTTTCCGTCGATCCGACCGGTCGGCGGGCCGACGCTGAGTCCTCCGGTGGCCTGATGCCGGGAGGTCGGAGGAAATCGGATTCGATGCGCTTCGACGTTTCGGTGACACTAAGGCCGTGTTTCCGGGCGGGACAACGGGCCGTTCAGGTCACTTTTCGGTAACAGGCCCCGTCGAGGGAGATGGTGCGCCCGACCTTCCCTGCGGATTCATGCAGGTGAGCTGCGCTTCTGGTGAAACACCGGAAGGGAAGAGCACGGCTTGGACAGCGACTTGCGGCGGCCGGGCGAACTGTGATTGACACACGACTCGGCGTCATGTCAACGTCGAAGCGCTTCGACTCCACGACCGTGCGATCGAAGAGAGCCGTACGCCGCCCGGACCGGCAGTCGCCCACGACTCCCACGACTCCCATGCCTTCTCCTTCGAGCCTCCTGTAAGGGACATCTCAGGTGAGTACCGCCGCCACACGCCCCGAGCCGCCCTCCACCGACCTGCCGTTCCGTGACCCCGCGCTGCCCCTGGCACAGCGAGTCGACGACCTGCTCTCCCGTCTGACGCCGGACGAGCGCATCGAACTGCTCTACCAGTACTCACCAGGAGTCCCACGCCTCGGACTGGCCCCCTTCAAGACCGGTACCGAAGGGCTGCACGGCGTGTCCTGGCTGGGGCCGGCCACCGTGTTCCCGCAGGCGACAGGCCTGGGAGCCACCTGGGACGAGGAACTGCTGCACGAGGTCGCCACGGCCGTCGGCACCGAGGCCCGCGCCTTCCACCAGCGCCCTTCCGACGACGGCCACCGGCACAGCCTGCAGGTCTGGGCCCCCGTGGTGAACCTGCTGCGCGATCCCCGCTGGGGCCGCAACGAGGAGGGGTACGCGGAGGATCCGCTGCTCACCGGCCGGCTCTCCGTCAGCTACTGCCGCGGACTGGCCGGGGACCACCCGGTCTACCTGCGGACCGCACCACTCCTCAAGCACTTCCTCGCCTACAACAACGAGAACGAGCGCGACGTCACCTCCTCCGTGGTGCCGCCCAGGGTGCTGCACGAATACGACCTCGCCGCCTTCCGCCCGGCGATCGCGTCCGGCGCCGCCACAGGCGTCATGCCGGCCTACAACCTCATCAACGGCCGCCCCTGCCATGTCAGTCCACTGATCGAGACCGAGGTACGGCGCTGGGCCGAGCCCACCGGCCACGAGCTCTTCGTCTGCAGCGACGCCTCAGCCGTGACCAACCTGGCCGAATCGGAGCACTACTTCGACGACCACCCCACCTCCCACGCGGCGGCCGTACGCGCCGGCGTCGACAGCATCACCGAAATGGGCGAGGACGGCAGCATCACCCTCGGCAGACTCCGCACGGCCGTCGACCGCGGGCTGCTCACCGAGGCCGACATCGACCGCGCCGCGCGACGCCACCTGTCGATCCGCTTCCGCCTCGGCGAGTTCGACCCGGACCTCGACCCCTACGCCGGCATCCGTGACGACGTCGTGGACAGTCCCGCACACCGTGCGCTCGCCCTGCGCGCGGCCACGCAGTCGGTGGTGCTGCTGAAGAACGACGGCGCACTGCCGCTGTCACCGGCCCCCGGCCGCCGCGTGGCGCTCGTCGGTCCGCTGGCGGACACCCTCTTCGAGGACTGGTACAGCGGCACCATGCCGTACCGCATCACCATCGCCACCGGCCTGGGGGCGGCGCTCGAGGAACGCGGCGCCGAAGCGGTCCGCGCGGAGGGCGTCGACCGGATCACACTGCGCGCCGCCTCCACCGGAGGTCTCCTGCGCGTCCCGGAGCCCGACCATGGCGGGCCCATGGTGGCCGGCACTCCCTCGGACGAGCAGGAGCCGGGCGACAGCGCCTGCCACGACCTGTTCGACTGGGGCGAAGGCGTGCTGACCCTCCGCAACGCGCGCACGGAGCGCTACATCACCCTCAAGGACGGCGACCTCACCCTCGCCGCCGACCAGACGCAGCCGAACGGCTGGTTCGTCCACGAGACCTTCCGTCTGGAACCCCAGCCGGACGGCACGGAACTGCTGCGCAACATCAGCAACGGCCGCTACGCCGCCGTGGACCCCGCCACCGGCCGCGTCACCCTGTCCGCCGAAGCCCCCGAGAAGGCCGAACGCTGGACCCGGACGGTCGTCAGGAACGGCGTCGCCGAAGCCATCGCGGCCGCCGCCTCGGCGGACGTCGCCGTGGTCGTCCTCGGAAACGACCCGCACATCAACGGCCGTGAGACCGAGGACCGTACGGGCATCTCGCTGCCGCCCGCACAGGAAGCCCTGCTGCGCGCCGTCGCCGCCGCGCGCCCCGAGTCGGTGCTGGTCGTGATGAGCAGCTACCCGTACGCCGTCGACTGGGCGGACGAGCACCTGCCCGCCGTGGTGTGGACCTCCCACGGCGGGCAGGACACCGGCCGGGCTCTCGCCGCGATCCTGCTCGGCGAGGCCGAACCCTCGGGACGGCTCCCGCAGACCTGGTACCGCGGCGACGACCCGCTGCCCGGCCGCCTCGACTACGACATCATCAGCGCCGGCTGGACGTACCAGTACCACGAGGCCGCACCGCTGTACCCCTTCGGGCACGGCCTGTCCTACACCAGCTTCGCCTACGCCGACCTGCGGCTGTCCGCCCTGGAAGCGGCGCAGGACGACACCCTGACCGTGAGCGTCGAGCTCACCAACACCGGCACCCGCCCGGGCACCGAGACCGTGCAGCTCTACACCCGCGCGCTCGCCGCCCGCCACCGTGCCCCCAGGCGCAGGCTGACGGACTTCCGCAAGGTCTCCCTCGCCCCCGGTGAACGGCGCCGGCTGGAGTTCGATGTGCCTGTCGCGGCCCTGGCACACTGGTCCGTCGCAGCGGGCGCCTTCGCCGTGGCACCGGGAGCGTACGAGATCCTGATCGGGCACTCGGCCGAAGCCATCGCCCTTGCAGCGCCCCTCACGGTGACGGGGCCGGCCCTTCCCGTCCGCCGCCTCATCGGCGGACGACTGGAGGCCGTCGACTTCGACGAGTGGACCGGCGGCACGCTCGTCGACGCCACCCGGGAGTCTGGGGAGGCGGTCACGCCGGCAGCCGGCGCGACCCACTGCGCACTGCGCTACCGATCCGTCGACCTGGGCGGTCCGGCGGACGGACCGCGCGTCATCACGGCCGAGGTGTCCCGCGCTACGCCGGAGGACGCGACCGTCGAGGTCTACGCCGACGGCGGTCCCGGTGCCGGGACCCTGCTCGCCGGCCTCCACGTTCCCGCGGGGACCGAGGGCCGGTACGACTGGCGCACGGTCAGCGCACCGATGCCGGCGGAGGTGACCGGGGTGCACGATCTGCATCTCGTTCTGCGGGGCGGTGCATACCTGGCCGCGATCGCCGGCGGGACACGGTGAGTACCGGTGGGACGCGGCGGGACGCGGGTCCGCCGCCGTGTCCCACCCCTTCCGAGCCTTGACCCACCCGGTCCGCGCGGATCTACTCTCTGCCTGGGGATCCATCCTCCGACCGAAGACAGGACGCCCGCGCCCGGGCCGCGTCGGCGTACCGGAAGAGAGCCGAGGCGGGTATGCGACTGATCGCACGCCATGACGTCGTCTTCGTCGCCGGTACCGCCGGAGAGCATGAACTGACCTGGTCGCAGAAGGCCCATGAACGCGAAGGGTGCCGGCCCCGCCTTCACGGACCCCGCAACAGGAACGTACGGATGGGGCGGGCACTGGACGGCCGACCCGACATCGCCGCGGTCTTGCACGCGTTCGCCGCGGTCGTGGCCCACTTCGAGGCGCTGCGCACTCTGTATCCGCGTAACGCGGACGGTCACACGCGCGCGGTCGTCGTGGCTTCCGGCGTGCTCCAGGTCGACGAATACGCCTTCGACGCCCCGGCGACCCGCGACGAGTTGAGCGCGCTCACCCTCCGACTCGCCGAGCCCGGATTCGCCCCGGACGACCTGCCGTTGCGGGCCGCCGTCGTCACCGTCGACGGCGCACCCGCCCACATCGCGCTGTCACTGCACCACTTCTCGGCGGACACGACGGCCGCCCGGATCGTGGCCCAACACGTAGCCCGACTGGCCGCCGATCCCGGCGCCGGCCTCGGTGCGGGGTGGCAGCCGCGGCAGATCGCGAGCTTCGAAGCCAGTCCCTCGGGCCTGCGGCACGCCCATCGTGTCGACACCCATGACCGGGCCATGCTCCGTCGGTCCGTCATGCCCGAACTCCAATGGCCCGCGACCCACCGGGGCGCCGTGTACAACTTCGTATGCCTCGACTCGGCGGCGGTCGCACTCGCGGCGGCCGGTCTGGCGAAGCAGTACCGGACATCCGCGGCCGCCGTGCTGCAGGCCGCTTACGCGTGCGCGCTCGCCGAGCATCTCGGCGTCGGCGACTGCGTGTTCAACACCGTGATGGCCAACCGGCAGACCACGTTCGCCCGCGAGGCGGTGGCCCATGTCGCCGGCCGGGCCCTCGTCCCGGTCGACACGTCCCTGGGCAGCGACCGGTTCCCGGCGCTGTGCCGGGCCGTCGACGCGGCACTCGTCAGATCCTCCTCCGTCAGCCTGCGAGAGCCCGACCGCTACGCCAGATCCCTGGGCGAGGTCTCCGCCGAACTGGGCCGCTCGGCACACAACCCGTACGTGGTCAACATTCGCCCCATAGCGCCCCGCACGCTGATCCGCGCTCGCGCGGACAGCGCACAGCAGGACATCGAGCGAGCCATGGAATCCAGCCGCTACGGACGATTCCCCAAACCCGTCGACACACACTCCGGAAAGCTCTGCTTCGATGTGTGGGGTATGTCCGAGACGGCCGGCATCAGTCTGGGGACGGATGCGACGTCGTTCGACGCGACGGATCTCGAACAGATACTGCGGTCCTTCGAGAGGCGGCTGGTGGGAGCCGCGATGGGCGCTCATGCCGCACGGAGCGGCTTCCTCGCCGGCGCGTAGGGACGCGGCCGGCACCAGGCGGCAGAGACCCGGTGGGCCGACCCCCCGACCGGTGCCCGGACACCGGTGAGACCCCTGCTCAGCAGGGGTGTTCCGCGGTTGCGGGGCGAAACGCCCAGCTCAGTCTCGGCTCCACCGCGAAGCGGAAGATCCGCCGGACCGGCGGTGTGCACAGCGCGGTCACGATCGCGGCGGCGACGAGCGTGACGGTGATCTCGCCGAGCGGACCGTGGATCCAGGCGGGGGAGTACCAGCCCCAGAACTTCGACCCCTGGGCGACGAAGCCGTGCAGCAGGTAGCCGTACAGCGTGCCCGCGCCCAGTGCGGTGAACCACAGGCGGCGACCCGGTACCCAGGCCAGGAAGCAGGCGACCAGGACCATCGAGCAGCCGAACGTGGCCAGTGTCATCACCGGCCCGTACCAGGCGGGCGCGCCCAGCTCCTGGGCGCTGTCGCGGTGGAAGAACCAGGCGCCGGTCATCCGCGGCACCGCCCAGTACGCCGCGCCGAGCGCACAGATGAACACCGGCACGGCCAGGATGCGCACCTTCCAGCGGCGCACCAGCCGGAAGTGCTCGGGCCTCAGGCACAGACCGACCACGAAGTACGGCAGGAACTGCAGCACCCGCTGCAGATCGAGGTCGTTGCCGATGGAAGGGGAGACGGTCGCCAGCATCGCGACGACGAGCGCCACCGGCAGCGGCCGGCGCACCCTCTGCCAGAGCGGGGTCGTCAGCCGCCAGATGAACAGGGCCACCAGGAACCACGTCAGATACAGGGGGTCCAGGAGGGTGATCGGCCGGTCCGGGACGCCGTCCGTCCAGCGGGTGAAAAGGGTGTACGCCGTCTCGAAGACGACATACGGAACGGCGATGCCGGTCACGAGTCGTCTGATCTTCGCCGGGCTCGCGTCGAAACCGCGGGAGAAGTAGCCGGAGATCACGATGAACGCCGGCATGTGGAAGGCGTAGACGAGGTCGTACAGCGCGGTGACGGCCCGGCTGCCGTCCCGCAGCGGCTCCCACGCGTGGCCCATCGCCACCAGCACGATCGCCAGGTACTTCGCGTTGTCGAAATAGGCGTCGCGCTGCTTCACCCGCCCTTGTTGCACCCCGCGTGGGGAGCCGGCGTTTTCTGATGCGTGTCTTGCCTGAGTTACGGCTGTGGCCTGGGGGTGGGACATCCCACGCGCCTCACCGGTTCTGCGCGACGTAAACCACCTGAAGAGGTGAGCCAGGGCGCCGCAGCTCAGGCAGACGCCGGATCAGAGGTCGAACTCGTGCGGCGGCAGGTCGAGCGTGAAGCACGCCTCCCGCACCACGGCCTGCTCCGTCTTGTCGAAGTCGCCGTCGGCGCCCCCGATGACGATGCCGATCTGGATGACGGCCCGGGCCTCGGCGGGCTTCTTCTTCGCCTTGGCGATCTCCTGCAGCACGCTGACCTTGCCGAAGGCGAAGTCCGTCGTCAGCTTGTTCAGGTTCTCCTCGAAGCGGCGGCGCAGATCGTCGGCGGGGAAGTTCTGCAGGACCTCGTTGGTGGCGATCAACTGGGCCACGCGCTGCCGCTCGGCCGGGTCGATGGTGCCGTCGGCGGCGGCGACCAGGGCGCACATCGCCATGCTGGCGTCACGGAACGCTCCGCTCTTCAGGTCGTTCTTCTTCGCCACGAGCTGGGTCTGCATCGTCGACGCGGATTCCTTGATGCGGTCCCACAGGGCCATGAGAACTCCATGTGTTCGGTGTCGTAAGAGAGCTGCAGCACCGTGGAAACTCGTGGCGCGGAGGATAAGTTCCGTCCGCTCCGGGAGAGTTCACCCGCTGCGTGCCGCGGGGAAAATCCGGTGCCCCGCCCGCTCCGCGTTCCCTACACTCGCCAGGCACCGTGCGTCGCCGTGACGCGCGGGACGAGTGAGGAGGACGGCCGTGCGTTACCGCAGCGATGTCGTCGTCCCCTGCTCGCAGTTCGAGGTGATCCTCGTGTCCCCGTCCGTCCGGTGCCCGCTGCGCGGCCGGTACCGGATGCCCGCGACGAACGTCTGACGCGGCCCGCCGTATTCACCGGCGCCCGTGGTCGGGACCGTTCGCCCGGGAATCGCGCTGCCCTGTTCCGATCATCGCCGATGATCAGCGATCACCAGAAAGGCCAACGGGCCGTGCGCACCAACCTCGATTCCCTCGCCGTCGTCCGCAACCTCGGCATCCTCGCCCACGTGGACGCGGGCAAGACCACCGTCACCGAGCGGATCCTGTACGCCACCGGTACCACGCACCGGCGCGGTGAGGTCCACGACGGCACCACCATCACCGACTTCGATCCGCAGGAGCGCGATCGTGGGATCACCATCTTCGCCGCGGCGGTCAGCTGCGCCTGGGGCGGCCATCGGATCAACCTCATCGACACCCCCGGGCATGTGGACTTCGCCGACGAGGTGGAGCGTTCGCTGCGGGTGCTCGACGGGGCGGTCGCGGTGTTCGACGCCGTCGCCGGGGTCGAGCCGCAGAGCGAGTCCGTGTGGCGGCAGGCCGACCGGCACGGTGTGCCGAGGATCGCGTTCGTCAACAAGCTGGACCGTGCGGGCGCCGACCTCGACGCGGCCGTGGCGTCGATCCGCGAGCGGCTGCATCCGGCGCCGCTGGTGGTGCAGTTGCCGATCGGTGCGGAGGACGGGTTCCGCGGTGTCGTGGACCTCGTCCGCATGCGGGCGCTGGTCTGGGCCGACGGCGCCGACACGGCCGTAGAGGGTCCGGTGCCGGAGGAACTGCTGGCCGAGGCGGCGCGGCGTCGGCGGCTGCTGGAGGAGGCGGTGGCCGAGCTGCACGCCGGTGCGCTGGAGGAGTTCTGCCTGGTCGGGGCTCTCTCGCCGGTGACGCTTGCCGCCGCGTTGCGCGAGCTGACCCGCAGCGGCGAGGGCGTCGTCGTCCTGTGCGGCTCGGCGTACCGCAACCGCGGGATCGAACCGCTGCTCGACGCCGTGGTCTCGTATCTGCCCTCGCCGCTCGACGTGCCCGCCGTACAGGGGACGTTCGACGGTACGGAGCAGGAGCGGGCGGCCGATCCGGCGGCGCCGTTCGCGGCGCTGGCGTTCAAGGTGAATGCCAGCCCGACGGGGCGGCTGACGTACATACGCGTGTATTCGGGAACCATCGAGAAGGGAGACGCCGTGTGGGACGCGGGCGCGCGCCGCACCGAGCGCATCGGGCGGATCCTGCGGGTGCAGGCCGACCGGCATGCGCAGGTGGACCGTGCGGTCGCCGGGGACATCGTCGCCGTGGTCGGGCTGAAGTCCGCCCGCGCCGGCTCGACCCTGTGCGCCCCCGGCGCGCCGATCGTGCTCGAACCGCCGGGTGTCGCCGAGCCGGTGGTCTCCGTGGCGGTCGAGGCCCGCAGCTCCACCGACGCCGACAAGTTGGCCTCGGCGCTAGCGCGGCTGGCCGAGGAGGACCCCTCGCTCGTGGTGCGCACGGACCCCGAGACCGGGCAGACGGTGCTGTCCGGGATGGGTGAACTGCACCTGGAGGTCGCGGCGGAGAAACTCCGGCGCGCCCACGGGGTGGAGGTCAACGTCGGCCGTCCGAGGGTGAGTTACCGCGAGACGGTCGGGCGCGGGGTGTCCGGGCTGGTCTTCCGGCACGTCAAACAGGACGGCGGAGCGGGCCAGTTCGCGCACGTCGTCCTCGACGTCGAGCCCTTGGAAGCCGGGTTCGAGTTCCGCTCGGCCGTGGTCGGCGGGCGGGTGCCGCAGGAGTACGTCCGTGCGGTCGAGGCCGGCTGCCGGGACGCCCTCGCCGAGGGACCGCTCGGCGGCCACCCGGTGACCGGACTGCGGGTGACCCTCACCGACGGGGCGACCCACGTGAAGGACTCCTCGGAGACCGCCTTCCGCACAGCGGGCAGGCTCGGTCTGCGGGAGGCCCTGCGGGCCTGCACGATGGTTCTCCTTGAACCGGTCGTCGAGGTCGCGGTCACCGTCCCCGAGGACGCCGTCGGCGGCGTCCTCGGCGACCTGGCCGCCCGCCGCGGCCGCGTCTCGGGCTCGACCACGCGCGGCAACGCGGCGACCGTCACGGCCACCGTGCCCCTGGCCGAACTCTTCGGCTACGCGACTCGCTTGCGCAGCCGAACACAGGGCCGCGGCACCTTCACGGCCCGCCCCACGGGCCACGCACCGGCACCGACGGCGACACCGGCCCGGTGACCGAGAAGGCGGCCCCTGCCGTACGTGGGCAGGGGCCGCCCCCGGATCGGGCGGACGGCACCGTCCGTGGACGGCACGGCCGACACCCGGACGCCGGGGCGCTGTTCGCGTCGATGACGACCGCGTACGGCCGTTGTCGCGCCGGGGCCGCGCGACCCGGTGCTGCGGGGTGCCGCCTGCGCGCACCCGTGCCGCCCCAAGCGGCACGACTGCCCGCAGGCTCACGCAGGGGCACACCTACGGCCCGTCCCGCGGCCCATGCCGTACGCGGGTGGGGCCGCCCCGGCTCCCGGACGTCGGGGCCCGTCTGCGTCGGTGATGAGCCCGTACGTCCGCTGCCGCGCCGGACCCGGAGCCGCGCGACCCGGCGCTGCGGGGTGCCGCCTGCGCGCACCCGTGCCGCCCCAAGCGGCACGACTGCCCGCAGGCTCATCACACGTACGGGCCCTGCCGTACGTGGATGGGGCCGCGGCCCCTTCATGTCCGTCCCACGGGCGCGGGCGGAGCCGCCCCCGCTGACGGATACGACACCACCGTGGACGGCACCGTCGACGTTCCCGACGTCGGTGTGCCCGTGTCGTTGATGACGTGTTCGTACTGGCCCTTGCCGCCCAGGGAGACCACCAGCAGGTCGTGGAAGCGGACGCCGGGCCGGTTCGGGGCGGTGAAGCCGTTGTGCTGCACGATCGTCGGGTCGACGTCGTAGTAGCAGTAGCTGCCCAGGCCCCAGCCCTCGTGCGTGGTGACGCCGTCGCCGACCTTGTAGGCCGCGTAGCCCTTCACCGAGCCGTTCTGGACCGCGGCCTGGTTCGGGGCGTCGTAGGCCTTCTCGTTCTGGAAGAAGATCGTGCGGCCCCGCTGGCCGTACCACTGCACGTCGTACTTGTTGAAGTGCTCGACGAACAGGCCGGTGCACAGCACGTCGTCGCCGTTCACGACGATCCCGTAGTCGGCGCGGTTGGTGTCCCAGCCGACTCCGTCGCCGTGGTCGGCGCGCCAGACCCAGGTGTGGTCGACGATGGTGTGCCGGTTGTTGATGACCATGCTGGTGGTGGCCTTACCGGCGCCCGCGCCGCCGATGCGGACGAACACGTCCTGCACGGTGGTCGGGTTGGCGGAGTGGTCCCGCCAGGCGCCGCGCGGGCCGATCTCCAGCAGGGCGGGGGAGTTGACCGGTCCGGCGTCGATCAGGAAGCCGGCCAGGCGTACGCCGTCCACGTCGGCCACCCGTAGGACGGTAACTCCGTTGGTGGGAACGAGAGTTGCGTAACCCAGACCCAGCACGACCGTGTTGGCGCGGTTCACCTGGATCGGCTGGTCGAGGTGGTAGATCCCCGGTGTGAGGAGCAGGTGAAGGCCCTGCTTCAGCGCCTGGTTGAGGGTGGCCGCGGAGACCCCCGGCCTGGCGACGTAGAACTGCGACAGCGGGAGCGAGGTGCCCCGCGGGGTGCCGTTGCCCCAGGTGACACCGCGGGCGCCCGTCCGCTTCTCCGGCAGGAACACGCGGAGGTCGGAGGTGCCGGCGACGTACAGGAAGGGTTTCTCGCGGGAGACCGGGGTGGTGTCCAGCGTGGTGTACGGCGGGTTCGGGAAGCTCTGCGCGGGGGCGCCCTCGACGCCGGAGAACACCATGTTCCAGACGCCGTTGAGCCAGCTGCCGATCGCGCTGTCCCGGGTGTACCACTGCTGCTGCGAGTACGGTCCGACCTGGCCGTCGATACGGCTGTCGGCGATGTAGCCGCCGCTCGCCCAGCCGTAGCCCGTGGGTGAGAGGTTGAGGCCGCCGCGGACGTGCATACGGCGGAAGGGGGCCGCCTGTGCGACCGCCCACCGGTTGGTGCCGTTCGCCGGGACCAGGGCCAGGTTCTCCGCCGAACGCCAGAAGTTCTGCGTCGCGTTGCCGTTGAACCAGCCCGCGTCGACCGTGACGTCCCCGTTGATGGTGGTGTCGTCGGGGGACAGGCCCAGGCCCATGATCGAGGTGTAGAAGCCGAGTTGGGCGTTGAGGCCGTTGTAGTTGCCCGGCTTGAACAGCAGCGCGTAGCGGCCGGTGCCGAACTGGGCCGACTCCTGCTGTGCGAACACCTCGTCCAGCTTGGCCTGGACGCCCGGGGTGGACGGGTCGAAGACCAGGACGTTCGGGCCGAGGTCGCCGCCGCCGGGGAGGAGCTTCGGCTTCCCGGGCGGCGACGCGGCGGCGGACGCTCGGGCGGACAGACCGAGCACTGCGGGGGCGGATGCGGCGGCTGCGCCGAGGACGGTTCTGCGGCCCACAGCGGGCAGGCCGGAGTCAGGCAGGGGCATGGGGCGGCTCTCCTGTTCAGAAAGTGAACGAGGTGGGGTTTGGGAGCGCTCTCTCGCCGGTGAATGCTTCAACTACCCGAACGGGCGCGTCAAGAGGTGCGACCGGAGTTCCACAAGGGTTGCCGCACCCCTTGACGCGGCCATCCCCCGAGGTTTAACTCACGTCCTAAATTAAGCCATGAGTGAGATCCCCGAAGGGACACCGCGAGAACCATGCGCAGCATCCGAGCCGCGGCCGTAGGCGCCGTCACCATGTCACTCGCCCTTGCCGCCTCGGCCTGCGGAGGCGGTTCCTCGACCGGCGGTGGGTCCAACGACTCGCCGAAGACGCTCACCTACTGGGCCTCCAACCAGGGCGCGAGCATCGCCGTGGACAAGAAGGTCCTGCAGCCCGAACTCGACAAGTTCGAGAAGCAGGCGGGCATCAAGGTGAAGCTGGAGGTGGTTCCCTGGTCGGATCTGCTGAACCGGATCCTCACCGCGACCACCTCCGGCCAGGGCCCCGACGTCCTCAACATCGGCAACACCTGGAGCGCCTCGCTGCAGGCCACCGGCGCCCTGCTGCCCTGGGACGCCAAGAACTTCGCGAAGATCGGCGGCAAGGACCGCTTCGTCGACTCGGCACTCGGCTCGACGGGGGCGCAGGGCAAGGACCCGGCGGCCGTACCGCTGTACTCCATGGCCTACGCCCTCTACTACAACAAGGCGATCTTCGCCGACGCGGGCATCGCCAAGCCCCCGGCCACCTGGGACGAACTGGTCGCCGACGGCAAGAAGATCAAGGCGAAGGGCAAGTCACCGCTCGGCGCCGAGGGGGCGAACCTCTCGGAGAACATCCACCACGTCTTCGTCTTCGCCAAGCAGCACGGCGCCGACTTCTTCACCGCCGACGGCAAACCCGACTTCACCGACCCCAAGGTGGTCGACGCCGTCAAGCAGTACGTCGACCTGATGGCCGAGGACAAGGTCATCCCGACCGGCGACGCCGAGTACGCGCAGAACCAGTCCGTCAGCGACTTCGCCAAGGGCAAGCAGGCCATGCTGCTGTGGCAGTCCGCCGCCGCCAACCTCAAGTCCCAGGGCATGAGGGAGAGTTCGTACGGCATCGCGCCCGTGCCCGTGCAGTCCGGCACCCCCGGCACCGGCACCCAGGTCAACTCGATGGTCGCGGGCATCAACCTCGCCGTCTTCAAGAACACCCACAACCTCGACGGCGCCACGAAGTTCGTGAAGTTCATGACCAGCGACACCGAGCAGAAGATCCTCAACACGGCGTACAGCTCGATCCCGCCCGTGAAGACCGCCCAGGCGGATGCCGCCTTCAACAGTGCGGCCAACTCCGTGCTGAAGCAGACACTCGCGACGAGCGCCGCCGCGCTGCCGCAGGTCGCCGACGAGTCGCAGTTCGAGACGGCGGTCGGTACGGCCGTCAAGGACCTGTTCGCGGACGCGGCGGCCGGGCGCGCGGTGACCGCCGACTCGGTGAAGGCGGCGCTCGCAAAGGCCCAGCAGCAGATGCCGGCGAAGTGAGCCCGATGACGACCACCGCCCTCAAGGAGCCCTCGGTGAGCGGGAGTTCCTCCGGGGCTGCGGCACGCGAGCCGCGTGACCGCCGCCCCGGCCGGATCCGCCGTATCGGCCTGCCGTACCTGCTTCTGCTGCCCGCCCTGATCCTCGAACTCCTCGTCCACCTCGTGCCGATGGTCATCGGCATCGTGATGAGCTTCAAGGAGCTCACGCAGTTCTACATCCGCGACTGGGGCACCGCGCCCTGGTCCGGCCTCGGCAACTACAAGGTGTCGGTGGACTTCGACGCCCCCGTCGGCGAGGCACTGCTGCACTCCTTCTTCGTCACGGTCGGTTTCACCCTGCTGTCGGTCGGCCTGTGCTGGCTGATCGGCACGGCGGCCGCGGTCTTCATGCAGGACACCTTCCGCGGCCGCGGCCTGCTGCGGGCGCTGTTCCTGGTGCCGTACGCCCTGCCGGTCTACGCGGCCGTCATCACCTGGGTGTTCATGTTCCAGCACGACAACGGCCTGGTGAACCACGTCCTGCACGACCAGCTGCACCTCACCGACAAGCCGTCCTTCTGGCTGATCGGCGACAACAGCTTCTACGCGCTGCTGACCGTGTCGGTGTGGAAGGGCTGGCCGTTCGCCTTCCTGATCGTCATGGCCGGACTGCAGAACATCCCGCGAGAGCTGTACGAGGCGGCCGCACTGGACGGTGCCGGGATGTGGCAGCAGCTCCGCCGCATCACGCTGCCGTCCCTGCGCCCCGTGAACCAGGTCCTCGTCCTGGTCCTCTTCCTGTGGACCTTCAACGACTTCAACACGCCGTACGTGCTCTTCGGGAAGGCAGCCCCCGAGGCCGCGGACCTCATCTCGGTCCACATCTACCAGGCGTCCTTCGTCACCTGGAACTTCGGCACCGGCTCGGCGATGTCCGTACTCCTGCTGCTCTTCCTGCTGGTGGTGACGGGCGCGTATCTGGCGCTCACCTCGCGTGGACGGAGTACGGCCGATGTCTGAGGCCCAGAGGTACAAGTCCCCCATGGCCCCGCCGAGTTCGTTCCTGTGGTTCCGGCGGATCTTCCTCACCCTGCTCACCGGCTTCGTCCTGGTGCCGGTGTACGTCATGGTCTCCAGCTCGCTGAAGCCCCTCGCCGATGTCACGGGCGAGTTCCGCTGGCTGCCCAGCGGTCTGACGATCCGCCCCTACATCGACATCTGGTCGACGGTCCCGCTGGCGCGCTACTTCGTGAACTCGCTGATCGTCGCGGGCTCGGCGACCCTCTGCTCGGTGGTGATCGCGGTGTTCGCCGCCTACGCGGTCAGCCGCTACGACTTCCGCGGCAAACGCGTCTTCACGGTCACCGTCCTGTCCACGCAGATGTTCCCGGGCATCCTCTTCCTGCTGCCGCTGTTCCTCCTCTACGTCAACATCGGCAACGCCACCGGCATCGCCCTGTTCGGCTCCCGCGGCGGCCTGATCCTCACGTACCTCACCTTCTCCCTCCCCTTCTCCATCTGGATGCTGATCGGGTACTTCGACTCGGTGCCGAAGGATTTGGACGAGGCGGCGCTGGTGGACGGCTGCGGCCCGCTCGGCGCGCTGTTCCGGGTGGTGGTTCCGGCCGCGATCCCCGGCATCGTCGCCGTCGCCGTCTACGCCTTCATGACCGCCTGGGGCGAGGTGCTCTTCGCCTCCGTCATGACCGACGACACCACCCGCACGCTCGCCGTCGGCCTCCAGGGCTACTCCACCCTCAACGACGTCTACTGGAACCAGATCATGGCCGCCTCGCTGGTCGTCAGCGTGCCCGTGGTGGCCGGCTTCCTGCTGCTGCAGCGCTATCTCGTCGCCGGACTCACGGCGGGAGCCGTCAAGTGAGCCGTCGCGAGACCAACTCCACCGATTCCGAAGGGACTTCCGTGTCCGACCGCATCGACCTCGCCGCCTTCCCGCCCGACTTCCTGTGGGGCACGGCCACAGCGGCGTACCAGATCGAGGGCGCCGTCGCGGAGGACGGCCGCTCCCCGTCGATCTGGGACACCTTCTCCCACACACCCGGCAAGGTCGCCGGCAACGACAACGGCGACGTCGCATGCGACCACTACCACCGCTGGCGCGAGGACATCGGCCTGATGCGCCAACTGGGCACCAACGCCTACCGGTTGTCGATCGCGTGGCCGAGGGTGCTGCCGGGCGGGAACGGACCGGTGAACCCCGAGGGCCTCGCCTTCTACGACGAGTTGATCGACGGCCTGCTGGCGGCGGGCATCACGCCGTTCGTCACCCTCTACCACTGGGACCTCCCGCAGACCCTCCAGGACCGCGGCGGCTGGCCCGAGCGGGACACCGCACAGGCCTTCGCCGAGTACGCCTCGGTCGTGGCGGAACGCCTCGGCGACCGCGTGTCGCACTGGGCCACGCTCAACGAACCGCTGTGCTCGGCCTGGATCGGCCACCTGGAAGGCCGGATGGCCCCCGGCCTGACCGACCTGACGGCCGCCGTCCGCGCCTCCTACCACCTGCTGCTGGGCCACGGCCTCGCCGCCGGGGCGATCCGCGCCGCGGCGCCGTCCGCGCAGGTCGGCCTGGTCACCAACCTCTCCACGGTGCACGCCGCCACCGACCGCGACGAGGACGTACGGGCCGCCCGCCGACAGGACGGGCACGTCAACCGCTGGTGGCTGGACCCGGTGTACGGCCGAGGGTTCCCGGCCGACATGCGCGAGGTGTACGGCGTCGAACTCCCCGAGCGGCACGGCGACTCGGCGACGATCGCCGCCCCGCTCGACTGGCACGGCCTGAACTACTACATGCCGGCCACCGTCGCCGACGACCCCTCGGCCCCTGCACCGCATGTGCGTACGGTCCGCCGCCTCGGCGTCCCGCGCACCGGCATGGACTGGGAGATCGACCCGAACGGCATCGAGACGCTCCTGCTCCGCCTCACCGAGGAGTACGGCGCCCGGCGCCTGTACGTCACCGAGAACGGCTCCGCCTACCCGGACGTCGTACGACCGGACGGCACCGTCGAGGACCCCGAGCGCCAGGACTACCTGGAACGCCACCTCGCGGCCTGCGCCTCAGCGGTTCGCAGGGGCGCCCCGCTGGCCGGTTACTTCGCCTGGTCGCTGCTCGACAACTTCGAGTGGGCGTACGGCTACGACAAGCGGTTCGGGCTGGTGCATGTGGACTACCGGACGCAGGCGCGGACGATCAAGGGGAGCGGGCACCGCTACGCGGAGATCGTCCGCGCTCACCGGGGGCGTGTCCGCGAGGCGGCCTGAAACGGGACTCCTGTGCCGGATCCGGGCGCGGGAGCCCGGATCCGGCACAGGCAGGGCCGCCCCGCTCATGGGCATTTTGCCGAGTCGTGCACGCATGTGCGGCTGCCGCGAGCGCGTCGGCGTGGCACGATGATGTGACGAGGATCACCCTATGAGGGGGTGTGCGTCATGGCCACATCGGAAAAAGCGCCCAGCGCGGGAACCAAACCGGGACTGAAGCGCGAGATCGGCTTCATCGGCCTCATCTGGGCCTCGGAGGGATCGATCATCGGATCCGGGTGGCTGTTCGGCGCCCAGGGTGCCCTGGCGGCGGCCGGGCCGGCGGCGATCATCTCCTGGGCCATCGGCGGCGTGGCGATCCTCATCCTGGCCCTGGTGCACGCCGAGCTCGGCGGAATGTATCCGGTGTCGGGCGGAACCGCCCGCTTCCCGCACTACGCCTACGGCGGCGCCGCCGGTGCCTCCTTCGGCTGGTTCTCCTGGCTGCAGGCCGCCACGGTGGCGCCCATCGAGGTGCTGGCCATGATCACGTACGGCCAGCACTACTCCTGGGCGCACGGCTGGGAGAAGATCAAGGGCGGCGAACACGTCCTGACCGCCTCCGGCATAGCCGTCGCGGTCGGGCTGATGGCGGTCATCACGGCGATCAACTTCCTCAGCATCCGACTGCTGGCCCGCACCAACAGCGCGGCGACCTGGTGGAAGGTCGGCGTCCCGCTGCTGACGATCTTCGTCTTCGCCATCGCGACCTTCCACACCGGCAACTTCACCGCGGCCGACGGATTCAACCCCTACGGCGCCAAGGGCATCCTGTCCGCCGTGTCCACCAGCGGCATCATCTTCGCCCTGCTGGGCTTCGAGCAGGCAGACCAGCTGGCCGGTGAGAGCGCCCATCCCAAGCGGGACATCCCGCGGGCGGTGATCGGGTCGATCATCCTCGGCATCATCATCTACGTCCTCCTGCAGGTCGTGTTCCTCGCCGCACTCCCCGCGAGCCAGATCGGCCATACCTGGGCCAATTCCGCCTTCAACGCGCTGAGCGGGCCGTTCGCCCAGGTCGCCACGCTCATCAGCCTGGGCTGGCTGGCCACGATCCTCTATCTCGACGCGGTGGTCTCCCCCGCCGGCACCGGCCTGATCTACATCACGGGCTCCTCCCGGGTCTCCTACGGCCTCAGCCGCAACGGCTACGTGCCGTCCGCGTTCGAGAAGACGAACGGGCGCGGTGTCCCGTGGGTGGGTCTGATCACCGCCTTCGTGATCGGTTGCATCTGCTTCCTGCCCTTCCCGAGCTGGCGCTCCCTGGTCGGGCTGATCACCAGCGCGAGCGTGCTGATGTACGCGGGCGCACCGCTGTCCTTCGGTGTGTTCCGCAACCGGCTGCCGGAGGCGCACCGCCCCTACCGGCTGCCCGGCGGCAGCTGGATGTCACCGCTCGCCTTCATCGTCGCCAACCTGCTGATCCTCTGGTCGGGCTGGACGACCGACTGGAAGCTCGGCGTCGCCATCCTCATCGGCTACGTCATCCTGATCGCCAACCGCGTGTTCAAGATGAACCCGATCACCCCGCAGCTGGACCTGCGTGCCGCCCAGTGGCTGCCGGTCTATCTGGTCGGCATGGGGCTGATCGTCTACCTCAGTGACTTCGGTCCTCTGAAGCACCCGTGGTTCCCGCTGTGGTGGGACATGCTCGCCACCGCGGTCTTCAGCCTCATCATCTACTACTGGGCCATGGCGGTCGCCCTGCCGGCCGAGAAGATCCAGTACATGATCGACCAGGTCGTCGTCCCGGAGGAGGAAGAGATCCTCTGAGCGGTGGCTGCGGTCGTGCCGGCCGGCAGGGCGCGGCGTGCGTCAGCAGTCCCGGAACTCCGGCGACTGGTTCAGTACCTGCGACCGCAGTGAGGTGAACCGCCCGTACGTCTCGCCGTCCCGTGCCCCCGGCCGGAACGCCGCCACCCGGTGGCAGTTCTGGAAGGCGAGTTCCACCCCGAAGTGGCGTTCCAGGCTGCCGCGGATGGCGTCGCTCGCGAGGGCGCGCAGAAGCTGGCCGCGCTCCTGCCCGGAGGGGGGAGGGGTCTGGTTGTCGGTGAACTCGGCCGTGCCGCCCTTGAGTTCGCCGGCGAGGGAGGCGATCAGGTCGTAGGCGTACGGGAGGGACGTGCGGACCGTGTCCACGAAGTCCTCCTCGCGGAGGTCACCGGACTCGGCTTCGGCGAGGAGCTTCGGGGAGACGTCGAGAGACATGAAAACGGGCGTCCGTTCCAAGAGGTGGTGGATGTTCTGCATGGGGGTGGTCAGGTGAGCGCCGTCGGGCCGGGTACGAACTCCGGGTCCACCTGGGCGGCGAGGTCCAGGCCGGTCGCCTCGTCCGCCCATGCGCGGGCATTGCGCAGGTGGAACTCGACGGCGTGGCGGTGCAGGGCGGACCAGTCCCTGGGGTGGGCGTCGACGGTCTCGCGCAGGATGGTCAGGGCGTGGCGGTTGTGCGGCTCCAGGGTGTCCAACCCGCCTTCCGCGCGGCCCTGTTCGGCCGCCCGTACCCACGGGGAGTGGACCAGGTGGGTCAGGAGGTCGTCGCCCACCTGCTCCTTGAGGAACAGCAGGTCGTCCTCGCCCGTCACCTTGTTGCCGATCACGGCGACACGGATGCCGAACTCGCGGGCGTGGTCGCGGTACTGCCGGTAGACCGAGACGCCCTTACGGGTCGGTTCCGCCACCAGGAACGTGATGTCGAACCGCGTGAACAGGCCGGAGGCGAAGGCGTCCGCACCCGCCGTCATGTCGACCACCACGTACTCGCCGGGGCCGTCGACCAGGTGGTTGAGATAGAGCTCCACGCCGCCGAGCTTGGAGTGGTAACAGGCCACCCCGAGGTCGCTCTCGTCGAACTCGCCCGTCACCATCAGCGGCACGTCGCCCACGCGCCGGACGTGGCGCGCGTGGAGTTCGTCCTCGCCGAGGAGGCGCAGGAGGCGGGAGCCGCGGCCGGGCGGGGTCGTCTTGATCATCGCCTCGCGGGAGGCGATGCGCGGGTTGGTGCCCCGCAGGAAGTCCTTGATCTCGGCCAGATGGGCGCCCAGGGGCGGGGCGTCCAGATGGTCCTCGTCGTGCCCCAGCGCCTCGGCCAGGTGCTGGTTGATGTCGCCGTCGATGGCGAGTACCGGCGCGCCGGAGCGGGCCAGATGACGGGTGAAGAGCGCTGAGAGGGTGGTCTTGCCGCTGCCGCCCTTGCCGACGAACGCGACCCGCATTACCGGGCCGACCTCATTTTGAAAATGAATGTCATGTGGCTAGGTTTTAGGCAGCTTCCGACGGCCTGTCAAATCGACACAGCCCCGCGCCCCTGTAGGGCGCTGCTGAACCGTTTCCTGGTCTGTGCCCGGGAGACAAGGCTCAGGACGCCACCGGCTCGCGTTCCGACTCCAGGTCCAGCATCTCCTCGACCTCGCCGTCCTGGACCCGGGACGTCCGGCGCAGCCACAGGACGTCGCGGCCGAAGGACCAGATCAGTGTGGTCAGGGCCAGTACGACGACCCCGAGGGAGGCCATGGGGGGCAGATAGCCCGAGGCGGCCAGGAGGAGGCAGATGCCCTGCATCGCGGCGACCGTCTTGCGGGCCGTGCTGGGCGGCAGGGAGGCGTTCAGCCACGGCCAGACGCGGGCCGCGGCGACGAAGGCGTAGCGCATGCCGCCGATGAGCAGGACCCACGGGCCGAGCTGCATGGAGACGTACACGCTGAGCACCAGGATCAGGAACGCGTCGACCTCCATGTCGAAGCGCGCTCCCAGGGGGGTGGAGGTGCCGGTGGCGCGGGCGACCTTGCCGTCGACACCGTCCAGGATGAGCGCGACCGCGGTGAGGCCGACGAGGGCGGTGACCGGCGGGGAGCTCTCGAAGGAGTCCGCGACCAGGGCCGTCACACCGCCCACCAGGGTCGCCCGGCCGAGCGTCACGCGGTTGGCCGGGCCGAACGAGCGCGGCCGGGTGCGGTGCAGTGCCCGCGAGAGCACCGCCCACATGGCGACGGCGAAGACGAGGCCGGTCAGCCAGCCCGCCGGCCCCATGCCGATCGCCGTGCCGAGCAGGGCCAGCAACAGGATCTGAACGCCCGCTCCCACAGCGGTCTCCTGCTGGACCAGCCTTGCGTCGTAAGTGTTGTTCAGGGCCACCGCACACCCTCCGGCCGTATGACAAAGTCGATCAACGCCGCGTACTGTGCGCGGCCTGTGCACACCTCGGTACGTGAACAACTTCCCGATCGTTCAGGAGGAGGCCGGATGAACCGCACCGCACGCGCGTTCTGGCTGAGTCGTCCGGGTCTCGGCGAGATCCGGAGCGTCGACCTGCCCGAACCCGCCGAGGGCGAGGTGCTGGTGCGCTCGCTCTTCTCCGGAGTCAGCCGCGGCACCGAGACACTCGTCTTCCGCGGCGGCGTTCCGGAGAGTCAGCACGCGGCCATGCGGGCGCCGTTCCAGGAGGGTGAGTTCCCCGCACCCGTGAAGTATGGCTACCTCAGTGTCGGCAGGGTGGAGGAGGGGCCCGAGGAACTGGTCGGGCGTACGGTTTTCTGTCTGTATCCGCACCAGACGCGGTATGTGGTACCGGTTTCGGCCGTTACGGTCGTGCCGGACACCGTTCCTGCCGAGCGGGCCGTCCTCGCCGGGACCGTGGAGACCGCCGTGAACGCCCTGTGGGACGCCGCGCCGCTGGTCGGCGACCGGATCGCGGTGGTCGGCGGCGGCATGGTCGGCTGCTCGGTGGCCGCCCTGCTGGCCCGCTTCCCGGGCGTACGCGTGCAACTCGTCGACGCCGACCCGGCCCGCGCGAAGACCGCCGAGGCCCTCGGAGTCGACTTCGCGCTGCCCGAGGACGCGCTCGGGGAAAGGGACCTGGTGGTGCACGCCAGTGCAACGGAGCAGGGCCTCGCCCGGGCCCTGGAACTCCTGGCCGCCGAGGGCACCGTCGTGGAACTGAGCTGGTACGGCGACCGGAAGGTGAGCCTCCCGCTCGGCGAGGCCTTCCACTCCCGGCGGCTGACGATCCGAAGCAGCCAGGTCGGCACCGTCTCCCCGGCCCGCGCGAACCGCAGCTACGCCGACCGGCTCGCCCTCGCTCTCGACCTGCTCGCCGACCCGGCGCTCGACGCTCTCATCACAGGGGAAAGCGCGTTCGAGGAGCTGCCTGAGGTGATGCCCCGGCTGGCCAACGGCGAGATTCCCGCGCTGTGTCACCGTGTGAGGTACCCCGAAACGGTCTGACCTGAGAAAAGAGTGAGATTCGGCTGAACGGGGGGAAGCGAAGAGCCGTACTACACGGCATCCTCCGGCGGCCAACGGCCGGAGGACCAGAGGCGCCGCACCTGGAGGGTCGTCCGTTGTTCAGTGTCACCGTCCGCGATCACATCATGATCGCCCACAGCTTCCGCGGCGAGGTCTTCGGACCCGCGCAGCGCCTGCACGGAGCGACGTTCCTGGTGGACGCCACGTTCCGGCGCGAGCAGCTGGACGACGACAACATCGTCGTCGACATCGGACTCGCCACCCAGGAACTCGGCGCCGTCGTCAGCGAGCTGAACTACCGCAACCTCGACAACGAGCCCGAGTTCGCCGGCGTCAACACCTCCACGGAGTTCCTGGCGAAGGTCATCGCCGACCGGCTCGCCGAGCGGATCGAGAAGGGCGCGCTGGGTGAGGGCGCCAAGGGCATCGCAGGCATCTCGGTGACCCTGCACGAGTCGCACATCGCCTGGGCGAGTTACGAGCGTGCCCTGTGACCGACGTGACCTTGGAGAAGGTGGAGAACGCCCCGGGGGAGGCGGAGATGACGTCGCTCAGCTATGTGCCCGTACAGCACTCCGCCCTGAAGAACGCCGAGATCATCCCCATGTCCCTGCGCTCCGTGCACTTCGTCATGCCGGGCGGTGTCGACGACCCGGCCGCGCCGAGCGGCGGCAACGCCTATGACCGGCGCGTCAGTCTGGACCTGCCCGGTTTCGGCTGGCAGGTGCACAAGCACGCGGTGGCCGGCGAGTGGCCCCGGCCGGGGGCGGAAGCCCGTGCGGAACTCGCGCGGACACTGCGGGAGTTGCCGGAGGGCTCGGTCGTCCTGCTGGACGGGATCGTGGCCTGCGGGGTCCCGGAGATCGTCGTCCCGGAGACGGAGCGGCTGCAGCTGGCGGTCCTCGTGCACCTTCCGCTCGGCGACGAGCGGGGCCTCGAGCCCGCCGTGGCCGCCGAGTTGGACGCCAAGGAACGTGACGTGCTGCGGGCCGTGCCCGCCGTGATCGCCACCAGCGACTGGGCTGTCCGCCGCCTCGTCGCCCACCACGGCCTCGCCCCCGAGCGGGTGCACGTCGCCGCCCCCGGCGCCGACATCGCGCCCCTCTCCTCCGGCACCGACGGCGTCTCCCGGCTGCTGTGCGTGGCGTCGGTGACCCCGCGCAAGGGGCAGCACCGGCTGGTGCAGGCGCTGGCCGCGGCGGCCGACCTGCCGTGGAGCTGCGTGTGCGTCGGCGGGCTCGGGCACGACCCCGAGTACGTCGCCCAGCTGCGACTGCTGATCAAGGAGCACGGTCTGGAGGACCGGATCCACCTTGCCGGACCGCAGGCCGGTGCCGAGCTCGACGCCAGTTACAACGCCGCCGACCTCATGGTCCTCACCTCGTACGCGGAGACGTACGGCATGGCGGTGACGGAGGCCCTCGCACGCGGCATCCCCGTGCTGGCCACGGATGTCGGCGGCCTCCCCGAGGCGGTCGGACGCGCCCCCGACGGCGGTGTGCCCGGCATCCTCGTGCCGCCGGAGGACCCCGCCGCCCTCGCCGCCGAACTGCGCGGCTGGTTCGGCGAGGCCGACGTACGACGCCGGCTCAAGGCCGCCGCCCGGGGCCGGCGGGCCGCCCTGGACGGATGGGCGACCACGGCCCGAAGCCTTGCCGGAGTACTGGGCCGGCTGCCGAGCGAACCCAGGAGGGCGGCATGAACAGGACGGTGCCGGCGAAGTCCGGCGGGAAGATCCCGGCGCAGCCCGGGCCGCGGGGCGGCTCCGAACAGGCCGACCGCGACGCCTGCGAGACGGCGGACTCCGTGATACCCGGGGCCGGCCCCGCCCCGCGCCCCGGCGAGCGCGCCACCGTGCGGCTGCGTGACACCGGGCCCGAGGAGGCGCCCCGTTACGCGCCCGAGTGGCTGGAGCTGCGCGAACCCGCCGACGCCGCCGCGCGGTCGCACGAGCTGCTCGACCCGCTGCGGATCCGGCTGGCCAACCTGCCGGGCAAGGCCGGGCTGGTCATCCACGACCTGGGCTGCGGCACCGGCTCGATGGGCCGCTGGCTCGCACCCCGCCTGGACGGCGCCCAGCACTGGGTCCTGCACGACCGCGACCCGTACCTGCTGCACTTCGCGGCCGTCGCCTCCCCGCGCTCCGCCGCCGACGGCAGCCGGGTCTCCGTGGAGACGCGCCGCGGCGACGTCGCCCGGCTCACCCCGGACGCGCTCGCCGGCGCCTCGCTGGTGACGGCGTCCGCGCTGCTCGACGTCCTCACCCGCGAGGAGATCGAGGCCCTCGCCGCCGCCTGCACCGGGGCCGGCTGTCCCGCCCTGCTGACGCTCTCGGTGGCCGGACGCGTCGAACTCACCCCGTCCGACCCGATGGACGAGGAGATCACCGAGGCGTTCAACGCGCACCAGCGCCGCGGCGGCCTGCTCGGCCCGGACGCGATCACGGTGGCCTGCGAGGCCTTCTCGGAACGGGGCGCGACGGTACGGGTCAACCCCAGCCCCTGGCGCCTCGGCCCCGACGAGGCCGCGCTGACGGCCCAGTGGCTGCGCGGCTGGGTGGGCGCGGCCGTCGAGGAACGCCCCGAGCTGAAGGCCCGCGCAGAACGGTATCTGCGGGACCGTCTGGCCGCCTGCGCGGCGGGCGAACTCCACGTCGTGGTCCACCACAGCGACCTGCTGGCCCTGTCCCGACCGACAGGCGGCGCGTCATGAGCGTGGAGACGGTGCGGGCCGTCGTCGTACGACGCGAGCGAGCGGTACGCGCGCTGCGTCGCGGACCCGCCGACGGGCAGGTCGACGGTGTTACGTCGGCGGGGGATCCGACGGAAGCGCTGGCCGGCGGAGCGGGCTCAACGACGACGACCGGGGCGGCGGTTGAGGCGCGGGTCGGTGGCGTCGGGTCTGCGGCGGGGGCCGTCGCGGTTCGGCCCCCCGGTGTGGCGTCCCTCGCGCCCACCGGTGCTGCCGTCTCCGAGGCGCGTATCGGTGTGATCGTCTCCTCCGCCCGGCCGGAAGCGGGCGTGGGGCGGGAGTCATGGTGGCGGGGGATCGTGAGCCGGCTCAACTCTCGTGCCGTGCGGACCCACTTCGGTACGGTCGCCGGTGTCGTCATCCTCGGGGCGCTGCTGTGGCGCCTCGGGACCGGGGTGCTGCTGGACGGGCTGCGGCGGATCGACATGCCGACGCTGCTGGCGGCGCTGGGGATCGGGGTGGTCACCACTGTGCTCAGCGCGTGGCGGTGGGCGCTGGTCGCCCGGGGGCTCAGGATCCGGCTGCCGCTCGGGGCGGCCGTCGCCGACTACTACCGGGCGCTGTTCCTGAACGCCGCCCTGCCCGGCGGAGTCCTCGGAGACGTGCACCGTGCGGTACGGCACGGGCAGAGCGCCGGTGACATGGGCCGAGGCGTGCGCTCGGTGGTCCTGGAACGGGTCGCCGGGCAGGTCGCGCTGACCGTCCTCGGCGGAGCCGTGCTGCTGACGATGCCGTCCCCCGTGCTCGCGGAGACCCGGCACTTCGCGCCGCTGGTGGGGCTCGCAGTGGCGGGCGCGCTCGCCGTCATGGTGGCGCTGCGGATGAACCAGGCGCCCTCCCGCCGCGGCCGGGCGCTGCGCGCGACGCTCGCCGAGGCGCGCGAGGGGCTGCTGTCCCGCCGCAACTGGCCGGGCGTCGTCGCCTCGTCGGTGCTCATCCTGGCCGGCCACATCGCGATGTTCGTGCTGGCCGCACGCGTCGCCGGATCCGGCGCCTCCGTCGCCGCGCTGCTGCCGCTCGCGGTCCTCGCACTGATCGCGATGGGCCTGCCCCTGAACGTCGGCGGCTTCGGCCCCCGCGAGGGCGTCGCCGCCTGGGCGTTCGGAGCGGCCGGGCTCGGCGCGAGCAGCGGGGTGGCCGTCTCCGTGGTGTACGGGGTGCTCAGCTTCGTGGCGGCCCTGCCCGGCCTCGCCGTCCTCGTCGCCCGCTGGTACACGGGCCTGCGCGCAGGCTCCGGAAGGGCGGCAGCCGCCCCGGAACCGGCACGCGAAACCGACTACCCGCGCGCGCTGCCGGCTTCCCCCGTCTCTCCGGTTTCCGCGCCGGAATCGTCCGCCGAGGTGAGGAGTGAGAAATACGCTCCGAAGGAATCCGCCAGGGCGGCGAGCAGTTCCTTCCCCTTTTCCGCGGAACCGAGCGAAGGGCGTCCGATGACGCCCGAATCGGTATAGCCGGACATACCGAGGGTGAGCAGATGACGCCGGTCGTCCGCGACGAAATCGGAGGCCTCATAACCGGGGCGGAGCAATTCCGGGTGAGCGTGCAGAAGGATGGAGGTCTCGATTTCTCCCGCGTGCATGTCGGTCAGCAGCGAGGTGGTCACCCCCGCCCGCTGCCGTGCCGCTTCCCAGTCCTCGGCGGCCGGGAACAGAGCCATGCGCTCGCCGCGGGCGGAGGATTCCTGAACGACGTTGCCCAGTACATAGTTTCCGCCGTGCCCGTTGACCACCACCAGGACGTCGACGCCGGAGCGGCGCAGCGACTGCGCGATGTCACTCACCACCGCGTGAAGGGTCACGGAGGAGATGCTGACGGTCCCCGGCCAGGCCGCGTGCTCGTGCGAGCAGGAGATCGTCACCGGCGGAAGGAGGTGCACCGGGTACGCCGCCGCGATCTCCCGGGCCACGGCACAGGCGACGAGCGTGTCGGTCGCCAGCGGAAGGAACGGACCGTGCTGCTCGAAGCTCCCGACCGGAAGGACTGCGACCTGCGTTGAGACACCCGCCGCCCTGGTCCGTACCTCTTCCGTAGTGTCCGCCGGCACCAGCCCGTATGCCGCCGTACGCGCGCCCGAAACACTCATTTCTTCACGGCCTTTCGTCTCTGCTTAGGAATCAGATCATGACAGATAAAATCGGCGTCCTCGGCAAGAAGTCCCCACAGCGCACGGGCGTGGAACGGATTGTGAATGCCCCACTGCCCACGGTGTACGGGCAATTCCGGGCGGTGGGTTACATGGATCACGATCGCGGCGACGAGCAAGTGGCCCTCGTCCACGGTGACATCGGCACGGACGGTGTTCTCACCCGGCTGCATTCCGAGTGCCTGACCGGTGACGCGTTCGGCTCCCAGCACTGCGAGTGCGGCGACCAGCTGGCCTCCGCGCTGAAGGCCGTCGTCGCCGAAGGCAGCGGCATAGTCGTCTACTTGAGGGGCCACGAGGGCCGCGGCATCGGTCTGCTCGCCAAGCTGCGCGCGATGGCGCTGCAGGCGGAGGGCCTGGACACCGTCGAGGCGAACCTCGCGCTGGGACTGCCGGTGGACGCCCGCGACTACGGCGTCGCCGCCAAGATCCTCCAGGACCTGGGCGTGAACTCGGTGCGTCTGATGTCCAACAACCCGCGCAAGCGGGAGGCGTTGGTGCAGCACGGCATCGAGGTGGCCGAGACCGTCCCGCTGCTGATCCCGCCGTGCGAGAGCAACATCACCTATCTGCGCACCAAGCGGGAGCGGCTCGACCACGTCCTGCCGCATCTGGACGCGGTGGCCCACCTGTCCTGAGCAGGAACGTGCACCACCTCGCCGACACCGGCGGTCGGCGAGGTGAACCGGTCGCGGTCCCGAGGACCGCTCAGTCCGCGACCGCCTCGTGGACCAGCCGCTTGAGGTCCGGGAAGAGCCTGAGTGACGACTTCGGCCGGACCTGCGTCATGAACTGCACGGTCAGATCGCGCCCGGGGTCCACCCAGAAGGTCGTCGTCGCCACCCCGCTCCAGCCGAACATGCCCAGGCCCGAAGGCGCCTGGGTGCGGTCGGGGTCGATGACGACGGAGACCCCGAGGCCGAAGCCGACGCCGTCGTTGCCGGGCTCGTCGTGGACCGGGCGGCTGCCGAAGGCGCGCAGGTCGGCGCCGCCGGGCAGCTGGTTGCTGGTCATCAGGTCCACCGTCTCGGGGGCCAGCAGACGGACCCCGTCGAGCTCGCCGCGGCGGCGCAGCAGCTCCATGAAGCGGTGCACGTCGTACGCGGAGGCCACCAGCCCGCCGCTGCCGGACAGGAAGCGGGGCCGCCCGCGCAGCGGCAGCCCGGCGATCGGCTCGATGCCGCCGGCGTCGGTCTCCCCGTACAGCTCGGAGAGCCTCGGCGCCTGCTCGTCCGTGACGCAGAACCCGGCGTCGGTCATGCCGAGCGGGCCGAGGACGCGCTCGGCGAAGAACTCGTCGAGCGCCCGCCCGGACACGACCTCGATCACCCTGCCGAGGACATTGGTGGCGACCGAGTAGTTCCACTCGGTGCCCGGCTCGAACTGCAGCGGCAGGCGCGCGTACGCGTCGACGGTCCCGGCCAGGTCGGAGCCGGGCAGTACGGCCGAATCGAGGCCCGCCTCGCGGTAGAGGGCGTCGACGGGGTGCTGGTGGTAGAAGGCGAAGGTCAGGCCCGCGGTGTGGGTCAACAGGTGCCGGATCAGCGGGGGTTGGGCGGCCGGGCGGGTCCGGACGCCGGAGCCGGATCCGCTCTCGTAGACCTGCGGGTCGGCGAAGGCCGGGAGGTGGCGGGCGACCGGGTCGTCGAGCGACAGACGGCCCTCCTCCACCAGCATCAGCGCGGCGACCGAGGTGACCGGCTTGGTCATGGAGTAGATCCGCCACAGGGTGTCCGCCTCGACGGGCAGCCCCGCCGCGATGTCGCGCAGGCCGTGGGTGGTGAGGTGGGCGACGCGTCCGCTGCGGGCCACGGCCACCAGGTAGCCGGGCAGGCGGCCCTCGTCGACGTAGTGGGCGAAGTGCTGGTCGAGGCGGTCCAGCGCCTTGGCGTCCAGCCCGGCCTCGCCAGGGTCGACCTCTTGTCGCAGCTGTGCCATTCGCTCTCCTCCGTGCGCGGAGCGCTCCGCTGTGAGTGCCGCGACAGGCCGTCAATCGGCTGCGGCACTGTCGTGGCTGGTCGCGCAGTTCCCCGCGCCCCTTCGGGGGCGCGCTGAACGCAGCGGACTTTGCCTGTTGTGTCTGGTCTCATCGTCGCTCAGGAACGGGCACGAGGTCCCCCTGTTGACCATGATTGATCGTTTCGGTGGAACGTTCCGGCAGTGCGCGGCCCGCCACCGCCCCCGCCACGGCCACCACGGCGAGGACGCTCAGCGCCGGCCCGTGCCCGTGGCCGGGCCCCATCAGCGTCGTCGCTGCGGCCACGCCCAGCACCGGACCGACGTTCATCGCGGTCTGCTGCAACCCGCCCGCCACCCCGGCCGACCCGACGGCGGCCTGGCGTACGACGACATGGGTGGCCGCCACCATCACCGTGCCGAACCCTGCCCCCACCAGTGCGAACCCGGTGCAGAAGCCGACCGTTCCGGAGGCCCGGCCCAGCACCAGGATCCCGGCGGCCAGCACGGTCATCGCCGCCACGCTCGTACGGCGGGCCCCGGCCCGGCGCAGCAGCACCGCGCACCCCGGCGCGGCGACGATCATCAGTGCCGCGAGCGGCAGGCTGAGCAGGGCCATGTGCACCGGGGCGAGACCGAGTGTGTCCTGGAGCAGGAAGGTGGCGACGAACAGTGTGCCGTTCAGGGCGGCCGACGCGGCGACCAGCATGCCGAGCGCGGAACCGACGGCTGCCGAGCCCACCACGTCCGGCGGCACCAGCGGGTGCGCGGTCCGCCGCTCATGTTGTACGAAGGCGGCACCCGCGACCGCGGCCGCCACCAGACCGAGCGCGCTCGCCGGCGTCCATCCGCCGTACGGCAGCCCGACCAGGGTGTGGACCAGACAGGCCAGGGCCACCGCGAGCAGCAGCGCGCCGGGCACGTCCAGGCGGGCCGGGGAGGGCTGCTGGGCGCGCGGCTCGCGCAGTGTGAGCGCGAGCAGGCCGAGGGCGAGTGCCGGTACGACGTTGAGGAAGAACACCGCCCGCCAGCCCGGCCCGGCCACCAGCGCCCCGCCCAGCACGGGCCCCGCCGCGGCCGCGAGCCCGATCGCGCCGGTCCGCACGGCGATCGGCATCCGCAGCCGGTCGGGCGGGAAGGCGGCCCGCAGCATCCCCAGCGTGGCAGGCTGCAGCAACGCCCCGAACACACCTTGCAGGGCCCGCAGACCGATCACCCAGCCGACACCGGGCGCCAGAACGATGCCCGCCGACGTCGCCCCGAAGCCCAGCATCCCCAGGGCGAAGAGCCGTTGATGCCCGAACCGGTCGCCGAGCCGTCCGGAGAACACCAACAGGCCCGCCACCGCGATGAGATAGCCGGTGCTGGTCCACTGGACCTGCGCGAAGGACGCGCCCAGGTCGCGTTGCAGAGTGGGCTGCGCGACGGTGAGGACCGTGCCGTCCAGGGCGACGATCACCGCCCCGACCACGCTGCACGCCAGCGTCAGCGAGCGGTGCCCGCTCATGCGCCGTCCCCCAGATGGGCGTCGAGGGCCGAACGCAGCACAGGTACGAAGTCGTCGGCGCCCGTGGCGAGTTGGAGGCTGCCCCAGCCCCACAGCTGGGCGATGCCGTGCAGATTCGCCCACAGTGCGCCCGCGACGACCCGGGCGTCCGCGCCGGGCCGTACCCGCCCGACCAGTTCCACCAGCCGCCCGAACAGCGGCAGGCTGGTGTCACGCAGACCCAAGTGCCCGCTTTCCAACAGGTCGTGACGGAACATCAGCTCGTACATGCCGCGGCTGTCGACGGCGAACTCCAGGTAGACCTGCCCAAGGGCCGTCAGCTGCTCACGCGGGGTCGCCGTGCCGTCGCCGGTGGCTGCCGTCGCCCGCTCGGCCAGTTCGGCGAAGCCGCGGCGGGCGATGGCGGACAGCAGCTCCAGGTGGGTGGGGAAGTAGCGGCGGGGCGCCCCGTGCGAGACGCCCGCCCGGCGCGCGATCTCCCGCAGGGTCAGCGCCTGCGCGCCTTCACTTGCGACCAGCTCCACTCCGACGTCGACCAGCCGGTCCCGCAGCCCACTCTCCGATGCATCCATAGACACTGTCTACCACTCGTCCGTAGACAGTGTCTACTGGGAAATGGGCGGAGGGGAATGCGTAGATCGGTCCCGCGGGTTGATCCGGGTATGACTCACGACACACTGCTCGAGCTGCTCTCCGACGAGCGCAGCGGCGTACTGGTCACCCTCAAGAGCGACGGCCGGCCCCAGCTGTCGAACGTCAGCCATCACTACTATCCGGACGAGGGCATCATCCGGATCTCCGTCACCGACGACCGGGCCAAGACCCGCAATCTGCGCCGGGACGCGCGGGCGTCGTACCACGTGTCCACGCCGGACCGTCGCGCCTACACGGTCGTCGAGGGCACCGCCGAGCTCACACCCGTCGCCAAGGATCCGCACGACGACACGGTGGAGGAGCTGATCCGCCTGTACCGCGACGTCGTGGGCGAGCACCCGGACTGGGACGACTACCGTGCCGCGATGGTCCGCGACCGGCGCCTGGTGGTGCGGCTGAAGGTGGAGCGGGCGTACGGCATTCCGAAGGGGGCCAACCAGGGCTGAAGAGCCATGAGCCCGTCCGGCGGTTCGGGAGCCCGTGTCCCGTGATGCCCTGTCATGTTGCCTCGCTGCGGCTAGGGTTGATCACTGCCAGCGGCAGGTGGAACTGCGGAGAGCGGAAGACGGGGAGTGCGCGGCATGGTGGATCCGGTTTCGCTGGGCGCCATCGGCGCGGTGCTCGGAGCCGTCGGATCGGGCATGGCGAACGAGGCCGGCAAGTGGGCGTGGGAGTCGGCCGGCGGTCTGGTCCGCCGTATCGCCGGGGGCGAGGTGACGGCTCCCACCACCCCCGGCCAACTGGACGAGGTGGCTCGCCTGGTGCACGAACGCGTCCAGCGGGACCCTCAACTGGCGCAGGCTTGGGCGCAGTTCGCCGCCGGTGTACGAGCCCCCGGTACCGGATCGGGACCGCACCGCCCCTGCCTGCCCACCGCCCCGCACTTCTTCACGGACCGGCAAAAGGCCCTGAAGGCCCTGGACAAGGAGGCGACGCGCGCCTTCGCGGGACGCCCCCGGCTGGTGCTCCTCCACGGCCCCGAAGGCATCGGCACCAGCACCCTCGCCATCCACTGGGGCTGGCGGCAGACCGCCCGCTTCCCCGACGGCCAGCTCTACGCCGACCTGCGCGCCCGCGCGCCCGAAGCGGTTCTCGGCGGTCTGCTGCGCGGACTCGGTCTGCCCCACGAGGAGATACCCCCGGCAGCGGCCGACCGCGCGGAGCTCCTCAGGCGCTGTCTGGCCGACCGGCGGCTGCTGCTCGTGCTCGACCACGCCCGGTCCGCCGCCCAGCTCCGGCCGCTGCTGACCTCGGCGCCCGGGGTCTTCACGATCGTCGTCGCCCGGCAGCCGCTCACCGGCCTGGACGCCCTGCGCATCCCGGTCGGCCCGCTGGCCAGGCGGGACGCCGTACGGCTGCTCACCGACCTCGTCGGCAAACCGGCGATCAGCGCGGCCCGCGCCGCGCTGCCCGCGGTCCTCGACCGCTGCGCCGGCTCGCCCTACGCCCTGCGCGCCGCGGCACCCCGCCTGGCCGCGCACACGGAGCCGCCCGCCGGGCCCGAGGGCGATCCCGTCCGCGCCGCCGCCGAGGACTCGTACCGTCTGCTCACACCGGCCGTGGCCCGTCTCTACCGGCTCGCCGCCCTGCGCGACTGGCCCGCCCTCGACCCCGCAGCGGCCGCCCGCGCCGCGGACCTCGACGAGGGCGAAGCCGCCCGCCACCTGGAGGAACTCGCCGAAGCCCTCCTCCTGGACCGCACCGACTCCGGCCGCTACCGCTACCGCCCCGCCGTCCGCGCCCACGCCGAGCACACGGCTGCCGCCGTCGATGGAATCGCGGCCTGCTCGGCCGCCGTCAGCCGCGTCGTCGCCGGCTACCGGGACCTGGCCGTCGGCGCGGCACGGGCCGCACTGCCCGAGAGCTGGCGGGTGCCCGCCGCCCAGTCACCGGTGTCCTTCGCGGACCGGGGCAGGGCCGTCGCCGCCCTCGCCGCCGAGGCGCCCGGTCTCGTAGAGGCGGTGCACGCGGCGGAGGACTTCCGGGACTGGGCCACGGTCGTCCTGCTCTGTCAGGCCCTGTGGCCGCTCCAGCTCAAGGCCGGCCACCACGATGTCCTGCTGCCCGCACTGCGCGCCGGAGCGCGAACCGCCGACGAGCACTTCCCCGGCACCCGCACGGCCGGCGCCCTGCACGCCCAACTCGCCCACACCCTCACGGAGTTGCGCCGCTGGGACGAGGCCGAACCCGAAGCGCTCGCCGCCGCCCGGGACGAGCAGACGGCCGGCCATGTGCGCGGTCATGCCTCCGCGGTCGAGTTCCTCGGACTGCTGCGGCTGCGGCAGTGGCGCTTCGAGGAGGCGTATGCGTGCTTCGAGGAGGCGTACGGCATCCTCGACGGCATCGGCCCCGACGACGAGGGCGCCGCCGACCTCCCGCGCGCCCGCGCCCTGCTGGAACGCCACCGGGGACGTGCCCTGCGCGGCCTGGGCCGCCGCGAGGAGGCGGTACAGCGCCTCGAACGCGCCCTGCACTTCTTCCGTGACACCACCGAGGCCTACAACACCGCCCGCACCCTCACCGACCTCGCCGAAACCCACCTGTCCGCCGACGAGCCGCACCTCGCCCGCCCACTGATCGACGAGGCACTCGCAGCCCTCGACCGAGAGAACGCCGAGTACCAGGTGGCATGGCTACGGGTACTGCGTGAGCGGTGCGTCACGGCGGAGTGAGCTGCTGAGGGCGGACCGCCGTGCCGATCCGGATGGGCACCCCCTGCGGCTGCCGCCTCGACGGCTTGCCCGCTGCGAGCTGTGCGTATTGGCGAGGGGCTTGAGGAGCTCGGGTCGGGGAGATCGCTGAGTGCCAGGCGGTGTGGTTGCGGGAGCCGCGGGAGTGGTGCGTCGGGCCGGAGTGAGTCGCCACGGGTGGGCTGCGGGTCCGACCGGATGGTTCAGCCCCTGTCCGGCTCGGCGGTTTGCCCCGCTGCGAGCCGCGTTTATCGGCGAGGGGCTTGGGGGCCTCGGGGCGGGAGATCGCCGAGTGCCAGGCGGCGCGGTTGCGGGTGTTGAGGGAGCCGTGCGTTACGTCGGAGTGAGTCGCACGGGGTGGGCTGCCCTCCCGATCCGGACCGTCAGCCCCTGCCCGGCCGCCTCCTTCAGTGACTTGCCCGCTGCGAGCCACGCGTACAGGGCGGAGGCGTACGCCGCCGGATCGGCGTCCGCGCCGGGAGCGGCGTCCAGGCGTATCGAAGTGCCCGTACGGGTGTGGACCACGCACGAGCCAGGGCCGGTGACATAGGCGGCCAGCGCGCAGTGCGGATGGCGGGTGAGGGCCTCCGCCGTCCAGTGGGCGGGGGAGACGAAGCGCGGGTCGTTCTCGTCGCCGTACCGGAACACCACGTCGGCCAGGGCGAGTTGGTCCGTCTCGCGGGTGTCCTCGTGGACCGCCGTATGGGCCTCGCCCTCCCCGTTCGCCGGTGGATGCGGGCCCGCGTACCGGGTGACCGAAACCTCGCCGGAGCCGAGCAGGCGGGTGAGGACCAGCAGCGGGACGGTGTGTGCCGCGGGTTCGTACGGCGGGAGAGGGAGTGGTTCCAGGCGGGCTGGGGCGTCCGTTTCGGGGATGCCGATACGGTCGTAGAAGAGCCGTCGGAGGCGGGTCGCGGACTCGCCTGGTGCGGAGCTGACCGACTCGGCGAGTCCGGGGTGTGGTCGGTGGTGGTCGATGAGTGCGTCCAGTTGCGGGCGCAGGGGGCGTGCGGGGTCGAGGCGGGGTGCGGTGCTGACGAATGCGTGGACCGGGGCCTCGGGGTCCAGGCCGGCGAGGGGTGCGGCGCCGAGGAGGACCGGTGTGCCGAGGGCGGCGGCGTAGTAGGTCACCGAACCGTGGTCGCCGATCACGGCGTCGGCGGCGAGCAGCGCCTGGCGCCAGCCCTCCAGGGGGTCGATCAGCGCCAGACCGGCGCGGCGGGCGCGGTCCAGCCAGGCGCGGATCTGACCGGGGCCGTGACCGTGCCAGACGTTGGGGTGCAGTACCGCCGCGAGACGGTACTCGTCGGCCGGGAACTCCGAGGTCAGACGGGGGAGCAGAGAAGGGATCACGTCATCGCCGCCGCCGTCACCGAACAGCGACTCGGGGTTCCAGGTGGAGTTGAGGACGACCAGGCGCTGGTCCCGGCCCACCCCGAGGGCGCGGCGGAAGCGGTCGCGGTACGGGCGGGCCGCCAGCAGACGGTCCCAGCAGGGATCCCCGGCGAGCACGGCCGTCGGCGCGGCCTCGGGGCAGACGGTGCGCAGCCGCTCGTACTGTTCGGGGTGGGAGAGGACGAGCGCGTCCGCGAGCGGTTTGCCGTTCTCGTCGAGGAGCCACTCCGGGGACATCCCGAAGACCGGATCCGACCGTTCCTGACCGCTGCCCGGTGTCGGGTGTCGGGTGTCGGGTGTCGGGTGTCGCCAGTTTTTTAGTGTATCCGATGCCGTGCGACAGCACGGTCAATACGCCGGAAAGTGACCGGAGTTGACCGCCGAAGCTCGCCGAGATGGCCAGCGCGACCGGCGTCACGACCGCCTGCTCCCACGGCAGTACGGGTACCCCGGTCCCGTCCAGCAGTTCCGCGACGCCCGCCCGGAACGCCGACGAGCCGGGGCAGGTGGCCAGGAGTTGCACCCTGAAGTCGTCGTGGAACAGCGGCAGGACGTCCAGCAGACGGGTCGCCGCGGTCACGTTGTGGACGACGAGGAGCACCTTGTGGCTGCGCCCGCGGCTGGCCCACCGCGCGGCGTCGTCGCCGACCGGCACCCGTATCCACCCGGCCCCCGCCACGTCCTCGTCCGCCTCTCGCCACCCGCTCGTGTGATCGGGCAACGATAGTCAACATCGGTCCGCGCACTCCGGCCGCCCCTGAATCCGGCCGGAGCACGCGGAGGTCCCTCATGATTACCGCAGTGCGCGCAATGCCTCAACAGCGCCTTTCGCCCGGAGGGTTCGGGAAAGCGTCGGGTGGAGACCTAGGTCCCGGGGTGCAGGGCGGACGACCGATGGTCCGGGGATCATGGACCGCCTAGGCTGCGAGGAAGGATGCCGCAGCTCAGGAAGAGGTCATGATGCCGGTCGACGGCCGCAGCCACATCCGTATCGCCCGCCCGTCCCGGGACCTCGCGGCCGCCGAGCGGTTCTGGGCGCAGGGGTTCGGGCTGAGTGTGGTCTGGCGGGCCGAGGGCGGTTCCGAACCCGGCGAGCACGACCTGCTGATGCTCGGCCGGCCGGACGCCGGATGGCATCTGGAGCTCGTCCATGAACCGGCGCGGCCCGTCGAGCCCCGGCCCACCGAGGAGGACCTCCTCGTCGTCTACGTCGACGGTCCCGTGCCGGAAGATCTGGTGGCCCGGCTGGAGGAGCACGGCGGCAGGCGGGTGCCGTCGCCCAATCCCTACTGGAATCAATGGGGAGTCACCATCGAGGACCCGGACGGCTACCGGCTGGTGCTGTGCGAGCGGGGCTGGTCGAACGCCTGATCAGGCTCCGGCCGCGGCCCGGCTGTCAGTGGTGCGCAGTACGGTCCTTGCATGGCAGCCACCTTCGATCTCACGCTTGACTGTGCGGACGCGAAGTTCCTCGCCGAGTTCTGGAAGACGGCGCTCGGCTATGTCGACGAGCCGCCGCCCGCCCCCTTCGCGACCCGCGGGGAATGGCTCGCACAGTTCGACCTGCCGGACGACGACCCCACGGACGACGGCGCGTGGCTCTGCGATCCCGACGGCGTGGGCCCCCGGCTGTCCATCCTGAAGGTCCCCGAGCCCAAGACGACGAAGAGCCGCCTCCACATCGACGTCCGGGTACCGGGGGGCGGCAGCCCCGACGAGCGGTGGGCCCGCATCCGGGCCGAGTCCGAGCGCCTGGTGAGGGCGGGCGGGAGCGTCCTGGAGGAGTTCGGCGGACACCACATCATCATGGCCGACCCGGAGGGCAACGAGTTCTGCGTGGCCGCGGCCCCCGCATGAGGGACCGCGCGCCGCCCTTGCCGTGGCCGGGGCCGGGGACCTAGCCTCCGCGCGTGATCAATGGTGCACATGTGGTGATCTACACCCGCGACGCCGAGGCGGACCGCGCCTTCTTCCGGGACGTCCTCGGCTGGGCGCATGTCGACGCCGGGCACGGCTGGCTCATCTTCAAGGCGCCGCCCGCCGAGGTCGCCTTCCACCCGGCCGAGGGCGAGCCGTCGCACGAACTGATGCTGATGTGCGACGACCTCGACGCGACGACCGCCGAACTCACCGCGAAGGGCGTGGAGTTCACGCGGCCCTCGGCGGAGGCCCGCTGGGGCCGGCTGACCGGCTTCCGGCTGCCGGGCGGCGGCGAGGTCGGCCTCTACGAGCCGCGGCACCCGCGGGCGTAGGGCTCCGGACAGCCTGTTCGACCGAGGCCTCCGGCAGTTCCGGGAAGTCCGCCACGCTGTGCTGCCCGTCGAGGCGATGAAAGCAGCCTCGCGGCCGCGCTGCGAGGCACGCGGCGGGTGCCCTGAGGGCGTGGCCGTGACGCCGGCCTCCGGCGCCGTGGCCACGCCGCTGCCGTGGCCCGGCGCGTACGAGATCTGCGGGCAGCGGCGGGTCCCCGACAAGCCGGAGGCAATGGCGGAGGACCGTGCCTCCCTGGTGGGACACGGCCCGGCGGAGTACGGCAGCGCGGCAGGCCCTGACCGGGACGGAGGCCGACGCGGTGGCGCCCGCGCAGGCCCGGCAGGGGGAATCCGCCCGAGTGGCCGGCCGAGGCGCCCGTGAGCGCGGGACGGGCACGCCGGAACCCCCGGGCGCCGGAACCAGTGCGGGTGTCCGGGGCCCGGGGGGGGCGGGGGCCCCGTCAGGCGGTGACCGTCTCCGGCTGTGACGCTCCCTGGGCGGCCCGCTCACCCAGGAGCTCCGTCGGGATCTTGTGGGTCTCGCGGGCCGAGAGGCCGGTGATGACCGGCGGGACGCAGAGGGCTGCGGTGAACAGGGCGACCGAGGACCAGTCGGTGCCGTCGGGGCCCGCGATCTGCGCGGCGAACGTGACCGCGAAGCCGGCCACGGCGAAGCCGATCTGGGTGCCGATCGCCATTCCGGACAGGCGCACCCGGGTGGAGAACATCTCGCCGTAGAAGGAGGGCCAGACGCCGTTCGCGGCGCTGTAGACGATGCCGAAGGCCACGATGCCCAGGACGAGGGTCAGCGGGTAGTTGCCCGTCGAGATCGCCCACAGGTAGCCGAACATGGCGAGCGCGCTGCCCGCCGCGCCGATCAGGAACACGGGACGCCGGCCGATGCGGTCCGACAGGGAGGCCCACAGGGGGATCGCGGCGAGGGCCACGAGGTTGGCGAGCGCGCCCACCCACAGCATCGAGGAGCGGGACATGCCGACCGAGTCGCTGGTGGCGTAGGCGAGGGCCCAGACCGTGAAGATCGTCGAGACCGAGGCGATGAGCGCGCCCCCGATCACCCGCAGCACGTCCACCCAGTGCTCACGCATCAGCACGGCGAGCGGCAGCTTGACGACCCCCGCGGTGGCCGCCTGCTTGGCGAAGGCCGGTGTCTCCTGGAGCTTGCGGCGGATGACATAGCCGACGACGGCGACCGCGACACTCGCCCAGAACGGCACCCGCCAGCCCCAGGACAGCAGCTGGTCCTCGGGGAGCGCGGCCACCGGGATGAAGACCAGGGTGGCGATGAGCTGGCCGCCCTGTGTGCCGCTGAGGGTGAAGCTGGTGAAGAAGCCGCGCCTGTGCGGTGGCGCGTGTTCCAGGGTCATCGAGTTCGCGCTGGCCTGCTCGCCCGCCGCCGAGATGCCCTGCAGCACACGGCAGGCGACCAGGAGGACCGGGGCGAGCGTGCCGACCTGGGCGCGGGTGGGCAGACAGCCGATGAGGAAGGTCGACAGGCCCATCAGGATCAGCGTGAAGACCATGATCTTCTTACGGCCGACACGGTCGCCGAAGTGGCCGAGGAAGAGCGCGCCGATCGGCCGGGCCGCGTACGCGACACCGAACGTGGCCAGGGACAGCAGGGTCGCGGTGGCCGGGTCGGACTCGTCGAAGAAGACCTTCGGGAAGATCAGCGCGGCCGCGCTGCCGTAGATGAAGAAGTCGTAGTACTCCAGGGCGCTGCCGATCCAGGCGGCGGTGGCCGCCTTTTTCGGCTGCCCGACGGTTTCGGCAGGGTCGCGGGGCGCGACAGCGTGCGTCACGGCATTGCTCCTTCGAGGGAACTCCAACGTAAGCGGAGTGAGCGGCGGGGGAGAAGTGCCGGATCCCTGGGGTGACGGGACGGCCGCGCCGGGTGCTACCCGGCTAATTAACCCACTGGATAGTTAGTAGCGGTTGGCTACGGATGTTGCGCCCACGTTTCCCGGGTGTCAAGGGGTGGTGCCGAAGGATCTTGCCGCCGTGGTGCGGGTGATCGGCGTGGTCAGTCCGTCGCGCGGTCCGCCGTCAGGTAGGCGATCACCATGTCGCCCAGCATCGTGCGGTAGTGCTCGCGCTGGGCCGGGTCGACCAGGTCGCGGCCGAACAGGGCGCCGAACGTGTGCCGGTTGGAGACCCGGAAGAAGCAGAACGAACTGATCATCGCGTGCAGGTCGACCGCGTCGACATCGGCCGTGAACAGGCCCGACTCCTGCCCGGCGGCCAGGATGCGGCGGATCACGTCGAGCGCGGGGGAGCCGATCCTGCCCAGCTTCTCGGAGGCGGCGATGTGCTCGGCGCCGTGGATGTTCTCGATGCTGACCAGGCGGATGAAGTCCGGGTGCTGCTCGTGGTGGTCGAAGGTCAGCTCGGCCAGCCGCCGGATGGCCGCGACCGGGTCCAGATGCTCGACGTCCAGCTTCTGCTCGGCCTCCCGGATCACGCCGTACGCCCGCTCCAGGACGGCCGTGAACAGCTGTTCCTTGCCGCCGAAGTAGTAGTAGATCATCCGCTTCGTGGTGCGGGTGCGGGCGGCGATCTCGTCGACCCGGGCGCCGTCGTAACCGGCCCGCGCGAACTCCTGTGTCGCCACGTCGAGGATCTCGGCCTGGGTGCGGGCGGCGTCGCGGATCCGCCCGTTGGGTCGTGCCGGTTCGTCGACGCTGGTCATCGGGTTCCTTCGGGAGTGCGGCCAGTGCCGCAGATTCTAGAAGGCGGGCCGGGCGGCGCCGGCGAGGTCTTCCCAGGGGGCCATCGGGCTGATATAGCTAACGTACTAGTTCGTACATTAGCGCTCGGTTCAGGAGGCCCCGTGGCCAAGGACTCGTATCTCGTCGGACTGATCGGTTCCGGCATCGGCCCGTCGCTCAGCCCGGCGCTGCACGAGCGGGAGGCGGACCGGCAGGGCCTGCGCTGTCTGTACCGGCTCATCGACATCGACACCCTCGGCGTGCCCCCCGAGGCGGTCGGCGACCTGGTGCGGGCCGCCCGGGACCTCGGCTTCGACGGGCTGAACATCACGCACCCGTGCAAGCAGCTGGTGATCGAGCACCTGGACGGGCTTGCTCCGCAGGCCGAGGCGTTGGGGGCGGTCAACACCGTCGTCTTCGAGGACGGCCGCGCGATCGGCCACAACACGGACGTCACCGGGTTCGCGGCCTCGTTCGCGCGGGGGCTGCCGGACGCTTCGCTGGAGCGGGTGGTGCAGCTGGGGGCCGGCGGGGCGGGGGCGGCTGTGGCTCACGCGACGCTCACCCTGGGGGCGGAGCGGGTCACTGTCGTGGACGCGTTGGCGGATCGGGCCGCGGAACTTGCCGCTTCGCTGAACCGGCACTTCGGTGTCGGCCGGGCGGCCGCCGCCACCCCCGATCAGCTGGCGCAGCTGCTCACCGACGCGGACGGCATCGTGCACGCCACGCCCACCGGGATGGCTGCACACCCTGGGCTGCCTTTTGCCGCCGAGCTTCTCCACCCCGGTTTGTGGGTGGCCGAGGTTGTTTATCGGCCCTTGGAGACGGAGTTGCTGCGCGCTGCCCGGGCGGTGGGCTGCGCCACTTTGGATGGGGGTGGGATGGCCGTGTTCCAGGCTGCGGATGCGTTTCGGTTGTTCACCGGGCGGGAGCCGGACAGTGGGCGGATGCTGGCGGACTTTGCTGTTGAGAGCTCGGTGGGTGAGGCCGTGTGACGGGTGCGGGTTGGTTTGTGGTTGCTCGCGCAGTTCCCAGCGCCCCTGTAGGCGCGCTGCAGTACCGGCAGTTTGAAGGAGCAGGGCCATGCGTACGTCTATCGCCACCGTCTCGCTCAGCGGCTCTCTGACCGAGAGGCTCACGGCCGCCTCGCGGGCCGGCTTTGACGGTGTTGAGGTCTTTGAGAACGACTTGCTCGCGAGTCCCCTCAGGCCCGAAGAGATCCGGGCCCGGTGTGGCGACCTGGGCCTCAGCATCGACCTCTATCAACCCATGCGGGACATCGAGGCCGTCCCGGAGGAGGAGTTCGCGCGTAATCTGCGTCGGGCCCGGCACAAGTTCGAGGTCATGCGGCGACTGGGGGCCGGGACGGTCCTCGTCTGTTCCAGCGTGAGTCCCCTGGCCGTGGACGACGACGCCCTCGCCGCCGAGCAGCTGAGTCGACTCGCCGATCTGGCACAGGACTTCGGGATCCGTGTCGCCTACGAGGCGCTTGCCTGGGGGCGGCACGTCAGTACGTACGACCATGCCTGGCATGTCGTCGAGACGGCCGACCATCCCGCGCTCGGCACCTGTCTCGACAGCTTTCACATTCTTTCCCGTGGGTCCGATCCCAAGGGCATCGAGGACATCCCCGGCGAGAAGATCTTCTTTCTGCAGCTCGCGGATGCTCCGCTGCTTGCGATGGACGTCCTGCAGTGGAGTCGCCACTACCGCTGCTTCCCGGGGCAGGGCGGCTTCGACGTCGCCGGGCTCGTACGGCATGTGCTGCGCACGGGGTATTCCGGGCCGCTCTCCCTGGAGGTCTTCAACGACGTGTTCAGGCAGGCCGAGGCCGGCCCGACGGCGGTGGATGCGCACCGGTCGCTGCTGGTCCTCCAGGAGGCGGTGGGGCTGGCCGAGCTGCCCGCCCCCGTCGTTCCCACGGGGATCGCCTTTGCCGAGCTGGTCACTCCCGATGCCGAACCGGTCAGCGAGGTGCTGGGGGCCCTGGGTTTTGCCCGGACCGCGCGGCACCGCAGCAAGCCGGTCGATCTGTGGCAGGCGGGTCAGGCCCGCGTGCTCGTCAACACCGGGCCGGCCGCCCGGCGGGACGGCACCGGGCTCGCCGCGATCGGTCTGGAGTCCCCGGACCCGGCGGGCGCCGCCCGGCGCGCCGAGGCGCTGCTGGCCCCCGTGCTGCCGCGCCGTCGCGCGAGCGAGGACGCCCCGCTGGATGCCGTGGCGGCCCCGGACGGCACGGAGTTGTTCTTCTGCGCGACCGGCCGGCCCGAACTGCCCGACTGGCGCGGTGACTTCGAGGACGTCGAGCTGTCCGGACCGGCGGCTTCGGGCGTGCGGCGCATCGACCATCTCGCTCTCGTCCAGCCCTGGCACCACTTCGACGAGGCCACCCTGTTCCACCGCAGCGTGCTCGGCCTGTCCGCCCAGGAGAGCGTGGACGTCGCCGACCCGTACGGCCTGCTGCGCAGCCGTGCCGTCGCCGCCGCCGACGGCAGCGTCCGTATCGCCCTGTCCGTCGGGGCGGCGCCCGCCGACGACACGGTCCATGCCCAGCACATCGCGCTGGCGACGGACGACGTGGTGGCCGCGGCGCGCCGCTTCCGCGAGGCGGGCGGGCTGCTGCTGGCGATGCCCGCGAACTACTACGACGACCTGGCGGCCCGGTTCGAGTTCGCCGACGGGGAGTTGGAGACGTATCGCGAGCTCGGGATCCTCTACGACCGGGACCGGTACGGGCAGTTCCGGCACTGCTACACGCGGACCGTGGGCCGGGTCTTCTTCGAGCTCGTCCAGCGTGACGGCGGATACCAGGGGTACGGCGCCCAGAACGCGCCCGTGCGCCTGGCCGCGCAGCATGCCGCGCGGCGGCTCACTGGCGGCTGACGGTTCTGGTCACGCCGGTGACGACCGTCGTGGCCAGGATCCAGCCGGTGATGATCAGGGCGTACGCGAGGTACTGGTACCAGCCGTCCGGCGCGAACGCCTCCTCCTGGCCGAACGAGATCACCGGCAGCAGCAGGTCGAGGGTGTAGAAGACCGGGTTGAAGTGCGGGGCCTCCGACGCCTTGAGCGCGTGGGGGTGGTGCAGGGCGTAGGCGGTCGAGCCGATGGCGAGGAGCGACAGCAGCCATACGGCGGCGCGCAGCGGGCGGAAGCCGTAGCCGACGGTGGCGTCCTGGACGTAGCCCCAGAGGCGGCCGTACCAGGCGCGGGTCGAGCGCAGGCGGCGCTGCTTGGCGAGCTGGACGAGGCGGGCGGCGTGGTCGTCGCCGACACGGCGGTAGGCGGTGGCCAACTGCTCGTAGGCATACGGGACATAGCCGTCGCCGTCCCGTTCCAGCATCGGCAGGCGGTGCTCGGCGGGTACGTGCGGGGTGAGCGAGGTGTAGACGAGGTCGCTGAGGAACACCCGGGTGGGCAGCATCTCCGGTTCCAGGACCAGGACCTCGATCTGGGCGCGGCGCAGATTCAGGTCGCCGTCCATGGGCGGGCCCTTGCGCAGCCACAGTTCCCCGATGCTGGAGCTGCTCGCCCGTAGCGCCGCGTCCCCGGGGTTCGACAGCCGTGCGTACGACAGTTCGAGGCAGCCCCCGATGCGGGCGCCTCGCAAGCCGATCCACCCGCGCGTGCGCACTTTCCGCATCAGGACATCGCCGTGCACGGTCAGGGTTTCTGCGTCGAGGACGACGCGGCCAGGACGGTCGAGCCGTGCCTCGTTCAGCCTGATCGAACCGGCGACCTCGGCCCCGTTGAGGCGCACCTCGCCCTCCGCGCGCAGCCCGGGCGCCCACAGGTCGTCGCCGATGGTGACGTGGTTGAGTTCGAGCACGGTCTCGTCCGGTGCCGACACTGTGGCCCGGTCCATGAACAGCGCCCCCGCGATGTGGGCCCCGCCGAGTCGCACCGGCCCCCGTATCCGGCAGTCCGTCAGCCGCAGCACACCCTCCACCCGTACAGTCGCGGCAGTCAGCCCCGGCAGCACCGAGTGGCTCAGGTTGAGCTGCCGGAAGCGTGCGCCGTACAGCAGCGGTGCCTCGTCGAAGTGGCAGTGGCTCAGCCGGATGGCGAAGTCGCTCGTGCCGTACCGCAGATCCAGGGCACCGGTGATCCGGGCTCCGGCCAGCTTGACCGCGGCTATCTCGCCCGGTTCCTGGGGCCCGTTGAGCAGAAGGGCACGCAACACGGTTGCCCGAACGGTCCGTTCAGGCCCCCACTGCGCGCCCTCCGCCGTGTCCTCCGCGTCGCCCCCCTCCCGGAAGTCGACCACCGCCCCCGTCGAAAACGCCCGCCACACCTGCTGCTCGGCCGGCGTCAGATCGTTGATCTCCACAGAGCGGGACTCTAATCCCAGAGTTCCGCGTGCCGCCGGTGGGTTTCAAACGAGCACGTTCACCTGGTTCTTGAATGGCATCCCGCGACGCCGGGAAAGCGAACGCGCGTGTGCGCTGGTCGTGATGTCAGGGCCGGGTGTTCCACTCGGCGATCACCGGGCGGTCGTGCTCGGTCGACAGGCGGCCGACCGTGCCCGTCGCCAGTTGGAAGAGGCGGCCGTCCGCGGGGTGCAGGCCCAGGCGGCGGGCCGTCAGGACCCGTAGGAAATGGGCGTGGGCCACGAGGATCACGTCACCGTCGGGGAGGGCCGCGGCCACGCGGGACAGGACGCGGTCGGCGCGCCGGCCGATCTGCTCGGGCGATTCGCCGGGGTGTCCGTCCGGGCCGGGCGGCACGCCGTCGGTCCACAGGTTCCAGTCGGGGCGGGTGCGGTGGATCTCGACGGTGGTGATGCCCTCGTAGGCGCCGTAGTCCCACTCGTGCAGGTCCGGTTCGACCACCGTGCCGGTGATGCCCGCGAGTTCGGCGGTGCGTATCGCGCGGCCGAGCGGGCTGGTCAGTGCAAGTGCGTAGGTCCGCTGCGAGAGGAGTGGAGCGAGCGACTTGGCCTGCTCCTCACCGTGCTGGGTGAGGGGCAGGTCGGTCCAGCTGGTGTGCTGTCCCGACACGCTCCACTCCGTCTCGCCGTGGCGGACCAGGAGAAGGTCTCCCACGACCGTGCTACTCCTTCGACTCGACGGCGTGCCCGCCGAACTGGTTGCGCAGGGCCGCGATCATCTTCATCTGCGGGGAGTCGTCCTGGCGGGAGGCGAACCGCGCGAAGAGGGAGGCTGTGATGGCGGGCAGCGGCACCGCGTTGTCGATGGCCGCCTCGACCGTCCAGCGGCCCTCACCCGAGTCCTGCGCGAAGCCCTTCAGCCTGTCCAGGTGCTCGTCCTCGTCCAGGGCGTTGACCGCGAGGTCGAGCAGCCAGGAACGGATGACCGTGCCCTCCTGCCAGGAGCGGAACACCTCCCGGACACTGTCCACCGACTCGATCTTCTCCAGCAGCTCCCAGCCCTCGGCGTAGGCCTGCATCATGGCGTACTCGATGCCGTTGTGGACCATCTTGGAGAAGTGCCCGGCGCCGACCTTGCCCGCGTGGACATAGCCGTACGGGCCCTCCGGCTTGAGCGCCTCGAAGATCGGCTGGAGCCGCTCGACGTGCTCCTTGTCGCCGCCGACCATCAGCGCGTAGCCGTTCTTGAGGCCCCACACACCGCCGGAGACACCCGCGTCGACGAAGCCGATGCCCTTGGCGCCCAGCTCCTCGGCGTGCTTCTCGTCGTCCGTCCAGCGGGAGTTTCCGCCGTCGACGACCGTGTCGCCGGGGGAGAGGAGGGCGCCGAGCTCGTCGACGACGGACTGGGTGGGGGCGCCCGCCGGGACCATCACCCACACCACGCGCGGCGCTTCGAGCTTGTCGACCAGTTCGGCGAGGCTCGCCGCGTCGGAGAGGTCGGGGTTGCGGTCGTAGCCGATGACGGTGTGGCCGGCGCGGCGGATCCGCTCGCGCATGTTGCCGCCCATCTTGCCGAGCCCGATGAGTCCGATCTGCATGGTCAGTTCACTTCTTCCTGAGCGTTCTTGAGCTCGCGGTACGCGGCCACGAGAGCGGTGGTGGAGGGGTCGAGGCCGGGGACGTCGGCGCCCTCGGTGAGAGCCGGCTCGACGCGCTTGGCGAGGACCTTGCCGAGCTCGACGCCCCACTGGTCGAAGGAGTCGATGTTCCAGATCGCGCCCTGGACGAACACCTTGTGCTCGTAGAGGGCGATCAGCTGGCCGAGGACCGACGGGGTCAGTTCCTTCGCCAGGATCGTCGTGGTGGGGTGGTTGCCCTGGAAGGTGCGGTGCGGCACCTGCTCCTCGGGGATCCCCTCCGCGCGCACCTCGTCGGCGGTCTTGCCGAAGGCCAGCGCCTGGCCCTGCGCGAACAGGTTGGCCATCAACAGGTCGTGCTGGGCCGCCAGTTCGTCGCTCAGTTCGGCCGCCGGACGTGCGAAACCGATCAGGTCCGCGGGGACGAGCCGCGTGCCCTGGTGGATCAGCTGGTAGTAGGCGTGCTGCCCGTTGGTGCCGGGAGTGCCCCAGACCACCGGGCCGGTCTCCCAGCCCACCGCATGGCCGTCGCGGTCCACCGACTTGCCGTTGGACTCCATGTCCAACTGCTGCAGATACGCCGTGAACTTCGACAGGTAGTGGCTGTACGGCAGGACCGCATGGGACTCGGCGCCGAAGAAATTGCCGTACCAGATGCCCAGCAGGCCGAGGATCAGCGGGGCGTTGGCCTCCGCGGGCGCGGTCCGGAAGTGCTCGTCGACGGTGTGGAAGCCGTCGAGCAGCTCCCGGAAGCGGTCCGGGCCGATCGCGATCATCAGCGACAGGCCGATGGCCGAGTCGAAGGAGTAGCGGCCGCCGACCCAGTCCCAGAACTCGAACATGTTGTCCGGGTCGATGCCGAACTCGGTGACCTTGCCGGCGTTCGTGGACAGGGCCACGAAGTGCTGGGCGACCGCCTTCTCCTCGCCGAGCCCGCCGGGGCCGTTCAGCAGCCAGGAGCGGGCCGAAGTGGCGTTGGTGATGGTCTCGATCGTGGTGAAGGTCTTGGAGGCGACGATGAACAGGGTCTCCGCCGGATCCAGGTCCCGTACCGCCTCGTGCAGGTCGGCGCCGTCCACGTTGGAGACGAAGCGGAACGTCAGCTCGCGGGCCGTGAAGGTGCGCAGCGCCTCGTACGCCATCGCGGGGCCCAGGTCGGAGCCGCCGATGCCGATGTTGACGACGTTCCTGATCCGCCTGCCGGTGTGGCCGGTCCAGGCACCGGAGCGGACCCGCTCGGCGAAGTCGCTCATCTTGTCCAGGACGGCGTGCACCTGCGGCACCACGTTCTCGCCGTCGACCTCGATCACCGCGTCCCGCGGGGCGCGCAGCGCGGTGTGCAGCACGGCCCGGTCCTCGGTGACGTTGATCTTCTCGCCGCGGAACATGGCGTCGCGCAGCCCGAACACGTCGGTGGCGGTCGCCAGCTCCTGCAGCAGCGCCAGGGTCTCGTCATTGACGAGGTGCTTGGAGTAGTCGATGCGCAGGTCACCGACGCGTACGACGTACCGCTCGGCGCGGCCGGGGTCGGTTGCGAACAGCTCACGCAGCACCGGCTGGCCCTGGGCGCGGTGGTCCTCCAGGGCGGTCCACTCGGGGCGCCGGGTGAGCTTGGGGGAGTCAGACATGGGAGAGCTTCTCCTTGCCGGCCTCGCCCCGCAGGGCGACGGCGTACATCTCGTCGGCGTCGAGGCGGCGGAGCTCCTCGGCGATGAGTTCGGAGGTGGTGCGGACCTTCAGCGCTAGGGTGCGCGAGGGCTGGCCGGGCAGGGTGAGCGTGGCCAGCGGGCCCTCGGGGCGGTCGATGACGATCTCGCCGTCCGTGGTCCCGAGCCGCACGGCCGTGACGACCGGGCCCGCGGTGACCACGCGGTCGATCTTCACGTTCAGCCGTGCCTCCAGCCAGCGCGCCAGCAGCTCGGCCGCCGGGTTGTCGGCCTCGGCCTCCACGGCCCCCGACACGATCCGGGTGCGGGCCTGGTCCAGGGCCGCGGCCAGCATCGAGCGCCACGGCGTCAGCCGGGTCCAGGCGAGGTCGGTGTCGCCCGGCGCGTAGGAGCGGGCCCGCTGCTCCAGGGTCTCGGCCGGGTTCTCGACGGCGTACAGGTCGGTGATCCTGCGCTGCGCGAGGGCGCCCAGCGGGTCCTTGGCGGGCACCTCGGGCGCGTCCACCGGCCACCACACGACGACCGGGGCGTCCGGCAGCAGCAGCGGCAGGACGACCGAGTCGGCGTGGTCGGACACCTCGCCGTAGGTGCGCAGCACGACCGTCTCGCCGGTGCCGGCGTCGGCGCCCACCCGGACCTCGGCGTCCAGCTTGGAGGCCATGCGGTCGCGCGGGGTGCGGGCGTGCCGCTTGATGACGACCAGGGTGCGCGAGGGGTGCTCGTGCGAGGCCTCCTCGGCCGCCTTGATCGCGTCGTAGGCGTTCTCCTCGTCCGTGACGATGACCATCGTCAGGACCATGCCCACGGCGGGGGTGCCGATGGCGCGGCGGCCCTGCACCAGCGCCTTGTTGATCTTGCTTGCCGTGGTGTCGGTCAGGTCGATCTTCATGGCCTGCGCCAGCTCCGTCCGTCTCGTGCGAGCATCTCGTCGGCTTCCTCGGGTCCCCAGCTGCCCGAGGCGTACTGCGCGGGCTTGCCGTGCCGCGCCCAGTACTCCTCGATCGGGTCGAGGATCTTCCAGGACTCTTCCACTTCCTGGTGACGGGGGAACAGGTTGGCGTCGCCGAGCAGCACGTCCAGGATGAGCCGCTCGTACGCCTCCGGGCTGGACTCCGTGAAGGACTCGCCGTAGGCGAAGTCCATCGACACGTCCCGGATCTCCATCGAGGTGCCGGGCACCTTGGAGCCGAACCGGACCGTCATGCCCTCGTCGGGCTGGACCCGGATGACGATGGCGTTCTGTCCGAGCTCCTCGGTGGCGGTGGAGTCGAAGGGGGAGTGCGGCGCCCGCTTGAAGACCACCGCGATCTCGGTGACCCGGCGGCCCAGGCGCTTGCCGGTGCGCAGATAGAAGGGGATGCCCGCCCAGCGGCGGTTGTCCACCTCCAGCTTGATGGCCGCGTAGGTGTCGGTCCTGGAGTTCGGGTCGATGCCGTCTTCCTGCAGATAGCCGGCCACCTTCTCGCCGCCCTGCCAGCCCTCCGCGTACTGCGCGAGGACCGTGTGCTCGCCCAGGTTCTCCGGCAGCCGCACGGACTTGAGGACCTTCAGCTTCTCGGTGAGCAGCGACTCCGCGTCGAACGCGATCGGCTCCTCCATGGCGGTGAGCGCCATCAGCTGCAGCAGGTGGTTCTGGATGACGTCACGGGCGGCGCCGATGCCGTCGTAGTAGCCGGCGCGGCCGCCGATGCCGATGTCCTCCGCCATGGTGATCTGGATGTGGTCGACGTACGACCGGTTCCAGATGGGCTCGTACATCTGGTTGGCGAAGCGCAGCGCCAGGATGTTCTGGACGGTCTCCTTGCCCAGGTAGTGGTCGATGCGGAAGACCTGGTCCGGCTCGAACACGTCGTGCACGAGCGCGTTCAGCTCACGGGCGCTCGTCAGGTCGCGCCCGAACGGCTTCTCGATCACCGCGCGCCGCCAGGAGCCCTTGCGCGCCTTCGCCAGGCCGTGCTTCTTGAGCTGCTGGACGACCTTGGGGAAGAACTTCGGCGGTACGGAGAGGTAGAAGGCGAAGTTGCCTCCGGTGCCGCGGGAGGCGTCCAGCTCGTCGACGGCCGACTTCAGCTGCTTGAACGCCGTGTCGTCGTCGAAGTCGCCGGGGATGAACCGCATGCCCTCGGCGAGCTGCTGCCAGACCTCCTCACGGAACTCGGTGCGCGCGTGCTCACGGACCGCGTCGTGCACGACCTGCGCGAAGTCCTGGTCCTCCCAGTCCCGGCGGGCGAACCCGACGAGCGAGAAGCCCGGCGGCAGCAGGCCGCGGTTGGCGAGGTCGTAGACGGCGGGCATCAGCTTCTTGCGGGACAGGTCGCCGGTGACGCCGAAGATGACGAGCCCGGACGGGCCCGCGATCCGCGGGAGCCGGCGGTCGCGCTCGTCCCGCAGGGGGTTGGTCCAGTCGAGCGCCGACCCGGCCGTGGCCTGCTCTGTCATTCCGTCTCAACTCCCTTGCTGTCCAGGGACTTGGTGACGGCGTCCAGCAGGTCCTGCCAGGCCGTCTCGAACTTGGCGACGCCCTCGTCCTCGAGCTTCTGCACGACCTCGTCGTAGGAGATCCCGAGGGCCTCCACGGCGGCCAGGTCGGCGCGGGCCTGCGCATAGCCGCCGGTCACCGTGTCGCCGGTGATCTCGCCGTGGCCGGCGGTGGCGTTGAGGGTGGCCTCCGGCATGGTGTTGACGGTGCCGGGTGCGACGAGTTCGTCCACGTACAGGGTGTCCTTGTACGAGGGGTCCTTCACGCCGGTCGAGGCCCACAGGGGGCGCTGCTTGTTGGCCCTGGCGCCGGCGAGGGCGGTCCAGCGTTCACCACCGAAGACGTTCTCATATGCCTCGTAGGCGAGACGCGCGTTCGCGAGTGCCGCCTTGCCCTTGAGGACGGACGCCTCGGGGGAGCTGAGGCCGTCCAGCCGCTTGTCGATCTCGGAGTCGACGCGGGAGACGAAGAAGGAGGCCACGGAGTGGATGGTGCTGAGGTCGAGGCCCTTGGACTGTGCCTTCTCCAGGCCGGCGAGATAGGCGTCCATGACCTCGCGGTAGCGCTCCAGGGAGAAGATCAGCGTGACGTTGACGCTGATGCCCAGGCCGATGGCCTCGGTGATGGCCGGCAGGCCCGCCTTGGTCGCCGGGATCTTGATCATGACGTTGGGCCGGTCGACCAGCCACGCCAGCTGCTTGGCCTCGGCGACGGTGGCCTTGGTGTCGTGGGCCAGGCGCGGGTCGACCTCGATGGAGACCCGGCCGTCGCGGCCTCCGGTGGCGTCGTACACGGGCCGCAGGATGTCGGCGGCGGCGCGGACGTCGGCGGTGGTCATCATCCGTACGGCCTCTTCGACCGTGACGCCACGGACGGCGAGGTCGGCGAGCTGCTCCTCGTAGCCCTCGCCGGAGCCGATGGCGGCCTGGAAGATGGACGGGTTGGTGGTCACGCCCACCACGTTGCTGTTCTCGACGAGTGCGGCGAGGTTGCCGGACTCGATCCGCTTGCGGGAGAGGTCGTCCAGCCAGATGGAGACGCCCTCGTCGGACAGGCGCTTGAGTGCTCCCGCGGTCGCGGTTGCTTCGGTCACTTTGATCATCTTCTTTCTGGCGATCGGATCAACCGCGGGCGGCAGCGAGGGATTCCCTCGCGGCTGCGGCGACGTTCTCGGGGGTGAAGCCGAACTCGGCGAACAGGGTCTTGGCGTCGGCGGAGGCGCCGAAGTGCTCCAGGGAGACGATGCGTCCTGCGTCACCCGTGTAGCGGTACCACGTCAGACCGATCCCTGCCTCCACGGCGACACGGGCCCGCACGGACGGCGGAAGAACGCGCTCGCGGTACTCCCGCGGCTGCTCCTCGAACCACTCCACGGAGGGCATCGACACCACCCGGGTGCCGATCCCCTCGGCCTCCAGCTGCTCGCGCGCGGCGACGGCGAGCTGGACCTCGGAGCCGGTGGCGATCAGGACGACGTCAGGGGTCTCGGTCGAGGACTCCTTCAGGACGTAACCGCCCTTCGCCGCATCGGGGTCGGGCGCGTAGGTCGGCACGCCCTGACGGGTGAGGGCGAGGCCGTGCGGGGCCGGGTCGGTGGCATGCCGCCTGAGGATCTCGCCCCAGGCGATCGCGGTCTCGTTGGCGTCGGCCGGGCGGACGATGTTGAGGCCCGGGATGGCGCGCAGGGACGCGAGGTGCTCGACCGGCTGGTGGGTCGGCCCGTCCTCGCCGAGGCCGATGGAGTCGTGCGTCCAGACGTATGTCACCGGGAGCTGCATGAGCGCCGACATCCGCACCGCGTTGCGCATGTAGTCGGAGAACACCAGGAAGGTGCCGCCGTAGACACGGGTGTTGCCGTGCAGCGCGATGCCGTTCATCTCGGCGGCCATCGAGAACTCGCGGATGCCGAAGTGGACGGTGCGGCCGTAGGGGTCGGCCTCCGGGAGCGGGTTGCCCTTCGGCAGGAAGGACGAGGTCTTGTCGATGGTGGTGTTGTTCGAGCCGGCCAGGTCGGCGGAGCCGCCCCACAGCTCGGGGACGATCGCGCCGAGCGCCTGCAGCACCTTGCCGGAGGCGGCGCGGGTGGCGACGGCCTTGCCCTCCTCGAAGACCGGCAGCGCGTCCTGCCAGCCCTCGGGCAGCTGGCCGGCCACGATCCGGTCGAACAGCTCGGCGCGCTCGGGGTTGGCGCCGCGCCACTTGTCGATCTGCTTGTCCCAGGCCGCGTGCGCCTCGGCGCCGCGGTCCAGGGCCTCACGGGCGTGGGCCAGCACATCGGCGTCGACCTGGAAGGACTGCTCCGGGTCGAAGCCGAGGATGCGCTTGGTGGCGGCGATCTCCTCGGTGCCGAGCGCGGAGCCGTGCGAGGCCTCGGTGTTCTGCGCGTTCGGGGCGGGCCAGGCGATGATCGTGCGCATCGCGATGATCGAGGGCCGCCCGGTCTCGGCCTGCGCGGCCTTGAGGGCCGCGTAGAGAGCCGGTACGTCGATGTCGCCGCCGAGCGAGGGCTCGACACGCTGCACGTGCCAGCCGTAGGCCTCGTAGCGCTTCAGGACGTCCTCGGAGAACGCCGTCGCGGTGTCGCCCTCGATGGAGATGTGGTTGTCGTCGTAGAGGAAGACCAGGTTGCCGAGCTTCTGGTGGCCGGCCAGCGAGGAGGCCTCGGCGGAGACGCCCTCCTCCAGGTCGCCGTCGGAGACGATCGCCCAGATGGTGTGGTCGAAGGGGGAGGTTCCCTCGGGGGCCTCCGGGTCGAACAGGCCGCGCTCGTAGCGGGCGGCCATCGCCATGCCCACCGCGTTGGCGACACCCTGCCCGAGCGGCCCGGTGGTGGTCTCGACACCGGCGGTGTGCCCGTACTCGGGGTGGCCAGGCGTCTTGGAACCGTGCGTACGGAACGCCTTCAGGTCATCGAGCTCGACCTCGTACCCGGCCAGGAACAGCTGCGTGTAGAGGGTCAGCGAGGTGTGGCCTGGGGACAGAACGAAACGGTCCCGGCCGGTCCACTCGGGGTCCGCGGGATCGTGACGCATCACCTTCTGAAAGATCGTGTACGCGGCCGGGGCCAGGCTCATCGCCGTGCCCGGGTGGCCGTTGCCGACCTTCTGCACGGCGTCGGCCGCGAGCAGACGAGCCGTGTCGACGGCGCGCCGGTCGAGTTCGGTCCATTCGAAGCTGTCCGGAGTGTGCGTACTCATCTTCAAGAAGTCCTCGATCGAAGCGACTGAACTGCTCGGATGCCTTCAAACTTAAAAGTCTGACTTTTACGGGGGAAGGTCGCTGTGTGTCAGCCTGTGGTGAAAGTGGGACACCGACGGCACGACCGAGGCGGCGCGAGTAGGACATGGCGGGCAGAACCATCCAAGGTGGAGACGGTGACGCTGGGGTGGACGGCATCAGAACGTTCCCTTTCCCGGTCGAGCTGAGTGTGGGCGGAGTCGGTATGCAGGTCGGCCCGATGGGGACCGGCCACACCTGGCACGCCGAGGCCCCGCTGGAGCGCGTCCACCGCATCGACTTCCATGTCGTGATGCTCTTCGACGGCGCCCCGGTCCGCCACATGATCGACTTCGCCGAGTACGAGGCGGCGGCCGGCGAACTGCTGTGGATCCGTCCCGGCCAGGTCCACCGCTTCTCGCGCACGAGCGGGTACCGCGGAACCGTGCTGACCATGCAACCCGGGTTTCTGCCGCGCGCCACGGTGGAGGCCACCGGCCTCTACCGCTACGACCTGCCGCCCCTGCTCCACCCCGACGAGGCCCAGCTCACCGCCCTCAGGGCCGCCCTTGCCCAACTGCAACGCGAGTACGAGGACAACACGACCCTGCCGCTCAGCCTGCACACGGCGGTGCTGCGTCACTCGCTGACGGCGTTCCTGCTGCGCCTCGCCCATCTCGCGGCCAGCTCCGCCGAGGCGGTCCGCCGGGAGTCGGACACGACGTTCACCCTCTTCCGCGACGCCGTGGAGAAGGACTTCGCGACCAACCACAGCGTCAGCGCCTACGCCGACGCCCTCGGCTACTCCCGCCGCACCCTCGTCCGGGCGGTCCGCGCCGCGACCGGTCAGACGCCCAAGGGCTTCATCGACAAGCGGGTCGTCCTGGAGGCGAAACGCCTGTTGGCCCACACGGATCTGCCGATCGGCCGGGTGGGCGCGGCGGTCGGCTTCCCCGACGCGGCGAACTTCTCCAAGTTCTTCCAGCAGCACACGGAGCTGACACCGGCGGCGTTCCGGGCGGAGCTGCGGTGACTCAGGACGCGGCCGGGGCGCCCAGCCACGGTATGCGCCGCACCAGGGTGTCCCGCATCCTGGTCAGCGCCTCGATCCGCTCCGTCAGCTCGGCACGACCACGACGCCATCGCGGTGGAGGACTTCCGGCCCAGGTTCCTCGCCGCCAAGTCCACCATGGCCCGCAAGGCCGCCGACGCGGCGATCGGCGCCACCAGACGGGCCCTGCTGGAGATGGCCCGCAAACACGGCCGGATCGTCCACCTGGTGCACCCGGCCCACACCACCATGCACTGCGGCAACTGCGGAGCAAGAGCCAAGCACGCCCTGCCGCTGTCCGAACGCACCTACGCCTGCACCGCATGCGGAACCGTGTCCCCCCCCGGGACAAGAACTCCGCCCGCGTGATGCTCGTCCGGGCTGGTCTCAACCCGGCTGGCGCCGACGGCGTAAGACCCCCGGGAGCGCCGCTCCCGGAGGCAGCCTGAGCCAGGAATCCCCCTCGTTCACGAGGGGGAGGATTCAAGAAGTCCGCCGCCCGCCCGGTCAGTGACCGAAGTCGAACCAGTTCAAGTTGACGAAGTCCGCGGGCTGGCCGCTGGTGAAGGTCAGATAGACGTCGTGGGTTCCGGTCACCGCGCTGATGTTGGCCGGGACCGTCTTCCAGGACTGCCAGCCGCCCGTGTTGGCGAGGGCGAAGCTGCCGATCGGAGGGGCGGTACGGCTGTCCAGGCGCACCTCGACCAGGCCGCTCACCCCGGACCCGGCACCGCTCGCCACGCGTGCGTAGAACTGCGTGGCCGCCGTGGAACCGAAGTTGACGCCCTTGTAGAGGGCCCAGTCGCCGTTGGCCAGGGAGCCGATGTCCTGGCCGCCGCCGGTGTCCGTGGTGCTCTCCGTGGCGGTGCCGGACTGGCTGTCGTACGACTCCGCCTGGATGGCGCCGTAGGCGTCACGGTTGCCGGAGGGCGGGGGTGTGGTGGTGCCTCCGCCGCTCGACAGGACCTGGACGTAGTCGACGAGCATCGGGTGGCCGGACTCCGTGGCGCTGGTCGGGCCGCCGCCGAACGCGGCCGGGAAGGCACCGCCCATCGCCACGTTCAGGATGACGAAGAATCCGTGGTTGGTGGCGTTCGCCCAGGTCGTGGCGTCCATCTGATTGGCGGTGACGGTCTGGTAGTTGACGCCGTCGACGTAGAAGCGGATCGCCTCGGGGCTGACCGAGCGGTCCCACTCCATGGTGTAGGTGTGGAAGCCGGACTGACAGGTGGTGCCCGGGCACGCGATCGAATTGCCGAGGCCCGTCGTCTCGTTGCACGGGCCGCCGGGGTTGGTACCGCAGTGCATCGTCGCCCAGACCTTGTTGATGCCCTGGACGTTCTCCATGATGTCCAGCTCGCCGACGCTCGGCCAGTTCTGGTAGTTGCCGCGATAGGGGGCGCCCAGCATCCAGAACGCCGGCCAGTAGCCCGCGCCCGCGTCACCGGTGACGTTGGGCATCTGGAGGCGGGCCTCGACGCGCAGCTTGCCGCCGGCCGGGGGCTGGAAGTCGGTGCGGTTGGTCTCGATACGGCCCGAGGTCCAGTTGCCGGCTGAGTCGCGGATCGGGGTGATCTTCAGGTTGCCGCTGCCGTCGAGCGAGATGTTGCTGGTGCTGTTCGTCATCGTCTCGACCTCGCCGGTGCCCCAGTTGGCGGCACCGCCGGGGTACGAAGTCCCGGTGTCGTACTGCCAGTTGGAGGTGTTGACGCCGGTTCCGGCCGAGCCGTTGAAGTCGTCGAGGAAGAGCTGCGTCCAGCCCGACGGGGGTGCGGGCGCCGAGGCGTCGGCGGACTGGGTGGCGGCGGTGGCGAGCGCGGCCGCCAGGCCGAGCGTGCTGAGTACGGCGAGGAGCGCACGTCGCCGTCTGGGCATGCCGGAGGTTGCACTCATGGGGGTGCCTCCCGGGTGCGGGGTGATGGGCTGCGGGTGCCCTTGACGCCTTGAGAGCGCTCTCAGGGTGGGCCCAATGTGCTCTCCGCCGCCAGGACCGTCAAGAGTTAAAGCAAGGAAAGTCCTTCCGTGGCGTGGAAGTTCATGCCCTGAACGGTGCAAAGGTGTTAAAGCGCGCCCGAGGGTGCCGGCGGTGTGCATCCTGCGGTGCGCAGATTTGTTGATCCTTTGAATTTCCGGGCCGATTCCTGAGATTCGGTGAGGAGCCGCCCCGAGAAGGCCCGAAACCACGGTTGTCTCAGCCCTTGGGATTGTGAACAGAGTATGAGCGGCCCGACCGGGGCTCTGAGTGACCGACCACCGCCGGAGGTATACGTGACCGAAGTCCGCGAGCCGCACACCGTGGCCGTCGTCGGAGCAGGCGCGGCGGGCACACTGACCGCCGTCCAGCTCTGCGAGACGGCCACGCGCCGCCGGACACCGCTCGGCCTCGTCCTTCTCGATCCGGCCCCGGAGGCGGGGCGCGGCACCGCGTACGCCACCCGCGACCCGCGCCACCGCCTCAACGTGCCCGCCGGCGGCATGAGTTGCTACCCGGACGATCCCGGCCACTTCACCCGCTGGCTGTGCCGGCACGGCGAACCGTCCGTCACCGCCGCCGACTTCGCCACCCGCTACCGCTACGGGGCCTATCTCGCCGACACTCTCGCGCAGGCCATCGTCCGGGCGCAGGGCACGGTGGCGGTACGCCGGCTGCGCACCCGCGCCGAGAGCTGTACCGGCACCCCCGAGGGCGGGCTGGAGCTCCGCCTCGCCGACGGGGGACATCTCGCCGTTGACAGTGCGGTCCTGGCCACCGGCCCCGCCGCCCCCTCCGCGACCTGGGCCCCGCCCGCCCTGCGCGCCTCGGCCCGTTTCATCGCCACGCCCTGGGCGACGGGCGCCCTGCACGGACCGCTCTCCGACACCGCCGACGTCCTCCTCGTCGGCACCGGACTGACGGCCGTCGACCTCTCCCTCACCCTCGACCGTCCCGGCCGCACGGTCCACGCCCTCTCCCGCAGCGGCCTGCTGCCGCAGCCGCACGCCCTCACCCCGGCCGGCCCGATGGGCGCACCCGAGGGCCTCGACGACGCCTCGCTGGGCCGTCTGCGCAGGGCCGTCTACCGTCACATCAGCCGCTCCGTGCGCACCCACGGGGACTGGCGCCCCGCCCTCGACAGCCTGCGTCCGCACACCGCCCGCCTCTGGGAGAGCCTCACCCCCGAGGACCGGGCCGAGTTCCTCGCCCATGAGGGCGCCCTGTGGAACACCCACCGCCACCGCATGGCCCCCGCCACCGCCGAGTGCATCGCCCGGGCCCGGACGGCCCGACGGCTCGCCGTCCACACCGGCGCGGTGACGGACGCGGTCGAGCAGGACGGCTCACTCCTGGTCACCCTCTCCAACGGCCGTACGCTGCACGTCGGTTGGGTGATCGACTGCACCGGACCGGGACGACGGTTCGACGACCCCCTGTGGCGCTCCCTGTTCACGTCCGGCGCCGCGGTCCCGGGCCCGCTCGGCATGGGCGTGGCCACCCGCGACGGGCGGCTGCTGGACTCGCAAGGCCGCGCGGACCGCCCGCTGTTCACGCTGGGCGCTCCGCGCCGCGGCGAACTGTGGGAGACGACCGCGATCCCCGAGATCCGCGTCCAGGCGGCGTCCCTGGCAGGGCAGTTGCTCGCCCCGCTGACGGGCAGGAAGGCCAGGCCCCGTCCCTCCCGCCGTCCCGTCGACGGACACGGACTCGCCCTGTCCACCCACTCCGAGGCGGCCGCCGCCTACCGCAGCGGCCTGGGCCGGGTCCTCAAGGTCCGCGCCGGCGCCGAGGACGCCTTCGCCCGGGCCGTGGCCCTCGACCCCGGGTTCGCCCTCGGCCATGCGGCCCTCGCCCTGCTGGGCCACGAGTGCGGCGCCGCCGTCGACGTACCGCGGGCACTCGCCGAGGCGCAGCGCTCCGCGCGCGAACACGCCGACGAGCGGGAGCGTTCCTTCGTGGAGGTGGTCACGCGGCGGGTGCACGGCGACGACGGGGACACGGCCCTCGTACGCCACCTCGACGCGTACCCTGCCGACGCGCTCGCGCTCGCGGCCGCCGTGCCCACCATCGCCTTCTCCGGCGTCACCGACCTCGACGACGACCAGGCGCTGCGGCTGGTCGAGCGGACGTCTCCGGCCTACGACGGCCACTGGTTCCACACTTCGCTGCTCGCCTTCCTCCGGCAGGAGCAGGGTCGGCTGCACGAGGCCGGTGAGCTCGCGCACCGCGCTCTGGCCCTGGAACCGGCCTCCGGACATGCCGTGCACGCCCTGGCCCACGTCCACTACGAGTCCGGTGTGCACGAGGCGGGCCGCGACTGGCTGGACGGCTGGGTGTCCGGGCAGGGCCGGGGCGCCGTCCACCGGGCTCACTTCTCCTGGCACATCGCCCTGCACGAACTCGCCCTCGACGACCCGGCGGCGGTACGCAGGCGCTGGTTCGCGCAGCTGGCACCGGGGCGGGTGGTGACCGGGGTGCGGGCGCTCGTGGACTCCGGGTCGCTGCTGTGGCGGGCCCGGCTGAGCGACAGCTGGCGGGGCGAACTGCCCGCGGAAGACGTCCTGGGCACGGTCGCCTTGGACGTCCTGGAACGCCCGGCCACCGCCTTCACCGCGCTGCACGCGGCGGTGGCTCTCGCCGCCGCGGGGGATCTGGCGGCGCTGCACCGGCTGCGGGACCATGCCGCCGGTGCCGACGAGGTGCAGCGGGAGGTGATCGTGCCGCTGTGCGAGGCGTTCGCCGCGGTGGTGGAGGAGCGGTTTCAGGACGCCGTGCGGGGGCTTGATGCGGTGTTGCCGGTGCTGCGGAGGGTTGGCGGCAGTGCCGCTCAACGGGAGGTCGTCGAGGAGACGTTGCTGTATGCGCTGGTGTCGGCGGGGCGGTGTGACGCTGCGCGGCGGCTGTTGGATGCCCGGTTGGAGCGGAAGGAGGCGCCGCGGGATCGGCGTATGCGGGCGGGTTTGTCTGCGTGAACGATCCGCGAGACTGTCGATCGTCTGCAGAGCCGTCGTGGCTGGTCGCGCAGTTCCCCGCGCCCCTGGGCCCGGGGAACTGGCCGCCAGTTCTTCAGCTGTGCGTCAACTCCCGAGGCCGCGAAGCCTCTTCGTGCAGTCCGAACCCGTCGTGCAGCCGCCGTAGCGGGCCCGGCGCCCACCACGCCCGGCGCCCCAGCAGCGTCATCGTCGCCGGGACCAGCAGCATGCGTACGACCGTGGCGTCGATCAGGACCGCGAGGGTGAGACCCAGGCCGATCTGGAGGATGGGGGAGAAGCCGCCCGTCATGAAGGCGCCGAAGACGACGGCGAGGAGCAGGGCGGCGCAGGTGACCACACGGCCGGAGCGGCGCAGGCCGGTCACCACGGCCTCCCGGTCGTTGCCGGTCAGGTGCCGGGCCTCGCGCATCCGGGCCAGGATGAACAGCTCGTAGTCCATGGCCAGTCCGAAGGCGATCGCGACGATCAGGGGCGGGGCGGTCAGGCTCAGCGCGCCCAGGCCCTGGGCGCCCAGCGCGCCGGCCAGGTGGCCGTCCTGGAAGACCCACACCACCACGCCGAGCGCCGCGCCCAGGCTGAGCAGCGTGGTCAGGATCGTGCGCAGCGGGATCAGCACCGAGCCCGTGAACGCGAACAGCAGCACGAAGATGCCGGCCAGCACCGTGAGGGCGGCCCAGGGCGCGCGGTCGGAGAGCATCGCGCGGAAGTCGACCAGGCGGGCGGCGGGCCCGGTGACCTGGACCGGTTCGGTGCCGCGCAGGTCCCGTACCTGCTTGACCAGGTCGGTGGCCTCCCTGCCGTCGACCCTGCCTGATGGCTGGAGTTGTACGACCGCCCCGCCGTCGGGCAGTTCGCGGGACTGTGCCGTCAAAGAGAGGGCACGGATCCGGTCGGCGGTCGCGGAGTCGGTCCCCGGCCTGAGGACGACGGTGACCGGCGAGACCCCCGTGCCCGCCGGGAAGTGCGCGTCGACGGTGTCGTACAGCTGCCGTGCCTCGGTGCTGGAGGGCAGCTGTGTCGCGTCGCCGATCTCGATCTTCATGCCGGTGACGGGCAGCGCCAGGACGAGCAGGGCCGGGACCACCGTGGCCAGGACGGCGACGCGGCGGCGGGCCGAGAAGCGGGCCACCCGGGCGAAGAAACGGCCCTCCTCGCCCTCCGGCACGGCCTTCGCCGGGGCGATCTTCGCGCCGAACCTGGCCAGCAGCGCCGGCAGCAGCGTCAGTGCGGCCAGCATGTCGATGACGACCACGGCGGCCACCGCCAGGCCCATGCTGCGCAGGAACACGCTGGGGAAGACGAGCAGACCGGTCAGGCTGACGGCCACCGTGAGCCCGGAGAACAGCACCGTCCGCCCCGCCGCGGCGACCGTCCGGTGCACCGCCTCGACGACGTCCTCGGTGCTGCGGCGCTCCTCACGGAAGCGGACGAGCATCAAGAGGGCGTAGTCCACGGCGAGTCCGAGGCCCAGCATGGTCGTCACCTGGATCGCGTACACCGAGATGTCGGTGACCTGGCTGAACCCGAACAGCGCCAGGAAGGCGCCCGCGATCCCGCTCACCGCGATCACCAGCGGCAGTCCGGCCGCGCGCAGCCCGCCGAACACGACGAGCAGCAGGGCGAGTACGACGGGGAGTGAGATCAACTCGGCGTTCTTCACGTCCTGCTGGGCACGTTCACCGAGCTGCTTGCCCAGCAACGGGCCGCCGCTGACGTGCACTTCGGGCGCGTGGATCTGCTTGATGCGGTCGACCGCCGCGTCCACCGCCTTCGTTTCGGCGCCATCGCCGAGCCCGCCCTTGAAGGTGACGGGGACGATCAGGGCCTGGCGGTCGCCGGCGGTCAGGCCGCGGATCCGGTACGGGTCCGGCACCGCGGCGACTCCGGCGATGTCTCGTACGTCCGCCACGGCCTGCTCGACCTGCTCGCGCAGCCCGGGGGCAAAGACGGCGGTCCCCGCGACGACGGCGGTGATCGACTCCCCGGTCGGGTCGGCGTGGTCCAGGTACTGGGCGGCCCGCTCCGACTCGGTGCCCGGTACCTCGGGCACGTTGTCGGAGAGCCGTCCGAAGACGCCCGTCCCCAGCCCGAAGCCGAGCAGCAGGAAGAGCATCCACAGCAGGATGACGGTCAGCGGGCGGCGGGTCGCTGCCCGGGCGAGTGTGGAAAGCACGGTCCCTCCCGGCGGGTCGTCGGTTCTCATCGCCCTCAGGCTCGTGGTGACGGAGGGTGTGGCGGATCGCCGGGGGGAGTGGTTTCGGGGCCTCGTTCTTACGGGGGAGGCAGACGTTCGGCTCACTCCCGAGAGGGAGACGGCGGGAATGCTGCGCACGGGTGCAGGAGTTGAGGGAGCAGAACAAGCGCGATCTTGGAGGATCCCGTATGTCCGGTGAACCCGCCGTCCGCGAACTCCGCCTCGTCGTCACGGCACCCGACTACGACGAGGCCCTGCGCTTCTACCGGGACGTCCTCGGCCTGCCCGAGCGCGCCGCGTTCTCGTCTCCCGACGGAAGAGTCACCATCCTCGAAGCGGGCCGCGCCACGCTGGAGTTGACCGACCCGAACCACGCCGCCTTCATCGACGACGTCGAGGTGGGCCACCGTGTGGCCGGGCACATCCGGGTCGCCTTCCAGGTGGACGACGCCGGCGTCGCCACGGCACGACTGGCCGCCGCAGGGGCCGAGGTTCTCGCCGAGCCGACGCGTACCCCGTGGAACTCGCTGAACTCCCGGCTCGAAGCTCCGGGCGCCCTCCAACTGACCCTCTTCGAGGAACTCGGCGACGAGCCGGACCGGGCGGACTAGGAGGCCCCCGGCGTCACCAGGCCCGTCTCGTAGGCGCAGATCACCGCCTGCACCCGGTCCCTGAGCCCCAGCTTGCTCAGCACGTTGCTGACATGGGTCTTGACGGTGTGCTCGCTCACGAAGAAGGCCGTGGCGATCTCGGCGTTGGACAGGCCGCGGGCCAGCAGCCGCAGCGTCTCCACCTCGCGGGCGGTCAGGACGTCCAGTCGCTGCGGGACGACCGGGTCGGCGGTCTGCTCGCGGCGCCGCCGCACGATGTCCGCGACCAGCCGCCGTGTCACCGTCGGCGCGAGAAGCGAGTCGCCGGCCGCGACCACGCGTACGGCGTGCACCAGGTCGTCGCGGCGCACGTCCTTGAGGAGGAAGCCGCTGGCGCCCGCGTACAGCGCCTCGTACACGTACTCGTCCAGGTCGAACGTGGTCAGCATGACGACCTTGCAGCAGGACTGCGCACATACCCGCCGAGCCGCCTCCAGTCCGTCCATGACCGGCATCCGGATGTCCAGGAGCAGCACGTCCGGCGTGTGCCGCTGGACCGCCGCGACCGCCTGCTCGCCGTCGCCGGCCTCGGCGACGACCTCGATGTCCTGCTGGGCCTCCAGGATCATGCTGAAGCCGCTGCGGACCAGTTCCTGGTCGTCGGCCACGACCACCCGGATGCTCACCCGAGGGCCGCCTGACGGGCGGCGGCAGGCAGGCGTACGACGACCCGGAAGCCGCCCTCCGGTCCGCTCCCGGCCTCGGCGCTGCCCCCGCACGCGGCGGCCCGCTCCCGGATGCCGATCAGCCCGTGCCCGCCGCCGGACGCCACCGGGCCCCGTCCGTCGTCGGTCACCGTGAGGGTCAACAGGTCCTCCGTCCAGTGGAGTTCGACGGTCGCGCAGACAGCGTACGCATGCTTCACCGTGTTGGTCAGGGCCTCCTGCACCACCCGGTAGACGGCGACCTCGGCGTCCGCGGGCAGGGGGTGCGGGTTGCCTGTGGTGTGCAACTCGACCCGCAGGCCCGCCGATTCGCCGACCTGACGCAGCAGCTGGGGGAGCGCCGCCACGCCCGGCTGTGGTGAAGTGCCGTTGCCCTGCTCCTCCTTGAGCACGCCGAGGATCCGGCGCAGTTGCGCCATCGCGTCCCGCCCCGCCGCCGCGATCGCGTCGAACGAGGCCTCCGCACGCTCCGGATCACTGCGCACCACGACCGGGCCTGCCTCCGCCTGGACGACCATGAGGCTCACGGCGTGGGCAAGGATGTCGTGCATGTCCCGGGCGATCTGGGCGCGTTCCTGAGCGATGGCCCGTGCGGTGTCCGCGGCGCGCTCCCGCTCCGCCCGCCGGGCCCGGTCCTCCAGTTCCGCGGTGTAGGCGCGCTGGACGCGGGCCAGCCGGCCGAGCGAGTACGCGCAGGCGATGCAGAGCAGATGGAAGGCGTACTCGAAGGGCCGGGCATCCTCCTTCTGCTGCATGGTGACGGTGGCCCCGATCACCCAGCCGACCAGCATCAGGCGCCGCTGCCAGGGCAGGGCCCGGGCGGACATGGTGTAGAGGACGACCAGTCCGCCCCACATCACACCCGGCGGGGGAGCGTGGTAGACGGCCATCGCGGGCGTGGCCGCCGACACCACCCACGCGGTCGCGAACGGCGCCCGCCGCCGCCACACCAGCGGCACCGCCGTCGCGGCACCCAGCAGCCAGCCCTGCCAGGTGAGCCGGTCGTCCCCCTCGTCGGGGAAGAGCCACTGCAGCGAGACGGCGAACAGGACGAGCGCGGCAAGAGCGGTGTCGACGGCGTACGGGTTCGCCGTCCGCAGGCGCGCGGCGGCCTGCGTGAACCAGGACTGCGGGGGCATGGGCGGCTCCTCGGGGCAAGGGCCGTTCCAGTATCGCCAGGGCGTCGGGGGCGGGGCCTCGCCGGTGAGAGGGATATCCGGCGCCGAGTCGTCGCCCGGGCTGCTTTGTCAGCGGGGCGCAGTGGACCGCCTCCGTTTTGTCGGTCTTTAACTATCAGTGCTTACCTACTCGTCCGTAACCTCGCGGCTCCTGGTCACCACGCAGAAGGGACGTTCTGAGGTGACGAAGAATCATCCGAAGAAGCCGCGCAACCGGAGAGCCGCACTCCTCGGGGCCGGAGCCCTGCTCGGCGGGCTGTTGACCGTTCCGGCCGTGACCGCGACGGCCGGGACCAGCGGGGCGTGTTCCGATCCCGACGCCGCGGTCTACCGGCCACCCGCAAGCGCGAGTGCCGCGCCCGGCGACGTCATCGCCTGCCGTGCGGTCGACTCCCTGCCCATGGTGGGAAGCGGCACTCCGTTCCATGCCTGGAAGGTGCAGTACGGCTCCACCGACGGCCACGGCAGGAAGGACGCCGTCGCCGGCACGGTGATCGTGCCCCGCGAGGCGTGGAAGGGCCCGGGCGAGCGGCCGTTGGTCGCGTTCGTGCCCGGCACCCTCGGCATCGGACCGCAGTGCGCCTTCTCCAAGCAGCTCGCCGGCGAGTACCAGGACGCCTACGAGGGGCCGAACATCGCGGCGCTGCTCAAGGCCGGGTTCGCCGTCGCGGCCACCGACGGCGCCGGATACCTGGATGGCCAGGTCCATCCGTACGTCTCCGGCGCCGACGCCGCACACGCGGTCCTCGACGTCGTACGCGCCGCCTCCCGACTGCCCGGCAGCGGGGTGAGCCCCGACGCGCAGGTCGGGATCTGGGGCTACTCGGAGGGCGGTGCGGGCAGCCTGTGGGCCGCGCAGCTCGCCAAGTCCTACGCCCCCGAGGTGAAGGTGGCCGGCGTGGCGTCCGGCGGGATCCCGGGCGACCTGAAGCAGGTCGGGAACTCGCTCGACGGCGGGGCGTTCGCCGGGTTCCTGGTGGACGCGGTGATCGGCCTGTCGGTCACCCACCCGGACATGCCGTTCGACGGGCTGCTCAACGACACGGGCCGCCAGGCGGTCAAGGACGCCGAGTCGCTCTGCGCGGTCGGTACCGTCGCCCGCTTCACCGGCGCCCACATCGAGAACTACACCAAGGACAGGCTCACCCTCGACCAGCTCTACGCCCTGCGCGGCCCCGACGGCACGACCTGGGGCGAGATCGCCGACACGAACAAACTCGGCGTCGGCGTGGGCCCGTCCGGATCCGGGGCCCGCTACGAGATCGGCTTCCCGGTCCTGCAGTACCGCGGCCTCCTCGACGAGGTGATCCCCGCCGAGACCGGCCAGGCCACCCGCCGCGCCTACTGCGACGCGGGAATAGCCACGCAGTGGACCTCGTACGCCGGCGACCATCTCCTCGGCGACCCGCAGGCCATCGGCGACTCGGTCAAGTGGCTCACCGACCGGTTCGCGGGCAGACCGATGCCCGGCAACTGCTGAGGCGTCCCTACGGCTCCTTCGCCGGCCGCCACCCCAGGGCCCGCGAAATGCCGCGTGCCGCAAGCCGCACCGCGGGCGCCAGCACCGGTACCTGCGCATCGGCTTGCGGCACCACCACCGACACGGCGGCGACCACCGCCCCGCCCGGCCCGCGCACCGGGGCGGCCACCGACAGGGCGTCGTCGGTGACCTGACGGCTGCTCACCGCGACCCCCGTGCGCCGCACCTCGGCCAGCACCCGGCGCAGCTGCACCGGCTCGGTGATGGTGTACGGCGTGAACGAGGCGAGCGGCCCCGCGCAGTACTCCTCCTGCGCCTCCGAACCGCAGTGCGCCAGCAGCGCAAGCCCGACCCCGGTGGCGTGCAGCGGCCAGCGCGCCCCGACCCGTATGTGCACGCCGACGGCGCTGCGACCGGAGATCCACTCGATGTAGACGACCTCCCCGCCGTCCCGCACCGCCAACTGCACGTTCTCGTGCGTCGCCTCGTACAGGTCCTCCAGGTACGGCAGCGCGATCTGCCGCAGCGCGAGCCCGCGCGGGGCGAGCGCCGCGACCTCCCACAGCCTGAGCCCGACGTGGTAGACGCCGGATGCGTCCCGCTCCAGGGCGCCCCAGTCGGTGAGGGCGCCCACCAGGCGGTGCGCGGTGGTGAGGGTCAGCCCGGCCCGCCGGCTGATGTCCGTGAGGGACAGCGCCGGGTGCTCGTGGTCGAAGGCGGAGAGCACGGCGAGCAGCCGCTCGGGGGCGGAGCGGGCGGTCATGGCGTCAGCCGAGCCCGTCCCCCGCGATCCGCAGCAGCAGCGCGTGCAGCGTCTCGCGTTCGGCCGGCTCGAGCGGCTCGAAGAGCTCGTTCGTCGCGCGCAGCCCCGCCTCGTCGGTGTCGCGCAGGAAGGCGCGGCCGTCCTCGGTGAGGACGACGATGCGGCTGCGGCGGTCGTCGGGGGAGGGGCGGCGCTCGGCGAAGCCGAGCTTCTCCAGGTCGTCGACGAGGCCGACGATCGCGCTCGGGTCGTATCCGAGGTGGGTGCTGAGTTCGCGCTGCAGGGCGCCGTCGGTGGTGGCGAGGAAGCGCAGGACCGCGTAGTGCCGCAGACGCAGCCCCGACTCCTGCAGAAAGGCGTTGAACAGCTGTCCGGAGCGCAGGCCCAGACGGTAGAGCAGGTAGCCGGTGTCCGCGTGCAGCCCACGCATCCACGGCTCGTCCACGTCGATGGGCTTCGGGGTGGCGTGCTGGCGTGTGATGGCGGGCTCCCTGTGCTTGATGCGTCCTGGTGATTCCAGCATGACGTACCCATAGGTTGGCAACAACTATTGACGTCAACAATTATTGCTCTTAGCTTCGATCTCGAAGCCGCAACCCATGCGAAAGGGATCCACTCGTGCCCAGCATCGATCTCACCGGCAAGGTCGCCGTCGTCACCGGCAGCGGCCGGGGCCTCGGCCTCGCCTATGCGCACGCCCTGGCCGCCCACGGCGCGTCCGTGGTCGTCAACGACGTCGACGAGGCCGTGGCCGAGGCGGCCGTGAAGTCCATCGCCGAGGCGGGCGGCACCGCCGTCGCCGAGGTGGTCCCGGTCGGCACGAGCGAGGCCGCCGAGCGGCTGGTGAACCGCGCGGTCGAGGAGTTCGGGCGGCTGGACATCCTGGTCACCAACGCCGGCATCCTGCGCGACAAGGTGCTGTGGAAGATGTCCGACGACGACTTCGACGCGGTGATCACCACCCACCTCAAGGGCACCTTCACCTGCGCCCGCGCCGCCGCGATCCGGATGCGCGAGCAGGGCGAGGGCGGCACCCTGATCCTGGTCGGCTCCCCGGCCGGGCAGCGCGGCAACTTCGGGCAGACCAACTACTCCGCCGCCAAGGCCGGCATCGCCGCCTTCGCCCGCACCTGGTCCATGGAGCTGGGCCGCGCGAACATCACCGTCAACGCGATCGTGCCGGTCGCCGCGACCGCGATGACCGAGACCATCCCGGCCTTCGCCCCGTACATCGAGGCCATGAAGAACGGCGAGCCGCTCCCGGACTTCCTGCGCAAGGGCGAGGGCTTCGGCACCCCCGAGGACTGCGCGGCCCTCGTCCCGTTCCTCGCCTCCGAGGCCGCGCGCGGCATCACCGGCCAGGCCATCGGCATCGGCGGCGACAAGGTGGCACTCTGGTCGCATCCGCAGGAGATCAAGGCGGCCTACGCCGACGGCGGCTGGACCCCGGACAGCCTGGCCGACGCCTTCCCCACCTCGGTCGGCGCGGAGCTGCAGAGCGTCGGCGTCCCCGCCCCGAAGTTCCCGGAGGCCTGAGCATGACGAGCATCGACGTCGAGGAACTCGTCGCGATCGACGTCCACACCCACGCGGAGGTCTCCTCCAAGGGCCACTCCTCCCTGGACGACGACCTGCACGACGCGTCCTCCGCCTACTTCAAGGTCGAGGGCAAGCGGAAGCCCACCCTGGAGGAGACGGCCGCGTACTACCGCGAGCGGAAGATGGCCGCCGTGATCTTCACGGTCGACGCCGAGTCCGCGACCGGCACCGCGCCCGTCCCGAACGAGGAGGTCGCCGAGGCCGCGGCCGCCAACGCCGACGTGCTCATCCCCTTCGCCTCCATCGACCCGTTCCGCGGCAAGGCGGGCGTGAAGCAGGCTCGCCGGCTGGTCGAGGAGTACGGGGTGAAGGGCTTCAAGTTCCACCCCAGCATCCAGGGCTTCTTCCCCAACGACCGCTCGGTGGCGTACGACCTCTACGAGGTGATCGAGGAGACGGGCACCATCGCCCTCTTCCACACCGGCCAGACGGGCATCGGCGCCGGAGTCCCCGGCGGCGGCGGGATCAGGCTCAAGTACTCCAACCCCCTCCACGTGGACGACGTGGCCGCCGACTTCCCGCACCTCAAGATCATCCTGGCGCATCCGTCCTTCCCCTGGCAGGACGAGGCCCTCGCCGTCGCCACGCACAAGCCGGGCGTGCACATCGACCTGTCCGGCTGGTCGCCGAAGTACTTCCCGCCGCAGCTCGTGCAGTACGCGAACACGCTGCTCAAGGACAAGGTCCTCTTCGGCTCCGACTTCCCCGTCCTCACCCCCGACCGCTGGCTCTCCGACTTCGAGCAGCTGTCGATCAAGGACGAGGTCAAGCCGAAGATCCTCAAGGAGAACGCCGCCCGCCTGCTCGGGCTGACGAAGCCGTAAGGGGCCGTAGATGCGCAACGAGGGACTCGGGTCATGGCCCGCACGCCGGGCCCGCAAGACCCCGCACCGCTCCGCCCTGGTCCACGGCGGCACCACGCTCAGCTACGGCGAGCTGCACACCCGCACCACCCGCCTCGCCCACGCCCTGCGCGCCCGGGGTGTCAGGCGCGGCGACCGGATCGCCTACCTCGGGCCCAACCACCCCTCCTTCCTGGAGACCCTGTTCGCGGCCGGCCTGCTCGGCGCGATCTTCGTCCCCCAGAACACGCGCCTGGCCGGCCCCGAGATCGCCTACCAGCTCGCCGACTCCGGTGCGAAGGTCCTGGTCTACGGCCCCTCGCACGCCGGACTCGTCGCCGGACTGCCGGGCAGCACGGACGTCCGCGTGTTCCTCGAAGTCGGCCCGGAGTACGAGGAGTTGCTCTCCTCGTCCCCGGACGAACCGGTCGACGAGCCCGTCGCCGCCGACGACACCTGTCTGATCCTCTACACCTCGGGCACCACCGGCCGCCCCAAGGGTGCGATGCTCTCGCACGCCAACGTCACCTGGAACAGCGTCAACTTCCTCATCGACAAGGACCTCCAGGCCGACGAGCGGGCGCTGGTGTCGGCGCCGCTGTTCCACATCGCCGGCCTGACCGTGCTCACCCTGCCGGTACTGCTCAAGGGCGGCACCTGCGTCCTCGTCGAGGCCTTCGATCCGGCGGCCACCCTCGACCTGGTCGAACGCCACCGGATCACCTACATGTTCGGGGTGCCGGCGATGTTCGAGCAGATCGCCCGCCAGCCACGCTGGCCGGACGCCGACCTGTCGTCGGTGCGCATGCTCAGCTGCGGCGGCGCCCCGGTGCCGACCCCGCTGATCGAGACGTACCAGGCGCGCGGGCTGACGTTCCTCCAGGGCTACGGCATGACCGAGGCGCTCGGCGTCTGCTTCCTCGACGGCGAGCAGTCGGTCAGCAAGACCGGCTCGGCGGGGGTGCCGCACTTCTTCGCCGACGTCCGGGTGGTGCGGCCCGACCTCACCCCGGTCGAGCCGGGGGAGAACGGCGAGGTCGTGGTCCGCAGCCCCGCCGTCATGTCCGGCTACTGGGGGCTGCCGGAGGAGACGGCGGCAGCCTTCGCGGACGGCTGGTTCCGCACCGGGGACGCGGCGCGCGTCGACGAGGACGGCTACGTCTACATCGTCGACCGTATCAAAGACATGATCATCTCCGGGGGCGAGAACATCTACCCCGCCGAGATCGAGGACCGCCTCCTCGCCCACCCCGACATCGTCGAGTGCGCCGTCATCGGCGTGCCGGACGAGAAATGGGGCGAGGTGCCGCGCGCGGTCGTCGTGCCCCGCGAGGGCGCCACGATCGACGCCGACGAGATCCTCGCCTCCCTCGCCGGACAGCTCGCCAAGTACAAGATCCCGAAGTCGGTGGTCCTCGCGGACGAACTCCCGCGCACCGCCTCCGGAAAGCTCCTCAAGTCCCGCGTGCGCAAGCGCTACGGCACCCACTCCTGAGACTCCCGAACTTCCCGAGTAAGGACAGCTACATGAGCGTCACCGTCAACGGCATCGACGAACTGAAGAAGCTCGCGGGCAGCGACCTGGGCACCAGCGAATGGATCGAGGTCACCCAGGAGCGCATCAACACCTTCGCCGACGCCACCGGCGACCACCAGTGGATCCACGTAGACCCCGAGCGCGCCGCCGAGGGCCCCTTCGGCGCCCCGATCGCCCACGGCTACCTCACCCTCTCCCTCTTCATCCCCCTGTTCACCGAACTCCTGGACGTCCAGGGCGTCACCACGAAGGTGAACTACGGCCTGAACAAGGTCCGTTTCCCCTCCCCGGTGAAGGCCGGCTCCCGCATCCGCCTGGTCGGCAAGCTGGCGGAGGTCGAGGAGGTGCCGGGCGGCGTCCAGATCACCGTGGACGGCACGATCGAGATCGAGGGCGGCACGAAGCCCGCGGCCGTACTGCAGAGTCTGTCGCGGTTCTACGCCTGATCGGGGCGTACCGGCATCAGGTCGAGAAGGCGCTCCGAGGCCTCCCGTGCGAGCGGTGTGAGCCGCTCGTGCACCGCCCGGAACGCCTTCTCGGCCCGTTCCGCCGGCCAGTCGTCCGGCAGGTGCTTGACCGGCAGGCGCGGGTCGCGGCGGATCACCTGCAGCCACTCGGCCTGCAACCGCAGCCGCAGCGCCAGGGCGTCGTCGGCCTCCGGCAGCCGGCTCTCCCAGGCCTCCCAGCGGCGCACGAACTCCTCGTAGCGCGCGGCCAGTTCGGACAGCTCCCAGGTCTCCTCGATCATCGCGCCGATGTCCATCCCGGCGTCGGCGTGCGCACGGAAGACCTTCACATGCGCGGCAAGCCCGAGCTCGGACACCAGCTCCGCCACGTCGACCTCGCCCGGTGCGATCCACAGACCGCTGAACAGCGGCCCGAAACCGCTCCAGGTGAGCTTGGAACGCAGATCGTGCCGCTGACGCTGCCAGGACTCCGGCAGCGAGAAGCCGAGCAGGGTCCAGGTGCCGTCCCAGTGCCGGTTGACCGCACCGGCCTGCCAGATCCGGTGCTCACCGTCCCGCAGCACCGCCGCCGAGTGCTCGGTCAGCCCGAAGTACATCTTGCGGCCCTCGCGCTGGCGGCGCAGCAGGCCCCGCTTGACCATCCGGGTCAGCGTCGAGCGGGTCGCCTGCTCGCCGACCCCGGCCCGCCCGAAGACGTCGATCACGCTGCCGGAGTACACGCAGACGTCCCGCCCGAGCACCTGGTCACCCAGGAAGGTGAGCAGGAGGGACTGCGGCCGCAACGACTCTTCACCGGTCATGCGGCCACGGTACGACGTCACGGGTCAGTTCGCCGCGCCCCGAAAGGGGCGCGGGGCTGTGACATCAGCGGCTCCGCCGCGGGGCGCGACCAGCCACGACGCAGCCGCAGATGATCTACGCACCTGCCACATCGACGAAAACCGGGTTCGAGTAGAACCACGTGTCCGCCCACGGATCACCGTTGCCGGGCTCGTGGGGAATCGGCCCGGCAGGGTCGACCGAGGCACCCAGGTACCCCACCCCGTGGCGGTTCCCGTCGCTGCCGCGCAGCCGGACGTAGAAGGACTCGTCCCCGACGGTCAGCGGGATGCGCAGCGTGTACGTCCCCGTCCGGCCGGACACGTCCTTCGTCTGTACGACCCTGGTGTCCGGTGCCTTCCAGCTGTCCCGGTCGGTCACGGGGCCGCGCACCGCGCCCCGGATCACGTCCACGTGCGCCAACTGGGGCAGGATGCCCTGCGGGTTGGCCCGGGAGGCGGTCGTGACGGTGACGTACAGCGTGATCTTCTCGCCCCTGCGGACGCGCAGCCGCCCGCCGAGCGTGACGCCCGGGCCCGCGTCGCAGTCCCGCTTCACGCGGACGTCGAGGCCGTCGAGCAGATGCCCGTGGTCGAGCCAGACGCGGCCCGCGCGCAGGCCCGCCATCACCGCGCGGTAGCCGTAGCGGGTCACGCCGACGTGGGTGCGGCTGAACTCGCCCGGCCAGAAGTCGCTGCCGGGCTGCGGGGTGTCGGTGTTCACCGGGTCGGGCAGCTTGCCGGTGTTGTCGAAGTTCTGCCCGGCCGGCCAGTCGCCGTTCTTCCAGGTGTCGAAGACCGTGCGGTGGTTGTCGGAGTTGGTGGTGATCGTGAAGAGGCGGCCCTCGGCGAGCATCGAGTCCCACAGGCCGCCGACCGTCGCCGTCGCCCAGTCGAAGCCGCCGTACGTCAGATACGCGTCCGCCGGGTAGCCCGCCCAGGACTGCGCCGACGGCTTGTTCTCGTACTCACCGCGGATCGAGGTGGCACCGCGCCAGCCGGGTATGGCCGCGCCCTGGGCGCCGGGCGCGCCCTCCATGCCGATCATGATCTCGGGGGCCGCGTCACGCCAGTTGCGCATCTCGTGCGGGGAGTCGATGCCGAGGCGCAGGGGGTGGTTGGCGAGGACGAGGACGTCGTCGACATAGCCCGAACTGCGCTGCTCGGCCAGCCACTTGACGGCCTTGACGGCGTGGGCCTCGTTGCGGGCGGTGTCGGTGCCGGTCGCGGAGCCGTCGGTGTAGCCGAGGAGCTTGCCGTCGTAGGCCAGCTCGAACTGCGTGAGCAGATCGACCTCGTTCGGGCCGGGGGCGGCGAACACGGTGCAGTGCTCGGCGGCCGGGATGTACCACTCCAGGCCCTGGAAGATCAGCTGGCGGGGGTTCTCGGCGCGGGCCTTGAGGATCTCCTGGTGCTCCAGGGCGGCGCCGTAGTGGGCGTGCCCGAAGTTGGAGTGCTCGTTGAACACCATCCAGTCCAGGCCGTACTTCGCGGCAGCCTGCGCCTGCTGGGAGAACGTGTACTTGGCGTCGTGGCTGTAGACGGAGTGGACGTGGTGGTCGCCGACGAGGTAGGCGAGGCGCGGGTCGTGGCCGCCGAAGCCGCGGTCGGTGGCGGCGAGGGCCGGGGTGGCGGCCCCGCCGAGGGCGAAGGCGGCGCCGAACATGCCCGCGCGGCGCAGGAGCCCGCGGCGGGAGACGCCCTGGGCGTCGAGGTGGGCGGGGGAGACGGACGGGTCGGCCCAGGCGGGCAGCTGCTGCTCGGTCATGGTGAGTCCCTGTCGCGGGTCAGTGGTTCATGAAGGAGGCCACGGGCAGCGCCCGGGAGACGATCCGCACATCGCCGAGGCGGCCGTGCAGGATCTGGTCGATCTTGCCCGCGTACTCGTAGCCGCCGAGCAGCCACGGCAGCCCGACCGAGGCGATGCCGACCGCGGGGGCCTTCGGATTGCGGACGACCGGGCAGCCCTCGACGTACAGCGTGGTGTGCCGGCCGTCGTTGACGACCGCCAGGTGCCACCAGGTCTCCAGCGGTGTCTCCTGGCCCCAGTTGGTGGCGATGCCCTGCTGGTTGAGCGGGCGCATCGCCCACTGCGGCTCGCGGTCGTTGGACAGGGAGAGGGTGGCGAGCGGCTCGTCCGGGTCGTCGGCGGTCTTGCCGGCCGCGCCGCCCGTGCCGGTGCGGCTGACGATGCCGGACCAGGCGTTGTGGTCCGGGTCCCAGTCGGCGGGCAGCCGGTAGAACGCCTCGATGGTGTAACCGTCCTTGAAGGTCGCCGAGTTGAGCGGGGCGCCGTCGACCGTCTTCAGATACGCGCCCTTCAGCGGCGACTTGTAGCCCTGGAACTCCAGGCTGCCGTGGCCGGGCTGGTCGGGGTGGTGGTCGGAGGACCAGCTCAGCGCGCCGCCGCCCACCGTGACGAGGGTGAGGTCGTTGCCGCGCCCGGACAGGTCACGGACGGTGCCGCCGACCGGCGTGGAGTCGTCGTGGCCGTCGAATCGCCAGTAGGCGACCGTGCCCGGGATGACGACCCTGGAGGCGGGGCGGGCCGGACGGGCCGGTACCGGGGCGAATCCGGCGAAACGTTTCTCGAAGTCGATCTCCACCGAGAAGCGGTCCGCGTCACCGCTCAGCTCGATCTCCTGCCGCTCCAGCTCGTTGATGCCCTTGCCCGCCCGGCCGAGGATCCACGGGGAGACGGTCTCCACGTCGATGACGTTCCGGTCCAGGTCGAAGCGGTACAGACGGATCATCGCCGCGCCGCCGAAGTAGCGGTTCTGGTAGTTGGTGAGATGCAGATGGACGTCGTTGCCGGCCGCGTTCTTGCGGGTCGCGCGGCCCGCGGGCCAGTAGTGGCCGTTCAGGGTGAGGAAGATCTGGTCGTGCTCCTCGACCAGCTGGTCCCACAGCTGCTGCCCGTACGTCGACAACTGGTCGTCCTCGACGACGAGTTCATGCGTGGTGAGGATGACCGGCGCCTTCGGGTGCCGGGCGAGCACGTCCTTCGCCCAGGCGTACCCCTTCGCCGACAGCCGCCAGTCCAACGCGAGCAGCAGCCACTCGCGCCCGGCCGCCCTGAACAGGTGGTAGGTGTTGTAGCCGTCGTCGGACGCGCCGCCGAACGTCTTCTTGCCCTTGAAGCGCTGCGGCCCGAACGCGTCCAGGTACGGCGTCGAGCCGCGCTGGTCGTCCGTCGAGGACCTCACGTCGTGGTTGCCGGCCAGGACGCTGTAGCCGACACCCCTGCGGTCCAGCAGCCCGAACGCCTCGCTGATCGCGGCGAATTCGTCCTTGGCGCCGTTCTGGGTGAGGTCGCCCAGGTGGGACAGGAAGACGATGTTCTCGTCCTTGCCGTGCTCCAGCAGATAGCGCAGGGAGGCCTCGACCGGCGCCTTGTCGATGCTGGGCCCGTCGAAGAGGTACTGCGTGTCGGGCATGACGGCGAGCGTGAAGCGACGGCTGTGGGCGTCGGGCCGCCGGTTGCTCGCGCTCGCCGGTGCCGCCTCGGCGACGGCCGGCAGCGCGACCCCGGCGCCGGCGGCGGCGCCGAGCAGCGCGGTCGCTCTGAGGAAACTGCGTCGGGCGGCACCGGCCTGCGCGGCCTCGCCCTGGTTGTGGTCATGCGAAGTGCACACGTGTGCTCCGTGAAAGGTGACGTGAGGAACGGGGAAGGGCGGGGGGTTACAGAACGCGCAGGGTCCAGCTCCAGCGGTGGACCCCCGGCGGGATCAGATACGAGGCGGAGGTGTCGGGGCCGCACGACGCCGTGCCGAGCCCCCGGTGCGCCGCGTCGAGGTGCACCACGCACCCGGAGCGCGGCACGAGCTCGTCGTGGTGCGAGGCGGCGGTCAGGTCCTCGGCGCGATGGCGGGTGACGGAGACCTGGCGCGGTTCGTCCAGGACGACCGCGAGGCCGGTCGCGTCCGCCGCGGACAGCGTGAAGTGCCGTACACCGTGCCGTCCGCCGCTCTCCTGCGGGCGCAGATACGGAGTGAACAGCGCGTCGACGGGCACGGAGTGATGGCCGACGGGTGCGCCGACGCTCCGGTCGGGATACGACTCCCACGGGCCCTGCCCGAACCACTCCAGCAGGTCGAGGCCTTCCGCCGTCTCGAAGACCGAGCCGACCCGTGCCACATCGTGGAACTCGTCCGGCAGCTCGGCCTCCTCGTCGATGCGGATGCCGCCCTCGACCGGGGTGAACACCTGCCGGTGCCGTACGACGCCGACCGTGCCCGCGTACTCGGCGTCCACGGTGACCCGGCCGCCGTCCTGCCGTAGCGACACGACCTTGCGGACGAGCGAGTCGAGCCCCCAGGTCCGCCAGCGCAGGGCGATGCCGCCGAGCTCGTCGTTGTCGGTGGGTGCCCGCCACAGGGAGAGCGTGGGGGCGGCCGTCAGCAGCGGATGGACCAGGAGGCCCTCGTCGTCGACCTCGACGGTGCCGTCCACGGGGACCTCCCAGGACACGGACGGCCCGCGCAGCTGCACCTGCGGCGCGCACACGTCCGTGCCGCGCGGCGCCCACGGCTGGTCCTCCGCGGTCGTCACCCGCAGCGTCAGCCAGGCCTCGCCGCCGTCGCGCGGGAGGTCGAAGGGGAGCGGCACCGAGGCCGTCTCGCCGGGCCGCAGGGCGGGCAGTTCGGCGGGTGCGGTCAGGGTGCGGCCGTCGGCGAGGGACAGTTCCCACCGGCCGGAGAGCCAGTCCAGGCCCCGGAAGTGCTGGTGGTTGCCGAGCACGATGCCCTCGTGCTTGAAGCACTCGATGCGCACCGGTGCCGCGATCTCCCGGTGCTCGTACAGGACCGGCTTCGGGGTGCGGTCCGGGAAGACGACTCCGTCGGCGATGAACGCTCCGTCATGGATCGTCTCGCCGAAGTCGCCGCCGTAGGCCCAGCGGTGGCCGGGCGCGGCGACACCGTTGTCATACAGCCCGGCGCCCCCACGCCCGACCGGTCTTCCGTCGTTCACACGCTGGAGAATGCCGTGGTCCCAGAACTCCCAGATGAACCCGCCCTGAAGACCTGGCGTTGACTCGATGGCCGCCCAATGGTCCGCCAGGGTGCCGTTGCTGTTGCCCATCGCATGCGAGTACTCGCACTGGATGAGGGGCCGGGTCTGCCGGCCCGACAGGGCATGGGCGACGCAGTCCTCCAGCGGCGCGTACATCGGGCAGGCGATGTCGGAGGCGTCGTCCGTCGCCGCCCAGTCCAGCTTCGCGGCACCCTCGTACTGGATCGGCCGCGTCGGATCGTGCCGCCGTACCCACCCGGCGGCCGCATCGTGGTTGGCGCCGTAGTCGGACTCGTTGCCCAGCGACCAGATGATGATCGACGGGTGGTTCTTGTCCCGCAGCACCATCCGCGAGACCCGGTCCACGAAGGCGTTCAGATAGCGCGGGTCGTCGGCGATCTCGTGGGCGTGGTCGTGGGACTCGATGTCCGCCTCGTCGACGACGTAGAAGCCGAGCTCGTCGGCGAGGTCGTAGAGCGTCGGGTCGTTCGGGTAGTGGGAGGTGCGGATCGCGTTGAAACCGAACCGCTTCAGCAGGACGAGGTCCGCGCGCATGTCGTCGTACGACACCGTGCGGCCGGTCAGCGGATGGAAGTCGTGCCGGTTGACGCCCCGGATGAACACCCGCTCACCGTTGACGAGCAGGTCCCGTCCGACGATCTCGACGTCGCGGAAGCCGATGCGGTGGAGCGAGGTGTCGGCGACCGTTCCGTCGGCGCGGTGCAGGCGTACGGTGAGGTCGTACAGCTCGGGAGTCTCGGCGTTCCAGGTGCGCACCTCGGGCACGGTGGCGTTGATACGGGCCTCGCCGAGGAAGTCGGAGACGCGGTCGTCCTCGGCGTTGACGCGGTCGAACTCCCGGTCCTGCGCGAGGAGTTGACCGTCCAGTTCGCCGCTGACGTACCACCCGTCGGGCAGCGCGCCGCGCGTGTCCCGCACCCGGCAGTCGACACGCAGCTCGCCGCCGTACGACGCCCGCACGGTCACGTCGGCCAGGTGCAGGGGATCGGTCGCGTACAGCAGCACCGAGCGCGTGATGCCGCCGTGCCACCACTGGTCCTGGTCCTCGATGTGCGAGGCGTCCGACCACTTCACGACGGTCAGCCGTACGACCGATCGCCCGCCGGGACGCACCAGATCCGTGAGGTCGAACTCGGCGGCCAGATGGGAGTCCTTGGAGATCCCCACGGGGCGCCCGTCGACATGCACGAGCAGCGCGCTCTCGGCGGCCCCGACCTGGAGCACGATCCGGCGCCCGGCCCAGTCGGCGGGGACGTCCACCTCGCGCTCGTACACGCCCGTCGGATCGGCGTCCGGTGAGCCGGGCGGGAACTCGGGGAACGGCATGCGGACGTTGGTGTACTGCGGCAGGTCGCCGGCACCGGCGGACTGCATGGTCCAGACGCCGGGGACGTACGACGAGGACCAGTCACCGCCGACCGGCGCGTCCGGAGCGGGAAGCAACTGGAATCGCCAGTCGCCGTCCAGGGAGAGGGCTCCGGAGCGCCGGTCGACGGCGTTCATGGGGAGGCGGCCCCAGGAGGTCACCTCGGGTGCCTGCCAGGGGCGGAGGGTGATCAGTGGATCCGCGGGGAGTGCGTCGGTCATGACCTGTCCGAAGTCGGTGCGATGGGCCGGGGGAGGACGCGGCCCTGCAGGCCCCAGGCGGGGTCGACGGGGATGCCGAGCCGGTCCAGGACGGTGGGGGCGATGTCGATGAGACGGGGTGAGTCGAGGCGCAGGCCGTGGGGCGGGGTGTTGTCGGAGGGGGCGCCGTGGGGCGGGGCGTCGTGGGAGGTGGAGGTGCCGGTCGGGGGGCTGCTGGGCCGGGTGTGGTGGGGCCGGGGGCTGTGGGGCGGGGTGTTGTCGGGCGGGGTGTCGTGGGGCCGGGTGCCGTCGGACGTGGAGCCGCCGGTCGCGGTGCTGCCGGGCTCGGTGGGGTGGGACCGGGCGCCGTGGGACGGGATGTCGTCGAGGCGGGTGTCCTCGGGTCGGGAGCCGCCGGGCCTGCCGGGCTCGGCGAGGATGACGAAGACCTCCCGTTCCGCGTGCGTGTCGCCGCCGTGGCCGCCGCTGTCGAGGTGGCCGTGATCCGTGGTGACCAGCACGGTCCAGCGTTCGTCGGCGCGGCGCGGGTCGTCGCTGCGCCGGGCGTCGATCGCCTCCAGCAGCCGCCCCAGGTGGGCGTCCTGGGCGAGCAGGGCTCGGTCGTAGGCGGGGGAGAGGGGGCCGGTGTCGTGGCCGGCCTCGTCGGTGGCGCCGAAGTACACGAACACGACGTCCGGGTCGTGCCTGGTGAGCCAGCGCAGGGCGGTGCGGGCGACGCGGCGGTCCGCGGTCCGGTAGCCGCGGAACTCGCCGTTGTAGCGCCGGCGTCGCTCGATGGCGGGGCCCAGGACGCCGCGGCGGACCAGTTGCGGCCAGGACACCGCGGCCGCGGTGCGCCGGCCGGCTGTGGCGGCGCGGGTCAGGAAGTCGGGGTAGCGGGCGTAGTCGGCGCCCACGAAGTCGTTGCCCCGCACGCCGTGCCGGTCGGGCCACACCCCGGTGAGGATGCTCGACCAGCCGGGCCCGGAGTCGGTGTAGGCCATGCTGGTCGACGGCCCGTTCTCCGCGTGGCCGTCGGCCTCGCCGTAGGGCAGCAGGCTGGTGCCCACGGCGCCCGCCGCCATCAGGCCGTGCAGGACGGGGGCGTTGGACGGCTCTCGGGTGAGCCGGTCGTATCGCAGGCCGTCCATGCCCACGACGAGCACCTTGCCGTTCCGGCCCTCGGCGTCCGTCACTGTCTGCCTCCCTCGTCGTTCGTGCCTGGGCCCACGTGGCGGAACGCCCGGTCAGCTTCCCTGTACCGCCCCCTCCGTCGCCCCCGCGATGAACCCGCGGGCGAAGATGCTGAACACCATGACCAGCGGGAGCGCCGCCATCAGTACACCGGCCATGACCATGCTGTAGTCGGTGGTGTGGCCGACGTTGAGCTGGGCGAGCTCCACCTGGAGAGTCACATGCCCGGGGTTCGTGAGCACGACCAGCGGCCAGACGTAGTCGTTCCAGCAGTTCACGAAGGCGTAGATGGCGAGGAACGACAGCGCGGGCCTGATCATCGGCAGCGCGATGTTCCAGTACTGGCGGAAGAACCCGGCGCCGTCGATGCGCGCGGCGTCGAGGAGTTCGTCGGGCACGCCGTTCTGGATGTACTGGTGCAGCCAGAAGATACCGAAGGCGTTGGCCAGGGAGGGCAGGGCCAGCGCCTTGAGCATGCCCACCCAGCCGATCTTCGACATGAGGATGAACTGCGGCAGGATCGCCAGCTGCAACGGCAGCATCATGAACAGCAGCAGCGTGCCGAAGAGCAGCTTGCGCCCGGGGAAGTCGAACTTGGCGAAGGTGAAGGCCGCCAGGGAGTCGACGAACAGCACCAGGACGGTGGTGACGGTCGCGACCATCACCGTGTTGAGCATCGACCCGAAGAAGTCGATGGTGTTCAGCACATGCCGGATGTTCTCCAGCAGATGGGAGCCGAAGGTGAACTTCGGCGGGCTCTTGTAGATGTCCTGCGTGGTGTTGGTCGCCATGATGATCGTCCACGCGAACGGGAAGACCGAGATCAGGACGGCCACGATGAGGATGATGTGCGCCGTGAGGCCCCTGGGGCGGCGCAGCCGCCTGCCGGCCGTGGCCGGCCGTGCGGTGTCCACTGCCGTCATGCCTTCCTCCCTCGTGTGGTGATGCGCCAGTTGACGGCGACGAGGACGATGATCAGTACGAAGAAGGCCCACACGATGGCCGCGCCGTAGCCGTAGTCGTTGTTGAGGAAGGCCGACTGGTAGAAGTACAGCAAGGTGGTCAGACCGGCCTGGCCCGGGCCGCCGAGGTTGGCGTTGGCGGCGTTGTTGGCGAACAGGACCTGCGGTTCGCTGAAGCTCTGCAGACCGTTGATGGTCGAGATGATGACCGTGAACAGGATGATCGGCCGCATGATCGGGATCGTGATCTGGAAGAACGTGCGGATCGGGCCCGCGCCGTCCATCTTCGCCGCCTCGTAGACCGAGTTCGGGATCGCCTGGAGACCGGCCAGATAGATGATCATGTTGTAGCCGGTCCACTGCCAGGTCATCAGCAGTGAGATGACCACCTTGATCAGCCACGGGTTGCTCAGCCACGGGATCGGTGAGATGCCGACCACGCCCAGGATCGCGTTGACCAGACCGAAGTTGTTGCTGAACACCGCGCCGAAGAAGATCGCCACCGCGACGATGGAGGTGACGTTCGGGACGTACAGCGCGATGCGGTAGAAGCCCTTGAAGCGGCGCACCGAGTGCAGCAGCGTCGCCAGCATCAGGGCGCCGAAGAGGGTGGGCACGGTGGACAGCACCCAGATCACCAGGGTGTTGCGGATCGACAGCCAGAAGACCGGGTCGTCCCACAGGAACCTGAACTGCTGCAGGCCCACGAACTGCATGGTGCCCATGCCGTCCCAGCGCTGGAAGGCCAGGTACAGCGAGTAGAAGACGGGGAAGAACGAGAACGCGGCGAAGATCAGGTAGAACGGCGAGATCGCCAGGTACTGCCGCCAGTACGACAGCGGCCCGCGCCGCCTGGGCCGAGCCGAGCCCGCGGGCGGGGTGCGCCGCGGGCGGAACCGGGCCGGGACCGGCCCGCCGAGGCGCTGCGGCACCTCGGCGGAGCCGGTGACCGGTGGGGACGACACCTCAGCTCACCCCCTGCCGGCGGGCGATCTGCTTGGCCTGGCTGACCGCGTCCTTCCAGGCGTCGTCGGGCTTCTTGCCCTTGGCCTCGATGTTGGTCAGTTCCGTCTTGTAGGGGGCCATGACCGCCGCGTCGGCCGGGGCCTCGTACGCGGACGGCACGGCCTTGGCGGCCGGCCCGAAGACCTCGATGATCTTCTGGCCGCCGAAGAAGGCGTCGGGGCCCGTCATGGCCGGCATGGAGTACGCGGCCGGGGCGGCCGGGAAGATGGCGGCGTCGGTGAAGCCGCGCGCGTCGTTGGCCGGGCTGAGGATCCAGCTGATGATCTTGAACGCCTCTTCGGGGTTGCGGCACTGCCTGGGCAGGGCCAGGTAGGAGCCGCCCTGGTTGGCCGGTCCGCCCGGCATCGCGCACACCCGCCACTTGCCCTTGGTGCCCGGCGCGGCCTGCTCGATGTCCAGCGCGTGCCAGGCCGCGCCGAGCTCGGTGAGGAGGGTCTTGCCGACGGCGGCGTTCCAGGTGTTGTCGTTGATCTTGGCGTCGAGGCCCAGGGTGTAGGGGCGCACCGACGTGGTCCATGCGGCGCGGATGTGGTCCTGGTCGCCGATGAAGCGGTTGTTCTTGTCGATGAACCGCGCGGTGCCCTGGCCGACGGTCATGTCGAACATGGAGCCGAGGTTGTTGACCAGGTAGGTGCCGGGGTTCTTCTTCTGCAGCTCGGTGCCGAGCTGGAAGTAGTCCTCCCAGGTCTTGACCAGGGCGGCGACCTTGTCGGGGTCGGTGGGCACCCCGGCCCTGGCGAAGAAGTCCTCGCGGTAGAAGAGCGCGGTGGGGCCGATGTCGATCGGGAAGCCGATCTGCTTGCCGTCCTTGGTCTGGGCGAGCTTGGTCTTCCAGTCCAGGTACTGGGACGAGAGCTTCTTGAAGCCCAGGTCGTTCAGGTCGAGGAAGCGGTCGGCGTTGGGCAGGAAGGACGCTATGTCCTCGCCCTTGATGCCGGTGATGTCCGGCACGGAGGTGCCCGCCGCGATGGTGGTGGTGAGCTTCTGCTTGAAGTCGCCGCCGATGGAGGCGGAGGTCAGCTTGACCTGGCCGGCGAAGTGCGTCTTCGCCTCCGCGACCACCTTGTCGCTGAGTGCGCCGCCCCAGTACCAGAGGGTGAGGTCCTTGCCGTTCTTGGTGCCGCCCGAGCCCGAGCTGCCGCCGCATGCGACGGTCAGGCCGGAGGCGGCCGCGGTCAGCGCGGCGGCCTGGAGGAAGCCTCTACGAGAAAGGTCCACGGGTCACTCCTGTTGTTCCTGTTCGACGTGGAGAGGGGATTCGAGGGGTTGCTGCCGCCGTTCTCAGGCGTGGGGGCCGACGGGCGTGTGGGCGGGCGGGGTGACGGGGGCGTGCCGCACGGGCGGTCCGGGATCGGCCGGGATCCGGTCGGCCAGGAAGCCGTACGCGCGCCGCAGTTCGGGATCTTTCAGCGACCGCCACCAGCGGTCGACGCCGTACCAGCCGGGGGCGGCGAGCGCCCCGCCGTGGTGCCGGACCGACAGCCCGGCGGCGAGGACGGCGAACCGCAGCCGTTCCTCCAGGGGCCAGCCGCCGAGCGAGGCCGCGACGAAGCTCGCCCCGAAGACGTCGCCGGCGCCGGTGGCGTCCAGGACGTCGACGTCCAGGGCCGGGACCTCGGCGTACTCGCCTGTCGTCTGGTCGACGGCCACGGCGCCGTCCCCGCCGCGGGTGACCACGGCCACCGGCACCAGCTCGGAGAGCGTGCCGAGCGCGGCGACCGCGCTGTCGGTGCGGGTGTAGGCCATCGCCTCGGTCTCGTTGGGGAGGAAGGCGTGGCACAGCTTCAGCTGGTCGAGGAGGTCGGTGGACCACTCCTGGGTGGGGTCCCAGCCGACGTCGGCGTAGATCTGGGTGCCGTTCGCGGCGGCCTTGGCGAGCCATACGCGGGGCTCGGCCTCGAGGTGCACGAGGGCGGTGCGCGCCTCGGGCGGGTCGCCCATCAGTGTGTCCTGCGAGTACGGGGGTTCCTGGCCGTGGGTGACGAGGGCCCGGTCGTGACCGGTGGCGAGCGAGACGGTGACGGGGGTGGGCCAGCCGTCCGCGGTGCGGGAGAGCGAGAGGTCGATGTCCTCCTGGTCGCACAGGACGTCACGGCAGTACTCGCCGTAGAAGTCGTCGCCGAAGACCGTGGCCAGCGAGGTGCTGAGGCCGAACCGGGACGCGGCCACCGCGAGGTTCGCGATGCCGCCGGGGCCGCAGCCCATCCCGCCCGTCCAGATCTCCTCGCCCGGCGCCGGCGGCTTCCCGAGCCCGGTGAGGACGAGGTCGTAGAAGAGCAGCCCGGTCAGGAGCACGTCGGGCCTGTCGTCGTCCACGCGAAACAGCCTCTCGTCAAAACTCGTCATTTTCGATGACCGGAATCGTGCGCTGATCCATGAGATTGGTCAATACCCGAGCAGAACTGAGCATGGATTTGATTGAAGATGACGAGTAGTGTTCACGCCGTGCTGGCAGAACGACGACACCAACTCATCCTGCGGGCCCTGCGCTCCGGCGGGCCCGCGGCTGTGACCGACCTCTCCGAGCAGCTGGGTGTGAGCCCCGCCACGATCAGGCGCGACCTGGTCAAGCTGGAGGAGGACGGCCTGCTCACCCGTGTGCACGGCGGCGCCGTCGTGGAGGAGGGCGACCAGCCCTTCGCCGAGGTCGCCGAGGTGCGGGTGTCCGAGAAGGACGCCATAGCCGAGCGGGCCGCAGCGATGGTCGCCGACGGCCAGTCGGTGCTGCTCGACATCGGCACCACCGCCTTCCGGCTCGCCCGCCAGCTGCACGGCCGCCGCCTCACCGTGATCACCAGCAATCTGGTGGTCTACGAGGAGCTCGCCGACGACGAGGGCATCGAGCTGGTACTGCTCGGCGGCATGGTCCGCCGCGAGTACCGCTCCCTGGTCGGCTTCCTCACCGAGGACAACCTGCGCCAGCTGCACGCCGACTGGCTCTTCCTCGGCACCAGTGGAGTGCGCCCGGGCGGGCAGGTGATGGACACGACGGTCGTCGAGGTGCCGGTCAAGCGCGCCATGATCAAGGCGAGCGACAAGGTCGTCCTCCTCGCCGACTCGGCGAAGTTCCCGGGTACCGGAATGGCGAAGGTCTGCGGTCCCGAGGACCTGGACGTGGTGGTGACGAACACGCCGGTGGACACAGCGACGCGGGCCGCCCTGGAGGAGGCCCGCGTCGAGGTCGTGGTGGCAGGAAAGGTGCAAGGTTGAACCCTCTCCCTCGAAGTCGAAGGAGATTCCTGGCTCACGCTGCTCGAACGCTCAGCAAACGATCGAGTCTCACACGATCAACACCAGCCGGGTTGAAACCAGCCCGGGTTTTTGGAACAAGTGCAAGGACACAGTGCGTGCTTGGTTCTCGCAGCGCACTGTGTGGAGCTCACCCGCGCAGGCATGGGCGCCGGGGCGTCTTCGGAGGAAACCGGTGAAACTGACGATTCTGGGCGGCGGCGGGTTCCGCGTGCCGCTCGTGTACGGGGCCCTGCTGGGAGACCGCGGCGAGGGCAGGGTCACCGAGGTCGTCCTGCACGACCTGGACGCGGGCCGGCTGTCCGCGGTGACCCGGGTCCTCGCGGAGCAGGCCGCCCGCGTCGAGGACGCGCCCACGGTGACGGCCACGACCGACCTCGACGAGGCCCTGCGCGGCGCCGACTTCGTCTTCTCGGCGATCCGGGTCGGGGGCCTGGAGGGCCGGGCGAACGACGAGCGCGTGGCCCTCGCGGAAGGTGTCCTCGGCCAGGAGACGGTCGGCGCGGGCGGCATCGCCTACGGCCTGCGCACGGTTCCCGTCGCCGTCGACATCGCCCGGCGGGTGGCCCGCCTCGCCCCCGACGCCTGGGTCATCAACTTCACCAACCCGGCCGGCCTGGTCACCGAGGCCATGTCCCGCCACCTCGGCGACCGAGTCATCGGCATCTGCGACTCGCCGGTCGGCCTCGGCCGCCGTATCGCCCGGGTGCTCGGCGGGAACCCGAAGGAAGCCTGGATCGACTACGTCGGCCTCAACCATCTCGGCTGGGTGCGCGGCCTGCACATCGCGGGCCGCGACGAGCTGCCGCGCCTGCTCGCCGACCCGGACCTGCTCGGCTCCTTCGAGGAGGGCAAGCTCTTCGGCGTCGACTGGCTCCAGTCCCTCGGCGCGATCCCGAACGAATACCTGCACTACTACTACTTCAACCGCGAGGCCGTCCGCGCCTACCAGCAGGCGGAGAAGACCCGCGGCGCCTTCCTGCGCGAGCAGCAGGCCCACTTCTACGAGGAGATGCGCGACCCCGGCGCCCACGCCCTCGCCGCCTGGGACCGCACCCGCGCCGAGCGCGAGGCGACCTACATGGCCGAGAACCGCGAGACCGCCGGCGCCGGCGAGCGCGACGCCGACGACCTCTCCGGCGGCTACGAGAAGGTCGCCCTCGCCCTGATGCGGGCCATCGCCCGCGACGAGCGCACCACCCTGATCCTCAACGTGCGCAACCGCAGCACCCTCTCGGTGCTCGACGCCGAGGCCGTCATCGAGGTCCCCTGCCTCGTCGACGCCAACGGCGCGCACCCGGTCGCCGTCGCACCGCTGCCCGAGCACGCCACCGGCCTGGTCTGCGCCGTCAAGGCCGTCGAGCGCGAGGTCCTCGCCGCCGCCGAGTCCGGCTCCCGCACCACGGCAGTCAAGGCCTTCGCGCTGCACCCGCTGGTCGACTCGGTGAACGTGGCCCGACGGCTGGTCGAGGGCTACACGGACGTTCACCCCGGCCTTTCCTACCTGAAGTAAGCTCCCGGCGGAAAGCGCTTTCGCGCACCTTGCGCTCTCGCCGCCCTCTCTCTGGAGACCTCTCATGCACGACGAACGCCGCCGGATCGAGGAGCGCGCCGAGCGCCTCCACAACCAGCGCATCAAGACCGCGATCTACGCCGCCACCGTCCCGCTGACGGTCGAGGCCTGGCAGGCGCCGGGCGAGCCGGTCCCGTTCGAGGAGGCCGCGGCCGCGTCCTACGAGCCCTTCGCGATGGGCACCCCGTGGGGCCCGCCGTGGGGCACGACCTGGTTCCGGATGCGCGGCCAGGTGCCCGCCGAGTGGGCAGGCCGGCGCGTCGAGACGGTCATCGACCTCGGCTTCGTCGGCGACTGGCCGGGCAACCAGGCCGAGGCGCTGGTCCACCTCACCGACGGTACGCCGCTGAAGGCGGTCAACCCGCTCAACCAGTACGTGCCGATCGCCAACCCGGCCACCGGCGGCGAGGAGATCGACTACCTGGTCGAGGCGGCCTCGAACCCGGACATCCTGGCGAACAACTTCGCCGAGCCCACGCCCCTGGGTGACATCCTGACGGCGGGCGACAAGCCGCTGTACACCTTCCAGCGCGCCGACCTCGCCGTCCTCGACGAGGAGGTCTTCCACCTCGACCTGGACTTCCAGGTGCTGCGCGAGCTCATGGTCCACCTCGGCGAGCACGAGCCGCGCCGCCACGAGATCCTGCACACCCTGGACCGGGCCATGGACGCCCTCGACCTGGACGACGTCTCCGGCAGCGCCGCCGCCGTCCGTGCGGTGCTCGCGCCCGTCCTCGCCAAGCCCGCGCACGCCAGCGCCCACACCGTCTCCGGCGTCGGCCACGCGCACATCGACTCCGCCTGGCTGTGGCCCATCCGCGAGACCAAGCGCAAGACGTCCCGCACCTTCTCCAACGTCACCGCGCTCGCCGACGAGTACGACGACTTCATCTTCGCCTGCTCCCAGGCCCAGCAGTACGAGTGGGTGCGCGACAACTACCCCAAGGTCTGGGCGCGCATCCAGGAGTCCGTGAAGAAGGGGCAGTGGGCGCCGGTCGGCGGCATGTGGGTCGAGTCCGACGGCAACCTGCCCGGCGGCGAGGCGATCGCCCGCCAGCTCGTCCACGGCAAGCGGTTCTTCATCGAGCACTTCGGCATCGAGACCAAGGGCGTCTGGCTGCCGGACTCCTTCGGCTACAACGCGGCCTACCCGCAGCTCGCCAAGCTCGCCGGCAACGAGTGGTTCCTCACCCAGAAGATCTCCTGGAACCAGACCAACACCTTCCCCCACCACACCTTCTGGTGGGAGGGCATCGACGGCACCCGCATCTTCACCCACTTCCCGCCGGTCGACACCTACAACGCCCGCTTCAGCGGCGAGGAGATGGACCGCGCGGTCCGCAACTACGCAGAGAAGGGCGCCGGTACGCGCTCCCTGGCCCCCTTCGGCTGGGGGGACGGCGGTGGCGGTCCCACCCGCGAGATCATGGAACGCGCCCGCAGGCTCGCCGACCTGGAGGGCTCGCCCAAGGTCGTCGTCGAGCACCCGGACGAGTTCTTCGCCAAGGCCCGTGAGGAGTACCCGGACGCCCCGGTCTGGAACGGCGAGCTCTACCTGGAGCTGCACCGCGCCACCTACACCTCCCAGGCCCGCACCAAGCAGGGCAACCGCCGCTCCGAACACCGCCTGCGCGAGGCCGAGTTGTGGGCGACCACGGCCGCGCTGCACGCGCCGGGCTACACCTACCCGTACGAGAAGCTGGACCGGCTGTGGAAGACGGTCCTGCTCCACCAGTTCCACGACATCCTGCCGGGCTCCTCGATCGCCTGGGTGCACCGCGAGGCGGAGGCCGAATACGCCCGTGTGGCAAAGGAGTTGGAGGAGCTGACCGCCGAGGCGGTCGCCGCGCTGGGCGGTGGCGCGGCACGGGTCTTCAACACCAGCCCCTTCGACCGGGCCGAGGTCGTGCGTACGGCCGAGGGCGGCCCGACGTACGTCGAGGTGCCCGCGAGCGGCAGCGCTCCGCTCGCCGCCGCCGAGCCGCCGCAGCCGGTGACGGTGGCCGGACGGGTCCTCGACAACGGCCTGGTCCGTGTCGAGGTGGCCGAGGACGGCACCCTGGCGTCCGTACGGGATCTGCGGGCCGGCCGCGAGGTCCTCGCCGACAAGGGCAACCTGCTCCGTCTGCACACCGACCTGCCCAATTACTGGGACGCCTGGGACATCGACAAGCACTACAAGAACCGCTACACGGACCTGCTGGACGCCGACTCGGTCACGGTCGTCGAGGAGGACCCGCTGCTCGGCGCCATCCGCGTGGAGCGCAGCTTCGGAAAGGGCTCCAAGCTCACCCAGACGATCACCCTGCGGGCCGGCAGCCCCCGTATCGACTTCGAGACCGACATCGACTGGCACGAGGCCGAGAAGATCCTCAAGGCGGGCTTCCCGGTCGACATCCGCGCCCCGCACTCCTCCGCGGAGATCCAGTTCGGCCACATCCAGCGGCCCACGCACACCAACACCAGTTGGGAGGCGGCCCGTTTCGAGGTCTCCGGCCACCGCTGGGTGCACATCGCCGAGCCCGGCTACGGCGTCGCCGTCATCAACGACTCGACCTACGGCCACGACGTCTCCCGCACGGTCCGCGAGGACGGCGGTACGACCACCCGCATCAGCCTCAGCCTGGTGCGCGCACCGCGCATCCCGGACCCGGAGGCCGACCAGGGCCGCCACCGCTTCGTCTACTCCCTCCTGCCCGGGGCGAGCATCGAGGACGCGGTCGCGGAGGGGTACGCCCTCAACCTTCCCCTGCGGGTGGCGGATTCGGCCGGTGCGCCGGAGCCGGTCGTCTCGGTGGACGGCGAGGGAGTGACGGTCGAGGCCGTGAAGCTGGCCGACGACAAGTCCGGCGACGTGGTCGTCCGGCTCTACGAGTCCCGCGGCGGCCGCGCCCAGGGCGTCCTGCGCACCGGCTTCCCGCTGGCCGGCGCCCAGGTCACCGACCTGCTGGAGCGCCCGCTGGAGGACGCGGAGCTCGTCGAGGGCGCCGTCCCGGTCACGCTGCGCCCCTTCCAGATCCTGACCCTCCGGCTGCGGAGGGGCTGACGCATGGCCATGCAACCCTGGTTCACAGACGCCAAGCTGGGGATCTTCGTCCACTGGGGCATCTACGCCGTCGACGGTGTCCAGGAGTCCTGGTCGTTCTACGACGACATCGTGCCGCACGACCGGTACATGTCCCAGCTGGAGCGCTTCACCGGGGCCGAGTACGACCCGAAGGCCTGGGCGGACCTGTTCGCCCGGGCGGGCGCCAAGTACGCGGTCCTGACGTCCCGCCACCACGACGGCGTCGCTCTGTGGGACACGGAGTACGGCGACCTCAACCTCGGCAAGGACTACCTCGGCCCCTACGCCGAGGCCCTGCGCGAGAAGGACCTCAAGGTCGGCTTCTACTACTCCCACTCCGACTGGAACCACCCCGACTACGCGTCCACCCGCAAGCCGGGCCGCCCGCCGGAACAGGAGGACAACCGCTACTCGGAGGTCGCCGCCGAGGACGAGGACCTGGAAGCCTGGGAGCGGTTCATCGCCTACCGCGACGGCCAGATCCGCGAGCTGGCCTCCCGCTACCGGCCCGACCTGATGTGGTTCGACGGCGAGTGGGACCGCAGCGAGGAGCAGTGGCGGATCCCCGAACTCGCCGCGCTCATCCGGTCGTACGTCCCCGATGTCGTCTTCAACGCCCGCATGCTCAGCGAGGGCGACTACGCGACGCCGGAGCAGGGCGCCCCCATCGTGCCGCCGGACGGCCCGTGGGAGCTGTGCCTGACGATCAACGACTCCTGGGGCTACCAGCACCACGACCACAACCACAAGTCGCTCGCCCAGCTGATCCGCTACTTCACGGAGACGATCGGCGGCGGCGGGAATCTCCTTCTGGACGTCGGCCCCATGGAGGACGGCACCATCCCGCAGCCGCAGGTCGAACGGCTGGAGGGCCTGGGGGAGTGGATCCGCAGGCACGCGGAGGCGGTGTACGGAACGGTGCGCGGCCTGCCGGCCGGGCACCACTACGGCCCCAGCACCCTGTCCGCCGACCGCCGCACCCTCTACCTCACCCTGTTCGACATCCCCCGCGCCGAGATCGGCGTCCGGGGCCTGGCCACGAAGGTCCGCAAGGTCAGCGTGGTGGGCACCGGCACCGAGCTCGGCCACCGGGTGGTCGGCGGTCTGCACGACGCGGTGGGCGTGCTGTGGATCGACCCGCCGGCGCAGCCGGACCTCGACCCGTACGCGACCGTGCTCGCAGTGGAGTTGGAGGGGGAGCTGGAGCTGTACCGGGGGTCGGGCCGCTTCTGAGACCCGCTCACATGTATCCGTCGCGGTTCTCGTCGCGCTGCTTCCGGGCTTCCCGCCGTCCTCGTACGAGTTCGGTCAGGGGAGCCCGGAGCGCGTAGATGCCGACGAGGGCCCCCGCGACGCCCGCCGCCGTGTAGAGCCAGTTCCGCATCGAGGTGAAGCGGTGCGACCAGGTGTCGTACACCTTCAGACGGACCTTGATCGGTGGGCTGAGGGTCTCCAGGGCACGGTTCGTGTTGCCCTGGTAGGTGATGACGGCGACGGCAAGGTCGTAGTCGCCCGGCTCGTCGGCCGTAACGCTCCACTCCCACTGAGCGGTCTCTCCCGGCGCGGCGCGGCGACTTCTCGCCGCGCGCGGTGAGGACGAGGGCGTAGGTCAGACGGCCCCGACGGACATCGAGATGTCCGGGGTGCAGGTGAGGGACCCGTCGAAGAGGTGTTTGCGGTCGTTGCGGATCGAGGCCTCCAGGGCGGCCTGGCTCAGACCCGCCCCCGAGCCCGACTCGTCGGGCACCCCGCACGCGGCGAGGCCGAGCGTGAGGAGGAGCAACAGACGCCAGGCGGCCGCGATCCTCGTCCTCACGCCTGCGCCGCCCCCGAGTCCCGTCACGTCGAACCACGCGAAGGCCCCCGCGGCGGGACAGGATTCTTCCGCCGCGGGGGCCTGGGCGCCAGGTCTTCTTCAGGTCGCCGTCAGCCGGTGAAACCGGCCGTGATGGAGGTGAACTGCCAGTTGTTCTGGCTGATGCCGGAGCAGTTGCTCACCACGCCGCCGCCGGGGCACGGACGGTCGCGGTTGACCGACCAGAAGGCGAGCCGGGCGATGTGGTGGCTGTTCGCCCAGTCCTTGATCTGGGTCCAGATCGCCGGAGTGGTGGTCTCCTGCTGGTCGGACAGGCCGTTCATGCCGGAGATGCCGATGTGGGAGTAGGCGGTGGCGTCGTCCCAGCCGAACGTCGACTTCAGCTTGGCCTTGAGGCCCTCCGCAGCGTTGACGGTGTTGCCGTACATGTCGGAGCCGCCGCCGAAGTCGAACGGCATGATCGTGAAGACGTCGATGTTCGCACCGAGCGACTGCGCCTGCTCGATGAGCCGGTTGCCGTAGTACGTCGGGCCGGTCGTCGAGGTGCCGAAGGTGACGATGGTCTTCAGGCCGGGGTTGTTGGCCTTGACCGTCTTCAGGGCGGTGAGGATCTTCGCCTGGACGGCCTCGTTCTCGAACTCGTCGGAGTTCTCGATGTCCATGTCGATCGCCTTGAGCGAGTACGCGTCGATCACCTTCTGCAGGGCCCCGGCGAGCGCGCTCGCGGAGGAGCAGTTGGCGCCGAGCTTGCTGCCCTGCCAGCCGCCGAACGACGGAACGATGTCACCGCCGGCCGAGCGGACGGCGTTGATCGCGGACTGGTCGGCGCCGCCGGTCAGGGGCCGGCTGCCGTCCCAGGCGGGAGTGCAGCCACCGGAGTCGAGCACGAAGGCCATCGTGAACCACTTGACGCCGGTCGCGCTCATCACCGCCGACGGGCTCGGGGGGTCACCCCAGCCCTCGTACAGATAGGGCGCGGCCTGCTTGAACCCGGTCCCGCCACCGCCGCCCGCATCCGTGGTGACGGAGACGGAGTTGGAGGCCCCGGAGGTGTTCCCGGCCGCGTCCCGCGCCTTGACGGTGAAGGTGTACGACGTGCTCGGCGAGAGCCCGCTGACCGTGGCGGTCGTACCGGAGACGGTGAGCACGTTGTTCGAGCCGCTGTAGATGTCGTACGCCGTGACGCCGACGTTGTCCGTCGAGGCGTTCCACCGCAGCGACACGCTCGACGAGGTCTTGCCGGTGGAGGTCAGCCCGGTCGGCGCGGTCGGCGCCTGGGTGTCCGAGCCGCCCCCGCCACCGGGGCCGTCGAGGCTGATGTCGTCGGCGTAGTAGGTGCCCTGGGCGTACCAGCCGTGGACGTAGATCGTGGCGCTGGTCTGCGAGGCACCGGTGGTGAACGAGACGGACAGCTGGCTGTACGCCGACGGGGAGGTTGTCCATGTCGACGCACCGCCGTCCACGCCGAGGTAGACGTAGGACCCGCGCACCCAGCCCTGAAGCGAGTACGTGGTGTTCGGCTGGACCGAGACGGTCTGGCTGCACTGTGCGTTGTCGCTCGAACTCACCGCCCCCGCAAGGGCCTTGGAGCCGCCGTGCACGGGGGAGGAGACGACCGAACCGAGGTTGCCGGTGCAGGTCCAGGGGGAGAGACCGCCCGACTCGAAGCCGGGATTGGTCAGGATGTTGGCCGCTTGGGCCGTACCGGGAAGGGCGATGGCTCCGGCGAGCGCGAGAGCGGCGGAGCCGAGCAGAGCAAGAAGCCGACGTCTGTGACGTCCGAGTGTGTTGCGCACGCGATCTCCCTGGGGAATGGGGGTGTTCGGGAGTGCACGGAGATGCAGAGGACTGCGCAACACAAGTTGGTATGGACCAATCCCGCTGTCAAGGCTTGACGCGGAATTGGTCCATACCGGTGGGGCAGCGCCCCTTTAGGGGCGCGGGGAACTGCGCGACAAGCCACAGACAAGCCGCACCCGGCCGACAACCTAGAGCGGCAGTACCTGAGCCGCGAAACCGACGGAGTCAACAGGCACCGCCGGCAACAGAGGCTCCGCCTCAACCCGCTGCTGCGGCAGCGAAACCGCGCGCAGCGGCCGCGGCCCCGACACCACCGTGTAGTCCTGCCCCAGGAACGGCGGAGCCACCTCACCCGGGTCCTCGCCGAGCGCCAACTGCACAGCGGCCCAAGGTACGTTGACCCCGCACAGCGACAGCTGGTGCAGCCCGCCCGCGGGCCGCGTGTTGACGTCCATCAGCACCGGCTCGTCACCGAACATCCGGAACTGGATGTTGGACAGATAGTGCAGCCCGAACCCCTCCGCGATCCGCCGCGCCGGCTCCAGCCACTGCTCGTGCAGCGTGAACCCACGCCGCCGCCCGTTCTTGGTGCGCCCGATCGCCAGCCGCACCCGGTTGTCAGGACCGGTGAGGCAGTCCACCGACACCTCAGGCTGCTCCAGACGCGGCATCACCAGCCAGTCGACGGGCTCGTCGGCCTGCCGCAGTGCCTCCACGACCAGATCCAGCGGCACATGCGGGCCGGGGAAACCGTTGAGGTGAACGAGCGAGAAGGGGGCGCGCGTGATCACACGGAAGCCCACGCCGCCCGCGCCGGACGCCGGCTTGAAGCACGCCTTGTGCCCGCCCGCCTCCAACTCCTCGACGGCGGCGACGAGTTCAGCCGCAGTCCGCACCCGCCACCACGGCGGCACGGGCGCCCCGATCGCCTGGACCGCCTCGTACGCGATCACCTTGTCGTGGAAGACGGCCACCGCCTCCGGAGGCGGCGCCAGCAGCGCCGTACCGACCGCTTCGAAGTCGGCGCGGTGCGCCACGATCGCCGCCTGCTGCAGCCGGGGCACGAAGACGTCGATGCCGCGCCGCTGGCACTGGTCGAGGGCGTACTCGACGTACGCGGCCGGGGACAGACCCTCCGGCTCCAGATCGGCGGTGTCGGCGGCGGCCAGCACGGGGGAGTCCGCGTCCCCGTGCGTCGCATGGATCTCCACGGCGCGATCACTGGGATTTCGCCGCAGCTGATCCATGAAGAACACGTTCTCCGCGTACGTGCGGTTGAGCCAGACGCGTACGCGAGAGACCATGCAGGGCCGTCCTTTCACGGTTCGCGGGCACGGCTGAGCAGCCCGTGCCCGGGCAGGGGAGTTGGAGGGTCACCAAACCGCCCTTGAAGAAGGGAAGTTCCTGGCGGTGGTGTCGGGGCGATCATACGGCCTCCCAGAGGCCGCGCGTGCAACGTACGTGTTACGGATTCAACGATCTTGCCGCCTTGTCGGTGAGCCGGGAAATGTGTTCTCGTGGTCCCATCCGTGAGTCCGCGGGTGCGCAGCGTGTACGGAGGGGGCGCAAGGTGACGTCGACGGCCGGTGGTGCCGGACAGCTGCTGGCCATCAGCGACCTGCACATCGGATACGCCGAGAACCGCGCCCTGGTCGAGGCGATGCGCCCCGAGTCGGACGAGGACTGGCTGCTGGTGGCCGGCGACGTCTCGGAGAACGTGGCCGACATCCGCTGGGCCCTGAAGACGCTCGCGAGCCGGTTCCGCAAGGTGATCTGGGCGCCGGGCAACCACGAGCTGTGGACCCATCCGAAGGACACCGTCACCCTGCGTGGCGTCGCCCGTTACGAGCACCTCGTCGCCCTGTGCCGTGAACTCGGCGTGACCACACCCGAGGACCCCTACCCGGTGTGGGAGGGCCCCGACGGCCCGGTGGCCGTCGCACCGCTCTTCCTCCTCTACGACTACTCGTTCCTGCCGGCCGGCTGCACCACCAAGGAGCAGGGCCTCGAGTACGCGCACGGCACCGGCATCGTGTGCAGCGACGAGTACCTGCTGCACCCCGACCCCTATCCGAGCCGCGAGGCCTGGTGCCGGGCCCGGGTCGCCGAGACCGAGGGCAGGCTCGCCGCGCTCCCCGCCGACCTGCCGACCGTCCTGGTCAACCACTACCCGCTGGACCGGCACCCCTGCGACGTCCTGTGGTACCCGGAGTTCGCCATGTGGTGCGGCACCGCACTGACCGCCGACTGGCACCGCCGCTTCCGCGTCGAGACCATGGTGTACGGGCACCTCCACATCCCGCGGACCACCTGGCACGAGGGTGTCCGCTTCGAGGAGGTGTCCGTCGGCTACCCCCGAGAGTGGCGCAAGCGGCCGCAGCCGCCGGGGAGACTGCGCCGCGTGCTGCCGAAGGAGGTCGGGGTCCGGTGATCGAGGAGCTGCTGCCGGACGAGGTGGTGGCCGTGGAGGTGCACGGCGACGACGGGAGCGAGCCCGCACCGCTGTACCCCGAGGAGGCCAAGGCGGTGGCGCAGGCGGTGCACAAGCGCCGCCGAGAGTTCGCCCTGGTACGCGCCTGCGCGCGCCGCGCCATGGAGAAGCTCGGCGTGCCCGCGCAGGCCCTGCTGCCCGGCGAACGCGGGGCACCGGCCTGGCCGCCCGGCCTGGTCGGCAGCATGACCCACTGCGACGGCTACTGCGCCGCCGCCCTGGTCCGCGCCACCGACCTGGCCTCCGTCGGCATCGACGCCGAACCCCACCGGCCGCTCCCGGACGGCGTCCTGGACGCCGTGTCCCTTCCCGCCGAGGCGGGCAGGCTGCGCCGCCTGGCCGTGCGGCATCCCGAGGCCCACTGGGACCGGCTGCTGTTCAGCGCCAAGGAATCGGTCTACAAGGCGTGGTTCCCCCTCACCGGACTGTGGCTGGACTTCACCGAGGCCGACATCGAGGTCTTCGTCGACCCCGACGAGCGGCTGCACGGCGGCTTCCGCGCCGAACTCCTCGTCCCCGGCCCACTGGTCGGCGGCCGTCGGCTCGGGCATTTCGAGGGCCGGTGGACCGTCCAGCGGGGGCTGGTGGCGACGGCGATCGCCGTGCCGCACACTCCCTGAGCCCCCGCCCGGCCGCCGCCGGCCCTCACGGCTTTGGCCGTCACGGCTCCGGGCACCAGCTCTGCAGCAGCCGGAAGAACTCCTCCTCGTTGCCCGCCAGACCCGCCTCCGCCAGTGCATGCTCCGCCTCGGCGAGCACCGCGGGCGGTACGACGGGTGGTCGCGGGGAGCCGGGGGGACCGTCGAACGCGGCTCGTACGGTGTGCAAGAGCCGCAGGTAGGCCTGCACGGCGGTGCGCTCGCGGTCGGTCAGTACGGCAGTGTGCATCGGTCGGCTCTCCCCGCGTCGGCGTCGTCGGTCGCACCCCGCACAAGGGGGCGCGACTCCAGCTTGCCGCCCGCCACTGACAATGGGGTCCGGGCAACCGTCGGTTCGCCCGCTTAGCGGAGGCGAAACGTCCCCGAAATCCCTTGTGGGAAAGCAGTTCTACGCTGGAGGGCAAGGGCTTTCGGCCGCTTGTGCGCGGCCCAGGAACGGGGAGGCGAGTGCGTGGTCGACGTCCCACTACGGCGCCCGGTGCGTGCCGTACGACTGCGCCCGGTGGGCGACGGAGAACTCGAGTTGCAGTACCGCATGGTGCACGGATACCGGCGCGCCTTCCGCATGGCAGGCGAGGGCCCGGCGCTGGTGCTCATCCACGGCATCGGCGACTCCTCGGCGACCTGGGCCGAGTTGATCCCCGACCTGGCCCGCACGCACACCGTGATCGCCCCCGACCTGCTCGGACACGGCGCTTCGGACAAACCGCGCGCCGACTACTCGGTGGCCGCGTACGCGAACGGCGTGCGGGACCTGCTCACCACGCTCGGCATCGAGTCGGCGACGCTGGTCGGGCACTCGCTGGGCGGGGGCGTGGCCATGCAGTTCGCCTACCAGTTCCCCGAGCGCACCGAACGGCTCATCCTGGTGAGCGCGGGCGGGGTGGGACGCGAGGTCAATCCCGTGCTGCGGCTGGTCTCCCTGCCCGGCGCCCACCTGATGCTGTCCACCCTGCGGTTGCCGGGGATGCGGCTGCAAGTGGGGCTCGCGGTGCGCCTGATGAAGCTCCTGGACACCGATCTCGGCCAGGACGCACCCGAACTGCTCACCCTCGTCGACGCCCTGCCCGACGAGACCAGCCGCAACGCGTTCATCCGTACCCTGCGGGCGGTCGTGGACTGGCGCGGCCAGGTCGTCACCATGCTCGACCGGTGCTATCTCACCGAGGGCATGCCGACCATGCTGCTGTGGGGCGACCGGGACAGCGTGGTGCCGGTGCGGCACGCGTACGGGGCGCACGAGGCGATGCCGGGCAGCCGCCTGGAGATCTTCGAACAGGCGGGCCATTTCCCGTTCCACAGCGACCCCGCGCGGTTCGTGTCGCTGGTCCAGGAGTTCACGGCGACCACGCATCCGGCCGACTGGAGCCGGGAGCACTGGCGCGAACTGCTCGTCGGGGGGCGGCCGGGCACCACCGCGGGCCGGCCGGACACGGCCCGTAACCGTAAGGTGGAACGGGATCTGAGGGAGGCGAGCGAACGCAGTGCAACGTGACATACCACCGCGGTACTCGCCCGAGGGAACGCCCCTGGGGCGCACCTCGGACGACATCGGGTTCAGCACCGGCTACTCCACCGGGACCCCGCGTGCCCGCAAGCTGTGGTGGCGCATCAGGGACGTGCTGCGCCGGCCGGTGAAGAACAGCACGTGGAACCGGTGATGTGCGCGCCCGTGCCGCTCATCCACCGCTAGCCCTGCGGCCCCAGATACCCCAACGACGCCTCGATCCGCCCTGCCAGATGATCGCGTTGCACCGGCCCCCGCACCCCGGAACCCGCCAGCCATGTGCGGCACCTGCTGGCCAGCAGGAGGCCGAAGGACTCGGCCTCATGCTCCTCGGCGAGGTCGAAACGGCTGCGGGCGGCCACCTTGCGGACGGTGTCCCGCAGGTCCGCGTCGTCGCTGAGCAGGCGGGCCGCGACCCGGGCGCCCTCGACGTGATGGCCGCAGTGACCGGCCTTCATGTGCCACAGCTCGTGCCCGAGGATCACCAACTGGTGGTCCGGCGCGGTCCGTTCCTCGATCACGACGAGGTCCTGGTCGGTCATGTCGAGCCACAGCCCGCTCGCCGTGCCGGTCGGGAAGGCGGCCGTGCGGAAGTGCACCGGCCGGCCGCGCCGTCTGCTCATCGCCGCGCACAGCGCGCCGTACAGGTCCCCGGGCGGCGCCGGTGCGGCAAGGGTGAGCTCCGCGACCAGCTCGCCGCACAGGCGGCGCATGTCCCTTCCGATGCCCACAGCTCTCCCCAGGCTCACGACTCGGGCCGTTTGACGCTCTCCAGGAGCATGTCCAGCCACTCCGCGACCTTGTCGCGGTGCTGGTCGGTGGGCAGTTGTGCGGCCCGCCAGGCGATTCCGCGGACACCGTGGTCCTGCAGCAGCCGCTCCAGCGGGTCGTCGGCGGCCGCGGCCGCCTCCCGCTCGGCGAGCTTGTGCAGGAGTTCCTGCTCTGTGCTCTGCAGCGCGCCCGTGAGGGCCTCGGGGTCCTCGGCCGTGAGGAATCCGGCGTGCACCCGGAAGAAGCGCTGGATGGCGTCGCAGTGCTCCATGGTGGGCCGCCTGTCGCCGTTGATCAGCGCGCCCGCCTGCTGGCGCGACATGCCCGCACCGTCGGCTATCTCCTGCTGGGTGTACTTGCGCCCGTTGGGCTTGAGCCGGGTGCGCCGCAGCAGGTCGAGCCGCTGCAGAAACCGCTCCTGCACATCGGGCTCGCCCGCGGGACGGCCGCTCAGCAGGGCCCTGACCACGGGCTCGGGAACCCCCGAGGCGGCGGACAGGCGGCCGGTGTCGAAGACCTCCGCGTGCGGCACGCCGAGCCGGTCGGCGAGCGCGGTGACGCGGGCGACGACGGCCGGCAGCGCAGCGGTCGTGGCCGTGGTGCCCGGACTCTCGAAGCCATCCGTCACCGACAGATCTCCTACGTTTCTCACAGGCTTCTCACAAGCGGTTGCCGTGAACCCGACGGAGATTACCGGGTAGTTCGAACTCACATCCAGGTGTCGCCACAACTGTGGCCAAATTCAGCCGTCAACAAGCATGAAATGCCACGATAGTTGACACGCGTCGATCCGGGGCCGCAGGATCAAGGCGCCGCGTGAAGGCCGCAGAGGCAAGAGGGGTGACCTCCCGATGGCGTATCAGGCAGGAGGGCAGCGTCCGGCACCGCGGCCCGTCCCCGAGAGTCTCGAGGCCCAGGCGTATCTGCAGGACTACGCCACCCTCCTGGAGGCCGTTCCCTTTCCGTCCGTCGTCCTCGACCACCGCTGGGACGTCGTTCTGTCCAACAATGCTTTCGCGTCACTTTTCCGTGAGGTGAGCCCGCATCCGACGGCGATGCCCGGCGACAACTTCCTCAGATTCGTGCTGTTCCACCCCGACGCGGGCACGGTCCTCGGGGAGCACGAGTCCAGCTGGTGCCTGCCGATGCTCGCCCACTTCGCGGCCGCCATCGAGCGTTACGGCCACGACCACGGACTGCAGTCCATCCGCCGCGACATCGCCCAGGACCCGATCATGGAGGCCGCCTACCGGCAGGGCCTGCCGCACTGGATCCGCGCGGTCGGCGAACAGGCCGTGGCGCACGACGGCGCCGTACGCCCCCTGACGCACCCCGATCCGCGCTGGGGCGCCACCGACTGCCGTGTGGTGGACGAGACCCCGAGGACGCTGCAGGACATGGGGTACACCCGGATGACGCTGGTGCTGCGGGAGACCCGCCCCGCCCGCCCCAGGACCCGCAGGCCCCGGCACGCGGCGGCGCACCTGAGGGTGGTGCCGGCCCCCGAGGCCTGACCGCCACCGGCATCAGCGCGGGGGCACGGTACTTGCGCCGCTCGGCGTCGGTCTCGGCCTGTTCGCGGTGGTCGTCGCGCACGCCACCTTCTGCATCGTCGTCTTCAACAACGTCGTGGCCAGGCTGCGGCGCACGGCCGGCTCGTACGAGGAGGCGGCCATGGACCTCGGCGCGAACACCTTCCGCGCCTTCGCCGACGTCACATTCCCGCTGGTGCGCTTGGCGCTGTTCGCCGGCGGCCGTGCTCGTCCTGCTCTCGGTCGTTCCGATCTGTGTCGCCCAGCGGCTGTCGGCGGACACGGCGACCGGAAGCCGGGTCTGACTGTGCCTCAGCAGGGCCACGACTACCGAGTGACCTGGGATAACGTTCCTCTTTCGTTCGGACGAGCGAGGCCGGACGAGTGAGAGGGGCATGGTGCAGACACAGGTACGGGAGCGGCGTGCCCGCAGGTGGATCACCTTCGGCGTGATCGCGTTCGGGGCGCTGTTCCTGGTCGTCGGGCTGATTCTTGCGGGGCGGTCGGTCTCGCTGCTGACGGACGGGGAGCGCGCCCAGGGCACGGTGGTGTCCCTGGAGTGGCGCACCGAACACGGCAGCTCATTCCACAAGAACCGGTCGAGCGGCAAGCGCATGGCGTACCCGGTGGTCGAGTTCACGTCGGCGGACGGCGAGCAGAGGACGTTCCGGGACTCCGTGGGCTCCAATCCGCCGTCGTACGAGGCGGGTGAGCGGGTCGAGGTGCTCTACCCGGCGGATTCCCCCCGGGAGGCGCGGATCAACGGGTTCGCCTCGCTGTGGCTGGCGCCGCTGATCTTCGGCGGGCTCGGGCTGCTGGCCGTGGGGATCGGGACAACCGTCGCGCTGGTGATGCGCAGGCGCTCTTGGGCCGCCTGAGCGCGGCAGGTGACGTCCACATCAGCGGCGCCGCGAGGTGATTGCGGCCAGCCGGGTGCGCGCCATGTTCAGAATCAGTGGTATGTGACATAGTACTGCCGTGAGTCAGCCACTGACCTGCGATGTCGTGATCGTCGGAGCCGGCATGACGGGCGCCGCCTGCGCTCTCTACGCCTCCAGGGCCGGCCTGGACGTCATCGTCGTGGACCGCGGTCCCGTGGCCGGCGGCACGACCGGTGCGGGCGAGGGCAATCTCCTCGTCTCGGACAAGGAGCCCGGCCCGGAGCTCGACCTGGCGCTTCTCTCCAACCGCCTGTGGGCCGAACTGGCGCAGGAGTTCGGAGAGGTCATCGAGTACGAGGCCAAGGGCGGCGTGGTGGTGGCAACCTCCCCCGGCGGCCTCGTCGCACTGGAGGACTTCGCCGCCGGGCAGCGAGCCGCCGGAGTGACCGCCACGACGGTCGCGGGCACCGAACTGTACGCACTCGAACCCCATCTGGCCCCCGGCCTGCCCGGCGCCGTCCACTACCCGCAGGACTCCCAGGTCATGCCCGCCCTGGCCGCCGCCCACCTCGTCCGGGCCTCCGGCGCGCGCCTGTTCACCGGCCGTACGGTGACGGGCGTTCTGCGCACAACTGACGGGACCGTACGGGCGGTTCGCACAGACCAGGGCGACATCCACACTCCGGCCGTGGTCAACGCGGCAGGCACCTGGGGCGGCGAACTCGCCGCCCTCGCGGGCACCTCCCTGCCCGTCCTCCCGCGGCGCGGCTTCGTCCTCGTCACCGAACCGCTGCCGCGCATGGTCCACCACAAGGTGTACGCCGCCGACTACGTGGCCGACGTGGCCAGCGACTCGGCCGCGCTGCAGACCTCGCCGGTCGTGGAGGGCACGGCCGCGGGCCCGATCCTGATCGGCGCGAGCCGGGAACGGGTCGGCTTCGACCGGGCGTTCTCGCTGCCGGCCCTGCGCGCCCTCGCGGCCGGCGCGACCCGGTTGTTCCCGTTCCTGTCCGACGTCCGCGCCATCCGCTCGTACGCCGGCTTCCGCCCGTACATGCCCGACCATCTGCCCGCCATCGGCCCGGATCCCCGTGTCCCCGGCCTCTTCCACGCCTGCGGCCACGAGGGGGCGGGCATCGGGCTCGCGACCGGCACCGGGCACCTGATCGCCCAGGCCCTGACCGCGCAGAGACCCGACCCGGACCTGGCCCCGTTCCGCCCCGACCGCTTCCCCGAGGAGACCACGTGAGCTCCCCACTGGACCTGGCACAGGCCCACCCGCGCCCGGCCTTCACGGTCACGCTGGACGGCCGGGAGATCGAGGCGCTGCCCGGCCAGACGGTCGCCGCCGCGCTCTGGGCGGCGGGCGTCACCTCCTGGCGCACCACCCGGGACGGAGGCCGCCCGCGCGGCGTCTTCTGCGGGATCGGCGTCTGCTTCGACTGCCTGGTGACCATCAACGGCCGTACCAACCAACGGGCGTGCCTCGTTTCCCTGCAGCCCGGCGATGCGATCCGCACCCAGGAGGGGACCGGCCATGCCGCCTGACCGACCCCATCTCGCCGTCATCGGCGCGGGCCCGGCGGGCCTGGCCGCGACCGTGGCCGCCGCCGCGCACGGCGTGCGGGTCACGCTCCTGGACGCGGCCGCACAAGCGGGCGGCCAGTTCTACCGGCAGCCAGCCGCCGAACTGCGCGCGCACCGGCCCCAGGCGCTGCACCACGACTGGCGGACCTGGGAGCGACTGCGGGACGGGCTCGACACATACGTAAAGGCAGGTGCAGTAACGCACTTGACGGACCATCACGTCTGGTTCGTCGAACGTCACGCGGACCGGTTCACCGTGCATGCCCTGCTCGGCCCCGAGCAGGAGGACCCGGTGGCCGTGCACGCCGACGCCGTGCTCCTGGCCACCGGCGGCTACGAGAAGGTGCTGCCCTTCCCCGGCTGGACCCTCCCCGGCGTCCTCACCGCGGGCGGCGCCCAGGCCATGCTCAAAGGAACCCTCGCGGTGTCCGGACGTACCGCCGTGGTCGCCGGCACCGGGCCGCTGCTGCTGCCGGTCGCGACCGTGCTCGCCGCGGCCGGAGTGCGGATTGCCGCGCTGGTCGAATCCGCCGATCCCAAGGCGTTCGTACGACGGTCCCGGGCGCTCGCGGCGCAACCGGGCAAGCTCGCCGAAGGGGCCGGCTACGCGGCCCGGTTGCTCCGGCACCGTGTGCGCACCCTCACCCGGCACACCGTCGTCGAGGCGCACGGCACCGAGCGGCTGGAGGCGGTGACCGTCGCCGCGCTCGACGGCGAGGGGCGGGTCCGGCCCGGCACCGGGCGCCGCATCGCCTGCGACACCCTTGCCGTCGGCCACGGCATGCTCCCGCACACCGACCTCGCCGAGACCCTCGGCTGCCGCCTCGACGGCATGAACGTGCAGGTGGACGACGAGCAGCGCACCGACGTCCCCGGCGTCTGGGCCGCGGGCGAGACCACCGGCATCGGCGGCTCGGCCCTCGCGCTCGCCGAAGGGCACATCGCCGGACGCTCGGCCGCAGCCCGCCTCGCGGGCCGTGCACCGGACCCGCGCGAGTGGGCCGCGGCCGCCAAGTCCCGTACCCGACTGAGCGAGTTCGCCGCGGCGCTCGACGCCGTGTACGCGCCGCCCGCCCACTGGAGCGACCTGATCACCGACGACACCGTCGTGTGCCGCTGCGAGGAGGTCACCGGCTCCGCGATCCGCGAGGCCGTCGCGGAGCTCGGCGCCGGTGACGTCCGCACGGTGAAGCTGCTGACCCGGGCCGGGATGGGCTGGTGTCAGGGCCGGGTGTGCGCTCCCGCGGTCGCCGGGCTGGCCGGATGCCAACTCACCCCCTCCAGACGGCCGTTCGCGCGTCCCGTACCGCTCGGTGTCCTCGCCGACGAGGACACGCACCCCACCGAGAGAGGATCCTCATGACCCACCACCGTCCCTGGCGCGGAGTCCTCGTCGCCACCGCGCTGCCGCTGAACGACGACCTCACGGTGAACCACGAAAAATACGCCGAGCACTGCGCCTGGCTCGTCGAGAACGGCTGCGACGGCGTCGTCCCCAACGGCTCGCTGGGGGAGTACCAGGTGCTCACCCCCGAGGAACGCGCCAAGGCCGTCGAGACGGCCGTCGCCGCGATCGGCGGGCAGCGGGTCATGCCCGGGGTGGCCGCATACGGGTCCGCGGAGTCCCGCCGCTGGGCCGAGCAGGCCCGCGACGCCGGCTGCCACGCGGTGATGCTGCTGCCGCCCAACGCCTACCGCGCCGACGAGCGCTCGGTGCTCGCCCACTACGCGGAGGTCGCGAAGGCGGGTCTGCCGGTCGTGGCGTACAACAACCCGATCGACACCAAGGTCGACCTCGTGCCGGAACTCCTCGCGAAGCTGCACGGGGAGGGATACATCCACGCCGTCAAGGAGTTCTCCGGGGATGTCCGCCGCGCCTACCGGATCGCCGAACTCGCCCCGGAACTCGACCTGTTGATCGGTGCCGACGACGTCCTGCTGGAACTGGCGATCGCGGGCGCGAAGGGCTGGGTGGCCGGCTATCCGAACGCCCTGCCGGCCGCGAGCGTTGAGCTCTACCACGCGGCCGTCGACGGCGATCTGGCCACCGCGAACCAGCTGTACCGGCAGCTGCATCCGCTGCTGCGGTGGGACTCCCAGGTCGAGTTCGTACAGGCGATCAAGCTGTCCATGGACATCGTCGGGCGGCACGGCGGGCCGGTGCGGCCGCCCCGTATGCCGCTGCTGCCCGATCAGGAGGCGGCCGTCCGCGCGGCCACCGAGAAGGCCGTCGCCGCCGGACTCGCGTAACCCACCAGGAGGCAGGCCATGCGCAGCAGACTCGTCCTGCACGCCGTCGACTCGCACACCGAGGGCATGCCCACCCGCGTGATCACCGGCGGGATCGGGACCATCCCCGGCGCGACGATGAACGAGCGGCGGCTGCACTTCCGCGAACACCGCGACGACATCAAGCAGTTGCTGATGAACGAGCCGCGCGGGCACTCCGCGATGAGCGGCGCGATCCTCCAGCCGCCGGCCCGGGCCGACTGCGAATGGGGTGTCGTCTACATCGAGGTGTCCGGGTACCTGCCGATGTGCGGGCACGGCACCATCGGCGTCGCGACCGTGCTCGTCGAGACCGGCATGGTCGAGGTCGTCGAACCGGTCACCACCATCCGCCTCGACACCCCCGCCGGAGTCGTGGTCGCCGAGGTGGCGGTGGAGGGCGGTGCGGCCAAGGCGGTGACGCTGAGGAACGTGCCGTCGTTCGCGGTCGGGCTCGACCGCAAGGCGACGCTGGCCGACGGGCGGTCGGTGACATACGACTTGGCCTACGGCGGAAACTTCTACGCCATCCTCCCGCTGGACCGGTTCGGCCTCCCCTTCGACCGCGCCCGCAAGGACGACATCCTCGCGGCGGGGCTGGCGTTGATGGACGCCGTCAACGCCGAGGACGAGCCCGTCCACCCCGAGGACCCGTCCATCCGCGGCTGCCACCACGTCCACCTGCTGGCCCCCGGATCCGACGCCCGCCATTCCCGGCACGCGATGGCGATCCACCCCGGCTGGTTCGACCGCTCACCCTGCGGCACCGGCACCAGCGCGCGCATGGCGCAGCTGCACGCACGCGGCGAACTCCCCCTGCACACCGAGTTCGTCAACGAGTCCTTCATCGGCACCCGCTTCACCGGCCGCCTCCTCGGCACCACCGAGGTCGCGGGCCGCCCCGCCGTCCTGCCCAGCTTCACCGGCCGCGCCTGGATCACCGGAACCGCCCAGTATCTGCTCGACCCGGAGGACCCGTTCCCCGCGGGGTTCGTGTTGTAGGCGGCCCGATAATGTCCGGTAACCCAAGGAGGACGATCACCATGGCCCAGCACCGGCCCGACATTCCCTCGCTCGGCGGCAGGAAGCCCAGCTTCCGGGAGAAGGTCGTGGACGTGCTGCGGGCCGCGCTGATCTCCGGTGAACTGCGCCCCGGCCAGGTGTACTCGGCGCCGGCCCTCGCCCCCCGCCTGGGCGTCTCCGCGACCCCGGTGCGCGAGGCGATGCTCGAGCTGGTGAAGGAGGGCATGGTCGAGATCGTCCCGAACAAGGGGTTCCGGGTCACCGAGGTCTCCGAGAAGCAGCTCGACGAGTACACCCAGATCCGGTCCCTGATCGAGATCCCGACGACGGTCGGCCTCGCGACCACCGCCGACCTGGACGACCTGAAGGCGCTGCGCCGGCTCGCCATGGAGATCGTCACCTCGGCCACGCGAGGCGACCTGACCGACTACGTCGAGGCCGACCTGCACTTCCACCTCGCACTGCTCGCCCTGGCAGGCAACGACCACCTCGTGGAGGTCGTACGGGACCTGCGGCAGCGTTCACGGCTGTACGGACTGACAGCCCTGGTCGAGACCGGACGGCTGAAGGCCTCCGCCGAGGAGCACCTCGAACTCCTCGACGCGCTGCTCGCACGCGACACCGAGGCCGCGCGCGAGGTGATGACCCGGCACCTCGGGCACGTCCGGGGGCTCTGGGCCGCCCGCTGACACCAACTGAGCGGTAGCCCCGGGCCCTCACCCCGCGACAGCTCGTTGCCGTGCCGGAGCCGCCGACGATGAGCCCCATCCTGACCGCGGCTGCGCCCCCTGACCTGTGCTGCGTCAGGGGGGCGCCATCGGCGACCAGGAGCGTGCCGGCCTCGGGATCACAGGTCCAGCACGAGCTTCTTCCCACGGCAGCGGGACACACAGATCATCATCGTCTCCCCGCTCTGCTGCTCCTCGGCGGTGAGCACCGAGTCCCGGTGGTCCGGGGTGCCGTCGAGGACGTCGGTCTCGCAGGTGCCGCAGGTGCCCTCCGTGCAGGAGAACAGCACCTCCACACCGGCCGCACGCACGGCATCCAGCACGGAGACGTCCGGCGCGACCGTGACGGTACGGCCGCTCTGCGCCAGCTCGACCTCGAACGCGCTGTTCTCCCCGGCCTCCTGGGCCTTCGGCGAGAACCGCTCGACCCGCAGCCGCTCGGCCGGGCACCGCTCCTCGACCGCGTCCAGCAGCGGCCCGGGACCGCAGCAGTACACGAGCGTGTCCTCGGGCAGGTCGTCCAGCACGGAACCCAGGTCGAGGAGCCCGGTCTCGTCCTGCGGGCAGACGCTCACCCGGTCCCCGTACCGCCCCAACTCCTCCGTGAAGGCGATGGAGTTGCGGGTGCGGCCGCCGTACAGCAGCGTCCACTCGGCGCCCGCGGCCTCCGCGGCGGCCACCATCGGGAGGATCGGGGTGATGCCGATGCCGCCCGCGACGAACCGGTAACGCGGCGCGCTCTCCAGCCGGAAGTGATTGCGCGGCCCGCGCACCCGCACCTTGTCGCCCTGTCCCAGCTGCTTGTGCACATGGGCGGACCCACCGCGCCCGTCCGGCTCCCGCAGTACGGCGATCCGCCACACCGAACGGTCCGCGGGATCCCCGCACAGCGAGTACTGCCGCTCCAGCTCCGGCCCGAGCACGACGTCGACATGGGCGCCCGGCTCCCAGGCCGGCAGGTCCTCGCCGAGCGGGTGGCGCAGGGTCAGGGCGAGCACCCCGTCGGCCGCGAACTCCCTGCGCTCGACGATGAGTTCGGCTTCGTACACGGTCATGAGCTGTTTCCTCGTGGCGCGGCGGGCTCGTGTCCTTCGGGGTGGCCGAGCATCCACTCCCACATCTCGACCGGATCCTGGGCGCTGTGCTCGGCGCCGCAGTGACAGGTGCCGTGCAGGACGTCGGTGCCCGGCAGCCAGTCGATGCGGTAGATCTCGCCGGTGGAGCTGCTCACAGGACCTTCTCCACGGGCTTGTCGCCCTCCTCGACCAGCCGGGCGAGGATACGGCGGGCGGCGAGACCGCCGGTGTCGATGTTGATGCTGAGTTCCTGGTACCCCGTCCGCTCCGTGCCGAGCGTCTTGTGCAGCAGGTTGAGCGCCACCACGTCCTGCATGACCACGGTGTGGTTGTTGCTCCGCATGAACTCGGTGACCTCGCTGTCGTCCGTCGCCCAGTCGCGCGAGACGGCCCAGAAGTCGTACACCTTGCCGTCCGTCGACGGCGTGATCGCGTAGGTGATCTCGGTGTGGAAGCCGTTCGGGTCGCTGCCGTCGGCCTCCGGCAGCACGCCCACCGGCGCGATCCGGCTGTGCAGCAGATACAGACAGGGCGCGTGGTACTCGATGTCCTGCCAGCGGGTGATCCGGCCCTGGATGCCGGTGGAGTTGGCGTAGAACGGCGGGCACTCGGCGTCGTCCATGTGCCGGCTCACCCGCACGATGCCCGCGCCCTCGTCGACCTCGGTGGTGATCGGCGTCTCGGCGACCTCGGGGGTGCCGATGTAACCGCCGTGCAGATACGTCTCGTGGGAGAGGTCCAGGAGGTTGTCGACGAGCAGCCCGTAGTCGGCGTCGATGGGTTCCATGCCGCGGACGGTGACCCAGCCGGGCGCGTCGAGGTGCCGGGCCCGGGGGATGGTCTGCGCATCGGCGAGGGCCGGGTCGCCGATCCACACCCACACCAGGGAGTCCAGCTCGACCACCGGGTAGGAGGCCACCCGGGCGGTGCGCGGGACGCGCTTCTGTCCGGGCACGTACACGCAGGCACCCGTCGTGTCGTAGGTGAACCCGTGGTAGCCGCACACCAGCTTGTCGCCGTCGAGCCGGCTGGGCTTCTCGTGCAGCGGGAAGCGGCGGTGCACACAGCGGTCGGCGAGCGCGACCGGCGTCCCGTCCTCCTCCGTCCGGTAGAACACGAGCGGTTCACCGAGGATGGTCCGGCCGAGCAGCTCCTCGCGCCCGACCTCGTGGCTGTAGGCGGCGACGTACCACTGGTTCCTGGCGAAGGCGGTCATGTGAGGCATGGGGTTCCCGTCCCTGTCGGCGGGGCGTCTTCGCCCCGCTTGCCGTGGTTGGGAACAGCGTCCTGACGGACACGGCGGCGACGCAAGGCGGCTTCTGTCAGGCGGAAGCGTCTCTACGGAAGAGCTGGTCAGAGCCATGCCGTGCGCCTTGCTCATCACTGGGAGCGGCTGTGGGGTGACACCGCTCGGTGGATCACTCCAGATGGACGGCCGCTGATGGGTGGACGAACACGGCCGATCGTGAGGCTGTCGCAATTGTCCGGAGTGACTGACGCGAGCCTGGTGCTGGCGTCGTCGGGGCCATGTCTCAGAGCCGTCAGGCCCCTTGCTGCCCCTCCGTCTCGCGGGTGTCGGCCTGTGGGGCTGCGGCTTTGGGGCGTTGGGTGATGGGGGCGAGGCGTTGGGCGGCCGTGTCGAGGAGTTCGAGGTCGGCCTTGGTGTGGGCGATCGCCCCGTCGATCAGGAGGCTGACCAGGGGATCGTCCGCTCGGGTACGCCGTAGCCGGGTCAGGCCGGCGAGTTCGGCGATGTAGGTCTGCTGTTGTGCGGTGATGAGTGTGGCGAGGACGTCGGGACCGAGGGAGGAAGCGCCGAAGAGTTTCAGGAACAGTTCGTCCCGGAAACCGCCGGTGCGCACCCAGGCGCTGGTGGCCCAGTCCCGCAACTCGTCCTGTCCGGCGGGTGTGAGGGTGTAGCGGGTCTTGTCGGGGCGGTCCGCCTGGCTCACATGGGACGGGACGACGTAGCCGTCTCGAACCAGGCGCTCGAGGATCTGGTAGAGATGCCCGATGTTCAGGCCGCCCCATTGCGGGCCCATGGCCTTCTCGAACCGGCCCTTGAGTTCATAGCCGTGGTCCGGGCCGTCGGCCAGCAGCGCGAGCACCGCATGGTGAAGCGGCATGGACCCTCCTGCAACGCCATTTACATGTCGTGTGCATTGTGACAATGTACTCCTGCATTGTGACAATGCAGGAGGGTGGAAGCCGGGTGGATGTGTCGTTACGAGGCGTGACGCGCCGGTATGCGGACCTGGTCGCGCTGGACGCCGTCGATCTGCGCATCGAGTCAGGGGCCGCCGTCGCGCTGACCGGTCCCTCGGGTTCGGGGAAGTCCACGGTGCTGCATCTGCTCGGCGGAATGGACCGACCCAGTGAGGGAACGGTCGAGGTCGACGGCGACGAGCTCACGGCACGGCGGCTGGACGCGCACCGCCGACGGGTCGGTTTCGTCTTCCAGCGCTTCCATCTGCTGCCGGCTC